>DATHDP010000068.1:0-46078 GCA_035318985.1 Chitinophagaceae bacterium
AAAACTGCATTTTGAGAGGTGAGAGGGGCAATGTTTTAAAACTGGTTAAAATAGGTTCAAGTACTCCCCCTACAGCTATTATTTCTCTCATGTGATTGTTTGCCTTTCTGTTTATACAGAGAGGCTTTTTTCTTTCTGCTACCTTTGCCGCCCATGGGTCAAAAAAAACTTATTCGCTTTGCTGAATTAAAAACATTTTCCAATGTGCTTCAATATCCTGAAGACATGAAGGGAAAATGGAAAGAATTTTTTCATAACGATAATCCTGTTATACTTGAATTAGCATGCGGAAAAGGTGAATATGCAGTTGGACTTTGTCAATTGTATCCACAAAAAAATTTTATTGGTATTGATCAAAAAGGAAACCGGATCTGGGTAGGAGCAAAAAAAGCGTTGGCGCTTCACCTTAGCAATGTTGGTTTTCTCCGCATTCAAATTGATCGCATCACTGAATACTTTGCTCCCAATGAAGTTAATGAGATATGGATCACCTTTCCTGATCCGCAGTTAAGAACAGGCAAGGCAAAAAAAAGATTGACGCATCCAAAATTTTTGCGGCTTTATAAAGAATTTCTTGCACCAGATGGTTTTATACATTTAAAAACCGACAGTCCTAATTTGTATCGTTTTACAAAACTTATAATCGAAAAATACAATTGCACCATTATTAAAGACATCGATGATCTTTACAGTGATGAAAATATCAGCGATGAATTAAAAATTAAAACGCATTACGAATCATTGGATATTGCCAGAAGCAATCGAATACATTATTTAAAATTTTCATTGCCTGGAATTTTTCCTGGAATAGAAAAGGACAAAGAACTGCAGGAATTTTTAAAAGAATATGAATCAGTCTGAATTAATAGAAGGAGTTCATTTTTATATAAACGAAGATGGTTATATCGTTCTTACAGAAAAATACCATCTTGAAAAAGGATCTTGCTGTGGCATGGGTTGTTTGCATTGTCCTTATAAATACGAGAATGTACCGGAACCACGTCGCTCATTCTTACTATCATCAAAGGGCAAACAAACAAAATGATCCTCTCTCATCGTTGAAACGTTTTCTTGTGGCATAGAGTCTGCATTAGGGTATATAGAAACCCTGATCTATGAAAAAGATTTTTTTTGTGCTAATGATCCTGTTTACGGGAACTGAGGCGTTCAATCAGCAAAAGCAACTTAAAGACCTTATTGGTCGCTGGGAAATAGTAGGTGAGCAAAGTGACAGTGCCAGTCTTGAAATAATAGACAGCTCGACTATAATTCTAAATTATATGGGAGAAAGAAAAAAGATCATTGAATATAAGATCGATTTTCAAAGATCTCCTATCTGGTTTGATTTTTCTACCGGAGATAGTAGTTCAACCGTTATGGTTAAGAGTCTTTTGGAAGTAATGAACGACAGCATGATCAAATGGCAACTTTTTGTTGATGAAGACCGCACTGAACATTTTTCCTCAACCAAAGGTGAATTATTTTATTTGCGAAAAGCGAAGCCTGCTGCCATTACGGCAATGGTAAATAACTAAGTATCTCGTAAGAAATATTGGTTTTCTATCTTTACGAGATGCCAAAATTAAAATCAGTAAGACCATCTGGTAAAAAAGATGAAAGTTTTTTTGAGCTTGTTTATGAAGTAGCAAGACAGATCCCAAAAGGGAAAGTAACTTCTTACGGTGCTATTGCTGCCTGCCTTGGGACTAAATCATCAGCAAGAATGGTGGGATGGGCAATGAATGGGGCAGGAAGAGTAAAACCAAAAGTACCAGCACACCGTGTGGTCAATCGAATCGGATTATTAAGCGGCAAACATCATTTCTCTCCTCCGGGCAGCATGGAAAAACTTTTAAAGAAAGAAGGAATTAAAGTGAAAAATGATAAGATCATTGATTTCGAAAAACATTTTTGGGACCCGATAAAAGAAGTGGGCTTTTAATTATAATAAGGGCTTATCATAAAATAAACCACAACTCCAGTTACAGCCACATAAAACCAGATGGGCCAGGTGATCCTTGCAAGTTTTTTGTGTTTTGCAAATTCTCCTATCATAGAACGGTAAGCAGTAAATAAAATAAACGGAAGAATAATGGCTGCAAGTAATATATGTGTTCCTAAAATAAAATAATAGACATAACGGATATTTCCTTCGCCACCGAACTTTGTTTCCCCGGTAAATAAATGATGACAGATATAGCTGACTAAAAAAAGACAGGAAAGAATGATCGCCATGATCATTATTCTTTTATGCAAAAGATACTTTTTATTTTTTACCGCGATCAATGCAAACAACAATAAAACGGAAACAGTTGAGTTAATAGCCGCATTGATCTTTGCGAATATGTGTTCATCAAAACCAAGGTCAACATTCAACTTTACTTTTCCAAGTGCTACCACAGCTCCAAATACAATTACAGATAGCGTAATTATAAGAACTCTTGCCCTCGCATCATTTTTTTTCCAAACTGCAGGTAGCATAATTATTTAATCCTTGTTTTTCTTAATACAACTAAAAATATCCCCAGTCCAAGCAGGGTCAATAAAAAAACAACTCCAAGTAATTCAAGCTTACCATCAAAAAAACTTTTTTTCTTCTTGTCTTTCTCCAGCATGAGCAAAACAATGTCTTCTGAAAGTTTAATAAGGTCCTTTTCTTCTGTAGCGTGGTATGGCCGGGGATTTCCATATTCATCTCTTGGCATTCTTACTACCCTGTCCCTGTCGATCAGCACTATAATATCGGTATGAAAAAAACCCGTGTCCACGCCTTGCGGATCCTGAATGGAAAGGCTCATTTGATTCAATGAAAGATCATAGATAGTTTTTTTATCTCCTGTCAGTAACCACCAGTTATCAGGGTTTATTTGAAATCTATCCGCCCATTTTTTCAAATCAGTAACAGAATCTCTGTCGGGGTCAACACTAAAAGATAGAAACTGTACAAAGTCTGCCGTACGATCACCTACTTTTTCAGATTTCTTAATTGACTCCTGCAATTTTTTTATGTTCATGGTCATGCCAGGGCAAATAGTAGCGCAATGAGTAAAAAAGAAATTCGCTACAATAATTTTAGGAACAGTATCCCCACTTTCGGGATCAACTCTTACCATATCATGCAAGGAAACTTCATCTCCTTCCTGGTTAGTTAATTTAAAATCGGGGATCTTATGCCAAACAATTTCCTTTTCAATTTTGCCATTAACCACTTTTGAAATAGTAGAATCCTCATAAACCGGTTTTGGGATATGTACCGCATCTGTGCTCATTTGTTTTATAATGAAATAAGCTACCAGAGGAATCAGCAATGCCAGTATCAATGCATATAACGCTGTTTTATTCACTTCACCTTTTTTATATAAAAAACACTGTCCCGCCTGAGGCGGGACAGTTAGTTACTAATTATTTAAAATAAATATTATCAATGACCGCCACCGCTTTTTTGCTCTATCTTTTTTTCCTCAAAATGTTTGTCGTATGAGTTGCGGAGATTTTTATAAGAATTACCATCCCATAAAAAAGCTGCGATAAACCAGATGAACAACATCAACGGAACCACGACTGACATGATCATGTTTCTTATTTCATCGCCAAGATGCATGAACACTGATACGATGTAATATGCTTTGGCAAGTGTTAAGATACATACCATGCCCTTAAACATAAGGACAAGCAAATGACTTGGATCTGGTCCCTTATGAATTGTATAGATAGTTAAACCTATTCCCAACTCAATTACTGTTATAATTGAAAGAAGAATAGTTGTTTTTCTTACTCGTCTTTTAAATTCCTCATCAGAATGATGCTGCTGAGGAAAAGTCATTTCAGGTGAGATCGGTGTTTGTTGATGTACCATATCGCTGCTATTCAGTTATCGTTTATATATTAAATAAGATAAAAACAAAGGAATACAAATACCCAAACCAGGTCTACAAAGTGCCAGTACAAACCAGCTTTTTCAATCATCAGGTAATGACCGCGTCTGTCAAATACACCTTTCCATGTCATGATCAGCATTACAATGTTTATTATAACACCAGAAAATACGTGAAAGCCATGAAAGCCCGTAATGCCATAGAAATAACCGCCGAATGCAATAGGTCCTTTTTCACGAATATGTGTTTCAGCCAGGTCGACCATCCCTACTAATTTATCCTGTGGCATTTTCAATAGATCTGCCATGCTCATATCAGCATGATGTTCGTGTACCAAACTTGCAAGTACTTCATTTGAAGAATTTTTCAGTGCATTAGTAACATCAGTGCCTTCCACCAATCTACCCCAGGGATTACCACCCATTGTCTGACCAATCATTTCAATTTTTCCATCAGCCAACACCGCATGTTCGCCAGTGATCAGGTGATGCCATTCCCATGCCTGGCATCCAAGAAATGCAATACCGCCAAGGATCGTCCATAACAACCATTTTATAACTCCCTTCCTGTCTCCTTTATGTCCTGCATGAACCCCAAGCACCATAGTAACAGAACTGATGATGAGAATAAATGTCATTACACTCACAAAAGCAAGCGGGAGGTTCTTGTGTCCTGCACCCGGAAATGCATTAAACACCACATTCGGATCGGCCCAGAAGTTTTGTGAAAAACGAATGGAGCCATAAGAAATAAGGAATGCGCCAAAGGTGAAAGCATCACTCATCAAAAAATACCACATCATCAGTTTGCCGTATTCCAAGTTAAACGGACTTCTTCCTCCGTTCCACCATTTGACCTGTTGCGCTGTTTCGTTTGAAGACATGTTGATTACTTATAATTTACTTGTCAAAATATTTTATGCTCCCGGCGACATCAATAATTATCATCTTCTCTTGCGTCGCACTCTTGTACTTTCTGTTCGCTATTCGACATCCTTCCTTTCTCTATTTGTTACCCTGAGCAAAGCGAATGGCTATTTTATCAAAATAAAAAATACAAACAAATAGATCCAAAGAACATCTACAAAATGCCAGTATGTTGCCATCACCTCTATGCCTGTGCTTCCATAGATCTTTGTCTGACTAAAGAAGGCTTTGATCAACATCACTATTAATGCTATTGCTCCACCCAATACATGCAAAGCATGTAATCCAAAGATCACATACAAGAATTGTCCTGCACCTGCAACACCTTTAAATTGTATGCCGCTATTCCAAAGCTGCATAAATCCATTCCACTGCAATGCAATAAATGCAACTCCTAATATCATTGTCGCCACCATCAATTGACGGTAACGATTCATTTCTCTTTGTTTGAAAGAACGTAATGCCATTTGTATTGTAAGACTACTCAACAGGATGGCAGCTGTTGAATACCAAAACACTTGCGGTGTTTTCACTTCCGTAAAATTGGCCTGACCACTCTTAACAATATAAGCACTGGTCAGCCCTGCAAACATCATAATGATGCTGCCTATAGCTATCCACAACGTAAACTTATGTGGATGAATTTTTTGTTTTTGTTGCATACTCACCGCTTCCATATCACATTTTTATAATTTGTCACCTAATAAAGCAAATAATACTACCGGTAAATAAATATAGCTGCTGAACATCACTCTTCTCGCTGCTTTTATTTCCATTTCCCTGTGCAATCTTACACATTGCCACACCATTAAAAGATTGGCAACCGTAACAATGAAAAGACTTACCGTTCCGCTCATTCCAATGAAATAAGGAACAACTCCCATCGGCAACAGCAGCAACGAATAAATTACCGTTTGCAAAGCTGTAAATTTTGTTGGTCCACTTTCACTTGGCAAAAGTTTAAACCCCGCATGGCTATAATCTTTATAAGCGATCCAGCATATAGCCCAGAAATGAGGAAACTGCCACAAGAACTGGATACCAAACAAAACCCAGCCACCAACACCAAGTGTTTCATCACCGGCAGCCCAACCAATTAAGCAAGGCAAGGCACCGGGGAATGCGCCAACAAGCACCGCAACTGCATTTACTTTTTTTAACGGCGTATAAATAAACGCATATAAAAAAAGACTTAAGGCCGCAAGTCCTGCAGATGTCCAGTTGAAATAATATCCCAGGATAAAAATTCCAACTGCACCGGCAACAATGGCAAAGATCCATGCTTCAGTAACACTCATTCTTCCTGCTGCTACGGGCCTACTCGCTGTTCGCTTCATCATTGCATCTGTGTTTTTTTCCACTGCCTGGTTTATAGCATTTGCACTTCCTGTTACTAATAAGCCTCCGATGGCAAGTAATATGGTCATCTTTAAAGGATTTTCATATTTACTTTCTATCCCCGGTACTAATAAGTAAGCAAGCACACTGGAAAAAACCACCATGATGCTCAAAGAAAGCTTGATCAGCTTCAGGTAATCTTTTATTTTACTGCCAATATTTAAAGAACTACTACTATTATTATCACTCTTCATTTTATTACTCTTCTAAAGTCCCTTTAGGGGATCCAGGCTTAATGATCCGTGGTCTCATTAGGACCGACAGGCTCTGTTTGTGGAATAAATTCTCTTCCATCTTTACCATAATCATAAGCCCAGCGATGAACCTCAGGAATTTCACCCGGCCAGTTTCCATGACCCGGATTGATAGGTGTTGTCCATTCAAGAGTATTTGCGCCCCATGGATTTTGTGTTCTTACTTTTCTTCCTTTAAAAATTGAATAGAAGAAATTAAATACAAACATCAACTGCGCTGCAAACACGATTATAGAAACAACAGTGATCATTTTATTCAGATCATCAAATTTATTGAACGCATGCCAGTCTCTCAGATCAAGATAACGACGCGGCACGCCAGCCAAACCTTCATAGTGCATCGGCCAGAAAATAAGGTAAGCACCGACCATTGTTATCCAGAAATGGATATATCCAAGAGTATGGTTCAAATAGCGGCCAAACATTTTCGGGAACCAATGATAGATACCTGCATGCATTCCAAACATTGATGCCACACCCATAACAATATGGAAGTGTGCAACAACAAACTTTGTATCGTGCAAATGAATATCAATAGTTGAGTTTCCGAGGAACAAGCCAGTCAATCCACCAGAAATAAATAAGCTTACGAAACCAATTGCAAATAACATCCCGGGTGTAAAGCGGATATTACCACGCCATAATGTAGTAAGCCAGTTAAATACTTTAATAGCGGATGGTACGGCGATCAATAATGTTAACAATACAAAGAAAGCACCGAGAAAAGGATTCAATCCCGTTACAAACATATGATGCGCCCAAACCAGGAATGCAAGAATAGTGATCGCAAACAAAGAACCCACCATGGCCATATATCCGAAGATCGGCTTCCGGGAATTTACACTCAGAATTTCAGACACCATTCCCATTGCTGGTAACAAGATGATATAAACTTCAGGGTGACCAAGGAACCAGAATAAGTGCTGGAACAGAATCGCACTTCCTCCTTCATTTGGTAAAATTTGTCCCGCAACGTATATATCACTCAGGTAAAAGCTTGTTCCGAGATTTCTATCAAATAACAAAAGGATAGCACCTGAAAGAAGAACAGGGAAAGAAAGTACACCAAGGACCGCTGTGAAAAGAATAGCCCACATTGTGAGTGGCATTCTTGTCATGCTCATTCCTTTTGTACGCATATTTAAAATAGTTGCGATATAATTTAAACCACCAAGCAATGATGATACAATGAACATCGCCATACTTATCAACCATAGATCCATTCCTATTTTAGAACCTGAACTCGCCTGGTGTAATGCACTAAGTGGTGGATATACGGTCCATCCGCCCGCTGCAGGACCCGTATGAACAAATAAAGAAGAGAACATGATAACACTGGCGATAAAGAAAAACCAGTAAGAAAGCATATTAAGAAATGGAGAAGCCATATCTCTTGCTCCTATCTGAAGAGGAATTAAAAGATTGGCAAAGGTTCCGCTAAGACCAGCGGTCAGTACGAAAAACACAAGCACAGTTCCGTGAATGGTAACCAGTGCATAATAAAATTCTGGTTGTATCACACCGCCTGCTGCCCACTTACCAAAAAACGTTTCAAGTATTGGAAATGTTTGTTCGGGGAATCCAAGTTGTAAACGGAACAATACAGAAAATAATCCGCCAATGATCGCCCACACAATACCTGTGATCAAAAACTGTTTACCGATCGTTTTGTGATCCTGGCTAAAAATATATTTAGTGATAAATGTTTCTTTATGATGATGAACATGATGCTCATCATGATGTACATCATGATGGGTGATCACTTCCGCATGTCCATGCATATTTGCTTCGTTACTCATAGTTCACTTTTTTAAGACGTCCTGCTCCTGCGGGACTATCAAAAAATTAATTATTTATTTTGCGGCATTACTGCTGCATTGGTATTTACCGTATCTGCTATTGCTTTCAAAGCTTCCGGATCTTTCTCAGGATGGGCCAAATAAAATTTAGGCTTTTGCTTTGCCATCCACAGATCAAATTCTTCCTGTGATTCAACTATTATCGTTCCTCTCATTTTATAATGCCCCGCTCCGCACATCTGGTCGCATGAAATCTCATAAACAAAATCAGGATCGTCCATATCTTTTTTCATTTGTGCTGTTGTCTTCGTAGGTGTAAACCACATAGTAGTTGGTGTACCCGGAACAGCATCCATTTTCAACCGGAAATGCGTAAGACCTACATCATGAATTACATCTTTTGCATTAATAATAAGTCGCACCGGTTTATTAACTACAAGATGCATAGGATCACCAGGTGCGATATAGATATCATCCTTATTTGCAGAATCTTCCCATAATTGACCTAGCGGGTTATTTTCGCTTTCCCTAATTGCTTTGAAATATTTTTTGCCAAGCACTTTATCTTTTCCGGGGTAGCGAAACTCCCATTTGAATTGGCTTCCTGTTATTTCGATCTGCATTGCATTTGCTGGAGCTTCTCCTGTAATTCTGAACCAATAATATAAACCAAACCCTACCATCACTGTTAATACGATCGCAGGAACGGCGGTCCACAAAACCTCTAGTTTATTATTATGCGGATAGAAATATGCTTTTCTGTTATCTGACTCCTGGTATTTATAAGCAAACCAGAAAAGAACGATCTGTGTAATAACAAATACGATACCCGTGATCACCAATGTGATCTTAAGCATATTGTCAACATCATGTCCATGATCGGAAGCGGCTGAACCAAACTGCAAGATCTTTCCACCATATTTTTCATTACAATAATAAACACCTATCAAGCCGAGTATAAGAAACACAAGTAATAAAAACGCATTGATCTTATTCGTCTGCTTTCTTGATTTCTCCTCTCCACGCATCACTGCCACATACTCACTTGCTTTAGCTATCTGGAAGGTGATCAAAAAGCCAAGCAAGAGGATCAGTATAATGAAAGTCGTTTGCATATTCTTAGTTCAATTTATAATTATCAGCACTTAATAATTTCCAGTTTCAATTTTTATGTATGATGGATCACACTTTCTTTAAAGAACGGATGATTCTTCGGAACCAACGGATGTTTTGACAATGTTCTTCCAACGATCAGCATTATCAAACCCACAAATCCAAGACCAACTCCCAGGTCATATAACATCAACGGCACATGATCTTTTGAATTAGCAGGGTGCACCATTTGGAAAAAGTCAAGCCAGTGACCAAAAATGATCACCACTGCAAGAATGGTCATAGTCGTATAATTTCTTTTTGCTCCTCTCTTCATCAATAACAAAAGAGGTGCGATGAAATTGATAATGATATTTAAAAAGAAAATACCACGATAAGGCCCTTCTACTCTTGGCTCAAAATATTTTGTTTCTTCCGGCTGGTTACTATACCATATCAGCATATACTGGCTAAACCATAGGTAACACCAGAATACAGAGAATGCAAACATGAATTTTCCAATATCATGAAGATGCTCTTCATTGGTATATTCTAAGTAGCCTTTATTTTTCAGGTAAATAACAAACAAAGCGATCAGGGCTACACCAGATACAAATGTGCTTGCGAAAGTGTACCAGCTATACATAGTGCTGTACCAATGTGCATCAATGCTCATCAGCCACAGCCATGGAATGGTTGACATAACCGTAAGCGCAAAAACAAGAAGAAACAATGCAGACCATACAGTATTTTTCCATTGAAATATCTTTCCTTCTTCAACACTCATCTTCCTTTCATCGGTGCTTAAAGACAGATTCCTCATCTTTTTACCTAATAAAGACCAAAGCGTAATTGTCAATACTGTCCAAACGGTAAAAAATGTCTTATTTAAAAACCCTGATTTATGTTTTAAAATATCATCAAGATGATCTTCGGGTGCTGCCCAATGATAAATAGCATGGTCATTACCAAAAACGATCGCTAATAAAATTACTCCGCAAATAACACCAATAACAGGTACCGCTGAAGCAATTGCCTCTGACACTCTTCTGAAACTTGTTGTCCAGCCACCCCAGGCAAGAATAGTAGCGCAAAGGAAAAACATTGCTGCATTCACCACCAATAAAAAGAATACACTGTTTTGCAAAAGGCTTCCCCAAAATCTTGCTCTTTCATGTTCGCTATTACTTGCACCATGTGTTACATAAAGCAAAATGACAGATATAATACCGACTGCGATCAGTGCATACGACCACAGACTGTATCTTTTTGGTATTTCAAATTTTTCACGAATAGTCATCAGTTTACCTTTTATTATTCTTCAATAAAACTTTTTATTTCTTAGCACTTGCTGAGCTATCAGCAGCTGCGGGTTTACTATTTGCTAAACTCTGTTTTCCTTTTATATAGTGAATGATCATCCAACGTTGCTTTGTGCTCAACTGCGATGCATAACTGCCCATTGCATTTTTTCCATAAGTAACAGAATAAAACATTTGCCCGTCTGGCATTTTTGAAACAACAGGGTCAGCTATCAAATTTTTGGGTGCCGCGCCATACGGACCATTACCTCCATTAAATAATGGACCATTACCATCTAATTTTTCGCCATGACAAATACCACAATTAACAAGATATAATCTTGCTGCTTCAATTGAATCAACTGCATTCAATGCAGGTAAAGGATTAGGAACATTCGCAGATGCCTTATAATTGGTTGCAGTAGTATCTCCTATTTTATCCATTGTCAATGGGAAAGCTGGCATATCTTCTCTTGCAACTGTTCCTGTCACGGGCATCCTGTCGTAATAGATCTTTCCACCTCTCTCTAATGTATCACCTGTAAATTTTGATGAATCCAAAGCAGCATAAGTTTCATAAGCCCTGCTATAGGCCATGTCCGGCATATAAGCACGTCCGGTACTTCCATTATCCCTGCAACTGCTCAACAGCATGCCTACCGTAACAATTCCTGTAATTATTGCAATTTTTTTCATCATGAATTTTTTATTCATTTATGCTGCTACTTCTTCTTTTTTCTTTTCAAGAATTTGTTCTTTATCATAACGGCCAAGCCACCAACGAGCTTCTTTACGATCTACTTTCACATCTTTTGCTCCAAGACTTTGTAAAAAGGATACTGCCTCTGCGTCATTTGTTTTATCTGTGCACTCTAATGCCATTAAGAAAATATCATCAGTTGATCTTAAATTAAAATGATCCTTTTTTACAAATGGCGCCAATTGGCACAGGTAACAAAAAGTAAGTACCATACCAACAGCAGAAAACAATACTGTTAACTCGAATGTGATAGGTATCCAGGCGGGTAATGAGAAAAATGGTTTACCACCAAAATTCAGTGGCCAATCATACGTCAACGCCCATGAAATAAATCCTAATGCTGTAGATGTACCGGTAATTGCATAAAGAAAACCGGCAGTATGCAAACTCGTATCACGAAGACCCATTGCCTTATCCAATCCGTGAATAGGAAATGGCGTGAACACATCGTGAATTTTGTATCCAGCCTTGCGAACTTTTTTCACAGCAGGAAACAGCACCGCCTCATCATCAAAGCTGCCTACTACATATTTTTTTATTGCCATAATACCCCAAACCCCTAAAGGGGCTTTTAGACTCCGAAATATCAACCACACATTACTGATTCGTAAATCACCATTCCGGAATTAATTATTAAATATTATTATAAGAACTGTTTCAAAAAATTATACACTTCCACCTAAGTTCCCCCTTTAGGGGGACAGGGGGTTATGCCCCATGATCATGAGAATGCTCTTCAGCAAACTCGACATTTGGCTGTACTTCCAGTTTATCCATCCTGTCTTTTTGTACGTCACCGCTCCTCTTCAATATATGTTTGATCTCCGCCAATGCAATTACCGGGAAGAATTTTGAGAATAAGAAATAGCAGGTAAAGAACAAACCAAATGTTCCCAAGTAAAATCCTACTTCCCAAATTGTCGGTCTGTAATAAGTGGACCATGACGATGGCAGGTAATCACGATATACAGACGTAACGATGATCACAAAACGTTCGAACCACATACCCACGTTCACAAGTATTGACATAAAGAAAGTAACCAACAGGTTCCTTCTCATTTTTCTTATCCAGAAGATCTGTGGCGATAATACGTTACACCCCATCATGATCCAATAGCTCCATCCAAGAGGACTATTTACATTCACCCGGTTTTGGGCAAATGCAAACCATTCGTATTCGTTAGCGCCATACCATGCAATAAACAACTCCGTGAGATAGGCTATTCCGACAATTGAGCCGGTAAGAATAATGATCTTATTCATCACATCAATATGCTCAATAGTTATATATTCTTCCAACCCCAATACTTTTCTTGTTACTACCAACAGCGTTTGCACCATTGCAAATCCGGAAAAGATAGCTCCAGCAACAAAGTAAGGAGGGAAGATAGTTGTGTGCCATCCGGGAACGACCGAAGTGGCGAAGTCAAAAGATACTATCGTATGCACTGACAATACAAGCGGTGTAGCCAACCCTGCCAATACCAATGAAAGTGCTTCGTGTCTTTGCCAGTGTTTTGTACTTCCTGTCCAACCAAATGCCGCCACACCATAAAACATTTTTCTCCATTTCTTTTTTGCACGGTCACGAAGAGTTGCTACGTCAGGGATCAAACCACTATACCAGAATAAAAGTGAAACGGTAAAATATGTTGAGATGGCAAATACGTCCCAAAGAAGCGGTGAGTTAAAATTTACCCATAACGGACCTCTTGTGTTTGGATAAGGTAACACGAAGAATGCATCCCATACACGACCCATGTGCCAGATAGGGAATTGACCAGCACATATTACCGCAAAAATTGTCATCGCTTCTGCCGCACGATTCACACCTGTTCTCCAACCCTGGCGGAACAATAACAAGATCGCAGAGATCAAGGTTCCGGCGTGACCAATACCGATCCACCAAACGAAATTGGTAATGTCATATCCCCAACCAACTGTTTTATTCAGATTCCATTGGCCTGTACCATATATCACTTCCATCGTCACAGACAGAATACCGAAACATAAAAATATTACAGAAACAATAAAGCCTATCCACCATGCACGACTTGGCTTTGCTTCCACAGGGCGGCAGATATCTTCTGATATCTGGTGATAATCTTTCCCTCCATCAACCAGTGGCGGTCTTATCTGTGATTCGTATCTGATTAATCCCATAATCTTTTAGCTTTTATCCGCCGAAGGCGGACTTTACTGTTAGCTTTTTATTATTTAGTCAACTACCTGTTCTCTATTCTACTTCTGTTGCGTCGCACTCTTGTACTTTCATACCTCTACTCAACATTCTTAATGCGCTGCTTCTGTTTTCTTTTCTTCAGTCGTTGCTTCAGTTGCATGATTTTCAGTCGCCACATGTTCTTTTATCTTGCTTTCAATCATCTCGTTTGTGTTCCTGATCTTGGCCAGGTAGTTCACATTCGGCAAAGTGTGTACCTGCTCGATCACATAGAAAAGACGATCATCATTTTCTGCTCTTGTCTTCACAACTTTACTTTCTTTATCATGAACATTCCCAAATACGATCGCTTCAGTAGGACAAGCCTGCATACATGCAGTCTTTGCTTTTCCATCTGCCAAAGTAGTATTTGCTTTCTTTGCGTCTAATTTTGCTTCCTGTAAACGCTGTACGCAGAAAGAACATTTTTCCATCACACCTCTTGAACGAACCGTAACATCAGGATTCAACACCATTCTTGTAAGATCATCGTTCATGTGTTCAACTACAGGATCAAGTTTACCAACCAATTGTTGATCACGGTTATTCGGAAAACTATCTGCACCAGTATAATCGGCCCAATTGAAACGACGAACTTTATAAGGACAGTTGTTGGCACAATATCTTGTACCAATACAACGGTTATATGCCATTTGATTCAACCCTTCACTGCTATGATTGGTAGCGGCAACAGGGCACACATTCTCACAGGGAGCATTATCACAATGCTGACACATCATTGGCTGAAACACCACTGCTTTTACATCATCAGGGTTTTCTTTATTGGTTACAAAATAGCGGTCGATACGTAACCAATGCATGTCGTGATAACGTGCCACTTCTCTTTTACCAACAACAGGTACATTATTCTCAGCATGACAAGCAACAACACATGCACCACAAGCTGTACAGCTATTCATATCAACGCTCATTCCCCATTTCAATCCTGGCTGAATATGATCAGGATAAATAGTCGATTCTGTACGGAAGTCGCCTGTTTTAGGAGCAAAGTCAGCGGCAAGTTCCTCGCGGAATCTTTTGAACTGCTTACGATCGTGTACAAAAGAAGCCAATGAAGTTTCCTTCACCACTTCACTTCTGTTCTCATATGAATTGTGAACCTGTGATTGTGCAACCCGATAGGTTTTGTTTGCATTCGCTACAGTTACATCAGGCGAATAATTATCCCGTGTTGTTGCGTTTGAAGAGGAAAAACCATATACATTCTTACCTACTTCGCCTGCTGCTTTTCCTAAATTCTTACTTCTGCCATATCCAACTGCAATTGCAATTGTATCCTTATCCATTCCCGGAATGATCATCACAGGAAGTTCAACACTTTTACCGCCAACTGTAACTGTTACAACAGGTTTTTCCGGATAATATTCGTAACTATTAATGTGTCTTTCAGAGCCGCCGATCAGGTCAACACCAACAATTTCTTTTGCAAGTGGCATGCTCATCATTACATAATTGTCCCATGTAGCTTTTGTTATTGGATCAGGTAATTCCTGTAGCCATGGATTGGTTCCTTGTTTACCTGTGCCAATAGAAACTTTTTGATAAAGTACTAATTCAACCTTTCCACCTTTTTTTATTCCCGAGATCGCAGCTACAGCCTCTTGCACAGATGCTCCATTAAATGAACCCGGAGAAGGAGCTGTAGTTGCCTGTATTGTTACTACAGGAGGTTTAGCTCCTGTACTGTCTTTAGTATTTATTGATGTGGCTGTTAATGACTTTGCATTTCCATCGATTACGCCTCTTTGAAGCGCCGTATCAAATGCAGTTTTAGAGCCAAGCTTTGTTTCCCAATAATTCTTAAAATATGTTTCGTAATCAGTATTGTTACCGCTCCATTTTAATAATGAAGTTTGAAAGGCTCTTGTTTTGAAAAGTGGATGAATAGTTGGTTGGATAAAACTTGTATAGCCTGTTTTTGGTTCAGCATCACCCCAGCTTTCCAGGAAATGATGAGCAGGGATCACGTAATCACAATGCTCTGTAGTTTCATCAAGATATTCGTTGAAAGAGATCTTTGTTTTCACTTTTGCCAAAGCAGCATTGAATTTATCTGCTGCATGATAATTATATGATGGATTAGCACCATAGATCATTATTGCACCAACCTGCCCGGCATTCATTTGATCAATGAGATCACTTAAATCTTTATCAACACCCAGGCGATAGTTTAATGTAGTTGACCAATCAATTGTAGAACCATACGCACCGATCGCATTGTTGATCGCATTTACAACTGTCTGCACATTTACATCATTACTTCCACTTACTACAACTGCTGCGCCTTTGTTTGCCATTAATTCAGTGGCCGCTTTTGTAATTCCTGCTTTTACTTTATCGCTTAAAGCAGTTGTTGCCGCATTACCTGCAATAGCAGCGAGTAAAGCTGATGCAATAGCACCTGCTTCAGATGGACGATGAGTAAATCTTTCATCTGCATTTGCCCCAGTCATGCTCATAAAGCTTTCAAACTGCAAATGCCTGCTCATTTCAGATGCACCGTCTTTTAATTTTCTTGTTTGGGAATATTGACGGGCAAACTCAACAGGACTTAACCATGTACCCAAAAAATCAGCGCCAAGACTTACAATTATTTTTGCTTTTGCAAGATTGTAAGATGGAATTGCTCTTTTCCCAAATGTTGCTTCATTAGCCATCAGCATTCCGCTGAAGGAATCAGCATCATACTGCACATGTTTTAATCCCGGGTATTTAGTAATAATTTCTTTTGTAGTAATTGAAGTGATAGTGCTTGTCAGCAAGACAGCATTTGTAACACCTGCATCACCTATCATTTTATCAAGCTGCTCGAAAGTTGGCACCTCTTCAAACTTATCGCCAACTTTTCTTTTTGGATGAGTCAGCCTGTTTGTATCATAAAGATCAAGAACAGAAGCTTGTGCTCTTGCTGATGTTCCTCCTCCTGTATAAGTACATTCATTATTGCCTTCGATCTTTATTGGGCGACCATCTCTTACTTTAGCAAGTATTGGCAACACATCACCATCCTGAACATAAGTTGTTGCATAATATTTTGAAACTCCCGGAACAATATCAGCTGGTTTATTGGCAAAAGGAATTGCTTTTCTTACCGGCGTTTTACAACCAGCAGCAATAGCAGCGGCAGCAGTGCTGAATCCAAGATATTTCAGAAAGTCGCGACGTGGGGCGGTAGCATCCAGCCAGCCTTTATTATTTCTATCTTCAAAAGGAAGGTCCTCCTGGAACTCATTCTCCATTTTCTTTGCTAGCTCTTCACTTCCTTTCAGCTCGCCGAAACTTTGCCAATATTTATTATCGCTCATATAGTTGAATGTGAAAATTTGAAACCCGAAATTTTTATCGATCAATAAGTCAGATCAGTAATGACATTTTTGACACTCTAAACCGCCGATATCTTTTACAGTTACGCTATCCATCTTACCGCTCTTGATATCATTATGGAATTTCTCGTATATGCTATAAAATTTATTTCCTGTGGCTTTGCCTGCACTATCTGTTTTATAAAAATCAACTTTTGTATTACGATGACAGTTAATACACCAGCCCATGCTTAATTCTGAAAATTGGTACACTTCATCCATGTTTGTGATCTCACCATGACAAGACTGGCATTGTACTTTACCCGCTTTTATATGCTGAGAGTGGTTGAAATAAACATGATCAGGCAGGTTATGAATTTTAGTCCAGGTAATAGGTTTTGCTTTTGAAGGATCCCATGCGGCTGCATTCTTTGGATCAAAGCCAGCAAAGCTGTATAATTTTTGGATCTCTCTTGTTCCGTCTACTTTGGTACCATCTGCTCTTGTTAATTCGGGCCCTTTCGTGTACTCATTAATTGTTTTATGGCAATTCATACAAACATTCACGGATGGAATTGCTGCATGTTTGCTATCCATAGCAGCGCCATGACAATACAAACAATTTATCTGGTTGATACCTGCATGTACTTTATGAGAATAGAAGATCGGTTGCGTTGGTTCATAATGCTTTTGTCTGCCAAAATCTATTAAGGCATTGGCTGTATAATAACCGCCAACAATAAAAAGAACAATTGAGAAGATGGCTATGTAAACTTTATTCTTATAAAACGGAACTGGCTCTGGACGAAGGATACCTTCATGGTCATCACTGAGTTTTTTCAAATTGCTATTAACCTGCATAAGGATGAGAGCAATAAGGGCCATGATCAATGAAATGATGCCGAATATTAATGCGCCATGGCCTTCTCCTTCCGGATTACCACCGCCATCTTTTACGGTAACTGGAATGGTCCACTCATTTACATATTTAATAACTGCATCAAGTTCCGGATCTGTGATTTGGCCCTCAAAAACCTGCATTGACGTTGGCTTCAAATTTACAGCTTCGATTGCTCTTGGAATTCCTGCTTTTACGGCATTCTGCCAATTCCTGATCCAAATGTGAAGTGCTTTCGTGTCTCCACCCCACCTGTCAACAACACCTTGTAAGTTAGGTCCTGTTGCCCCATCATTACCCATTGTATGACAACTTGCACATTTAGCTATGAATATAGCTTTACCATCCTGCGCATTGATTTTTGAAAAGGAAAAAACAAAAAAAGTAACTAGAAGTAATATTCTTGTTGGAGTGAAATACTTATATGGGATCATAGAAGCAATTAGATCTAAAGAATGTGGATAAAATCTCTTAACCGGCTGCAAAAATAAGTCATGAAGGCAACAAAAGTTCAACACGTTTAAATTTTTTTTGATCCGCTTCCAGACTGCGTTTCATCGGATTTGAATGTTGTTCTTTATAAAGCTGATTAAACAATGTCACTATTCTGTCAACCTTTGACAAACAAATTTTTTTTTGTTATTAATGATAGTTCTTTTATCCGATTTTTGTCAGAATAACTTTATTCATATTGATCGTAACAAAAAATTTTGTGCATGTTTGAGAAATTAAGACAAAAATGGAAAGTAAACGTTTTTCAATTAGTGCTGATTCTTTGCACATTTGCGATCGGTGGCAGTTTGACAGGTTATGCTGCAAAAAAAATAATGAATGCGCTTTCAATTGAAGCAGATTGGCTTTGGACTATCATTTATATACTTCTTGTTACCTTGATCTGGCCCATGATGGTTTTAATTATCAGCCTTCCTTTTGGGCAATTCAGGTTTTTCTATAACTATACCCGTAAACTTGGGCAGAGAATTGGGTTATTGAAACCGGGGAAAGTCAACAATCAAAACTAAAAGTCAAAAGCCGGAATGGTGGCTCTTACGTTTGGGAGCTTAGAATCCTTACTTCATTTTAGCCAACTCAGTTTCAGCGGCAATATATCCAAAGCTGCTCCATTGATTGCCAGCCACTACTTTTTCAAACAAATCCTTTGCTTTTCCCTTATCTCCTTTTAATTGATAATAGGTACCAAGGCCAAAACCCACTGTCGCGTTACTGACTGTTTGCTGGTTTTTAATTTTTTCAACCAGCTTGCTATCATCCCCGGATTGATACATTAATAATATATCATAGTAATCCCGATTGTCTATAATTTCCATATCCTTTGTCACATCCAGTAAATGGTGATCCGCATCTTTTGACCTCCCCATTTTGCGCAGTACAATATTTATCCAGTTTAATGTGGCGACTTTCATATCATCATTATCTGCAATGTCAAGACATTTTTCCCATGCAAGCAATGCCTGCCGGTTATCTCCTTTCAGATAATAAGCCAGGCCAAGGTGGTAATATATATTAGTATGCAATGAGCTTGTCGGAAAGTTTTTTTCATTAGGAATTCCGTCTTCTTCTATTTCGTCTATCTGGTCCTTTATAAGATCAATTGCTTTTTTAAGATCAGCGATCGCATTATCATAGCAGCGTAAAGTGATATAGCGATGCCCCCTGTGGCGGTAAAATCTTGCATTGTCTGGATGAAGGTTTATCCCTTTTGTATAAATAGCTATTGCTTCTTTATAATATCCCAGGTAAGCAAGGCGGCGACCATACCATATTATATGATCATCATTAAGGCTATCGGCTTTATACTTTTTTTCGGCGGATCTCATGTTAGCCTCAAAAACTTTTTTTAATGAGTCGGTAAGGGAAGGAGCGGGGTATTGTTTGTCTTCGCAGTTTTGTTTTTGCGCAAAACTGATATTGCTCATTACTGCAAATAAAAATGGCAGAATAAATTTTCTCATACCGAAAAGTTACAACTTTGCGCCGGTGAAAAAATTAAGGATGAAACAAATTGCTATTTTTTCTTCGGGAACTGGATCTAATGCAAAAAAGATAATCGATCACCTGCTATCAAAGGAAAAAAGTAATTCTACGCCAGTTGTAAGTTTGATCGTTTGCAATAAACCCGAGGCCGGCGTTTTAAAAATTGCCGCAGAAAATAATATCCCGGTTTTGCTGATTGAAAAGGAAAAATTTTTTCGCGGCAATGCTTACATAGATGAACTTAAGGCTGCAAATATTGACTTTATAGTCCTCGCCGGTTTTTTGTGGAAGATACCAGATGCATTAATAAAAGCATTTCGCCGAAAAATGATCAATATCCACCCGGCTCTTTTACCAAAATATGGTGGTAAGGGGATGTACGGAAACTTCGTACATGAAGCCGTGATCGTCAATAAGGAAAAGGAAAGCGGCGTTACCATTCACTATGTAGATGAGGTTTATGATCACGGGCAGATCATTTTGCAGGCAACCTGCCTTGTTTCAGACGATGATACGCCTGAAACACTGGCAAAAAAAGTACAGGTGCTGGAACACAGGCATTTTCCCGCCGCCGTTTCATTACTTGCTACACTTTAGATTACTATTTGCATTTTCTTTTGTTACTTGCCGTGCTTGAGAAAATTTTCAGTCTATATTATAATAATTGCCTGTTGCTTTGCTTCAAAGGCCAGTGCCCAGTCTTTTAAATTGAGAGGCACTGTTTATGACAGTACTAAAACTTACCCGGTCATTTCTGTAAGCGTTTTAACTTCTGCGGGTAAAGGAACTGTAACAGATATATATGGTCATTACGAGATAGATGTAACTGAAACGGATTCGGTTTGGTTCAGCTACTTAAATAAGCCTACTATTAAATATGTTGTTGGAAAGATCCCCGATGCCTCGCATTTTGATATTGCCATACATATTAATGTGCCTATGCTAAAAGAAGTGATCGTGAAACAACGTAATTACAAAATGGATTCTATTCAAAATCGTATTGATTATGCAAAGGCTTTTGACTGGCAAAAACCAAGACTGGAAGGGATCTCGAGTGGAGACTTGGGTTCCGCTGCAGGTTTTGATCTTGATGCGATCATCCACATGTTCCAATTCAGAAAAAATAAAAGCAATGAAGCTTTCAGAGAAAGGTTATTAGCGGAAGAAAGAGAGAAATTTATTGATCATCGTTTTAATAAAGCACTTGTGTTGCGATTAACAGGATTGATCGGTGATGCAAGAGATAGTTTTATGCAAAGTTGCCGGCCCTCTTATGAGATCTGCATGTACGTCGGTGAATATGATTTTCAATACTACATTAAAAAATGCTATGAAGCTTATAAGCTTAAGAAAAGCGAAGGTTGGTTAAGAAAAGAAAATTAACTTACTGTCGTTTTTAAACGAAACTGCTTTATGAGTAATAAGCTTCACAATGAACTTAAGAAAGAGTTTCAGCTCGAACGGCTAATCCTTTTTAGTGACGCTGTGTTTGCGATTGCGATTACTTTATTAGTCATTGAAATAAAGATCCCCGAAATACATGAAAAACCAGTAACAGATAATGCTGTTTTACATAAACTTGCCGAGCTCATTCCAAAATTTGTTGGCTTTCTTGTCAGTTTTTTATTGATCGGTCAATACTGGATCGTTCATCACAGGATGTTCAGCTTCGTTATCAATTTCACTGACCGGCTCATCTGGCTGAATATTTTGTTTTTATTCGCTATTGCATTAATGCCATTCAGCACTGGTTTTTATAGCGAATATGTTTTAAGAGGTGTGGTAACACCGGTCATTTTTTACACGGGTAATATTGCTTTGCTTGGCCTTGCAAATTTTTTAATGTGGAGATACTTAAGCAATCAGAAAAATAATTTAACCGAAAACCTGACACCAGCCTTAGCAAAATATTTTTCATTAAGAGCATTAACGGTACCTGTAATATTTGTCATCTTCTCCTTTGTTTATTTATATAATCCAACGATCGCATTCTTCATACCGATACTTATTCCTTTTATCCTGCGTCTTATCTTTAATCCTATGAAGAAAAAAATTACTAACCCAGGCAATTAAAATAAAAAACATGAAGCTTGTTATTTTATCTGTTGTTTTCCTGTTTTCTTTTTTTATTAATTCATTTTCCCAAATTGTTCTGCAATCAGTCAATCCTGAAACACAAGGCATATCATCTGGAAGGCTAAAACAGATCGATGCAAATATCAATCAATGGATAAAAGAAGGACAACTGAACGGCGCTACTGCTATCATTCTCCGCAATGGGAAAATAGTTTATCATAAAGCGTTTGGCTTTGCCGGTGAAAATGTTCCGATGAAAATAGGTAATATTTTCCGTATTGCTTCTATGACAAAACCGATCATCAGTGTTGCTGCAATGATGCTATATGAAGAAGGAAAATTTTTACTGACAGACCCAATCTCAAAATTTATTCCTGAGTTTAAAAATCCTGTTGTTCTTGATAAATACAATGCAGCCGACACAACATACACAACAGTTCCTGCAAAAAGAGAAATTACTATGCGGGATATTTTATCGCAAACTTCCGGAATTGGTTATGCGCAAATAGGCTCAGCCACTTCCAATGCGATCTATTATAAAAATAAAATAAATGGAGGCATTGGTACGCCGTATTCCACATTGAAAGATGTGATTCCAAGACTTGCTAAGCTTCCTTTGTTTGCACAACCCGGTGAGGAATTTTATTATGGATTAAATACCGATGTACTTGGTTATTTGATCGAAGTGATCAGCGGCATGCCGTTAGATAAATATTTACAGCAAAAAATATTTCAGCCACTTGGCATGAAAGACACTTATTTCTTTTTGCCAAAAGAAAAACAAGCAAGACTTGTCTCGCTATATTCCCAGGGTAATAACAAGATGAGCATACAGGATTCATTGATAAGTTTGAACGGAACTTTTTCAAGAGATTTTCCAAAAACAACTAATGGAACTTATTTTTCAGGAGGGGCGGGATTAAATTCAACAGCTTATGATTATGCTTTATTTGGTCAAATGCTTTTAAATGGCGGTGAATTAAATGGGAAAAAGATCTTATCTCCTGCCACCGTTCAGATAATGGTATCAAACCAGATCGGTGAGTTGTTGATGTGGGGCGATGCAAATAAACCAAGAAGATTCGGTTTGGGTTTTGGTATTCTTACTGATAATGCAGAAAGAATTTTGATGATACCTGCGGGTTCATATGGTTGGGATGGAATGTTTGCTTCGCATTATTGGACCGATCCTAAAAATAAAATGGTAGTGGTTTTTATGCGGAACATCTGGCCAACCGAACATTGGGATTATGGGGATAGGATAAAACCACTTATTTACCAGGCTTTGAAATGAATGAAAGCTATGAGTTGTAGGCTTTGAGCTAGAAACATTGAACTTCAAACAACAAACAATAAAATGGAAGCACATGCACATACTCATACTGAAAGAAAAAAATGGACACATTATTTCTGGGAGTTCTTTATGCTTTTCCTTGCTGTTACACTTGGCTTTCTGGTGGAAAATCAGCGTGAGCATTATATAGAACACCAGCGGGAAAAAAAATTTGCCGCTTTACTATATGAAGATCTCAAAAAAGATACTCTTTTTATAAACCGCATCATTGATATAAAAGAATGGCGCAATGGTAAAATTGATAGCTTGTTTTATTTTTTATCACAACCTACCCTGCAAGAAAATGCAACTGCTATCTATTATTATACCCAGTTTCTGGATATTGATCTCCCTTTTAAACCGAATGATGCCACTATTCAGCAACTCCGCAGTTCGGGGAGCTTAAGATATTTTAGCAATCTAAAACTATACAATGAGATCAGCGTATACTATTCTGATTGCTCATTCTATATAGACCGTGAAGAAGAAGGTGTAAATAATACAATGCTTTTGTCAGTCACACCAAAACTTTTTAACGCCCAAAAAATGTATTCATTTCTAAAAGTTACTGCTGATATTAAAGATGCGGTCCATTATCCTACAGGAAAAATGGAACTCCTTACTACTGAAAGCAAAACCATCAATGAATTATTAATGTATGCAAAAAAGATAAAGAAAAGTAATGATGTTGCATTAATGTTGCTGAAAGGGTTTATAGTCCAGGAATTAAAAACATTGATGGAAGAATTAAAAAAAGAATATAAATTGAAATAAAGTTTATGGAACAAACAACTCTCGGTATTGGAACAAGATTGCAACATACGCAATACGGTCCCGGTGTGATCGTTGGCATTCGCTACGCTACTTATCTTATTTCTTTTATCAATCATGGTCTAAAAGAAATTGATAAAACAGATAATAAATTGGATGAGATCATTCCCGAAAATGTAACGGAAGAAATAGAAACGCATTCTGATATTGAAAAGTCTTTACTGAAAATTTTAAGATTGTGGGGCGGCATCAATGAAAATGTTCCGTTAGGTGATCGCTGGCAGCATGGGATGATGCTTTTACAGCCTGCCGATAAAAGTTTGAAGCCAAAAGAAATTCCTATTGAAGATTTCTTTCATAAGATCGTAATGTTGCGTGACAGGCTAAGAGTATTAGAGCAAAATATCAATAGCAATAAAAAATTAAGTGATGAAGACAAAGTAGGAATGCAGCAATACGTTACCCGTTGCTATGGTTCATTGACCACTTTTAATGTATTGTTCAAAAACAAAGAACATTGGTTTGTGGGAGATAAAGGAAGTAACGATTAAACCCTTACATCATGCAATTATTTTCACGATTTTTAATTATTTGTTTTTTTATCTTTCAATCATCATTTGCTTTTTCACAAAATGAAAAGCTGAACATTACGGCGGTTGCAGATACAGGAAGATTTTTTACATCCTTCGACAGAACGAAAATTTATTATGAAGTAAGAGGATTAGGCGATGCAGTTGTACTTGTTCATGGTTTTATAGTGAATGGTCAATCCTGGAAGAGAACGGAATTATATAAAAACCTGCTTGAAGAAGGTTATAAAGTGATCATTCTTGATCAGCGTGGTAATGGTTTCTCAGACAAGCCGCATGATTCAACAGCTTATGATAATGATGCCGAAGCAAAAGACATCATGGCCTTGATGAAATTACTTAAGATAAAAAAGTACAGCGCTGTTGGCTATTCAAGAGGTTCTATCATTGTCTCACGATTATTAGTATTGGATAAAAAAATTAAAAAAGGAGTGATGGGAGGAATGGGGGCAGAGTTTACCAATCCTCAATGGCCGCGACGAATTATGTTTTATAAAGCGTTAAGTGGTGAACCAGTTCCGGAGCTTGCGGCAATGGTGGAGAATGTAAAGAAACAAGGGCTTGATCAGCAGGCATTGGCATATTTGCAAAGATCACAGCCATCAACAAGTAAAGATGAGTTGGGAAAAATAAAACAACCTGTATTGATCATCTGCGGCGATAAAGATTCTGATAATGGTTCCGCAAAAGAATTAGCCGATCTTTTTAAACATCCAACTTATAAAATAACACCCGGCGATCATGGTGGAGCAAGCCGTACAAAAGAATTTTCAACGGAAGTGATCTCGTTTCTTCATAAATAATTGATCGCAGATCGATCACAATTGTTTTTCCATGTATACAACACCCGAAAGTGGGTTATTATAATACGCAGAAATATTTTCAAAACCGAATTGCTTATATAAATGAACAGCAGCTTGCAACTTTAAAAAAGTATCAAGACGCATCTTTTCATAATTTTTTTCTTTCGCTGAATTTAGCAGCTCTTCTACCAGTAACCTTCCAATTTTATTTTTCCTGAAAGAAGGTTTTACATAAAGGCGTTTCATTTCACAAGCTCCTGGTTCTTTCATTCTTGTTAACGCAATACAACCGGCGATCTCATCTTCCCAATATGCCAGTACCAGGTCGCCTGATGGCGGACCATATTTCTTTAATGGATGCTTTAATTCTTCATCAAAACTCTGGAAACAAATATCTTCATCCAACTCCTTTTCATATTCACGAAAAAGATCCCGGATGATCTCCAGTTCTTTTCCTTCCTCAATAATATGTTTAATGCGCAGCATGATTTTTTGTTGTATAAAATTAGTTATCTACCTTTTGCTCGTAAAATATTTATATAAATGTATTCCCGGTATATCCTCCTTGCAGTAGCGCTGTTAACGACTACTACCATTTTCAGCCAGAAATATAAAAAGATCCATGATAAAGCAGTGGTTGTAGATACACATAATGATTTTCCCAGTGCTTCTATCGAAAAAAAAGTAAGTCTCGATTCAGACCTGTTGGGAAAAACACATACTGATCTTGCCCGTTTGCGCCACGGTGGTGTTGATGTACAAATATTTTCCATCTTTTGCGGGCCGGAACAACAACAACCTTATGCATTTGCCAATCGTGAAATAGATTCAGTATATGAATGGGCAAACAGGGCTCTTAACCGAATGACAATTGTAAGAACACCGGGGGAATTAAAACAAGCGATCAAAGACAATAGATTGGCTGCGATGCTAGGAGTGGAAGGTGGCCACATGATCGAAGATAAAATTGAAAATCTGGATGCCTTATATGTACGTGGTGTACGATACATGACGCTTACATGGAACAATAGTACAAGCTGGGCTACCTCTGCTGCAGATGAAACAACTAAAGGCGATTCATTGACTCATAAAGGGCTTACTGATCTTGGTAAAAAGATCGTTGTAAGAATGAATGAGCTGGGAATGTTGATCGACATAAGTCATAATGGCGAACAAACTTTTTGGGATGTTATAAAGCTTACAAAAAAGCCGATCATCGCTTCGCATAGTTGTGTGTGGACCTTTTGTCATCATCGCAGAAATTTAAAAGATGACCAGATAAAAGCTATCGCTAAGAACGGCGGTGTTATTCATCTTAATTTTTATGCTGGCTTTCTTGACAGCACATATGAAAAAAAAGCGGCACAGTTATTAGCAAAGCACAAACCTGAAATTGATTCATTGGTTGCGCATGGCACACAACCCGACTATGCGGGAATAATGACAATGGAAAAATATAAAGAAGAAACAAATGCTATACGTCCGCCGCTTTCATTGTTGCTTGATCATCTTGATTACATTGTAAAACTTGTTGGTGTGGACTTTGTAGGTCTTGGTTCAGATTTTGACGGCATCGAAGCCGGGCCAAGAGAATTAAATGGCGTTCAGGATTTTCCTTTGATCACAAAAGCGTTATTAGAAAGAGGATATAGCAAAAAAGATATTCGCAAGATCCTAGGAGAAAATTTTTTAAGAGTTTTTAAGGCGAATCAGCTTGGGACTAACTGATTTTTTCTTCTTCCTTTAATTTTTTATCAAAGAAAAAAGTTCCTGTTGGAATGATGGCTGCAAGAAATGCGGTTGCAAACCATTTGAATGATTTGTTCCGGTCTGTTTTTACTTCCCATGCAAGAAAAAGAAATGTAACAAATAAAATACCGTGGATCCAACCACAAATTTTCACAGCCATTGGTTGATGTAACAAATATTTCAAAGGCATAGCGAAACAAAGTAATACCAAAAAAGAAACCCCTTCAGCAATGCCTGCTTTACGGAACCATGAAAAATTTTTATTCATACGAATTTTTTTATACTATAGATCGAAAGGCGCAAGTTATTAAATGTAATACGTCAAATTATATTTAACAAAGGTTAAATTGCAAATATTAAAATCAAAGCTAACCGTGTTGAGATTTTCCTTCTTCATTTTATTTTCTTTTATACTTACGCAAATTCTTTTTGCGCAAAAGAAAAATGAAAAATACCAGCTGCATATAAAAAAAGCTTCTTCCTCCATAAAAGTTGATGGTATCATGAATGAACAAGCCTGGAAAGATGCCGACGTTGCTGCAGATTTTTTTATGGTATTGCCAATGGATACCAGCGGTGCAAAGGCGAAAACAGAAGTGCGGATGAGTTATGATGACGAAAATCTTTATTTAATAGCGATCTGTTCCCATAAACAGGATCAGAAATACATGGTTGAATCACTAAAACGTGATTTTGTTTTTGGAAAGAACGATAATTTCTTATTGTTTATGGATCCTTTCGATGATCAAACCAATGGTTTTTCATTTGGAGCCAATGCAGCAGGAGCACAATGGGACGGTATGATGTACGAAGGAGGCAAAGTTGATCTGAGCTGGGATAACAAATGGATATCAATCGTAAAAAATTATCCTGATAAATGGATATTTGAAGCCGCTATTCCTTTTAAAACTATCCGTTATAAAAAAGGAATTAAAAGATGGGGAATAAATTTTAGCAGGCTTGATATTCTCATTGCAGAAAAATCAAGTTGGGCTCCCGTGCCAAGACAATTTCCAACCGCCTCTCTTGCTTATTCAGGTTCGCTTGTTTGGGATGAACCGCCGCCAGAAGCTGGTGCAAACATTTCTGTTATTCCTTATGTACTTGGCCGTGTTACTAAAGATTATGAAGCAAAGAAAGCTGCAGATTATAAAACAGAAATTGGTGTTGATGCAAAGATCGCTGTCACCTCCTCATTGAATCTTGATCTTACTGTCAATCCTGATTTTTCACAAGTGGAAGTGGACAGGCAGGTAACCAATCTTGATCGCTATGAACTTTTCTTTCCAGAGAAAAGACAATTCTTTTTGGAGAATGGTGATCACTTTTCAAATTTTGGATATGCAAATATTCGTCCGTTCTTTTCACGACGCATTGGTTTAAATGCTCCCATAAATTTCGGTGCAAGGCTTAGTGGAAAGATCGATAAGGATTGGCGAATTGGTTTAATGGATATGCAAACAGGTAAGGTCGATTCAGTGGAACTACCATCACAAAATTTTGCGGTGGTCGCTTTACAAAGAAGAATTTTCTCCAGATCAAATATTGGTTTTTTGTTTGTCAACAAACAATCTGTCAATTATGATCCTACTGATACAGCAAAGCATTTGTATTCATCATTCAACAGGAATTTTGGTTTTGAATATAATCTTGCATCAGCCAATAATGTATGGACCGGCAAAGCGATCTTATTAAAATCATTTAGTCCCGATGACCCGGGAAAAAACTGGACGCATGCTGCCAATCTTCAATATACTACCCGCAAATGGATAATTGCATGGCAGCATGAATATGTAGGAGCTAATTATACCGCGGAGGTTGGCTATGTGCCTAGAACAAATTATATAAAGGTCAATCCATTAGTTAGCCGGTTATTTTTTCCAAAGAGCGGAAAAGTATTGAGTCATGGACCAAGAGCTTATACCAATTATTATTTTACACCATCCATGAAACAAACAGATCATGAAACTATCTTTCTTTATTTATTTAATTTTCGCAATCAAAGTTTGTTTGACGTTTGGACAGGAGATGTGTTTGTTGAACTATTACAACCATTTGATCCTACCAATTCAGGAAAAGATACACTGGCAAGAGGCAGTCAACATAACTGGAAAGCATGGGGTGTAGATTATATTTCAAAACCACAGAGTCATTTTACTTTTGGTTTTAGTACAAGGTTTGGTGGTTACTATGCAGATGGCAGTCGCTTAAGTGTTTCAACTGATCTTGGTTATCGTTTCCAGCCATTCGTGAATATAGCGATCAATACAACCTATAATGATCTCGATCTCCCATTACCCTGGGGCAAAACTCATTTTTGGCTGATAGGCCCAAGAGTTGATGTGACAATGACTAATAAATTATTCTTTACTGCTTTTGTTCAATACAATGATCAGCAAAAGAATATTAATATCAATACAAGATTTCAATGGCGTTATCGCCCGGCTTCTGATCTGTTTATTGTGTATACTGATAATTATTATACCAATCCATTATATGTTCGTAACCGGGCTCTTGTATTGAAGTTTACTTATTGGTGGAATATGTAGTTTTAAAAGATCATTCATTTATCCAGGTAAATTTTTCTTTGTGAAGCAAGTAATTATTAAGATCATATTTATACATCAAAACTTCAATACTATCTTCTTTCCACACTCCTTTTATTAAAAGCTGTTCCGGATTGGGTTTACTATAGTTAAAAGAATATTTTTCTGTTGTATCATTCAATGATTTTATTGTTAAAATATGTTTCGTTGTATCGGGCTCTATTTTATATGTAATCCGTTTATCTGAATTAACTTTTACTACTCCGAGTTGGTTCCATGCGCCACCGTCTATCACAAGCTGTTTCCATCTAAGTGAGTCAGTTTGGAAAGGTGGGATCGTATCATTGTTTCTGATGAAATAAGTGGTATTATAAACTCCGTATAGCGGACTTTGGGGTGCCTTCCAGCCAAACTCTTTTTCAGATTTTCTTGAAATAATTATTTGTGAATAGAAAAGACAAATACCAAGAATAATAAGAATACCAGAAAATACTTTACGGTATAGTGGATGAGTTATTAATGGCTTTTCAATAACAGCAGCTGCAGGCCTGTTCAAAAAGAATATATTCATCAACCTGTTTCCGTCACCTAAAAAAAGAAAAGTGGAAATAAAAAGCAAATGTGATGAGAATAGCCTGACCGGAACATTAAAAGAAAAATCCATCATCACCACAAAATCAAACACTCCAAAAGAGAGTATGGCGCCAATAGTGGTAGTTCGACGAAATAATAGAAATATACCAGCTACTACTTCTGTAATGCCAAGAATTTTCTGAAATATTGATGAATAACCCATAAAGTTCCATGCAAGCAACATCGGGCTTTGGTCACCGACTATTTGTGTAAGACGAAATGCTGTTATCGGTTGGAACTGTGACGGGAAAACTTTTACAAAACCATATCCAAATAAATAAGCAGCAAGGAAAAAACGTAAGTAAAGTCGCAGCCACCGCCGCAATACTTCATAATTTTTTCTTCTGCGGTCAATAATGCTCCAAATTATTGTAGCAAAAAAAGAAATGACCAATGTCGTATATAAATGTACGAGTCCATAATAACTATCATCCACTTTATCAAACATTGGGAAGGCCGTTTTTGCTTTTAGTTGAAACCAGCTTTGTCCTATGCGGGGAATTATAAAGTCTAAAAAATTGTAGTAGGGCTGAGCGATTGGTTTCGTAAACTCGAATGAATCAAAAGGGAAAGGAAAGCAATAAATAAAAAGATATACAAAGAAAAAGCGGAATAAAAATTTCCTGGCAAAACTCCAGTAAATTTCAAGAGGTGAATTTTGCATGATGTAACTTTTTAAGCTCAATTTTCAGAGTACGAGCTTAAAAGAATTTTCAGCGGGTTGAACTAATGATAAGCCTTACAAACTCTCCAAGCTTTGCCGGCTCCAGCCATCTTGCAACAATTACAAGATCATGTTCATTATCTACAACAATAAAGTTGCCGCCAAAACCATTAGCGTAATAAATATTTTTTGAAATATCGCCTAACTGGTTTTCCTGGTTTGTCCACCACATTAGTCCATACGATCTGTTGGCAGCAGAAGGTTGTCCAACAGAATTCACCCATTGTTCAGATATCAATTGTTTGTTCTTCCATTTTCCTTTTCTTAAAAACAATAAACCAAATCTTGCCTGGTCAAGTGTATTGATAAAAATGCCACCACCAAAATGTCCGCCACCACTTACTGATTCTATCATTTGCCCATCAATATTTACAAATGAATTATCATAACCATACCAGCGCCATGTGGTGGAAGCGCCAATAGGATCCATTATTCGTTCACGCAATACAACTGGCAAAGGTTTTCTTATCACTTCTAATAATGAATACGCTAATAAATTCACCCGAACATCATTGTATTCAAAATTTGATCCGGGTTCAAGTAGCTTTCTATTTTTCCAGTCATCAATTGTTCCTTGTTTTGGCGGACGATCGGCCCAATCACAAACATCAAACAAACAACCGGACCAATCCGATGATTGCGTTAATAGATGCCGCCATGTAATTTTCGAATTGTGTTCGCCATCAAATTTTCCGTCCCACAAGTATTCATTCACACGGTCATCTATATTTTTTAGTAAATGGTCATCAACGGCAAGCCCAGCAACAGTTGACAAAAAACTTTTTGACCCACTGAAAGTCATATCCACTCTTTTTACATCTCCCCATTGTGCTACAATATAACCGTTCTTTAAAATTATGCCGGCAGGTTTGCCTCTTTCTCTCATTGGTCCTGCAATTCTATAGTTCGGTTCGTTTGCATACGCCTTTAAATTTGCAATGCGCAGATCATGATCTGTTTTGCTGTCATTGTTTAAAGCAAAACTTACAGCGCTGTCAATTAGTGCTGCATTCATTTTTAATTCTGCTGGTTTTTTTGTTTGCCAGGTTGAGTCGGGAAAGTAAAGTTGTTGACAATAACTTACCTGATAGAAAAAAATAAAAGTAAAGGCAAGAATGATTTTATTAACTGCAAATTTCATTTTATGAATATAATCAATAATCAATCACCTGTTCCTCTATAGCCTGTGGCAACTCTCTCCATTCATATTGCTGGTTACGGAGCTGTGGTTCAAAACCTGCTTCACGTATTGCCTGCTGAATGCTTTTATAAGTAAACCGATGCGGCGCACCCGCTGCACTTACCACATTTTCCTCAAGCATGATGCTTCCAAAATCATTTGCGCCGGCATGCAGGCAAAGTTGTGCAACCTGTTTACCAACCGTGAGCCAACTTGCCTGTATATTTTTAATATTGGGTAACATAATGCGGCTCATTGCTATCATGCGGATATATTCATCAGGCGTTGTAAGGTTATGTACCCCGCGGATCTTTGCGAGTAATGTATCTACATCCTGGAAGGTCCATGGAATAAAAGCGAGAAAACCCTTTGCATTTTCCGGCTTACGGCTTTGCACCTCTCTTATTTTTATCAAATGCTCAAAACGCTCTTCGATCGTTTCCACATGACCAAACATCATGGTAGCAGAAGTGGTGATGTTGAGTTTATGTGCTTCATGCATAATATCAAGCCATTCTTGTGCGCCACATTTTCCTTTGCTTATTAATCTTCTTACTCTATCAATTAGTATTTCTGCACCGGCGCCGGGTAATGAATCCATACCAGCTTCTTTTAATGCAACCAATACATCACGATGATTACTTTTTTCAAGCTTGGTGATATGCGCCACTTCAGGTGGTCCGAGTGTATGCAGCTTGATCGTTGGAAATTCTTTTTTGATCTGGCTAAATGTATTGACATAAAAATCCAAACCCAATTCCGGGTGATGACCGCCTTGCAATAATAACTGATCGCCGCCCCAGCGAATTGTTTCTTCGATCTTCTTCCTGTATGTTGGCATATCGGTTATATATGCTTCGGCGTGACCGGGTATTCGATAGAAATTGCAAAACTTGCAATTGGCAATACAGACATTGGTCGTGTTCACATTGCGATCGATCTGCCAGGTTACTTTTCCATGTGGCACTTGTTTCTTCCTGAGTTCATCTGCCAAGAACATCAATTCGGTAAGCGGTGCTTTTTCAAATAAAAAAACTCCTTCTTCCTTTGACAAGAATTCAAACCGGGAGGCTTTCTGGTATAGATCGGGTAGCTGCATCATATAGAAGCGCAAAGGTAAAGAAGGGAAAATCATTCAATTAATCGCAACCCGTAATTATTTGTTGGATTATTATTATAACTTGTCAGGCAGATGCAGCAAATGAGCGCAACTGTTCGTCTATTTGCTGGACATTTATCTGAACTACCCGATTAGCGGGAACGACGCCTCTGCTCAATAGGATACAGGAAGATGAACGGAGCGTCGCAACGATGCCAAATAGTAATGCGTAAGCCGGTAACACAAATATTGTTTTGCTTTTTAATAGCTGTGTCTATTTCAGCAACAGCACAGGAACAATTCGTTGATGGCCCTGCAAGGCTTTTAACTTCATTTCGATTCAAGCAACTTTCGGGCGGTGTTATCATGTTCAATGCCAGGTTCGCGAATTTTCCTGATACACTTAATTTTATTTTAGATACCGGCAGTGGTGGCATATCCCTTGATTCCACAACAGTAGATTATTTTCATATCACCCCTACACCTTCCAATCTTACCATTCTTGGTATTGCCGGAATTCGTAAAGTAAGTTTTATATATAATCAAAAACTGCATTTACCAGGTCTTACTGTCGATAGCCTGAATTTTCATATCAACAATTATGATATCCTTACGCAGGTATATGGTGAAAAGATCGATGGGATCATTGGTTTTTCTTTATTGAGTCGCTATATTTTTAATATAAATTATGACAGTTCAAGGATTTCCATTTTTACAAATGGCCGGATGAAATATCCCCGCGGTGGCTGGTTATATGAACCTATTTTGCGTACACTCCCTGTACAAACTGCACGGATCAAAGATGCAGTTTCTACCAATTCACGTTTTTTATTTGATATCGGCGCCGGCCTTTGCCTGATGTTGAATGAAGACTTTCTTGAAGACAGCAATTTTTTAGATAAAAAAAGAGTGTTGTATGCAAAAGAGGCGGAGGGTGTAGGAGGTAAAGTGGATATGCATATGACAGTGATCAAAGAAATGAGGATAGGTCCTTATCGCTTTAAAAATATTCCCGTATTTGTGTTTAACGATACATTTAATATTACTTCTTATCCTTATTTAAGTGGCATTATTGGTAATGATATACTGCGGCGATTTAACCTGATCCTGAATTATGCGAAACGAGAATTTTATTTCATGCCTAATTCGCACTACCAGGATCCTTTTGATTATGCTTATTCAGGTATCGAGTTATATTATATAGATGGCGATATAGTATTAGGTGATGTGGCAATAGGCTCACCGGCTGAAGTAGCCGGACTCCAGGAAGGTGACGTACTGATCGGAATCAATAATATACTGAATGCAAACATTCAGCAATACAAAACCACTTTACAGGCCGCTGGTCAAAAAATAAGAATAATCATAAGCCGTGATGGCAAATTAATGGAATTCAACTTCAAGGTTAAGAGCATACAATCAAAATAAAACGCCAATACTTTGAATTTCCTTCTGCAGTAATTGGCCTATTTTTACAAACTTTTTATTACAGTATTACCATGATACGATTTGAAAAATTTGTGTTGCAAAACGGTTTGAGGGTGATCGTTCACCAGGATACATCTACCCCCATGGCGGTGATGAATATTATGTATGATGTGGGAGCAAGAGATGAAGATCCTGAAAGAACAGGGTTTGCTCATTTGTTCGAGCATTTAATGTTTGGCGGCAGCGTCAATATTCCCAGCTATGATAGCCCTTTGCAAATGGCCGGTGGTGAGAATAATGCTTATACTTCAAACGATATTACCAATTACTATATTCAATTGCCCGCTGAAAACCTCGAAACAGCATTTTGGTTAGAAAGCGATCGCATGCTTTCTCTTGCATTCGGTGAAAAAAGCCTTGACGTACAGCGCAAAGTTGTTTGCGAAGAGTTTAAAGAACATTATCTCAATAAACCTTATGGTGACGTTTGGCATAAGATGAGAGAGCTTGCTTATAAGGTCCATCCTTACCGCTGGATGACGATCGGTAAAGAACTTTCTCATATTGAAAATGCAAAACTTGACGATGTAAAAAATTTCTTTTTTAAACACTATCGTCCCAATAACGCCATACTGGTAGTAGCAGGAAATGTAACAGTTGAAAAAGTAAAAGAGTTTGCAGAAAAATGGTTTGCGGATATTCCTGCGGGAGAAAAATTTGTTCGCAAGCTTCCGCAAGAGCCTCCGCAAACCGAAGCAAGAAAACTGGAAGTAAAAGCTGAAGTACCATTAGATGCATTTTATAAATGCTGGCATATTTATCCTCGTAATGATAAACGATATTATATAGCTGATCTTATCACAGAAGTTTTAAGCGGGGGCGGTTCATCCAGGTTGTTTCAATCATTGGTAAAAGAAAAGAAAATGTTCAGTGCTGTTGAATGTTATCATAGCGGAAGCCTTGATGCAGGCACACTGGTGATCGAAGGCAAGCTGGTAAAAGGAATTAAAATGGAAGATGCGGAAAAAGCAGTGGAAGCAGAGTTGGAAAAAATGAGGACAGAAAAAGTAACAACTACTGAGTTGCAAAAAGTAAAAAACAAAGTAGAAAGCCTGATCGCCTTTGAAGATATGAGTCTTACTAATCGTGCCAATAGTCTTGCGTTTTATGAGTTGCTGGGTGATGCAGAGCAAATGAATCACGAATTAGAAAAATATAATGTAGTTACGGCAGAAGATATTTTGAATGAGAGCCAGGTCATCTTCAAAGCAGGCAACAGCAACACACTTTATTATTTTGCAAAACAAAATTGATGTCGCATCCACCATCAAATTCCCCCGATAAACATCCAAAGCAGGATTTCCAGGTAGAACGTATTGCTTTTTTCAGTGATGCAGTGTTTGCTATTGCACTTACTCTTTTGATCATTGAATTCAGACCACCACATGCAGGTAAAGAAACAACCAATACACAACTCTGGCACGTGTTGGTGCACATGAAATACCAGCTCGCCTCATTAGTACTGAGTTTTGTTCTTATCGTCAGCTACTGGATGAGACATCATACCTTATTTAAATACGTTCATAATTATAATAAAGAGATCATCATTGCCAACATGTCGGTGCTATTCCCAATGATCTTTTTTCCGTTCACAACTGCTTTTTTATATGAAAGCGTTGGGGAAGGCGTTAAAAATATAGAAATACCTTTCAGGTTGTTCCTGCTGAATAATGTTCTGGCAGGCATAACCACTTATTATTTTTACTGGATGATCACCAGGAAATACAAGGAGATCTCATTCCCGATAGAAAAAAAGATCGCCCATGAATTTGAAATAGGACTGGTCATCATGTCTGTATCATTTATACTCGTCTTTGCTTTATCATTCATTTCTTTCGAAGCTGCAATGGTCGGGTTGGCACCGATAGCTATAATGAAGCTTTACCAAAGATTTTTAAAAAAAGATAAAAATAAAAAAAAGAATGTTGAACAGGAGCATAGCGCCGCCCATAACTGATGCGGTCAATTTTCATCTTGAACTGAAACCTTATGAAAAGTTCTCACTTGATAATGGCGTGCCTGTTTATGCCATCAATGCTGGTGCAGAAGAAGTGATGAGTGTAGAGATCGTTTTTTTTGCCGGCAATAGTTTTGAAGAAAAAAATATCGTTGCGGCCGCTACTAATTTTCTTTTGAAAAACGGTACATCGAAAAAGAAAGCATTCCAGGTCAATGAGCATTTTGAATATTACGGTTCGTTTTTAAATCGTGCCTGTTATAATGAAACTTCGACACTTACTCTTCATTGCCTCAATAAACATATCGGAGAACTTTTACCAGTGGTAGAAGAATTGATCACTGATTCAATTTTTCCAGAAGAAGAGTTGGCAATTTTCAAACAAAATCAGAAACAGCGATTAAGTGTCAGCTTGAAAAAAAGTGAATTTGTTGCCAGCAGACTTATTGACTCCTATTTATACGGTGAAAAACATCCTTATGGAAAATATACCAGTCATGCAGAATATGACGCACTGAACAGGGAAGAACTTATCTCGTTCTATAATAAATATTATAAGAATGGCAACTGCGTCATCTTTACGGCGGGTAAACTTCCTTTGGGGCTTTTTGAATCATTGAATAAGCATTTCGGGAAACTTCCTTTCGGAACCAATTTTAAAAAGCCTCTTCATCAAATTTCATCAACAAAAAAACCGGGTGAAAAATTCAGGATCACCAATGATGAAAACGGGGTGCAGGGTTCTATCCGTATTGGAAGAGAATTTCCGAATCGCCATCACCCGGATTTTTTAAAAGTAATGGTGCTGAATAATATTTTTGGTGGCTACTTTGGATCAAGACTAATGGCAAATATCAGGGAAGACAAAGGATATACTTACGGTATCCATAGTTACCTGCAAGATCATATTCAGCAATCCAGCTGGCTCGTGAGCACAGAAGCCGGAAAAGATGTTTGCGAAGCAGCGATCAGTGAAGTTTATAAAGAAATGAAAAGACTGCAGGATGAGCCTGTAGGTGAAGATGAGATGCAATTAGTGAGAAATTATATGATGGGCAGTATCCTGGGTGATCTTGATGGTCCCTTTCATATCATAGCAAGATGGAAAAACTATATTTTAAATGATGTTACTGGTGATTACTTTTACAATGCTATCAATACGATCAGAACCGTTTCACCGGAAGAATTACAACAACTCGCAAAGAAATATTTAAACCCGGAAGAGTTCTATGAGTTAGTAGTTGTATAACTTCATTTAAAATCTTATCACATGAATTTTCTTATTCGTGTTTTGGTTGTTGCGGCCGTTTCTTTTGGATTAGCTCATTTACTGGGCGGCGTACATGTTACTGATTTCTGGACAGCTTTTGTATTTGCAATTGTCCTTGCACTCTTAAATATGTTCGTTCGGCCAATTTTGATCCTGGTCACACTACCCGTTACATTTATAACTCTTGGACTTTTTTTATTTGTTGTCAATACACTTATTATTATGCTGGCCAGCAAGTTTGTCGATGGTTTTAGCATTGATAATTTCTGGTGGGCCTTGCTGTTCAGTATAATTTTATCAATTATAACTTCTGCGATCGATAAAAAAGAAAAACAGGACCGGCGGCAGGCTTAGCTAATTTATTATTCGATCTTCATATTAAATCTTGTAGCCTGTTCCCGAATGATCTTTTCAACTTCACTTTCTAAAGTTTTCGAGTTATTGCCTGCTTTGGTCTTTTTAATTTTTTCTGCAGCTATATATGTTTCTCTTTTCTTACTTATATCCTGAATTTCTTTTTGTATCCCTGACCTTTCATTGCTTTTCTGATTTACGATCACTTCAAGTTGCTGTTTGTTTTTGGTTTTTAAACTATCGGGCAATGTTTTGAGATCGACCTTGTCTAAGATATTTTTGTCTTCATCTTTCGCATCTACAAGATCCCAACTGCTATTATTATAGGTTTTTGAAGAAGCTTTTGATACGGCCCTGTTTACTCCTGCATATTTATTGACTGACAAATTAGCCTCATCCATAGAGCCTTGTAATTCTTTTTTACCCCGGCCGGCCGCACCATAATAAATATAGGTGCCATTCAATTTATTGTTCAACGTAATTAAAGTACTGTCATAAGGAGTGGGAATATCTTCAGGTTTTGCATCCGAATTAATATTTGTAAAACTTCCGTTACCGCATTCACCCAAAAGATTCCAATGCTCTTTAATTCCCTGTAAACGGTCACCGCAATAAATAGTATTCACAATAACGCCTTTCTTTTTCGCTTCTGTGCAGGCAAGAGTATAGGAAACGTTTCCCTGTAAAAAATCTTCATTGCCTGAAATAAAAATTACTTTGTAATTGGATGATGTTGTATCCCAGCTCAACTCATTTAATGAGCTGTGAATTACATAGCCACAATATTCTTCGCCGCCATTTGTAGTAAGTTGAAATAATTTTTGTGAAAGGTTGTCAAGGTCTGAAGTAAAAGGTGTTATTTGTTTTACATATCCTTTCCGCAGATCGTTATTATCTCTTCCGTATTCATAAAGTGCTATCTCGATTTGTGGTGTCTCCCCATTGCATTTTGCTTTGCCCATTACATTCACCATCGTCCATAGTTGTGCCTTTGCCTGTTCTATAAGACCGTCCATGCTATTACTTACATCCAGTAATATAGCAGCCTGGATCTTGTGACTGTTCTTTATTTTTTGGGGAGTTTCTATCTCAGCTTTATTACCTACTGGTGTGGAAAAACTAAGAATGAAGTAGGAATAAAAAAAGGCAATGGCTGGTTTAAAAAGCAGGTTCATGGTAAAAAGTTTTCTATTAGATGCACTGACTTTTTTATTTGCATAAGTCGTCCCGCTCTTTTATTCTTGTTTTAACATTTTAAGTTCTATACAGCTTTATTTAATAGGTTTGCAGCATGACTTTCGACCGCAAGGATCTGTCTAACGAACAACTTATAAGTTTTTATCGTTCATTGCTTTGGCCACGAATGATCGAAGAAAAAATGTTGGTATTGCTGCGCCAGGGAAAAATTTCAAAATGGTTCAGTGGCATCGGCCAGGAAGCTATTGCTGTAGGAGCAACACTGGCATTACGGGAGGATGAATGGGTGATGCCGCTTCATCGCAACCTCGGAGTTTTTACAACACGAAATATGCCGCTGCATAAATTAATTATGCAATGGCAGGGGGCTAAAGAAGGATACAGTAAAGGAAGAGAAAGAAGTTTTCATTTTGGAAATGCAGCGCATCATATCTGCGGCATGATCTCACATCTTGGACCGCAGTTAGCGATTGCAGATGGCGTGGCATTAGCACATAAGCTTAGAAAAGAGAATAAAGTGTCATTAGCATTTACTGGTGAAGGCGGAACAAGTGAAGGAGATTTTCATGAAGCGTTGAATGTTGCCGCTGTTTGGGATCTGCCGGTGATCTTTATTATTGAAAATAATGGTTACGGTTTAAGTACTCCTGTAAGCGAACAATACCGATGCATCAGCCTTGTAGATAAAGCAAAAGGTTATGGTATGGAAGGAGTGATGATCGATGGAAATAATATTTTAAATGTATATGATACCATAAAAGGTGTTAGAGAATACTGCATCAAATATCAAAAGCCATATTTGATCGAATGCATGACATTCAGGATGCGGGGACATGAAGAAGCAAGTGGTACTAAATATGTTCCGCCTGAGTTATTTAAAATATGGGAGCTGAGAGATCCTGTAAAAAACTTTGAAGAGTATATAAAGTCCATAGGTATAATTAGTGAAGAAGGTGTTCAACAGATCAGAAATGAATTTAAAGAGAAGATAGAAGATGAATTGGCGATCGGTTTTAATACAAGTATTATTGTGCCGGATGTTGAAGAAGAGCTGGAAGATATCTATGCCGTGAAAAGTGATCCCGATAGCTATCGGGAGGCAAATGTCAAAGTCGTTGATAATTCGAGGCCTTTTCACCACTCACCACTCATTACTCACGACTTGCGTTTAATCGATGCAATCAGTGAAGGATTGAAACAATCCATGCAGAAACATCCGGATCTTATTTTGATGGGACAGGACATCGCAGATTATGGAGGGGCTTTTAAAATAACAGAAGGTTTTTTAAAAGAATTTGGAAAAGAAAGAGTGAGAAATACGCCGCTATGTGAAAGTGCAATTATTGGTGCTGCGCTCGGCTTATCCCTCGAAGGCTTTAAAAGTATGATGGAGATGCAGTTTGCAGATTTTGTTTCAGTTGGTTTTAACCAGATCGTAAACAACCTCGCAAAGATCCATTACCGCTGGGGACAGAATGCCGATGTTGTTATTCGAATGCCAACGGGTGGTGGAGTTGGTGCAGGCCCGTTTCATAGTCAAAGCAATGAGGGATGGTTCACAAAAGTGCCGGGATTAAAAGTTGTTTATCCTTCCACTCCAATTGATGCAAAAGGTTTATTGATCGCAGCGATCAATGATCCAAATCCTGTAATGTATTTTGAGCATAAGGCATTGTATCGTTCAATAAATGGACCGGTACCGGAAGATTATTATGAAATAGAAATTGGCAAAGCAAGACATGTCAGAGAAGGTGATGAAATTTCAATTATCACTTATGGAGCCGGTGTTCATTGGGCCGAAGATTATGCAGCAGAGCATCCTGAAATTTCTATTGATATCTTAGACCTAAGAACATTAGCGCCGCTTGATTATTTATCTATTCGTGAAGCGGTACATCGAACCGGCAGGGTTTTGATCTTACACGAAGACACATTGATCGGGGGTATCGGCGGAGAAATTGCCGCATGGATATCGGAAAATTGTTTTGCTATTCTTGATGCACCGGTAATGCGTTGTGCATCTTTAGATACTCCTGTTCCCTTCAATATTGAGTTGGAAAAAAATTTTATGGCAAAGGCAAGATTGGATGAAACAATTCAGAAATTGGTTTCCTATTAAAAGTGTTATTGCTTCAGTCGAGGTTATATTCCTTTTGCAAAAAGGAGATCAGCTTAACCGCTTGTTCATTCATTTTACTAAAATATATTTCAGTATAGGCTGAAATTGATATCAGATAATGAAACCTTACAATTAATTCATTGATTATTTTTTTGTCATCGGTTATTAGTGTTGGATTTCCGGCAGGTTGTTTAGAAATAAAACTGTCTTTATCTAAGATTTGCTGAAAAACCATTCCGTCGAACACTTTCCCCTCAAACTCAATGACAGACAATATCCGGTCCATTGTCTGATTGATATTAACCTGTATTTCTTTAGCATTAAAATAATAGTCGGAGATACTATCCGCAATATTTTTTTCATGAATCAGACGCAGGTTACCTGAACTTTTCATCTGGTCATATGTCCGGTCGTGAAATTGCGGTAAGTGTACTCCTGCGATGCAGTACCGGGCCAGGTAATACATTCGCTGTTGTTCGAATTCAGTTCTGCTTTTCTGTGAAAGCAAGTCAATCAGGGAATCTGTTCTGAGCCTGTTCTGTTTTCTTCGGACCAATTCTCCAGCAAAATAACTCATATCCGTTTTAAGATCTTCTATCATTGAACGGATGTATTCCTTTTCTCTTTTTTTTTCAACAATATGTTCTCTCCAGTTCTCGGCAAGAAAACCGGCAAATACAGCCAGGAACAACATTAAGAATTCAAAAAAATAATGATGCCATTTTTTTCTTTCAGTATGTGGGTGGTGGTGTACTTCCATAAATGTTTATTCAAGATGATACTCTTCCTTTAATATTGCTAATAAATTTCCTGCCTGCTGTAGAAGCAATTTGAAATCCCGACGGCTTGCTTTATTTATCGCTTTTATTCCATAAACCCGGTAATTCCATTCATAAAGCTCCCGCCTAGAGTAAGGCTGCAAGGAAGGATTACCTTTAGGCGGCCCTATGACAGCAACATTTTCATCAAGCATTGGGTCAAAAACCAGTGCATCAAACATCTTTGTAGCTGCATCCCTGTAATGCACGATCAATCCTTCTTCAACCTCCCACTGCCCTAACAGGTTCCTTACGTTTACATCATATTTTGAAATACTGTCTACAACTGTGCGTTTCCGGATCAGACGAAATGCCCCTGAATTTTTTAATTGTTGGATCGTACCATCATTTGGAACAAACCGATAGGGAAGGGTTCGGGCTATGCTCACCGCATAAAAATATATCTGCCTTGTAAAATATTTTGAAGAGTCACTGTTCATCAAATAAGAAAGCGAATCAAGAGAATGTTCCTTTTTAGTTCGTGCATTAATAATTCTGTCAAGATTCGCCGTATCGGCTTTAATATCATTAAACAGTGATTGAACAAATTGTTTTTCTCTTTGATGCTCTACAAGATGCTCCCTTTGATTCTCTACAAAAAAACCAAGTGTAACAGCAAGGAATAACATTAAAAACTCCCACAGGTAATGCGTCCATTTTTTTCTTTCTGTGTGAGCATGATGATGAACTTCCATATAATTTAGTTCAGGTGATACTCTTTTTTTATTAAGAATATAAGCTCTTTTGCGATTGTTAGCTGATTTTGAATAAGGTTTTGAATAGATCTTAACATGACTCCGGCAGCAGCAACGACATTAGCATATTCTTTAACCAGTAGTGGATCTGGATTTATTAACCTGATCGCATTGTTAACATCTACCGGGCTTTTGTTTTTGAGATATAATTCAGCCGTATTAAAAATTCTTGTTTCCATATCTCTTCCCTTAGTTCGATACGCCGTATGACGATCATGTGCCTGGTTTATTTTTTCAATCTCATTCCAATAACTAATGATCCCATCATTCACTTTCTGGTTCCTGATAATCCGCATATTACCAGAATTTTTAAGCTGTGTGACAGTCCTGTCGTTAAATTTAAATGTGAGATTGTTAAGCACTGGATATGTGTAGTGATAAGCCCTGATAATATTTTCTTGCAGGAGTGGCTGAATTGTAAGAAAGACAAGCAAAGAATCTACTTTCTGCAATCTTTTATCAATTTCGTTCGAAATGGAACGAATTTCCAGGGTATCGCTTTCAAGGTCTGCAATCATTAATTTCATGAACTGCTTTTCTCTTTGATTTTCTATCACATGTTCGAGCTGATATTCTGCTAAAAAACCAGAGAACACAGCGAGAAACAGCATAAGAAATTCCCAGAAATAATGCGTCCATTTTTTTCTTTCGGTATGTGAATGTGTATGCACTTCCATAAACAGCTAAATAAGGCGTAAAATGTATATACTAATCTAAGATTTATTCTTATTAATTGACGGCTTGTTTATTCCCATTCCTTTCCTCCGGTTGGTTCAAATGGTTTTTTGCTTTACTGCGTCCTGTTGGGCAAATGGCATTTACAAATTACCTGACGCAATCGATTATGTGTGGCTTATTCTTTTTGGGAATTGGATTCAATTGTTTTGGCCAACTGGAATATCATCAGTTGTTTTATGTAGTAGGAGCCGTATGGGTCATTCAAATTATCTGGAGTCATATATGGTTGCGGTATTTCCGCTTCGGTCCATTGGAGTGGGCTTGGAGAAGTTTGACTTACTGGAAAAAACAACCGTTCAAAAAAAATAATTCTTCAAGCGAAACAATGAGCATTTCTTAGCGATAGCTCATAATCTTATTGTTTAGCTCATAAAATTACACCCTTAGAGAAGCTGAGTGTTTCTTACATTTACGGCATGCGACAGCTCGCTGCAATATTATTTGCTGACATGACCGGTTATACTGCAATAATGCAGGATAATGAGCATCTTGCCCGTCAGAAGAGAAAGCGTTTCAGAGAAGTGCTGGAAGCTGCCGTTGCAAATCATGATGGAAAGATCCTGCAGAACTATGGAGATGGTTCACTCACCATTTTCAACAGCGCTATTAATAGTGTGAACTGTGCTATTTCCATTCAACAGCAATTACAGTTAGAGCCAAAAGTGGAATTACGGATCGGTATTCATACCGGCGATGTGGTGATGGAAGATGAATCCATTTTTGGTGATGGTGTCAATCTTGCATCACGCATTGAATCGATGGCTGTGCCCGGTGGTGTTTTTATTTCGGAAAAAGTTTACGACGAAATAAAAAATCATGAGCATATAAAAACCCGCGACCTTGGTTTTGTTGAATTAAAAAATGTAAAACAACCGGTTCATCTTTTTGCCATTGCAAATAATGGTATCGTGGTTCCTTCCCGCGAAGAGTTGAAAGGAAAAACTAAACAACCTGCTAATCGTCTTGCTGTTTTACCATTTGTAAATATGAGTGCCGATCCCGAGAATGAATATTTCAGCGATGGCATTACTGAGGAATTATTAAATGCCCTGACTAAAGTGGATGGACTACAGGTTACCTCCCGCACTTCAGCATTTGCATTCAAAGGCAAACATGATGATGTTCGTGAAATAGCGATCAAACTAAATGTCGATAAAATATTAGAAGGCAGTGTGAGAAAAGCCGGTAACAGGGTGCGTATAACCACACAGTTGATCAATGCCGCAGATGGTTATCATATATGGAGTGAAAATTATGACCGTGATCTTACTGATATTTTTGTTGTACAAGATGAGATCAGCAGTATTATTGCCAACCGGCTCAGAGAGAATCTTTCACTGTCAGAGCAAACTGAACAACTTGTTAAAGTACCAACAAAAAACATTGAAGCGTACACACTTTTTTTAAAAGGTCTTTATTTCCGAAGCAAGATCACTCCGGCAGATATGCTTAAAGCAATTGATCTGTTTGAACAAGCTATTCAACTCGAACCAAATTATGCGGAAGCATACGCTTATATCGCCGGTACCTACAGTTATCTTGGTGCCACAGGGCAGGTAAAACCTGAAAAAGCGTTTAAAATAGTAAATGAATATAGTGAGAAAGCCCTGCAGCTTAACGACAAGATCGCTGAGAGCCATTTGGCAAAAGCGAATGCTCATATGTTTTATAAATGGGATCCAAAAGCTGCCTTTGATTCATTACAAAGAGCAATACAACTAAGCCCTGCTCATTCGGAAGCACATGATGTGCTGGGTCTATTCTATATAGTTGTTGGGCAAAAACATAAAGCAATAAAAGTTTTGGAAAAGGCTTCTGAAGCCGATCCGCTTGCTCCGCATCTTAATCATTTGCTCGCCGAAGCCTATATAATGAACCTGCAGTATGACGATGCAATGCGTATTGCTGACCGGTTACTTGAAATGAATCCGCAAATGAGAATAGCTCTAGAAACAAAAGGCTGGTGTTACGGATTGAAAGGAGATTGGGAAAAGGCTCTCGAGTATTTTAAAGAAATTCATCGACTGACTAATCAT
>DATHDP010000069.1:0-56341 GCA_035318985.1 Chitinophagaceae bacterium
CTGCCTTATCGTACTGTCCCAAAGACTGATAGACAATTCCTTTACTTTCTAGAAGATCTTTTAAATCGTGATTGACATATTTACCATTCTTAGTGGATTCATCCAGAAAAGCTAGTGCTTCCTGCTGCTTATTTTTGGCAACGTAGGCCCTCGTTAAATACTTTATAACGCCGCCGTCGGGAGTTATATGCCTGCTTCGTAACAAAGCAACTGCTTTTTGCATATAGTTAATGCACTCGTCAATGTTTCCCATACGGAAATATGCCTGACCAATAAGATTATAAGTCAGGTGGGGCAATAATCTTGCGTTGTCCTTCTCAGCTAACTTCTCTGCTTTTATCCCGTTGTAGAGGCATTGTATCAAATCTCCTTTCATAAAATATACATAACATAATGATCCATAAACTAACGGGCTTTGTTCAGCCGTTTTTCCAAAAAAATCAACGAGTCGAAAATAGAACCTGTCTGCATTTTCGAAATTGTACGCCATTGCAACATTAAAGTTGATTATTGATGATTTCTCCAATAGCTCCTGAGTCGCATCTTGCATGCATTTGGTTTCTGCAGCATTTTTACTATCATCCAGAGTAGTCTTCCAAATTGATTTGATCTCAGCATATTGTTGATCATCCGTACCAAATGTTAGCAAAGCCAGGAGCAATATCTGCGATAGATCTTCTGTGAGAACCGCATTTCTGCAGGACTTAAGTCCTTCGATCAAAAGAGGTTTCAAGCTCTCGAATTCTAACTTCTCATGGGTATATCCGGCTAAACTGAACCTCGCTTGAATTTCGAGCATTACTGAGCGAAGGGCCCTCGCATGCTCCAAAGCCTTGCTCGAATAATATATCGCAGAATCCTGTACCTCTTTTGTATTACCCTGTGTACCCCATTTATATTCGGCAAATTTCAGCATCACTCTGATTCTGGTCGTATCTCCGAACATTTTCATTTGCGACGTCAACGCTGAATAATTTTTGGCTTCTACATTAATCCATCCCATCATATAATCTGCCTTTTCTTCACCTTGTTTAAATTTCAAGTCTCTGCTTAGCAATTTTGCTTCCTCTCCTAGCATTAACGCACTATCAAGATCTATTGATAATTCATTCGGCTTAAGAAGATAAAATTGGCTTAGCTCCAAAAGCAAGCGAACCCGGGTAGTGTCAGGTTTGCTTTTTTTATATTGATTTAATAGATCATTCAAATGATTATCCTGGCTTTTGACCGGTTGGACTAATACAATAATCATGACCAGCAGAAATGATAGCAGTAATAAGAATCTGTTTATCATTTATAAATGTTTTGGTCCTACTATTCTTATTCGATAAAGGAGCCAGATTTTTAAAATGTATTTAACGGAGATAAACTTGGTTCATGATAAGATATTATGATATTGAATATCAATTGTAAAAACTCATAATCACTCACATTAAATTGTGCAGAAGTCACTCCCTTTCTAGCATTGATTCTAAAGTTACTATTTTATTTCGTGGCCAATTGTTGTGCTCCACGATATTTCGTGGTAATAATTATTGGCATAAACTAAGGTTACCCATGATTGATAAGCACTTATTGTGATGGCATTGGGTTTGGGTTCGGATTACCGAAACAAGAAAAGCCAGTTCTTCACAACTAAAAAACTGATGAAATGGAAACACAACCAACAAATATTATAAGCACAGGGAATCTTATCCTTGATCAGCTAATGGCTAATGAGATCATAACATCTGCTGGCAAGAATACAGATGATATTAAAAATTTCTTTCAACAGTTTCGTCTCGATGATCTTTTAAGGAAGCTCACAACTTCGACCGGCAAAAAAAGCTTCTTGGTTTTTAAAAACAATAAGTACCTCAATGTCCTTACAGAAAATATTGCTTTCTTCTATATCAAGTATGAATCAGCAATGATCATGTGCTTTGATAAACAGGAATATTTTGTGAATTATTCATTGGAACAGATCCAAAGCCTTTTACATGAGAAACAGTTTTACAGATTAAACCGGCAATACCTTATCAATTTTGATGCAGTAAAGGAAGTTGAACATTACTTTGCTCGCAAACTTCTCGTGAATTCAGTAATACAAACGAAAGACAAACTCATTGTTTCAAAAGAAAAAGTAAGCGAGTTTTTGCATTGGCTTGATAACAGGTGACATTTAGTTATTCCTCAATATTTAATCCAATACAACAATTACCCCCTCCTCTTCAAGAGGAACCATGTCGAAGTTTCTCCAAAATTTAAAAAACAACAATAACTTTTAAAATAAATTATTATGAAAGATTATTATCAACTCGAAGTAATACTTTTCTCAAAATATTCTTTGAGGAATCTGAACCAGAAGGACCTGTTAAAATGGCTAAGAACAACAGCACAGTTTGCAATTGATCGGCAAAATGATAGAGCAAAAAAGTTGTTCCTCAAAACTCTGACTGATTCACCGGCAATTTATTTTTCTTGAAATTTAATCTCGTAAATTATCTCTCTGTCATGAAATATCCCCTTACAATCAGATCGAATTCTTTTCAAGTTTACCATCGACCGCTTTAAGGATGACTTAGCCCGGCTTGCCTATTTGCCGCTTGACTTCAGGCTTAAAGCAAAATATTTTTGAAGCATTAGTTTAAAAACAAGTTAATCGATTCTTAAAATCAATAGAAAATGGATATACGAAATGTTACAGTTTGTGGTTCCGGAGTGTTGGGTGGACAAATTGCATATCAAACAGCATTTCACGGATTTAATGTCGTTTTATATGACATCAGACAAGAGTTCCTGGAAAAAGCAAAAGAAAAGTTCCATGAGTTGAGTGAATCGTATAAAAAGGATCTGGGTGCAACGAAGATGGACGTGGACAATGCTATAGGTCGCATTTCCTATTCGATCAATTTAACAGAAGGTGTAAAAGAAGCCGATGTCGTAATAGAAGCTATCCCTGAAAATATTCAAATCAAGAAAAACTTCTATAATCATCTTGGCAAAGTAGCTCCGGCAAAAACAATATTTTGTACTAACACATCAACTTTTCTTCCAAGTATGTTAGCACAGGAAACAGGAAGACCCGAACGATTCCTTGCCTTACATTTTGCAAACCATATCTGGAAAAAAAATACCGCCGAGATCATGGGCCATCCAGGCACCGATCAGGAGATATTCAATACGATCATAGAATTTGCCAAAGCTATTGGTATGGTAGCACTTCCTCTGCGCAAGGAGCAGTCAGGCTATATTCTCAACTCATTACTGATCCCATTTTTATTCGCGGGGATGGATCTGTATTCTAAAGGTGTGGCCGATCCATATACAATAGACAAGACTTGGATGATCGCTAACAAATCACCCATAGGGCCGTTTGGCGCTTTCGACCTTATCGGTTTTCAAACAGTGTATAATGTAGCTATGGCTGCAGCGGATGCCGGGAACGAACAAGCAAGGGAATGGAGCATACTATTGAAAGAAGACTTTATTGACAGAGGCAAGCTTGGTATCTCAACAGGTGAAGGCTTTTATAAGTATCCCAGTCCCGCTTATGAAAATCCTGAGTTTGTAAAATAAAATCAAACAATTAAATAAAAACCAATGAAAGATTTACAAATGACACATTCTTTATTTCGATTCCAGATAAAGAGTTCAACTATTCAACTGCTAAGAATTCCTTACTCATATTTTCTTTCTCCTATTTATCTTTTTGCACTGTCGCAGGTACCTGAGATCAATTGGTTCAATGCAGTTTTGATATTTTTTATCCTGCATTTTTTGATCTTCCCGGCAAGCAATGGCTATAATAGCTATATGGACCGTGATACGGAAAGTATTGGTGGATTAGAAAAACCTCCTCCTCCAAGCCGACAACTTTACCTGGTGACTATTGTTTTGGATACAATGGGAATATTATTAAGTCTTATTATCGGTTGGTTATTTACTCTTGTCGTGCTTTCTTATATCGGCTTTTCTAAAGCATATAGTTATCGGGGCATCCGGCTGAAAAAATATCCATACCTGGGATATCTTTTTGTCATTATTTTCCAGGGTGCAATCACATTTTGGATGGTCTATTATGGAAGTAATGCTCATGGAGCTATATGGGTACCGTGGCCAGGAATGGTAATATGTTCATTAATAATTGGAGGTTTCTATCCCTTGACTCAAATCTATCAGCATAAACAGGATGCTGATGATGGTGTTAAAACCATCAGCTATAAATTAGGATATCTGGGCACATTTATATTCTGCGCTATAGTTTATCTTCTATTAGGGTTATTCATATTCGAGCTCTTCATTACAAAACAATCAGATCAACTTTTGATGATTGGAATCTTTTGTATTCCGGCTATCTTTTACTTCATCAGGTGGTTCTTAATGGTAAGTAAAAATGTGACGCAGGCAAATTTCACTAATAGTATGCGAATGAATTGGGTGTCTGCAACCTGTGCTAATATTTCATTTTTCATTTTATTAATATGGAGGTTTTTGTGAGTAAAATTATATCAATAGGAACCGCAGTTCCAGAGTATAAGCATGAACAAAAGAAGATTTTTGAATTCATAAGTCGCGTTTATGCACTCAATGAGGTGGAAAAAAGAAAACTTCGGTTCATGTTTCATCACAGCGGTATTGAGAGCCGCCATTCAATTTTACCGGACTTTGGTCTTCCTGTCAATGAATGGCAATTTTTTCCACCTACTGAAAATCTCGAACCTTTTCCCTCTATGGAAAAAAGAATGAAATGTTTTCGCAAACACGCTGCACCTCTTTCATTAAAAGCTATCGCAGATTGTTTAAAAGATCATCCAGATCAAAGAGTTACTCATTTAATAACAGTAAGCTGTACAGGTATGAGTGCCCCGGGACTTGATCTTGAATTAATGGAGCTTTTAAATTTACCCGTCAACACCTGGCGAACTTCAGTGAACTTCATGGGTTGCTATGCAGCGATACATGCGTTGAAATTAGCGGATGCAATTTGCAGAGCAGATGCAAGTGCAAATGTGTTAATGGTATGCGTCGAATTCTGTACACTTCATTTTCAAAGAGAATATTCATTAGATAATATATCTAGCGGTATTTTGTTTGCTGATGGTGCGGCAGCAGTGCTGATAACTGGCAACAAAGAGTTAGAAGGAATGAATATTGAACATTTTTATTCTTCTGTTTCTCTAAAAGGTAAACAAGAAATGGTCTGGGAATTATCCTCAACAGGTTTCCTGCTGAATTTGAGCGGTTATATTCCCGACCTTATAGAAGAGAATTTTAATTCATTTGTTAGCGAGGTATTAAAGGGAACTGCTTTGAAAAAAGAAGATATAACCCATTGGTGCCTTCATCCGGGTGGTAAGAAAGTTCTTCAAGCAGTACATAATAGTCTTCAATTCACAAATGGCCAATTGCAAAACAGTTATGACGTGTTGAGTGAGTATGGCAATATGTCTTCGCCGACCATCTTATTTGTATTGAACAAAATTCGTCAGAATTTTAAAAGGGATCAGAATAACAAAATATTTGGTGCTGCATTTGGGCCTGGTCTTACTATGGAAAGTTTTATATTATCAACATGATCGATCTTAGTCAACGAAGCCAACAGAAGGAACTGATGGATGCTGATGACATTCCATTTGCAGCCATGTCCCAAACATTGAAGGAATTAAATATCGTTAATACAAGATTGGGTGGACATGCAATTACAATGGAAGGGGTTAGAAAGCTGGCAGGCAATACCAGTTCACTGATTGTATGTGAAATAGGATGCGGTGGTGGTGACAATCTTTTTGCATTATATAAATACTGTTCAGAAAAAAATATCCCAACTAGGTTTATTGGTATAGATATTAATCCTGAGTGTATCGCTTTTGCAAAGCAACAGTATCCACAAATGGATTGTGAATGGATCTGCAGCGACTATTCGCTGGCGGATCTATCCAAAGATCAGCCCGACATTATTTTCTCTTCTCTTTTTTGTCACCACTTCACAGATGAACAATTGATACAAATGTTACAATGGCTGGAAAAAAACAGCAAAGCCGGCTTTTTTATTAATGATCTGCACCGGCATTGGCTTGCTTATTACTTAATAAAGTACATCACAAAATTTTTCAGCAGATCCTACTTGGTAAAAAATGATGCTGCACTATCCGTGGCCCGCAGTTTCAAGAAAAAAGAATGGAAGGCTCTTTTCCGGCAGGCTGTGCTGCCTATGTTTAGCATTCATTGGAAGTGGGCATTTCGATGGCTTGTGATCAGTAAAAAAAATATAGCTGTTGAAAGATGATATAACATACGACCTGGCTGTAGTGGGTGGTGGTTTAGCAGGCATTGCTTTGTCTATTCAAATTGCCAGGCAAGGATACAAAGTAGTTCTCTTCGAAAAAGAAAGATATCCTTTCCATCGTGTATGCGGAGAATATATAAGTCTTGAATCCTGGGATTTTTTACAAAGTCTTGGTATTGACCTGGAAAAATTAAACACGGCGCATATCAAACGCCTTAGGGTTTCTGATATAAATGGAAAATCATTTGAACTACAACTACCCTTAGGTGGTTTTGGTATCAGCCGCTATAAACTTGATTATACTTTATTTCAAATTGCCAAAGAATCAGGAGTGGAAATATGTGAACAAACACGTATCAATGAGATTCAATTCTTAAATGATGAATTTAAAATCACATCCCCAGATAGAAGTTTCAAAGCAAAAATGACCGCTGCATGTTTTGGAAAGAGAAGTAATCTGGATGTTAAATGGAAGCGGCCATTTATTCTGGCCAGGAAGAATAAACTCAATAACTATATTGGGATTAAGTATCATATTCGATATAATTTTCCGAATGACCTTATTGCACTTCATAACTTCAAAAAAGGTTATTGCGGTATTTCCAAAGTAGAAGATGATCAATATTGCCTCTGTTATCTTACAAATGCTGATAATTTGCAGAACAACAATAATGACATTAACAAACTTGAGGAAATAATTTTATCTGCTAATCCGCATTTAAAGGAAGTATTCAGTGAAAGTGAAAAAATACATGAGCCGGTGATCATTTCGCAAATAAGCTTCGACAGGAAAAATTCGATAGAAGATCATGTATTGATGATCGGTGATGCGACAGGCATGATAACACCTTTATGTGGCAATGGAATGAGCATGGCATTGCATGCAAGCAAGATCGCTGCTGAGCAGATCAATAAATTTTTGGGTGGATATATTTCAAGAAAACAGTTGGAAAAAAATTATACTAATAACTGGAGAAAACTTTTTGCCCACCGTTTGCGAATGGGGCGAATCCTTCAGCGCTTATTCGATAGTCACTGGTTCATGAGCATAATGATAAAGCTAGGACGATCTTTCCCATCGTTGATAAAAATATTAATTAAGCAAACACATGGTCAGCCATTTTAAATTCATTTCTTCCTGTACTTTTCTTTTGTTTTGAAACCTCGTTATCTCGCCGTTCGTATTTTTTTCAGATGAACAAATGACCGCTTCACCGTTTATTTAGCCTGACTTGTCTATTTGGAACTTGACCTCAGCCTGTTGATAAAATACTTTTGAAACATCAACTACAAATCAGGTTGATAGATTCAACAAACTAACTACTGCAATACCGGATGATCCAATTTTTAATAATTAAACAATCTTAACAATGGAATTCTCAATCGAAAAAAAAACCAAGAACCTTCAGCTATTTGAATTGCCGGCAATTAAGGAAGCCAGTAGCGAAACGATTTTTAACCCGGCAAACTTCCTCGAAATTTTCAATCGAATGGTTAATCTAAAACCCGATGCGCAACGACAATGGGGTAAAATGAATATGGTTCAAATGGTGAATCATTTAAAGGTTGCCACAGGAAGCGGTATCAATATTTATAAGCTGAAAGATGAAAGCACTTTCTGGTGGCGTGTGGTGCTTAAATTTCTAGCACTGTTTTTCCTAAGACGTTTGCCCAAAAATGTAAGAGCGGCAGAAGGGTTTAAGATCGAAATGAACAATGCACTTGACTTTAACACCGAAAAAGAAGAAGTATTGAAGATCCTGAAAAAATCTTATTCCTCTACGTATAAGACTTACCGCCATCCTTTGTTCGGTATTATGTCGAGAGAAGAATGGGGAAGATTGATCTATCGTCACTTCGATCATCACCTGCGCCAGTTTAGCTCATGAATGAACAACATAAATAAATCAATAAAAAATAAACCAAACAATCTATCATGAAAGCATTGATCGATCAACAAAAGCAATATTTCAACAGCAATGCAACAAAGCCATTAAGCTTTAGGATTGAGCAGTTAAAAAAGCTTAAATCTGTTCTTAAAAGTTATGAACAGGAATTAACAGATGCTGTTTTCAAAGATTTCCAAAAAGGAAAATTTAATACATTCCTGGGAGAGCTCGCCGGGTTATATAATGATCTGAATAATGCCATTAAGAAATTACGGAAATGGGCAAAGATCAAACGGGTTGGAACCAATATGGTCAATTTCCCCGCACGCAGTTATATCATGCCCGAACCACTGGGAGTCGCTCTTGTTATCGGCGCATGGAATTATCCCATTAACCTGACCTTAGTGCCGGCCGTTGCCGCCATTGCCGCCGGGAATACAGTTGTGCTAAAACCCAGCGAGCTAACTGTACATACAAGCACAGTATTGTCAAATATGATCAGGTCGAATTTCGATCCATCTTTCTTTGCAGTAGTGGAAGGAGGTATTGAAGAAACAACGGAACTGCTGGCGCAACCATTTGATAAGATATTCTTCACGGGCAGCATTTCGGTAGGAAGAATTGTTTACCGGGCGGCTGCAAAAAACCTGATACCTGTGACGCTGGAATTGGGTGGAAAAAGTCCTTTGATCGTTGAACCGGATGCAAACTTAAAAATCTGTGTAAAAAGACTAGTGTGGGGAAAATTTGTAAATGCCGGACAAACCTGTATTGCTCCCGATTACGTTTTGGTGCATAAGAGTATCGAAAAAGAATTCCTGGAAACACTTAAAAAGGAAATTGAACTGGGCCAGTATTCACTCGAAAATCAAAACTATGCACAGATCATAAGTGAAAAGCATCTTGATCGCCTGGTAAACCTGATTGAACCGGAAAAAGTATTTGTTGGTGGTGAATATGACCGGTCAAAGCGTTTATTAGCGCCAACTGTACTTATCAATACTTCAGGGGACGACAAAGTAATGGAAGATGAGATCTTCGGACCAATTCTGCCTGTATTGAATTACGAAGACATCGATAGTGCCATCGCATTCGTCAAATCAAGACCAAAGCCGCTTGCCTTATACCTGTTTTCAGAAAGCAGTTCTATTAGTAAAAAAATATTCAATGAATTATCATTTGGTGGAGGCTCGGTAAACGAAGTATTGATGCACTTCATAAACGATGAACTACCATTTGGTGGTGTTGGGAGCAGTGGCATGGGCAGTTATCATGGTGAAGCCGGTTTCAAAACCTTTTCTCACTATAAGAGCATAATTCGAAAGCCTACATTATTTGAGCTTCCACTCAAATACTTCCCTTATAAAAACTGGAAATTTTCAATGATCAAGCGGGTAATGGGATTGTAGGATATTAACATGATAGGAATGAAATATGAACCATAAAAACTAGTAACATGCAATTTAAATATCAAATAATAACAGTCGCCGTGTTTTTGTTACTCACTTCCTGCAGCGAACTAAGACATATTAATAAAGATGTTGATCAAATGAGAAAACAGCTTCCTCAAATTCAATTGCCTGCAACATTCAATTCGGATAAAAAGGTCAAGTACCTGGCGATTGAGCTTGAAGGCAACCAGACTATTAAGCGACTAATAGATCAAAATTCTTTTTCATTGCTTGGAAAACTTTTTGAAACCGAAAACAATATTACAATTCTGGGTTATTTACCGGACAACTATGGAAGTCCTGTTGTAATCACGATCGACAATAGTGGCCGCGAGATAAGTTCGCATGTGCTTTATGAAACAGTGAGGTCTGGCTTTGGATACAACACATCAAACTATGTAATGATCCGTTCCAACAGACACATTATGTTCATGGATAGTTCAGTTCTTATAACAAAGTCCACGTCCGTAACCCATAAGAGTTACGTGATCAAAGAGGATGGGACGATCGAAATCGTGCATTAGATACAGCAAGTCTTGTTTTACTAGAAGTAATCACAGTTGCTACATAAATTGCTACCTGTTTGCCTCCCTTCAATAATTCCTATTGAGAATCATTATTCGCCATAAGCATTTGAAAAGGATGATAGCACTATAACCTATACTTCGGGTTTATCTTGCTCTTCTTCTACCCCAGTCTCTCTAAGCAGATCATAAAATATTTTCCCAGCCAATTTTGGATCTTTTTCCCCTATCCTTTTCAGATATTTCAAAATATCTTCGTCTTCTCTTAAGTCTTCGATTTCCTTTCGGTCTTCAATCATAGTTTTTAGCTTTTCAAAATCGGCGCCCGCTAATGCTGCAATCAATTTTTCCTTTTGATCATTGCTACTCATAATCTTTGATTTATGAATTTTTTCTGTTTTTCAAATAATAACTCGGCAACACGTTTCAAATGATCTTCTGACAATAAATTATTGTCCGAGACTTCTTTTAACACCTCTTCCAGATTGTGTTTTATTGTAAGATGATCGTTGAAAAATCCAATATGCCTGCCTAATTGCTCCAAAGCATTATCCCTGGGATATAGCTTAATGTTTTTTATAACTCCGCTGGGGTGCAATGATATTTGCTGAATGTTTCTAATATCTTTCTTAGTCAAATCCTTTTTTAGAAACATTTTCACGCCCTCCCGATATTTTACAAAATCCACATAGTTGCCAATATTGTCATCCTTTATTTGCTTGAACTCCTTTACGATGTCATCAATCGTCACCTTATTTTGGGTTGCTATTTCAGACTGTAGGGTGTAGATATATTTTTTGATGTCAGGTTTTGTCAGGTTCTCATGTCCCGTTGCCCGGGCAGTTTTTTCTTTATAGCCGGCGCGAGTTGCTGCTTGTGTAGCATTGAGACAGGCTACATATTCTTCACAGAATTTTTTTTGCCGCGCTGTTAACATAGTCTTTCAAATTTCAATTATAATCATTATCAAAAATCACCGGATATTCATGATCAGTAAGTGCTAATCCAGATTCATCCTCGATACGTAAAAGGTAGTCAGCCAGGTCAAGACCGTTGTCTCTGTCCTGTTCAGTTGCCCTGTTTTCCAAAAGATCGGATACCTGAACCTTACAACCAGCATTTTCAGCAATCAGCAAACCCTTAGCTTTCCAATTACTAAAAGCCTTAACATCTGGAAATAGAATCACTTCTCTTCCTGATAACACTTTACAAACATTTCTTTCGCTCCAGCTCGCGCCGTTCTTTCCACCGGTGGCCAACCAAACAACATTCTTGAAATATACCGATGCAATCAAAGCAGTCTTTTCAGACTCAACAATTGCAACCGATTTACCCTTATTACTATCAAGTGATAAAAGGAACTCACCAAAAAAACATTGTTTCAAATAAGCATCTTTGTTTTTTAAAATCTTCTTTCCAGCAAACAATATTGCTGCCTCTTTATTTCGATGCCCGTCTGATAGGTATTGAATGATTTTGCATTGTCTTATATTCCCGTTAATGTCAACTTGCCAAAATGTAGTATTGCCATCTTTGTTTGTGCCGACGAAATACTGATTACATAGCCAATTAGCGATTTCTTTTCTGAATAGCCTTGTCAGGAAAGGAAATAAATCACACTGATGATGACGGGTAACAGATTTTTCCATGATATCGAAAGGCAAATAATCAATAGGACCATTTTTTAATTCGTTATTTTTTTGTTCAGTGACTACCAATTTTTTTTCACCTGATTTCTGGTCAGGATGGCGATAATAGCCGCATCGATCTTCCCTGTCACAACGACCAAATTGGCCACGCAAATATTCTCCCGTCTCATTGTCCCTGTACAATACAAACCTTTTCTGACCGCATTGAGGACAATAGACCTTCTTCGAGGATCGATCAAGGGAATAGCGATATTTAAATTCCATGTTCATTTCAATATTTAGGTCAATTATTAAAAGTTAACTTCAGGTCAGGTCAAGGTCAACCCTATACATAGGGATTGACCTGACCCATTACTGGGTCAGATTGACCATCGTTGACCTTCGTTGACCCTTCAATATTTATCCTATACAATCCGTCATCTCCTTTAATTACATAACCAAAGCCCTCCATATTCCCCAACATCGTTTTTGCTGTGCTTTGCCTTTTGTTAGTGTGCTGCATGATCATAGAAACAGAATTTTTGTGAGTGTGTGCTGCCAATGGCTTAAAAACATATTCCGAAATAGTTCTAAGTCTTTCCCTCTCCTTTGTGGCTTTCGAATCCGAAATAGCATCTGTATCAACAGCGATGTGATACCCTTTTTCTTTAGAGTATCTGAAACTTATTAGTGGAATGTCTGCGTGACTTGCTTTACGCATGATCTTCGGCGAAAGTTTTGAAATATCTCCTTCCCTCGTTAATGTAAGTAGACCATAACATTTGCGTTGTATCTCAGATCCAAAATGGCCCCTTTCCTTATCAGATCCTGGGTTCTGATGAACAACAACAAGAACAGGACAACTATATTTTATAGCTAAGTGTGTAAAAAACTGGACTGTAAGTTTTGCCTTTTCTTCATCATTGACAGAAAGAACATAATCGGCACCTCCATCAACTATTATTATTCTAATTCCTCCGAATTTTTCATAAGCGTACTCACATATCTTATAAGTTGTTTCTTCGTATTCTTGAAAATTTATTTGCCTCAGATTATAGAATAATGCATAATCTGGTGTTGATGCAAAGCCGCTTCTTTTAAGAATTACATTTACGTTGTGTTGCTGATCGGCATCACTTTGTTCAGTATCAAAACCAATCACGGCATGTCTATTGGTGTTGGGCTGAACCTCCAACCCTGGAAGTCCGTCTATATTCCCTGTTTCTGAAATAGCGCCGGCCGCAATTACCGATACTAAGGCAGTCTTGCCAACTTTAGCGGCAGCACCTATTGCTGTAATGTTACCAGGCGCTGCAATAGCCGCTCCTGCAATTGTGATTAAAGGTTCGGCTTGTGGAATAGCCTTTTCTTTTGTAATCCTTATATCATCAAAATCCGCCAATGAACCATCAATTTTCAACAACTCCTTCTCTATATCGGAAGAGGTAACCATTAATAATCTGTCGGAATTTGTTGGTTTTTTTTGAATATGATTTTCTGTTATCATTTTGTCAGTTGATTTTTGGGCTTTTTAAAAGCACTGGTATATCATGACTTGTTGTTTCTTCTTTCCAATGCTTCTACAACTTTGGGCCAATTATATCTGATTGAACTACCAATTCTGATAAATGGAATTGCCTTCTTTTTTCTCCACGCTATTAATGTGGGTTCAGAGAGATCAAGACGTTTGCACAATTCTTTTGAATTAATAATTTCAGGAACCTGGGCTACATAAGCCGAAGGGATATTTTTCAGAATCTCTTTTACTTCTCTAAACTCAGCTAATAAAATATCAAAATCTGCCATAAACAGCCTCCTGTTTTTTTTATTCTTACAGGTTCAAAACTACTTTCCGCTGTGAGGCGGAAAAAATTAGGCTGTGTAAAATGGCACAGTTTTACACAAGATTGCAGAGGCATTTTTTACGAAATCTCGCAGATTAAATCAATGGAAAGCGGTCCAGTTAATAATTTGGAAGCTTGATACTCACTTAATGAAAACTATTACCACAATCAGTTTCATAGAATTATAACTGATACTCCATTTAATGATAGAAGTGAGTACATTTATTTTGCAACCTTCAACGGATTAACGCTACCCCAAGCCTCGGCCATTACCGACTTTTTTCGCTCTTTGGTTACATCAATATATCGTTTGACAGCTGCAAAACTGGAGTGAGTGGTGATGCTCATTACATCTTGAATAGGCATTCCTTTAGCGAGGGAAAGTGTAGTAAATGTTTTTCGTCCGACATGTATTGAAAGCAATTCATGTTTTTTAAAAATACCAAGTGATATTTTTTTCTTACCATATTGCCGGACTTTTTCAATTTCAGTATCAATGCCTGCGAGTTTACCTATTTTTTTTATGTGCGGGTTTAATTTCTGACATGAAATCAATTCTTGTTTCTTAGTTGTTACTGGTAAAGGAAATTGGCGTTTGGAATATTTCTGTATGATGCTGTTTGATATTGGGTTTAATGGGACTTCGATTTTTTTATCGTTCTTATCAGACATTGGAATTACTATAGTGTTATCCTTTCTAATATGCTGTCGGTTAAATCTTTTCAAATCCCCGTATCTAAAACCGGTCGCACACGAAAAGCAAAAAATATCTCTTGCTTCATCAAGAGTTTTACTCTTAGTGAGGTCGAGTGAAATAATTGACTCGAGTTCCTCTTCAGTCAATGCGATTACTTCAAGTTGGCTGTCATTTCTTTTAACGGTGAAATCCAAATAATCAGGGTTTGATTTTATTTTATACGGAACTTTTTTCGCATGACGCAAAATCGTTTTGAAGGTTCCAATAAGTTTTGCTTTTGTCGTATTGTTTACTTCTTTAACTTCTGTAAGAAAAACTGAAAAACCGTTTAAAATGGCTGCGTCACCTTCGAAAGTAAATTTTGTCTTTTTCAGTCGTTCGTAGTCTGATAAATGGTTCGCGAGAGATTTATATTCTTTTAATGTTCCTTGTTTATGGTCGGGTGTTTCCTTTATAAACCTGTGTATAAAATCAACTATAAAAGTTCCCGGTAGATCTTTTTTTGTTTCAGGTTGCTTCATTTTCTTTATTGCATCCACAACCATTGACGCAGAGAAAGTAACCTGGTCAAGCTTGAAACGCTTTTCAGCATTTCTTACATCAGTGATCTCACTCGCAAGTTTATTATTTATATCTTCCACATCAGATCCGCTTAGTAGCAATTCCAAATTGATGTGAGGATCATTTTTTTTGATCTTTTTTTTATCGATGTAAATTGCTACCTGTTCTTTATGATTCCAGTTAATTGGTAGCAATTTTATATTGGGGATTGCGTAGTATTTTCTTTGGCCTTTGATCTGGTAGATAAGATGTATCGGAGCTGTTCTATCAATATTCAGTCTATCAGTGCGAAGCCAAAATCGAATGGTTGTTTTGTCGTTTGCCATATCAATATTTGCTACACTAAAGATAGTTGTAGCAATTTGTGTAGCAAAAAAATAGGATTCTAATTTTATCCCATTTTTGCACATTTTAGCAATTCCCCAATGAAAAAATGTTTGTCGGATCAATATGACCAAATCGAATTAAAAGGAATTTAAATAGGTTATAGGGCAGTCGTCCCGACATAAAAAAGGCTCTTGAAAAATCAAGGGCCTTTTTTAATTTTTGGTTGATTAATTTATTTTTCGGGCAGTAGCGCAGCCCGGTAGCGCACTACGTTCGGGACGTAGGGGTCGTCCCGATTGAATCGGGATCATCCCGACATGGCTCTGTGAAGCAGAGCTTTTTTATGCCTCAGTTTATCACATACTTCAAATCGATAGAATATTTTTTCCTTAATAGAATTAATCAGCGTTCTGGTCCCTTCATTTAAACCGATTTTTCCGTAGCGGATTTTTTTATCCCGAAAGAAATCCTAACTTTTACGTTGTAGACCACAAATTAAAAAACCATTAAACCATTCCACTATGAGATTCAAAAGAAATCTACTTATTAGTTTTTGTCTTCTTTTAGTAATAGCTACCCAGGCACAGAAAGACTCACTCGTATTAAAAAATGGAGATGTAATTGTTGGGGAGATCAAATCCATGGACAAAGGTGTCCTGACTATTGAGACAGACTATTCAAAAAATGACTTTACAGTTGAATGGGATGGCATAAAAGAGATCTATTCGAAGAGCCATTTCCTCGTCACTTTAAAAAACGGGCAGAGAATTAACGGAACAGTTGAATCTGCTGAAGCAGGAAAAAAAATTATTATTAATGGTGACGATGGAAGTAAAACACAAACAACTCTTGAAGAGATGGTGTACCTGAAAGGATTGAAATCAGATTTCTGGAGCCGGGTTCATGCGAGTATTGACGCGGGATTAAGCTTCACTAAAGCAAATAATCTGAAGCAATACAATGTCAGGAGCAAAATTGGATACCTGGCCGACAAATGGCAAACGGATCTATTTTATGACGATACCCGGTCAAGCCAGGATAGCGTGAAAGATACCAAAAGAACCGAAGGTGGAATTGCCGGAAAATATTATTTGCCGAAAGATTGGTACTTAGCTGCCTCCTTGAATTTTCTTTCCAATACAGAGCAAGCTTTAAATCTCAGGACAACTGGAAAACTTGGGATCGGTAAATACATTGTTCATACCAATAAACAATACTGGGGGCTTGGTACAGGTTTGTCTTTTAATAACGAGAGTTTTACTAACGGAACAGCGGACAGAAGCAGTCTTGAAGCTTACTTTGGTTCAGAACTTAACCTTTTTGACATTGGAGATCTGAGCCTGTTCAATAATATCTGGGTTTATCCAAGTTTGACAGAAAATGGCAGGTGGCGTACCGATTTTAACTTTGATGCAAAATATGATCTGCCACTAGATTTTTATATCAAGGTAGGATTTACGCTGAACTATGATAACCGCCCTGCTGTTAAAGGAAAGGAAACGGATTATGTATTGGCGTTTTCAATTGGTTGGGAATTATAATAGAAATATTGCTGCATAGGAAGCGGTTTGATGAAGGCTATGTGATCCTGGTTGCCAGTTCGTGTTGTAATTCATCCAATTTCTTCGAATCAAAAACAACCTTTATCTTCGCCGCTTAATGAACCTACTCATTAGGAATGCACGGGTTATTGATCCCAATTCTCCTTTCAATTCTCAAGTCTCAGATATTTTCATCGAAAACGGAATCATTAAGAGGATCGGTAAGAATTTAACGGGTAAAGCTGATAAGGAAATTTCAATTGATGGACTTTGCGTTTCGCCTGGCTGGGTTGATATGTTTGCAAACTTTGCTGATCCCGGTTATGAGTATAAAGAATCAATTGAATCTGGCTGTTTGGCTGCAGCTTCCGGCGGATTTACTGATGTACTCGTTATTCCAAACACAAAACCTGCCATCGATGCAAAAAGCCAGGTGGAGTATATCGTACATAAATCAAGATCGTTGGCTGTTAGTGTGCATCCAATTGGCGCTGTTACAAAAAATGCAGAAGGAAAGGAGTTAGCCGAAATGTATGATATGAGAACAAGTGGTGCTATTGCATTTGGTGATGGACTCAATTGTATTCAGTCTGCCGGCTTATTAGTAAAAGCCTTACAATATGTAAAAGCGTTTGATGGTATGATCATCCAATTACCAGATGATAAAAGTACTAATGAACACGGATTAATGCACGAAGGAATTGTATCAACACAAATTGGCCTGCCAGGCAAACCTTCAATGGCTGAAGAACTAATAGTAGCAAGAGACATTAAACTGGCGAGATATGCTGAATCGAAACTTCATTTCACAGGAGTCTCTTCAAAAAAATCACTTGAATATATTGACAGAGGTAAAAAGGGCGGCATTAACTTAAGCTGTTCAGTTACTCCCTATCACTTATACTTTACGGATGAAGACCTAAAAGAATATGATAGTAATCTGAAAGTAAACCCTCCTTTGCGAAGTGCGGATGACAGGGATGCGATCAAAAAAGCAATTGAAGATGGAACCGTTGATTGTATAGCCACTCATCACCTGCCACATGAAGCAGATAGTAAAGAAACCGAGTTTGAATATGCAAAAAATGGAATGACAGGTTTAGAAACCGCTTATTCGGTTTTAAAAACAAGCATGCCTGGAATAAGTGAAGAAAAAGCGGTTGCACTCTTATCAACTAATCCAAGGAAATTATTGAAATTGAATGCTGGCACAATAAAGGAAAATGAAAAAGCATGTTTGACTTTGTTTTGCCCGTCTGCAGATTGGATTTATGAAAAAAGTAATATCCGGTCAAGATCAAAGAACTCGCCTTTTATTGGAAAAAAATTCACTGGTAAAGTAATCGGGATAATTAATAAAGACCAAGTACATTTGAACCCATAAAATCAACAATCATGGAAGAAACTAAAATTATGTCGCCACAGATCAAAGGCTTGCTAATTGCCTTAGTCGTTATAATTCTCGGTATTGCTGGCTATTTCACTGGCCTTGGGTTTAGCACCTGGTTTAACTGGGTGGTAAACTGTGTAATGTTTATTGCAATACTAATTGCCTGCATTCATTTTGCCAATCAAAAACAAGGGTTTGTCACTTTTGGTAATGTGTTTTTACATGGGTTTAAAATTACCGCCGTGGTAGCGATCATTGTATTAGTGTACACATTGCTTGCATTTACAGTTCTTTTTCCTGATATGAAAGAAAAAATATTTGAAATGCAACAAGCACAGATGGAAAAAAGCGGACTTGATGACGACAAGCTTGAGCAAGGTATGACGATGATGAAAAAATATTTCATGATATTCCTTGTAATAGGTGTCATATTCGGAACTCTTATCTGGGGAAGTATCGCATCCCTGATCGGCGCTGCTGTTGCTAAAAAGAAAAAATTTAATCCAATCGATCAAATGCCAGGTTAATGGATATTTCTCTTGTCATACCACTTAAAGACGAAGAAGAATCACTACCGGAACTTAGTGAATGGATAAATCGTGTAATGAATGCAAACAATTATTCTTATGAAATAGTTTTTGTAGATGATGGCAGCACTGATAATTCCTGGAATATTATTGAAGAGCTTAGAAATAAAAATCCAAATATTAAAGGGATCAAATTTCAGCGCAACTATGGAAAATCTGCCGGATTGAATGAAGGCTTCCGTGCTGCACAAGGTGATGTAATAATAACAATGGATGTCGATCTGCAGGATAGCCCCGATGAGGTACCTGAGTCGCGCCGTATGATCATTGAAGATGGTTCTGATATTGTCAGCGGATGGAAGAAAAAGAGATACGATAACGCCTTAACTAAAAATATCCCGTCCAAATTTTATAACGCAACCACGAGATGGATGTCTGGTATCAAGTTGCACGATTTTAACTGCGGGTTAAAAGCGTATCGTAAAAATGTAGTAAAGAGCATTGAAGTATATGGCGAAATGCATCGCTATACTCCTGTACTAGCTAAATGGTCGGGCTTTAAAAAGATCGGTGAGAAAGTAGTAACACACCAGGCAAGAAAATACGGGATAAGTAAATTTGGCATCAGCAGGTTTATTAACGGGCCGCTTGATCTTGCTTCTATTATGTTTGTCGGCAAATATGGAAAGAGGCCTATGCATTTTTTTGGGTTGCTTGGGTCGATATGTTTCCTGATCGGTATTGGGCTTTCTGTTTTTTTAATTATTAAAAAATTTATTGACCCGGAATCTACCTTAACTGATAAACCGGGATTTTATATCGCACTTACCACAACCGTCATCGGTGTTCAACTTTTTCTTTCGGGTTTTATTGGTGAATTGATCTCAAGAAATGCGCCGGGAAGGAATTCTTATCTCATTGAAAAGAAGGTCGGAGTTTAATGAGCAGAGTCATCATCATAGGACCCGGCCATCCGTTGCGGGGAGGATTAGCTACGTTTAATCAACGACTGGCAAAAGAATTCATAGAATCTGGCCATGAATGTTCGATCTGTTCTTTATCTTTACAATACCCCAGTATTTTTTTTCCCGGAAGATCACAATACACAGATGAGCCTGCCCCGGAAGGTTTGGTAATTCGTTCGCTTATCAATTCGATCAACCCTTTTAACTGGGTAAGTGTTGGTAATAAATTAAAAAATGAGAGGCCCGATATTATTGTTGTTCGTTTTTGGATACCGTTAATGGGACCAGCACTTGGAACTATTTTGCGAAGAGTAAAAAAAAACAAACATACAAAGATCATTTGCATAGCTGATAATGTGATCCCGCACGAACACCGTCCGGGTGATACTACATTCACAAGTTATTTTTTAAAAAGTTGCGATGCATTCATCACCATGAGTGAAAAAGTGATGGCTGATCTTCGATTATTTCAGAAAAGAAAGCCCGGCAAAATTATCCAGCATCCTTTGTATGATAATTTCGGCAGCGCATTGTCAAAAGAAGATGCACGAGAGAGATTAAAAATTAAAAACGAAGAATTAATAATTCTGTTCTTCGGGTTCATTAGACATTATAAAGGACTTGATATTTTGTTACATGCAATGGCAGATGAAAGAATTAAGAAAGCCGGGATAAAACTGATGATCGCCGGAGAGTTTTATGAAGACAAAAGACTATACCTTGACCTGATCGATCAATTAAAAATAAAAGATCAGCTTATTTTAAGAACAGATTTTATTCCTGACTCTGAAGTTCGCAATTATTTATGTGCTGCTGACGCAGTGATCCAGCCTTATCGTAATGCAACCCAAAGCGGTGTTACTCCCCTCGCCTATCATTTTGAAAAACCAATGGTGGTTACAAATGTAGGTGGACTTGCTTCATTGGTGCCACACGAAAAGGTTGGGCTCGTTGCTGAACCAACCCCTCAAGCTATTGCTGATGCTATTCTTCGTTTTTATCAATTAGGAGAGAATTATTTTATTCCGCATCTTCGCACTGAAAAACAAAAATATAGCTGGGCAAATTTGGTTAATACCGTGTTGACTCTTGTAGATCGTGAAAAGTGAAACGTCAAACGTGAAATCAAACCTTTCCTCTATGTTTATAAAATTGAATCACCAATCGCTTGACGTTTATAAGGCTGTTCGAGAATTAATAAAAGAGATATATTTTATTTCCATCAAATTACCTGGGGAGGAGAAATTTAACATGGTACAGCAAATGAGAAGAGCTGGATTATCAATTAAATTAAATCTTGCTGAAGGAGCATCAAGGCGATCGCCGGTCGAAAGAAAAAGATTTATGGAAATTTCAAGAGGCTCATTAATTGAAGTTGATGCAATATTGGAAACAGCAGTTGATTTGAAATATTATTCACTTGAGGAATTAACAAGGGTTGGTGAATTATTAAATAAATCTTTTGCAATGCTTTCAAAAATGATGTAATGAGAGACTCTGCTTTTCACGTTTCACTTTTCACATTTCACGTAAAATGATCTATCGCAGCAAAGCACCTTTACGAATTGGATTGGCCGGTGGCGGTACTGATGTAAGTCCGTACAGTGACCTATACGGAGGAGCAATTTTAAACGCCACTATTTCATTGTATGCACATGCTACACTGGAACCATTGCCCGATAAAAAAATAATTTTGACAGCAACGGACAGGCAGGAAGAAGAAATATTTGACTGGGCAATGGAGTTACCAATAAATGGGAAACTGGATCTGCTGAAAGGAGTTTATAACCGGATTCAAAAGGATCATGGTTTGCAAGGTGGTTTTAAACTTTCAACTCATGTTGATGCTCCGGCAGGTTCGGGACTTGGCACTTCTTCTACTCTTGTTGTTGCTATCATTGGTGTGTTTGCTGAAATGCTACGGCTTCCTTTTGGAGAATATGATATGGCACATTATGCTTATGATATTGAAAGAAAAGACCTGAAGTTAGCAGGTGGCAAACAAGATCAATATGCGGCAACTTTTGGTGGCGTAAATTATATGGAGTTTTTTGAAAATGATAAAGTGGTTGTGAATCCATTGAGAATAAAACAACAATACCTGTTTGAATTAGAAAATAATTTGTTGCTGTATTACACAGCAACGAATCGTGATTCGGGAAAAATAATTGAACAGCAGGCGAAGAATGTAGAAGGCAAAAAAGAAAGTTCGATCGAAGCAATGCATCAATTGAAGCAACAGGCAATGATGATGAAAGAGGCATTGCTGAAAGGAAGATTAAATGAAATTGGCGAAATACTTGATTTTGGATTTCAGCAAAAAAGAAAAATGGCAGAAGGCATTAGCAATTCCTTGATGGAAGATATTTATGAATCAGCAAAGGCTTCGGGGGCATCGGGAGGGAAAATTTCAGGAGCTGGTGGCGGAGGGTTTATGATCTTTTATTGTCCCGGGAATACAAAATATACAGTAATGCAAAGTTTGGAGAAATTTGGGGGTAAGACCCGCAATTACCAGTTTGTGGAACACGGATTAACAACATGGACGATCTGAATTAAAAATTAATAATTATAATTAATGGACAAAATTAAAAAGATAATTAAGGCTTCGATAGATACCAAGCAATCAGTTTTACAAAATGAAGGATTGCTGAAAACTATTGAAGCGAGTGTTGACGTAATCGTAAATGCATTTCGCAATGGAAACAGAGTTTATTTTTGTGGAAATGGTGGCAGTGCTGCTGATGCGCAACATTTGGCGGCCGAATTTTCAGGCAGATTTTATACCGATCGAAAAGCATTACCCGCTGAAGCATTACATTGCAATACTTCTTATTTAACTGCTGTTGCCAATGATTATAGTTTTGATGAGATCTATTCCAGATTGATCGATGGAATTGGTGAGAAAGGTGATGTATTAGTTGGGTTATCGACCTCTGGCAATTCCCCTAACATTTTAAAAGCATTTAACACAGCAAAGAAAAAGGAGATGATCACAGTAGGGCTTACTGGTAAAAGTGGAGGTGAGATGAGAACATTTTGCGACCACTTGATCAATATCCCATCAACTGATACGCCGAGAATTCAGGAAAGTCATATCATGGTTGGTCACATCATTTGCCAGCTTGTTGAAGAAAAATATTTTACCTCTAACCCCTAAAGGGTAGTAAACAGCATGCAAATTAAAGAGGCAATAATATTGGCAGGAGGCTTTGGAACAAGATTAAAAGAAGCAGTTCCCGATCTTCCTAAATGTATGGCGCTGGTGAATGCAAGGCCATTTCTTTTTTATGTCATTAATTATTTGCGCAGTCAGGGAATTGAAAAGTTCATTTTTTCTCTTGGGTATAAACATGAGGTTGTCGAAGCTTATTTGCAAACGGATTTTTCTACTCTCGATTTTCAATGCCTTGTCGAAAAAGAGCCATTAGGTACGGGGGGAGCAATTCTTGCTTCCTGTTATAAAACTACTGAACAAACTGTTTTAGTAGTAAACGGTGATACCCTTTTTAAAGCTAATGTTGAGAAGGCTTATGTGGATCATATTAAACATGATTCTGACTGTACCTTGTTACTAAAACCTATGAAAAATTTTGATCGTTATGGTGTGGTAGAGTTGAATGAAGATGATTCTATAAAAAGTTTTGAGGAAAAGAAATTTTATAAAATCGGTTTGATAAATGGCGGTGTTTATATTTTAAACACAGAACAATTTCTTGCAGAAGAATTGCCCGGGAAGTTTTCTTTAGAAAAAGATTATTTGGAAAAATATTTTGAAACAAGAAAGATATACGGCACAGTGCAGGACGAATATTTTATTGACATAGGGATCCCCGAAGATTATTTTCGCGTACAGCAAGAATTAAAACAACCTCCACTTGAACTGAAGAATATCGATAAAGAATGGACACTGTTTCTTGATCGTGATGGTGTTATTAATTATGAAAAGAAAGATGATTATATCCGCAACTGGCAGGAGTTTAAATTCTATGAAGGAGCAAAAGATGCTTTGAAAATTTTTGCGAAAAAGTTTGGGATAATAATTGTTGTCAGCAATCAACGTGGTATTGGCAAGGGCCTTATGACTGATGAAGACCTTCTGAATATTCATCAAAATATGCAACGTGAAATAGAAGATGCGGGAGGACGCATTGATGGTATTTACTACTGCACTGCTATTGAATCAAAGGCTATTTATCGTAAACCAAATCCCGGGATGGCCTTCAGTGCTAAAAGAGATTTTCCAGAAATTGATCTTTCAAGATCAATTATAGCCGGAAACAAACCAAGTGATATGTTTTTTGGGAAAAATGCGGGCATGTACTCGGTATATATTGCAAGTACCCATCCTGAAACCCCCTTTCCACACCCAAATATCGATTTGAGGTTCAACGGTCTTTCCGATTTTGCAAAAGCCTTATAAAAAGTTATAAAATACCCCGAACTATTTCCCGTTATTCTACGTCTGGTAAAAGCAGTGTAACTTCGTAATCAAATACCAATGTTGAATTCTGTGAAAAAATCCATCCTTTCCTTTCTAGCAGTTATTGTTATACTCATTTCTTCTATCCAGGGATCTTCGCAACTCATCTCTAAGACCGATAAAAAAACACTTGAGATCAAAGAAGATTCATTGCAACAAATTGCCAGGTTCATGATCCTTGATACATTGGAAGCTGGCAGGTTGCTCGCTTATAAAGATTTTGTGCCAACATTTATCAGGGCTTTGCAGGTCAAGAATTCATTTTATTATCCTTTTGATTCGGTATTTGGAATTTCAAAATTATATGCACCTGATAGTAGTTTCAGAATATTTACATGGTATGTTGAAATTGATGATTACAGTGGCTGGCAGCGAGGATTTATACAAATGAGAACACCTGATGGATCTTTAAAAGGGTTTCGTCTGCTTGACAAATCTTCATGGACTGACAATGCATATACGGCTGTTTGCAGAGATACAAGTTGGATCGGCGCTGTTTATTACAACATTATTAAAACCCAGTACCAGGGAAAAAATTATTATACACTTTTAGGGATCGATCATGAAGGTTTGCGAAGTAAAAAGAAATGGATAGATGTATTAACTTTTGATGATAAAAAGAGACCTGTGTTTGGCGGTGGTTTTAGTTTTAAAGAAGACAGTGTGATAAAGCCAACACAAACCCGGTTTAGCATTGAATATAAAAAAGAGGCTACTACCTATGTAAATTATGAACCTGATCTAAAATTGATCCTGTTAGATCATTTGATATCAGAAACCGATGAGCCTGATTTTCCATGGACATACGTTCCTGATGGAGATTACGAAGGTTTCAAATGGCAGAATGGACAATGGGTTCATGTCAATAAGGTTTTCAACTTTAAACTGGAAGATGGACAAGCTCCCGTTGGCGATCCGTTAATGGACTATAAAGGAAATAAGAACGAAGAAAAACTAAAGCAGAAATCTGATACCAATAAAACAAAGAAACCGGGTGGTAATAATTAACAATCCTCAGTAAGTGATCAAAAGATAAAAAAAATGTACTCGTATTCTATAACTTCGAATTTTTTATCTCCATATTAGATCAGGTCATTTTTTTTGTCGCATAAAAAAACTACTATCTCTTAATAAAGGCAGATTATTGCAAAAATATTTGTTTAGAATAATTCTAAAAGTGTTTACCGGGCTTATTGTCGGGTAAAAAGATTGGTAATTTTTATCTGAAAAAAAATAAGCATTTAAATTACTGAACTCTCTTTCGCTAAATGCCGGGTTATCATGATAACCAAATCCATGATCACCTTCGATAACAACTACTCTTTCCCGCCCGGTTTTAAGGACGGATGCTGATATCATTTTCTCCAATATTTTATTACAATACTTTAACTGGCTGAGATATGAATTCTCTTTACTAAACTTTCCCTGGATTAATAAAGTATCAGAAACAAAATTCCCTGAAGAATCAAAGTAATATGGATCGTGTGGCAATATTAAATGTGCATATATGAACCTTGGTCTTTCGCTACTTCTTGACATCTCCTTTAGTAAATTTTCAGCATTAAAGTTGTTTCTGAAAATGTGATCTCTTTTTCCTTTTTTATAACTTCCGGGGATCCTGGTTTCTTTGGTAAAAACATTTGTATACCTGAATTTCCATCCAATGTCGCGATTTATTCGTGTAAGAAGTGTTTGGTTATCGATCATAAGTCTCCCCATATCATTAAAAAAAGTGTATGTAGGAGTTACTGCATTTTCAAGATCGAAACAACCGTAATTGATGATCTCATAACCCTGCTCCGCTAAGTAGGGGGTTAACCGATTCTTCTCAAAAGTTTCGATCCCCCTAAGAAAAATATCATTATAATAGACACTATCACTTTTTTTCAAATTGAGATAATCATAATTAAATGTGGAGCTTAAAGAAAAAGCCGTCATGTTGTAATTACTCCTGGAACCTGTCGAAACAAAAAAACCTTGTGAATCAAATAATGAGTCTATTCTATGGTTATCAAATCCAAAATATTTTGCAAGCCCTTCTGAACTTGTATATTCATCCAATACTATGAAAAAAATATCAGGCTTTTCTTTGTTGCAATCCCCTGTTTTTTCCATTGGTGACTGCTTATATGATTTTAAAAGAATGTTTTCCGAACCCTTATCAGTGATCACAAAATATATTGTCAAAATCCCTTCATAAAATACAAAGACAAACAAAAGCCATTTAATATAAGAAGAAATTAAAGTGATCCACTTAGCTCTCTTTTTTATATAAAAGAAAAGGAAAACAAAAAGGCACAACAAAAAGGGAAGCAAAAAAGTGTAAGACGTAATAAAATAACCTTTAAACAAACCTTTTAATGTATCATATAGATAACCAAAAAAGAAAAAAAGAGAAGCGCAAAAAAAGGAAAACACAAAAGCTTTTTCCTTTTCCCTGTATAATATCAAACTGGTGATAAAAATAATAACAGTTATTACCAGGTAATATATAAACAACCTAATGGTGACTGGGATGGTTATCAGCCCAAAATTTTCATTATAACCATGCAGTACAAAAAAAACAGGAAAGAGAGATAATAATAATAGCCTACCCGCAATTTTTTTAGAACTTATTTTCATTAAAATATAAATTCGTAACAAGGTGTTGCACAATATAACAAACAAAAAGGCATCATAAAAGATGCCTTCAACAATTTATTTACTGTTCCCATTATTACTCATCCAACTTCAGCACCGCCAAAAATGCCTCTTGTGGCACTTCCACTGTTCCGATCTGGCGCATACGTTTCTTTCCTTCTTTTTGTTTTTCTAACAACTTACGTTTACGGCTTACGTCACCACCATAACATTTAGCGGTAACATCTTTTCTCATTGCTGAAATATTTTCACGGGCAATGATCTTGGCGCCAATGGCTGCCTGTATAGTTATCTGGAATTGCTGACGCGGAACCAGCTCTTTTAATTTTTCACAAAGCTTTCTTCCAAAATCCTGCGAACGGCTGCGATGGATCAATGCACTTAACGCATCCACTTTGTCACCATTCAAAAGAATATCCATTTTTACAATATCACTTTCACGATAACCAATCGGATGATAATCGAAAGAAGCATAGCCGCGGGTTTGAGATTTTAGTTTATCATAAAAATCAAAAACGATCTCGGTCAATGGCATCTCAAACAACAACTCTACTCTTGTTGGCGTCAGGTAATGTTGATTGATAAGAATTCCTCTTTTACCCAAACACAACGTCATGATATTGCCGATATATTCTGGCTTGGAAATTATCTGTGCTTTGATAAAAGGTTCTTCGATCCTTTCAGTCTTTACAGGGTCAGGAAATTCAGTAGGATTATTTACAGTTACCTGCTCGCCTTTCGTGGTATAAGCAATAAAACCAACGTTGGGAACCGTAGTGATCACTGTTTGATTAAACTCCCTTTCCAAACGTTCCTGTATGATCTCCATGTGCAGCAATCCTAAAAAGCCGCAACGAAAACCAAAACCAAGAGCTTGTGATGTTTCCAATTCATAAGTCAATGAAGCATCATTCAATTGCAGTTTATCCATGCAATCACGCAGCTCTCCAAAGTCATCAGTATCTATCGGGAAGATGCCGGCAAATACCATTGGCTTTACATCTTCAAAACCCTGTACCATTTGCGGGTTAGGATTTGATGCAACAGTGATCGTATCTCCCACTTTTACTTCCTTCGCTACTTTGATACCAGTAATGATGTAACCAACATCGCCGCAATGCACTTCAGGCCTTTCCGACATTTTTAATTTCAGGATACCAACTTCATCGGCATCATATTCCTGGTCGGTAGAAACAAATTTTACTTTATCACCCTTCTTTATTTTGCCATTAAGAATACGATAGTAAACAATAATGCCTCGGAAAGAATTAAATACACTGTCAAAGATCAATGCCTGCAGCGGTGCATTCGGATCGCCTTCTGGTGCAGGAATTCTTTCAACTATAGCATCTATAATTTCCGGCACACCTAATCCTGTTCTTGCACTTGCCAGTAAAATTGTTTCCGGTTTACAACCAACAAGATCAACTATCTGATCCGTCACTTCATCCACCATTGCCCCATCCATATCAATTTTATTGATGATGGGAATGATCTCAAGGTCATTTTCAATAGCGAGGTATAAGTTGCTGATCGTCTGCGCCTGGATACCCTGCGTAGCATCCACTAACAGCAGGCAACCCTCGCAGGCAGCCAGTGCCCGGCTCACTTCATAGCTAAAGTCAACATGGCCGGGAGTATCGATAAGGTTCAGGATATATTCCTTGCCGTCCTTATGTTTATAATTGATCTGTATTGCATGGCTCTTAATGGTAATTCCCTTCTCTCTTTCAAGATCCATATCATCAAGTACCTGGTCCATCATATCACGGTCGCTGATAGTGCCGGTACTTTGTAAAAGACGGTCAGCCAGGGTAGATTTGCCATGGTCAATATGTGCGATAATGCAAAAATTACGGATGTTCTTCATGTACGTTTATACCTCATTTTTCGAGGTGGCGAAGGTAACGAAAAGCGACGAGAGAGAAGGGATTATGTAGCTGGCTTTTGTAGTACTATTTAGCTTCCGTTGCGTCGCACTCTTGTACGTTGATATATCAATTCAACTAAGGAATTTTGTCTATATGCTGTATGATATTGTGCAAAGCGATACCAACAAGCAAAAAAAAATATGCCCAAGCTTAGTTGGGGCATACCATATGCAGATTAACTGCATTAGTATTTTATAAACTGTGCAGACGCAACAACATCTCGTAGTGTAACTACGAGGAAGTAAGCTCCCGGATTCAGATTGCTTACATTAAGACTTTTTAGGTTAGAGTTTATGTTCATCGATTGATCAATGAATAAAACTCCATTACTGTTTATTACCTGGACCCTTGAGTTTCCGGAAATATTATCACAGGAAAATTGCAATGTATTCGCCACCGGATTTGAAAATATTTTTACAAAGCTTGAATTTCCCATGTTGATGACAAGAATTCCGCTATAACTAATTGAGTTGTCTTGGTTAATTACTTTTAACCTGTAATAATTTTTTTGAAATGTAGGAGTAGTATGAATAAAAGAATAAGATGTATTGCTTGTAGCTGTAACAGTACCAACTTGTGCAAAGTTTGTGCTATCAAGACTGTGCTCAACCACAAATTGACTTATACCGGAAGAGCTAATAACATCCCATGTTAATTCTACATCATCATCTCTTATTTTTTTAGCTTTAAAATTTTGAATTAATGATGAAGTTGTTTGATTGGTAAGTGATAAGCGCCACAGATCATATGATACACCGGTCCCACCCTGATCATTTACTGCTTCACCTCCGAAGACATATAATCCATTTTGGCTGTCCTTTACTATGGAAGCTCCAAATCTTCCTGAGGGCATATTGTGTTCATTATAATTTCCCTGTCCGCCATAATGTGAACTTCCGTCAGCAAGTTTATCGCCCCAAACCCATGTCCAAGTATTTGAATTGCCACTGTATTTCCAAACATCTCTTAATCTACCCTCAGTAGTTTCATTAGATCCATAACCTCCGAAGAAGTACATTTCATTATCAATAACCCATCCTTTTGTAAATGCAAGTGAACCTGGGTTATTTTGTGAATTGGCAACTCCCAATTGTCCATATTGTGCGAGAATATTTGTGTTATCATCTCCTTTCATAAATGTCCACATCCCTGTAGCCGGATTAAATTTCCATGTTTGATTTGAATAACCTGAAAATTTCAAACCGCCAAACAAATACAATTGCCCGCTAATAACAGTACTTACCGAGCTTCTTATAAAACCGGGTTCGTTTAGCTGTGATTCAACTCCTGATTGTAAATGAAAAGTTGAAGGAAAAGGCTGATCACTGCCTTTGATCCATGTCCAAAGTTTAGTAGAAAGATCATATTCCCATAAGTCACCACGCCCATTCATTGATGTACCCTCTATCTCAGATTGTGGCCCCGCACCTCCAAATAAATACACTTTATTTCCATTGATCCATCCTGTTGCAACACTTCTGCCTCCTGGTGTATTATTTATATCTGCCAAGCCTTGGGTTCCATAAATAGGTAATCTATTAATTTGATCGCTTCCCCCAATCCATGTCCAGTTATTCGTTGCAGGATTAAATTTCCATATATCAGATAAATAGCCAACTTTTCCTTGAGCATCAAGTCCCGATCCACCGAATAAATAGAACTCTCCCATGTATTCCCAGCTTATAAATCCATCTCTTGCACTAGGTGTATTGTTTACATTTTCAATTGTAACAGTTCCAAAATTTCCAAGATCATTTCTTGTTGAACTTCCTTTTATCCAAACCCAATTATTTGTTTGAGGATTATATTGCCAAGTGTCATTCAAAACTCCTTCGTTTGCTAACCCATCAAAACCATTTCCACCAAATAAATAAACAGAATTGTTTGCATACCAAAGTATTCCATCGCGTCTAGCCCCCGGTGTGTTTGTTGAATTTACATTGCCAATTGATGTGTAAACTCCAGGCATGTATAGGTCAGTTCTGTTCTTTAACCATGCCCATTCTTGTGATTGAGAAATATTTAATAAGGTAGTTTGAAAAATTAGCAGAATAAGTCCTTGTTTTAAGTACTTCATACGTTTTGGGTTGATTATAAAACAAGATAATGCTTTGTTTTTATTTTAAACATCAGAATAAAAAAAATTGTGATGCAACAAATAGAAAAAATACGATAGGAAAAGTAAATTAAATCTCTAAGATCTTTTATGCCTTTTACGCCTTTGTTGGTATGTCGCTTAGCCTTGTGCAAAGCATACCAACAAACAAATGGTTATAACTCCGAGTCCAACGTTGATGAAATTTCAAATTAAATAAATCCCGGTTGGGTCATCTTAGCGTGTATTCCATTTAAACCATTTAATTCCCAGTGTGGTAAAAATTATTGTATAACCAATGGTTGCTAATAGGTACAATGTTGTATCCTGTGTCCAGGTATGGGGATCCATACTTGCAGAGAGTAATCGTTTCACTGTGCCATAAGGTGACCATCTCACCACCTCTCCTAATTCATGCCCCAGCATACCCAACTCTCCAAACATACCGATCATAATAAAAATAAAATAGGTAAGACGTGTAACAGCATTAACCGTTTCAGGGTTTTTTATAAGCCCAACTATCGCTTGTCCCAATGCGAGATAAACAGTACCCCCAACAAAAGCTGCAATAAAGCCTAACAAATATCCGGAAGGGCTAAGACTAATTTTATCAAAATAAAAACCTGTTACAAATATCGCAGCGGTCACTAGTAATATCATTGCTAATTGCACTAACAGCCTGCTTGCCATAATAGACCAGGAAGGTATTGGCGCTACCCGTAAACGCTGAAACACTCCTTTATCACGATCACGTGCAATAGCATTAGAATAACCCATCAGCCCGATCGCATTCAGGCCGATAGTAATGCAATTAGAAAGCACAAAAGTTCCTCCAAGTTTTTCTACCAATCCTTTCCATGAAATAAGTATTACAACAGGTACCAGCACGACAAGCATAACTGATCTCCTGTTGCGCCATTGTGTAGTGAAGTCAGCACGAAGCAATGAAGAGAGTACAGTGGATGTTGATGGTATAGTAGTTTGCATATTTACTTGTTTAGTTATGAACGAATAGCTTTTCCTGTTAAGCCGATAATACATCTTCGAGAGTTATCTTTCCTTTTCGTGAGGCACTGATCACTTCCGGATCGTTGCGATGTTTTTCTATTAAAGCCGCAGGTGTATCAATATTGATGATCTGCCCGTGATCAATAATAGCAATGCGATCGCATACAGCTTCGGCTTCTTCCATAGAATGAGTGGTAAGCAGGATGCCATGATCTTTTTCCCGTAATGCTTCCATGCGTTCCCAAAGTTGACGACGTGACTGCGGATCGAGACCAGAAGTAGGTTCATCGAGTAATACCAGCCGGGGTTCATGTATCATTGCTATTACCAATGAAACACGTTGCTGTTGTCCGCCCGAAAGTTGTCCAAAACGTTTTGAACCTGCATCCTCTAATTTAATATTGGCTAATATTGCCTTTAACTTTTCATCATTCATTTCTACTCCATGGATACCTGCATATAGTTTCAGGATCTCCACTATAGAAAGTTCGGGCTGAAAACTGGTAGCCTGCAGTTGCACACCGAGATTGGCACGTACATGCAATGGTTTATCCTTAATACTAAAACCTGCTACGGTAATATTGCCCGACTGAGGTTTCAGCAATCCTTCTATTGCGCTTAATGTACTGGTTTTTCCCGCGCCATTTGGTCCCAGCAAACCAAATATTTCCCCCGCTTTTACATTAAAAGAAACATTGCGGACCGCCTGGAAACTGCCATAAAAAATATTGAGTTCTTCAACTTGTAAAACTGGTTTCATTGTTAGATTATCCATTCGGGAAAAATTGATTAAACTATTTAGGTTTCGAAAAGATGATACTTTAAATATCTAAGATAAGGTATAAGGGAATAATTTTATTCCGTTGTTTGCATACCGCTTGTGTTATTCAACAAACAATCATCAATTTATTCTGCATTTTGTAGCTTGTATGCAAATAAAAAAATTGCTATGGCTGAATTACCCGAAAAAAAAATTTTCAGGACAGAAGTTAAATTGCAAACCTTAATGCCGGATCTGTTGCTTATCCTGTTTGCAATTGCATTTCCCATCACGTCATTTATCATTGATATTAACCATCATCGGGCTGATTGGTTTGCACGATCCGGTGCTGTATCAGCGATCATTGGAATTGTACTGGCATCTCGGAGCATAAAAAAACACAATCAAAAATTTTTTTCAAATATTGAACTAAATGACCTTGGAAAAGAGATGCTGCATACTTCAATACCTCAATTGAAAATTGATAAATGGACATTAGTGCTTTCAATCATTGGTACTTTGATATGGGCTTACGGCGATAAGGTTATTGAACTATTTTTAGAATAATCATGCCTTTGTTGGTATTTCGCTTATCCTTGTGCAATGCATACCAACAAACAAACATGAAGTAATCCCCAATTGGAGAAACCATAACGGGATTCATAATACGATTTGACACAGCAACATCTTTGATAAAAAGATAAAGCCAGGTTATTAGCCCGGCCTTACCCTGTTGAATTCTAAAGTTCCTCTCAGGCTTTTTCAGTTTCCTGTTCTGCTTCCCAGTTAATATTATTCTCTGCTATTTCAGTGAGTAATTTATCTGTTTCTTTTTCCTCATCCAGGGTTTCATTTAACAGATCTGCTGCTTCATCAAGACCCATCGTGGTAGCAATTTGTGCAAGACCGCCATAGGTTGCTATTTCATAATGCTCTACTTTTTGAGCAGCCATTATAATACCAACATCACGTGTCATGCTGCCCTCTTCTGTTTCTTCGATTATAGATTGCCCTTCTTTAATTAATCCTTCCATAGCCTCGCATTTTTTTGCCTCTGCTTTTTTGCCGATAAGTTCAAATACTTGTTCAAGACGCTTTACCTGTATTTCAGTTTGTGCTAAATGCTCCTCGATCGCATTCTTCAATTCTTCTGTTGTAGCCGCTGCCTTCATTTTGGGCAACGCTTTCGTCAAATTCTTTTCGGCCCAATAAATATCTTTTAATGAGTCTTCGAAGAATTTTTGAAGTTGTGAATTTGGTTCCTGTTTGTTTGCCTTTGGATCTTTTGTTTTACCATGTGAAGCCTTGGGCTTGTCGGTGGTTTTATTTTTTGTGTTTGCCATTATTGACTTTTTTTAGTGATTGAATTTGTTTACTAAGATCATTATTGAAACAAACGATATGCCATGAGAGAAAACACTATGTAATACAACAAAGAGATTATCTGGCAGGTGTTTTGAATCGTTATATAAGTTTTATTTATACTTATGTGCAAAGCCTGCCTCAAAAATTATTTTCTTCAGTAAAAAAACCTGCGTTACAACAAAAAGATCTCAAATTTATGAATACCGTTCAGGTCATTGGAATTATAGCAGGAGCATGCACAAGTATTTCCCTATTGCCACAACTAATAAAAACGATCAAAGAAAAAAAAGATGGGGACATATCATATTTATGCTTGGCATTTTATTAATGGGTATCGGCCTTTGGATCTGGTACGGGTTACTTAAAGAGGATTACCCGATCATTGTTACTAATGCAATTTCTTTTGTACTGAATAGCCTGATCATTTTTTTCAATCTCTACTATCGCAAGAAAGGGTAGTTTTTTGCCGCGAGTAACTTTCCTTTATTTTAAAAGACCAGCAATCAGGTTAATAGTTAGCGCAACAACAAATGTGTTAAGTCCAAAAGACAGCAAGCCATGTAAAAGCACAAGTCGTCTTATGCTCTTTGATGTGATCTGAACATCAGAGACCTGGAAGGTCATTCCTATTACATAGGAGAAATAAGCAAAATCAAGATAATCTGGTTTTTTCTCGTTTGGAAATTCCAAACCTTCTGCATGTTTAGTTGAATCATTTGTATCATTACCATAATAAAGATGTGCATAATGAAATCCGAATATAGTATGCACCATTATCCATGAAAACAACATACCACTAAGTGCCACCGGTATAAAAATAAACCCTGGGGTGTTATCTGCTTTTTTTGAAAGCATTAATAAAAGCACAGTAAACAAACTTGCAAAGGATGTAATGAGGATAAGAAGAAACACATAAAGACGACTGCCATCTTCCTGTTTTGAAAGTTCCCTTATACCGGAAGGTTTTTGTGTAAAGAAAACGATCCAACTGGTAATGATATAAGATAATTCAAAAACTGCCCAGGCTATCATAATTTTTACCATTACATCAAGATCAACAGACATTATGAACAGGTAAACCACAACAGCGAGTATGATGCTAATGATCAACCGCTGAACCGGTAGCATGCGAAGAAAAATATTTTCCTGTTTCTTTTTAACTGATGCTTTGATCATTTGTTTATTAATATCCAAGAATGTAAGTTAAGCTATTGCCGGCCGTTTACTACCCTATACTGTTACAGTTCGCAATAACAACACCAGAACATGGTTGCAATTGGGGTGTTAATTGCTCATCATCTATAACATTGAGTTATAAAACTTATAGCATGTTATTTGCATCCATACAATTATCACTAATCATTTTCCAAAAAAAAAATATTATGGCAAAATCAACTTCTAAAAAAACATCTTCGGCAAAAACTAATACTGCCTTTTCCAAAAAAAGTAATGGACACCTGAAACCAGCAAAGAACAATGCTTCCAAGTTGAAGCCAACTAAAGATGCTGATATAGATGTAATGGAGTTGGAACCTTCAGATGGCCTCATCAAATTGTTTACTGATTGTTTGAAGGATATTTATTGGGCAGAAAATCATTTAATAAAAGCATTGCCTAAAATGGCAAAGGCAACTTCTGTTGAAAAATTAGAAAAAGCTATTCTTGATCATCTTGATCAAACAAAAACACATGCAGAAAGATTAAAACAGGTGTTTGAACTTTTAAGAAGAGAACCAAAAGCCAAAAAATGTGATGCAATGGAAGGCCTCACTAAAGAAGGAGAAGCTGCAATTGAAAACACGGATACAGCTTCACCGGCAAGAAACCTTGCGATCATCATGGGTTCCCAAAAAGTAGAACATTATGAGATCGCTTCTTATTTAGGAATTATAAAGCTTGCCGACAATCTTGGATATACAGAAATTTCCGAAATATTAACAGATACCCTTAATGAAGAATTGGAGAGTGATGCTTTGCTTGCCGACATTGCAGCAAATGATATTTCGTACGGGGAAGAAGCTTGAAAAGATTAACAACACTTCAGAATTAATAAAAATTCTTTTACACAAATAATAATTATACCATGCCAGATAAAAAGAAACCAGAAGAAAATAAAAAAACCGAAAGCCTCCAGCAGCATACTGAAGATTCACAAGGCCAATTCATGACTACCAACCAGGGTGTAAAAGTTAATGATGATCAGAATAGTTTAAAAGCAGGTGAAAGAGGCCCAAGCTTATTAGAAGATTTTATATTTCGTGAAAAGATCACACACTTCGATCATGAAAGAATTCCTGAAAGAGTGGTGCATGCCCGTGGTTCGGCTGCGCATGGAGTTTTTCGTGTGACCGAAGACTTAAGTGAATTAACCAAAGCAAAATTTTTGACTGATACATCTGCAGAAACACCGGTGTTTGTAAGATTTTCTACAGTAGCAGGTTCCAGGGGCTCTTCTGATTTGGCAAGAGATGTTCGTGGATTTGCAACTAAGTTTTATACGGAAGAAGGAAATTTTGACCTTGTTGGAAATAATATGCCGGTATTTTTTATACAGGATGCAATGAAATTTCCTGACCTGGTACATGCCGTAAAACCAGAACCTCATAATGAAATGCCGCAGGCAGCATCGGCACATGATACATTTTGGGATTTTATTTCCAATACACCTGAATCAGCTCATATGATCATGTGGGTAATGAGTGACCGTGCATTGCCACGCAGTTATCGCATGATGGAAGGTTTTGGAGTACATACATTCAGGCTGGTAAATGCAAAAGGGAAATCATCCTTTGTAAAATTTCATTGGAAGCCTTTGCTTGGTGTTCATTCAGTGGCTTGGGATGAAGCCCAAAATATTTCTGGTAAGGATCCCGATTTTCATCGTCGTGATCTTTGGGAGGCAATTGAAAATGGAGATTTTCCCCAATGGCAATTAGGAATACAAGTCGTTTCTGAAGAAGATGAACATAAATTCGAGTTTGATCTTCTTGATCCTACTAAATTAATTCCTGAAGAGCTGGTGCCCGTACGAATAGTTGGTACATTAACATTGAACAGAAATCCTGATAACTTTTTTGCAGAAACGGAACAAGTAGCATTTCATATCGGCCATGTAGTGCCCGGTATTGATTTTACCAATGATCCATTGTTGCAAGGAAGATTGTTCTCTTATACAGATACACAGTTATTACGCTTGGGCGGACCAAATTTTCATGAAATACCAATCAACAGGCCATTGGCTGAGGTACATAATAACCAACGTGATGGTTTGATGCGTCAAACTATTAATAGAGGCAAAACGGCACATAGTCCAAATAATATTTCGTCTGGTTGTCCTTTCCAGGCAGGCAGGATGAATGGAGGCTTTACAAGCTTTCCTGAAAAAATTGATGCACATAAAATCAGGGAAAGAAGCAAAAGTTTCTTTGATCATTTTAGCCAGGCTAAATTATTTTTTAATAGCCAATCTGATCCGGAAAAAAATCATATTACAGATGCATTATGTTTTGAATTGGGAAAAGTAGAAATGATCGCTATTCGTGAAAGAATGTTGCACTTTATTTTACACATCGATGAAAGTCTTGCAGCGGCTGTAGCTTATAAATTAGGAATGCATATTCCAAAAAAATTATCAACCTCGTTAAATCAAATTGTACCCGCCGATGGTGACCCTGAAAGATACAGATCAATAGTAAAAGAAGGATCGCTTCCAATTTCAAAAGCATTGAGCATGGAAAATACTGTCAAAGATTCGATAGCCACCCGCAAGATAGCAATACTGGCTGCTGACGGTGTAAATGAGAATAATTTGCTTGTTGTAAAAGAAGCGATCATTGCAGAAGGTGCTTTATGTGAGGTGATAGCGCCAAGACTTGGTTTTATTTCGGGTGAAAATGATACAAACATTCAAGTAGATAAAAGTTTAATGACAACCGCTTCGGTTTTTTATGATGCAGTATATGTACCGGGTGGAATGAATAGTGTAGCTACTCTTGAAGCAGACGCGGATGCAATACATTTTTTAAATGAAGCATTCAAGCATTGCAAAGCCATTGCTGCAGATGATGATGCGTTACAAGTGCTGGAAGCAACCTATTTCGCAAGAAAATTACCAGAAGATAATGATGACGATACAGTTAATGCAGAAGGAATTATTATAGGCATTGATGCGGAAGAGTTAAGCCGGCAATTTATAGAGGCAATTAAGCAGCATCGTTTTTGGGACAGAGAAGTACCGAGAAAAGTTCCTGCTTAAAAATTTACGCCTTTGTTGGTATGTCGCATCGTGAAAGCATACCAACAAAAAACTAAACCTTCTTCTCCTTACTCTTTTTCCGCATCTTTCTAAATTCTTTGATCATCCAGATGATAAGTGGTATGGTAACAATAAGAATAAAACCGATAACGATATAGTTTAACCATGGTTTTAAAAAAGGCCGGCTGCCAATAAAATATCCGGCTAATACAGAACTCAATATCCAAACCACAGAGCCGGTAATCGTAAGTAATATAAAACGGTGAAAGCTCAACCTGACCATGCCGACAACAATAGATGCAAATGTCCGGATGATGGGCAGATACAATCCCAGAGTTAATGCCATCCAGCCATATTTATTATAAAATGTTTCGGCTGTTTTAAGATGTTGCTTTTTGAAGAACATTGAGTCTTTGCGGCTGTATAATAACGAGCCTGTTTTCCATCCGAACCAATAACCTGTAAGATTTCCCAAAATAGAAGCAAAAGGCCCTGCAGAATATGAATGACGCATTCGGGCATCATACAGAATTATTTTTTCATCTTATACAACTTTGTTGGTACGTTGCTTAGCCCATGCAAAATATATCAACAACCAAGCCCGAAGCGATCCCCCTCACAATCTTTGCAACAACTAAAATGTATAAAGCATCTTATCCCCTATTAATATTAATCGATAGTTTCTGCGGAGCACTTACGGAAATATTATCGTCTGACCTTTTTTCTTCCCACAACAATTGTTTTTGTATGCTCTCTAATGTGTCTTTGCAGTTTTTATATTCGCCCGGGTATCGTTCTCCTCTAAGCAGGACCTTAATGAACTGGCGGGTTTGCTCAGTAAACCGATCGAATAACACAGACTTGTATATTTTTTCGTAGAACATAAGGAATCAATTTTCTTCCATATTGGCAAACACTGTGCAAGAAATGGCTAAGTTGCTCAAAACTTTGATAAACGACGAATTATCAATCAAATAAAACAATATTTTTCTTAGTATTACACATTATCTAAAGCCTTTGTGCCGACATTGATAAAGAATAAAACCTCACCTTTGGTTCCGCATTATGAGCAACACTTATATTAAGTTTAGATATCCTGATTCCAAAGTGAAGAAGGTCCCGGAAAATATTGGTAAGAAATTAGCAAAAGTTGTTTTGGAATCTATTGTCCCAATTGCCAATCCTGACTTTGAAAAGAAAATTGACAAAGTTGCTTTTTGGTTGATCGAATTCGAAAATGATAGCTATTATCCAAACAGAGAGGTCGGGTTAGATAGCTCTGGGAAAACTATCATGATAATGCCATGGGAAAAAAATTATGGATATTGGACAGATAACAATTTGGTTATAGAAAATTTTAGAACAAACTTCGAAACAATTAATATTAACAAAGAGGAATTTGAAAAATATTGGAATTCTTTTGTCCCTGAGAATTGAAGAAGAGGTATTAAAACAGTTTCTCACGCCCTATGGGGATTGAAGCACTCTAAAAGTATTACCCTTTTACGCCAACCTTGAGGCTTTTGTTAGTATGTCCTTAGCCCTGTGCAAAGGATATCAACAAACTATTATTACGGCGTCGAGAAATAAGTTTGAGGAAAAACCCTGATCACTTTTTCAAATCTTCCTTCATAATAACCTTTTAAAGGAGATATCGTAACACCATAAGTTTTTCCTGAGGTAGAATGTAGAAAAAGCAGGTTTCCTGTTTCATTGCTTTCTACAATTCCCATATGACCAACGATCCGTATTGTGCTGTCAGTACCTGTAAATAAAATCAGATCACCAGGTCTGGCAAATTCTTTTGGTATTTCGATTCCCACATTTGTGAAATCAACGGATGACCTGGGCACAACAATACCGAAATGATTGAATACATAAGTAATGAACCCCGAACAATCGAAGCCATTTTCAGGATCAGAAGACGCATACAAATACGGAGTACCTACTAATGATTTACCGAATGCAACAACACTGTCTGGTATTGTTGACCCTGTATTGAGCTCCTCGCCCTCTTTATAAATAGTGAGATCAGGAAGAACTATGGTCGATATGCCAGAGTCAATTGTATTGCTTGAATCAATTTCATTTGTGATCACAGGTTCGTCGAAGGTCATATTGCTTTTTTCTTTACAGGAGATGATTAATAGCCCCCAAAGAAATAGTAGACCATAAATACAAATTCGTACCATATCATTAATGGCGATTAAAAACCATGCCTATATGGTATAACTACTTTATGTGTGTTTGTAGTTTGAGACGCCAAAGTTTCATTATTTTATGCTGGGTCAGGGCCGAAACAATTAGGAAATGGGCATCCAAATTCCCATTTGTAAAAAATAAGAAACGTCTTGAAAGTTTGTTAAATGATCAATTTATCTAATTTGTAGTAGTCCGGTTGTTTCGTATCAAGAATTTGTCAAAAAAATCCTTTAAATCGAAATAATATTTAAATTTAGTAAGAATTTTCATAGGATAAGGTTTAATGGTTAATGGTTTTTGATTAGCGCCCCGCACTCTTGCGGGGCTTTTTAACCTGCACTTTGATTGGCACAAAATTTAATGATTAGTATTCCATGCATCACTCAAGACGATATCATATCAGGCGGAGGAACCGGAGACTTATCGTTGTCTTAGCTGCGCTCCTGCTTTTAATAGTGATCTTATGGGGTTATAGGCTCGTTCAGGCATTTCCACAATAATTTTATTTGATCTGTTGCATTTGGTTCATCCTGCACTAAGCTATCGGTTTATTTAAGGGCCATGAGGTTCAATGTATAAATCTCCTGATATATTTTACTGGCAAACCCTGGGAGTTTACATCCATATAATAAACCTCAAGGATGTTCTCATCGAGTTGATTTATTTTTTCAGGTGCAGCAAAAATTGCAAGTTCAGTACAATTGTTTTCAAACCTCCAATTAAAATTAATTACAGGAGTTTCTCCCATACTGCATGAATTAATACCACCCCTAAAAGCACCTCCGCCATTGGCATAAAAAGTATAGACATCATCAGTTTCGCAGTCGAGCATATTATTTTCTGCTTCTTCTATTACTCCATTATTATTTTCATCAAGACCATAGATCTTAAACTTCCAGCTCTTTTCAATAAGTAATGCTGTGTTACGGTTAAGAACATCCTTTTCCTTATTACATGAGGAACAAATAATAATTGAAAAAATGCTTATTGGAATAAGCTTCAGGAAGATAGTTTTCATGTAGGGCTGATTTGCAATAAAGGGTTAAATATCATGCCAACTGGTAGCTGAAAAATCCGTTAGTGAATACTATTTTCCCTTAGTATTTCTCTAAGCTTAAGGTTGCTAATATGGTAATTCGATCTACTTAAGTTTCAATTTCCATTCTATCGATCCACAATCAACTTTGTTAAACGCTTCTTTATCTGAATAATTTATGCCCGAAATAAAATAAGCTGTATCTGTTTTAGTATCCATGTCACCTACTCCACGCAAAAGTTTTCCATTTTCTTTTTTAAAATACACTTCGCTTACTGAATGCACACCTTCTGAATTGAAATCATACCAAAGCTTTAAAATCCCTTCTTCTTCTTTACCTTTTATAGTACCACGGCTTCCATCTTTCTCGTAATTATCATAGAGCATTTTTCCTGAATACTCTTTCCCATTTTGTTCAAGCATAAGTATGGCGGTATCCCGTCCAACTATTTTCATATAGCAGCCTGTCACATCGGAGACGGGCCTGTCTTCAGCATTCGGGGAAATAATTTTACCAGTGTCAGATGTTTTTGAATTGCCTGAGTAATCGTTTGTATGACTATTATTGCAGGCAATTAATTTGCTGAATAATAAAATATAGAAAATGTATTTCATTACTTTTTTATTAGAATAATAAAAAATAGTACCAATGTTGAGTAAATCAATCTGATGTTTATACACTGAGAGTTTGAGTCGTTATATTTCTGTTGTAAATGGTTAAAGTTTTCCACCATTATTGGTGCTGGCATTATTTTTCGGCTAACTCCTGACTCCTATTTTTATATTCACTTTTAAATTCTATCAGTATGAAAAAAGTATTTTTTTTAATTGTGTCCTTTGCATTTGTGGGTACTGCGGCTATTGCTCAACTTGAACAGAAAGATCACAAAAAGAACCAGGAAGAATGGAATAATAAGCTAAAAGAAGAATTGAAACTTACCAGCGACCAGGTGGTAAAATATGATGCCCTTTCTAAAGAATATAGGGAGAAAATGTCAACCATTTCACAAGATGCCTCCTTGAACAAGGATGCCCAAAAAGAAAAAAAGATGGCATTGAAGAAAGAAAAGGAAGCAAAGCTTTTTGAATTCTTAACTCCTGAGCAACAAACAACGTACAAAGAGTTAATTGAAAAAAGGAAAAAGGAAATGGAAAAATCTGCGAACGGCAAATATTAAGATCGGAACAAATCTGGGGTAATTTTTTTTGGTAGCCTCGGCCTTAGGCCGGGGCTACTAATGTTAGAAAGAGATATATCTTTAAAACATGGAAAAGGCTTTTCCAAAGATCAGATCACTTGTGCAGTTATACGAATTACTACCCGAAAATGAACGTATCCTTACTGATGTATTAAGACAGATCGTTACTGATAATCTGCCTTCATACTGTAAAGAAAAAATATCTTATAACGTCCCTTTCTATTATGGTAAAAAAGGGATTTGCATTATTTGGCCGGCTACTGTTCCAAGAGGAGGAATTAAACAGGGAGTACTATTCGGGCTTTGGTACGGTTGTAAATTGAAAGACACAGATAATTACCTTACCCATGGTACTAACAAACAGATCTTTTATAAAATTTTCTATTCACCCAAAGAAATAAATAGTAGAGCAATAATCAAGCTTTTGAAAGAAGCCGTAAAGGTTGACGAAGGAAAATACTAGACAATTATTGTACTTGCATTAATCCCTGGATCACTAGTCTTGTGAAATTGAACAAAAGATAACTGGCGACTATAGCCAAAGTGCTTCTTATCACTACCGCAGTTCTGGCAAACTATCATTCAATGATAGATTTTCATTAAATGAAAGGTACTATTTAAGTGACTGAATTAGGGAATATGATTTGCTCATTGATCACAGCAAAAAAATATTGCGGCAGGCCATATATTTATAGCCTGCCCGCAAATAAATTCGACTAATGTCTATATATTATCTTTTATTACTGTAGTTCTTGTTTCGCTGGTACTTGAGTTGCCACGCATAAGTGCCACTAGGATGATAATAAATACTGCTCCTCCGGCTACCCATACCCACGGAGACGTATACCATTGTGTTGATGACGTTGTTGATTCAGTTTTTGTAGTAACTGTTTTGTCACCTTCCTGTGCCCATAACACTACTTGCATACATGCAAAAAAAATTGCGAGGAAAATTTTATATCCCCAGCGGAAGTTTATCTGTTTCATGATAAATTTTTTTGTTTAAAAATTATTACCATTATAACACTGATAAGAATCAGGCCAATTTTTTTAAAGTAGCAAAATTATAATTAACAGGCTTTCAGGGGGAATAGTTTCTACAATGCGAGGCTTGTACGAGTAAATTATGCAGAAAAAATCAATGCATTTGCGATTCATTATCTACGTCGGCATTACCTTCACTATCTTTTGATTTAGGATAATCATTTTTTATCTGGTCAATCACTTCTTTTTATCTTTTTTGTTGCGAAGTATAAGTAAGATAATAAACAGAACTGCAGCAATTCCCACAAAAATTAATACAGGCTGGTTCATATTAGCGATTTTTAATAAAGCTACAATTTAGTTTTGCTATGGTAAATTAAGTTTTAAACGTTAAATATGATAGCGACGAAAAAAATACATTTGACGAATAGAACAAGCCTGTATGATCGCCAGACTTAAAGAAATGACCATGCCCGAGCTATTAGATGCAATTGCAGAAGCTAATGCAGCTGAAGCTATTTGATACCTATGAGTATTTAGATCCACTCCTCATCGATAAAACAAACCGATACAATATATTAGTTTATTGACGCTTCAAAAGGAGTAAACAAGTATTACTTCATTATATCTTCATTTATCTTTACAGTCATGAAAATTATTATAAGGGAAATGACTGCAAATGATGCCAAACCAGTTAATACTCTCTCAAAGCAACTTGGATATCCCCTATCAATTGAACAAACACTCAAAAACATTCATGCAATTTTAGCAAGTAAAGATCATACTGCATTTGTAGCTGAATATGAAAATGAGATCGTTGGCTGGATCGGCGCCTCACAGGCTATTATGATCGAAGTAATGCCACATTGTGAAATAAATGGCTTAGTGATCGAGCAGGATCATCGGGGAATGGGAATTGGAAAATTGTTGATCGATAAAGTAAAGCAATGGGCCAGGGAAAAAAATAATAATAAGATCGGACTTCGTTGTAATGTAAAAAGAACTGAGGCACATTTGTTCTATGAACATCTTGGCTTTGCGGAAATAAAACAACAAAAGAATTTTGTGATCAGTATATAAAAAAGAACCCAGCCTTTCCTTTAAATGACAACATGAGAAAAGGCCGGGTCGTTTGTTGAAGATTTATTGCCTGTTATAAGAATATGTATTTACGTAAGTCGATAATTCGTTTTTACTGCTTTGACTTGTCAGCAAATCATACATTAAATTGAAATTTTCAGGATCGGTAATATTTCCATAGGCTGATTTTGCTAAATCCAATCGATTGCGTTCATCGCTTACTAATTGAATTAATTGCTTCGCTTGTGCAACCGTGAAGTAATAAGTTTCGTTAGCAAAAATCTCTGTCAACCTTGACATTTTTGCGCCAAACCCATATGTATTTCTTATTTCATTGTACAATGAAGTATAGCTGGAGTTTGACATCGGCGTTCTTGTATAAACCGGTGGCGTATAAACAGGGTCTGTTTGATGATCTCTCACATATATTTCTAATTCATTTCTTGAATTGCTTGAAAATATAGTATAGAGTTGGCTGAAATTTGCCTGGTCCACAATATTATCATAAGAAGTTTTTGCCAATTCAAGCCTATTGCTTTCGTCACTTACCAATTGTATTAGTTGTTTTGCTTGTGCAGTTGTGAAATAATAGTTTGTGTTGGCAAATACATTTGATAAAGCTGACATTTTAGCGCCGATACCATAGCGGTTTTGTATGTCACGATAAAGAGTGTTGAAGTCTGCTTCTTTCATCGCAACCTTTGTGTAAACAGGATTACTATTATCATAAGTACTTACAAAAATATTCAACTCATTTCTGCTCGCCTGTGAATTGAGCAGTGCATTCATCTGCGAAAAATTTATACGATCAATAATGCTTCTGTAAGATATTTTGGCTAAATAAAGACGGTTTGCTTCATCAGGAGCTAACTGAACTAATTGTCGTGCTTGTGCAACTGTGAAATAATTATTTGTATTTGTAAACGCATTATAGATATAAGATACTTTTGAATTGGTCGTTGCCTGCCGTTGTGCAGTTTTGTAAATTGTATTGAACTGGGATGCAGTCATTGCTGTTGATGAACTGCCAGCATTATAAGTACTTACATATTCCGCCAACTGATCTCTGTATGATTGACTGTTCAGCACATCATACATCTGTGTAAAGTTTGTTGGATCAGTAATACTCCGATAAGATGCTTTTGTTAAGGTGAAACGATTACTTTGACTATTTACTAATTGGATCAACTGTTTTGCTTGTGTTGTTGTAAAATAATAATTCGTATTTGCAAAGGCATCACTAACCATTGTCATTCTTTTTGCCGACCCCCCTTGATTGCGAATGCTGTTATATAGATTATTAAAATTAGTAACACTCATTGCAACCATATTCTGGACGTTATTATTTCCTGCTTTCCATTTAGTTTCTCTTAGTTGTACGCTTCCGTTAGCAGCAATTACAATTTGAAGATCATATCCTGTTCTTGTGGTAAAGATTGTTGATGAAGGGTTTGCCTCATCAGCACGTTTTATTTGTAAAGTATGCTGACCGGCCTGAAGGTTGGAAACAACAATAGGTGTATTGGTGTTTGTGGTATAATCATTATAAACAACATACTCTGTATTGTCTATAACTATTGCTTCATTATTATTTCCTCGTACAGTGATTGTTACATTGCTGACGCTTTGCGCCGATACCGAGATTGCGGTTATACAGCCAGCGAGGAAAAGAAAGATCGTTTTCATATACATTTAATTTAATTTATGTTTAATATTCTACTCAATAAGAGACAAAGTCCATACCAACAAGCAGAACTCACATCTGCACAAAAATTACTGTGGTTAAATTGCCCCATTTTGCAAATAGACATTCTTTAAAAAGAAAACCGGGTAAATACCCGGCTTTCTATATATCCACCTCAACGCTATTAAGCACTTTTCTTTTCCCCACCTCTTAATAGGGCTACCAATAACAATATAAATACCGCACCTCCTATTACCCACACTATAGGGTTTTGATACCATGCTTGTTCTTTTTTTACATTTATATCAACATCTATTCCTTTATCCTGTGCAAATGCGATTACACTTAAAAAAGAGGATAAAAGAGTGCCTGTTAATCTTAACCATGATCTGCTTATGATCTTTTTCATACGTAGGAGGTTTTAGTTATAAAAAAATTAGAGTATTAATGTCATCAAATGCTGTTTTTACAAAAAAGGTGCCATTGAAAATTTTATTCTCTGGCATATATTTTTCATGCGTTTAGTAAATCTTTATTATGACACCATCAAGAAATTCTTCTCCAAAAGGGGAAAAAAATGCTGAAAACAACAACAGATCAAAACGAAGCAAACAAGGTAAAACGGCGAAAGAGATAGTGAAACGACATCTTAGCGATGAAAACGATAAAATAACAAAAGAAGATTTTGAGACTTTGAAGATCGATTTGTCTTTGCCAAAAGGCAGAGCCAACGAGCCATTACCAATAAAACCAGGTAAGGAAAGACCGAAGGATGAAGATAAAGATCCTACAGTTACGACTCCATGGGATGTGATCAGCGAATAACAGTGTTAGTTTGATCAATAGATTTTTTTGGAGCTTATTATAGTTTTGATCAACTGGTAAATTATAAAACCGGTACCACCACCTAATGTATTTAAGATCACATCATCAATATCTGCACTATGATAACTGGTAGCTAATTGAAGAAGTTCGATAGCAACAGAAACCAAACAGATCAGCAGCACTGCGAAAAAACTATAAGCCTTTCTAAGCCTTGCGTAAAGCAATGGAAGGTAAATACCCAACGGCAAAAGCATCACAAAATTTCCAAGTATCTGTTTGCCCAAAGTCTGATAGATACCAATTGTTTTAAAAGGTTCGAGATTTACATGATCATGTGTGTCTATTCGATGGTTCATTTTATCCCACCAATCATGTGACGAGATCTCTTTAAAAAGAATAAAATACCCCGTGAGTTGAAGAACAGCAAAAACGTAAATAAAAAAACTTGCCTGGACTGTTACCTGCAAAAAATTATTTTGTTTTCTCCTGATGGTTACAAAAACTATCCATCCGAATAAAAGCAGGATGCTTAACACTAATCCTGCCACTCTTTTAAAACTTGCACCACTATAACTTTCGTGATACAATACACGGAAGTAAAATAAGCTAACGATCATGACCGGCAGGATCACGATCAATTTTTTTAAAGTAGTATTCATGAATCAGGTGTAAAATAATAAAATCCTGTTAAGAGAAGTACTTCACAGAAGTTTAACGTTAAATGGCCTGATAGTTTGAATATAGTAACGGTTTATATTACTTAAATTTAAACCCAAATATTATGAAAAGACTAATACTCATTCTGGCTCCGGCCGCACTTTTTCTTGTTTCCTGCAAATCTGAGAATATTAAAGAACCTGAATATCGTGAAATTCAAAATGTACGCATTATGGATGTTGGCCTGCTACAAACAACCGCAGGCCTGGATTTAGTTTATTATAATCCAAATGACTTTGGCGTAACACTTACCCAGGCAAGAGGAGATGTATATATCGACAACATGTATTTTGGTCGTCTTAGTATGAGTGATAAAGTCACAGTACACAAACACCAGGAGTTTATAATTCCTGCTGAATTAAAAATGGATAATATCAGTGCTGTAAAAAATCATCGTGAAATATTTAAAAAGAAACAAGCAGTAATAAGAATTGAAGGATTTGCTACATTAAAAAAAGCAGGTTTTAACAAAGAAGTTCCGATTAAATACGAAGGGATCCAGGATTTAGAACGTCTGCGTGCAATCGTATCAAAGTAATTTTGTTTTCGAAAATTTTAATAACCTGTGTACATAACGCAGGTTATTTTTTTATTTAAGTACAATGATTTTCTCATTGTTAAAAGTCAAAGATCATAAAGAATTAAGTAGTTGATGATTGAAATTGTATTAACGATTTCTTTAACAGTTATCAAATCTCTGGCACCGTTTTTCCATAGTATAGAACGAAATGAAAAATAATTTAATCATCTTAAAAAACTCAGTTATGAAACAACATTTACTATTTATTGTTATTGCCATAGCTGCAGTAGTATCTGTAGCAGCAATAGTAGGTATCAGCAGTAATTCGAAAATGAAAAAAGTTGACGCCACGGAGTTGGCGCAATTTGAGGCATGGAAAGGCACAAAAACATTAGAAGCATTAGAAACAGAAAAGGCAAGTTATGTTGCCCCGAAGACAACAGCCAGGAGTACGGCTCCAAAACGTACTGTTAGTTATCAGAGTCCAAAAATGGTTTCTGAATCTCAAAATGCTGCTAAAACAACAACCGCAAAAAAAGGTTGGAGTAAAGCTGCAAAAGGTACAGCAATTGGTGCAGGTGCAGGTGCAGTTCTCGGCGCTGTGATCAATAAGAAAAATCGTGCAGTAGGTGCTGTGATTGGCGGTGTGATCGGTGGCGGTGGCGGATATGTAATTGGCCGTGGAATGGATAAAAAAGATGGACGATATTAACACTAAAAACATCATTAAGAAGGGGCTTTTATAGCCCCTTTTTTTATAATAAGAACAAAGCCCAATCCTGAAATTCTTAATTTTAGAAAAATTAATTGCAATGAGTAAATTCAAACCCCTCTGCCTGATTTTAATGATCTTATTTGCTGGCCTATTTCAATCGTGGGTGCCATTAGCTAAAACGGAAAGAGAATTTTATCAACTTACTGTTTATCATTTTGCCAACACATCGCAGGAAAAAGTGATCGATAATTATCTGCAAAACGCTTTGTTACCTGCCTTACATAAAATAAACATTAAAAATATTGGTGTATTTAAGAATCACTCGAATGATACACTTACGGATAAAACCATGTATGTGTTGATGCCCGTAAAATCTTTGGAGGATATTACGAGGATATCGTCAAAGCTAAATAATGACAAAAGCTACCAGGCCGGCGGTGCGGAATATCTTGATGCGATTTATACTACTGCGCCTTATTCCAGGATGGAAACAATTCTACTTCATGCATTTTCCCTGGCGCCAAAATTTCAATTACCTAAGCTAAATGGCCCAAGGAAAGACAGGATCTATGAGCTGCGCAGTTACGAAAGCGCCACTGAAAAGATCTTTAAGAATAAAGTACATATGTTCAATGAAGGCGATGAGGTCGGGTTATTCAAGAGGCTGAATTTTAACGCGAGCTTTTATGCAGAAGTAGTTGTGGGCAGCAAAATGCCAAACCTTATGTACATGACTTGCCATGAAAATAAAACGGTTAGGGATGCTAACTGGAAAAATTTTGTAGATGATCCTTATTGGAAAAAACTTTCTTCCATGCCGGAGTATCAGCATAATGTTTCGCATATTGATATTAGCTTTTTATATCCCACGGAATATTCAGATTACTAAGTAAAGTAACGAAGTATAGCAGCTAGTCATTTTCTTAGCTTTTGACGTAATAAAATATCCCGACACAATTTTCCAGATGGTTTTTCGGTTATATTACAGATTGCATGGTTTTTGCTTTAGAAAGAAAACCTCTACAAAAGCCCTTCAATATGAAAAAAAATATTTTCTGCTTTTCCTTTTTATTAACCTCAGTATTAATCATATCAAATACCCAGGCACAAAGTCTGAAAAACCTGGAGGACAATAATGGCTTTAAGAAATATAAGCTTGGTTCTAAATTCGTTTTGGGTTTAGGAGTAAAAAATAAAGATGCTGAAGGTGCTGACAAAATTGTGATCGATTATGCCAAAGAATCGATCGGTGACATACCTGTCAAAACAATAGAATTATATTATTTGAAGGATACATTGGCCAAGATCATTGTACAGGTACCTCCTGAATATTACGAAAAGCTTATCAATGCATGCAAAAGCTCTTTTGGTCAACCCACCAAAGACTTCAGCTATGATGAAAAAGTAAAACTTGATAGCACTGCTCCTATCAATTATTATAAAGATAATTATATCTGGAAAGCTACTCGTATGCGAATGGAGTATTTTTATCTATATCCTAAAGTAAGTACCGGTGGTTATGGAACAAGGACTCTTAACCTCACTTATATATTAAATGACTATGGCCAGCGGTTGCAAAGGATTCAAAGAGGCATTAACTCGGCAAAGAATTTCTAATAAAAAATGATTTAGTAATATCTTTATTCAATGCCGATCCTGATCGCAGATGAAAAAGATATTCCCTCTTTAGTTGCGCTAATGGACAGTGCTTACCGAGGCGAAAATTCCAAACAAGGCTGGACGTCTGAAGCTGATCTTTTCATTGGTAACAAAAGAACCGATGAGGCAACGGTGGCAAATCTTATTAAAAAGCCCGGCGCTGTTTTTCTAAAATATTTAAATGAAGAAGGGAAATTAGAAGGGTGTGTTCTTCTTAATAAAAAAGATTACAGGATCTATCTCGGCATGTTTTCAGTTTCACCATCAGCACAGGGAAAAGGTATTGGCAAAAAATTGTTAGCAGCCGCAGATGATTACGCCAAGGAACATAACTGTTCTTCAATTTTTATGACCGTCATTACTGTTCGTGAAGAATTAATAGCCTGGTATGAAAGAAACGGCTACCAGAAAACAGGCAAGGTTCTCTCCTTCCCTGTTGATCAACGATATGGCATTCCTACGCAACCCCTCGAAATGCTTGTTCTTGAAAAGCACTTATAGTGTGATACTTAAACATTTTATATTTTCTTTCCTGAGAATTCTTATAAAATAAAAGGTCTTCACTTGAAGACCTTTTCTAAAAAAAATATTATTTATCAATTTTCTAACGCACCATCTTCTTTAAATTTCTTGAAAACTGCAATTACATCTGCTGGTAATTTTTCTGTCTTTTTAAATGGCATAAAGCCTCTGTCAGTTGGGTTAAGCTCTATACGATGGATGATGTCATCAATATCTGCTTTTACATTTGCATAGTTATCGTATGCCTTTTTATTTCCGCCTTTTGATGGAATATGGCAAGGGGCACAATTACCGGCAATAACGGTAGAAACTTTTGCAGTATAAGTAGTTTTAGGAGCAGCAGCGGCTGCCTTGGCTTCTGCCTTAGCGGCTTTCTTGGAAGATGAACAATAAGTGAGGCCCATTGCAAGAACGGCCACACCAGCGAATACATAGATTTTTTTCATTCTATAGGTTTTTTTAGTCTTTAAAAGTATTGAAAAATTCTTAATCAAAGAATCTTTCCTGTTTTGATAATTATCAAATTTCTCCAGGCGGTACATTTGCGTCTCTTTATGCTAACACCTGTTTTAGCGACATATAAAAATGCATATAGCGGTTTGTCCCGCTCCACCTGGCTGCTTTCGATAGTAATGTTGATCAATCGAAGCGGGACTATGGTAGTGCCTTTTCTTACGCTTTATCTTATTTCAATGGGCTATAGTGTCTCTAAGGCGGGATTTGTATTTGCTTTTTTTGGGCTCGGTGCATTTACTGGTGCTTTTGTTGGCGGTAAGCTTACAGATAAAATAGGCTTTTACCCGGTTCAAATAATAACATTATTGGGCGGCGGAGTTATGTTTTTTGTTTTAGCGCAAATGCATAACTATTGGCTTATTTGTCTTTTCACATATCTGCTCGCATTTATCAATGAAGCTTTTCGCCCTGCCAATTCTACTGCAATTGCTTTTTATAGCCAACAGGAGAACCGAACAAGGTCTTACGCATTAAACAGGCTTGCAATTAATCTTGGGTGGGCTATTGGTAGTGGTATTGGCGGGATCCTGGCCAATATAAATTTCAGTTTGCTTTTTTATGTAGATGGCATTACTAATATTGTAGCGGCTATTCTTATCTGGGCTTTCTTAAAACCTGTAACGTTTAAGTCAACGAGTGAAAAACATTTTGAACTTGCAAGATCATTATCTCCTTACAGGGATAAAGTTTACCTCCTTTTCATTTTACTTACGGTTTTTTTTGCAAGTTGTTTCTTTCAATTATTTACAAACCTCTCCCCTTATTTTTTCAGTGAACTGCATTTTTCAAAACCCTTAATTGGTTTTTTGCTGGCAGCAAACGGTATTATAATCGCTATCGTTGAAATGGTATTGATCTATAAATTAGAAGGCAGGCGAAGAAACCTCGGCTATATTTTTATCGGGATATTAATGGTGGGTATCGCTTTTCTGATGCTCAATATCCCGGGAATGGGTCCAATCTTGGCTCTTTGTATGATAACCATGATGACATTTGGGGAAATTTTTTCCATGCCGTTCATGAATAGCTTTTGGATAAGCAGAACCCAACCAGCTAACAGAGGTGAATATGCGGCTTTATACACAATGGCCTGGTCGGCAGCACAGACACTCGGCCCTCTTGGTGGCTCTCAATTGGCCGGCCATTTTGGGTTTAAATGGCTCTGGTTCAGTGCCGCCACACTATGTATTATAGTTTCTCTTTTGATCAGGCGCCTTGGGAAATCCGATGCAGGCGAAAGAAAGTAACAGGACGTTATGGCCGATTGGCATGATTTTCTTAACTTAATCAGTTCAAACTTTCATTATGGATAATGTTATAAACAACGCTATGAGTAAAGGATCTAAAAAAGAGTTTCGCAAAACGATTTCGGCAAAATTGGAATCAAGCTTAGTTGAATTCCAAAACGATCTCAAAGAGAAAAAATTTAAAGCCGCAGTAAAGAGAGCAAGTAAGTTGCTGGCAAATGATCTGTTTGTAAAGCAAAAAAAGAAAAAAGAAAAAGACAGTACTTTAATGGCAGAATCTATTGGAGCATAATTTTTTTACTTATTTCATTGCCGTGTCGCTTTAGGCGGGACGGTTTTATTTTGTCTTCTTATAGTCTAAAATATTTAGCCAAATACTTAAGGCCAGCGAAACAAGAAAAACGATCAGTGTTAGTTTATCAACAAGACCTTTTTGAAAATTAATACCCGTGAGTTTTAATAGTAAGAAATGAACATAAGATGTAGATTGATCATGCAATCCCATTTTTTCCCTGACATTCCAATGCCAATCGGTACAAAAACAATAGCCCCAACCGTACCAAATACCAACTATAAACCATGAGGCGGCTGTAAGTAGAAGTGTAATGAGGTTCCAGCGACGGGTCTTTTTCCATGCCCAGCCAAAACAGTTAAATAACATGAGGATCGTGTGAAAGACAAAGAAAAAAATATTCAGAAATGGGTAAACCATTAATATATTTTTCTGCCTTCGTCATAATTCAACAGCTGCTCCGCCATAGAATTATCAAATACAGCTTCTTTGTTGGAAATCACCTGGCGCAGAAGATCATGTATGGTAATGACGCCAGCAAATTGCTGGTCATTATAAGCAAGCAGGTACCGTGCTTTATGAGAGAGCATTAGGTTCATACAATGTTCTATTGTATGGGCTGTGTCAACCAACGGAAGATCATTGGTCATTACTTCTTTTACTTGTGTATTGGCGCTTGAGCGACCTTTCAGAATCACGTTCCGGCTATAGTCTCTTTCACAAAAAATTCCTTTAAACTCATCTCCTTTTTTTACAACAAGGTAACTGAGATTAACAGAATTCAGCATTTGCAAAGCATCAATAACCAGTGCATCTTCATTAATATTGTTGAAAACAACTGGTTTGTTCCTCAAAAGATCGTATACAGTACGCATAACTTATCGTTTGTGATAAAGTTCGGGTTTTTTACCAAAAAACAAATTGATTTCTATCGGTAAAAATACGTGATCATGGTTTGAAGCACAAGCCTGACTCCTCAGCTTTATTTTTATTACAGTATTTTCGCCATAAATCATTTAGAAAATGGACTTGCAAAAACAATTTGAAGAAGCAGCCGCGAATAGCAAAAATCTAACTGAAAAACCATCTAATGAAGTTTTGCTTCAACTTTATTCCTTATACAAACAAGGCTCCATTGGTGATGTCAATACTGAACCGCCTTCTAATCCATTTGATTTTGTAAATAAAGCCAAGCATGATGCGTGGACCTCACTGAAAGGGAAAACAAAGGAAGCTGCCATGCAGGAGTATGTTGATCTTGTTAATAAACTTAAAGGCTGAGTTTATTTAGAATATGCTTGAAAAATACTTACCAATTCTCGTTTGTCCCGTCACACGTTCTGCACTCAGGCTGCATAAGATCACTGTAAAAACAAAATTATTCAGCAGTGGAGAGAAAGAAATTGTTAGCGAAGGAATTTTGTTTGCTGATAATGATTGGTTCTATCCTGTTATTGATGGAGTTCCCCGTTTACTTGTCGAATCTTTTTTAGACGAAGAAGAATTTCTGAAAGCCAATCTCCCGGATTATGAAAGCAGGAAAGAAAATTTACTTAATAATTATTCCGATGTCATTAACGAAGCAGTAAAAAAAAATAAAAGAACAAAAAAGAGTTTTGAAATGGAATGGGGTCTTTTCAATTATGAAGAGGACAAAACATGGGAACTTCAAGGAGGAGAACTGCTACAAAGATTTTTAAATGAAACTGACGAAACGAAAGAAGCTTTGAAGGGTAAATTGATATTTGATGCTGGATGCGGTAACGGACAATTGAATCAATACATTGCCCGTTGTGGGGCCATAGTAGTTGGAATGGATCTAAGCAGAAGTGTTGAAAGAGCTTTTTTAAACAACATGGAAGAAAATGCTTTTTTCCTGCAGGCCGATGTGCAATATCCTCCCTTGCTATTTGAAAAATTTGATATTGTTCATAGCAGCGGTGTTTTAATTTGTACCAATAATAGTGAACTTACTTTTTCAAAAATATCACCTTGTGTTAAGAAGAATGGAAAACTAAGTGTTTGGCTTTATCATCCAAGAAAAAACATAGTTCATAACATGTTTAATTTTTTGAGAAACTACACCTCTAAACTTCCAATTAAAGTTCAATATTATTTATACTTATGTACCCTTTTCCCAGTTAGCTATGTAGTAAAGAGGATCAAGGGCAATAAACAGAATGGACGGGAAATGATGATCGCTATCATGGATTGGTTTTCGCCTGAATTTCGTTGGGAGCATACACAGGAAGAAGCGACTGGTTGGTTCACGAAACGAAATTTTAGCGATATAAAAGTGACAACAACCGATACGTTTGGATTCAATATAATTGGGAAAAAATGATCAGTTTGTAGCTGAACTATACAGATCGTCAAACATTCTCCCTACACGACCATAACTAAATTTCTGTTGATTTTCCTCTGCAACCTGTTTAGATTCTATTTGAAAACCACTCTCCATAAAATATAGAATTTTATCTGCCAGGTCATTGACTTTACTTTCTGCCACTAATAAGCCAGTAACTCCATCCACTACTAATTCTTTTGTTACATCAAGCTCACTAACAATAACCGGCACACCACAACAAAGTGATTCGGCTATCACACAGCCAAAGGTTTCATAGCGGGTGAAATGAACCATTGCATCCGAGTTACTTATTTCCTTTGCAACATCAGCATAAGGGATCTCTCCCATAAAGATCACTTGCTTTTCAAGCGAAAGATCTTTAACCTTTTTTTTGAACTTCTCTTTTGCTGGCCCGATGATCCTCAAAACAAAATCATCTCTTTTCTTTTTTATAAGGGAAAAAGCCCCAAGCATTCCTTCCGGGTTTTTCTGATTTATCAGGGAAGAAACATGTATAAATCTGAATATGCCACTTCTCTCCTTTTCACGATATTTAAAAATTTCTGCATTTACAACATTTGGAATTACGATCGGGTCTGTAGTTGCGAGTTTTAGACCGATTAATGCCTCAGCAAGACTTTTTGAAA
>DATHDP010000070.1:0-30826 GCA_035318985.1 Chitinophagaceae bacterium
AACTGAAGCAATGGTATCATTTGATATTGATGATAATGAAATGATATATATGACAGGTTACGGGTTGCCTGACAATTATAATGTTCAGTCCTGGGGATTTATGAAAATAAGAGGAAGCGACGGGACAGTGCTCAAAAGAAATTATATACCCGATCTTTCACCATTAAATGACGGGTATCCACATGCATTTTTTATTAAGCTCGTCAATAATAAACCGTATTCATTTGGTTTCAGAGCTTCCAATCTTGCCAAAGCTTTATTGGATACAGCAAACTTGACTGTCATTCAAAATCAGCCAATGGTCACAAAGATCCAATTTCCTTCGGCATTGGTTGGCATGACAAGTTTTTCAGACACAAAAAAAATATTACTGAAAAAAGTAGGGAAAGGACTGAAGATAGAAATGGTAGATGCATCATACAACCGGATATGGGAAAGACTGCTCAGTGACACTATCAATTTCTATAAGGGTTACGATCTTTTATTTGTAAATGATTCAACAAAAAAGATCTATGTAGTAGCCAGGGGCTTTGCATATGCTTCTGCTAACAATTTCTTTTTTTATTATACGCCCAATTCGGCTGACGGCCATACTGTTTATGAGTTTGACTCTTTAGGGAATAATACAAATAGCTATTATGAGGACGATAGCCCGAATTATATAACGCCGGTGGGATTTTTTCTTGACAGTGTTAAACGAACTTTTGTTGTACAGATCAGGTCGACATTTTTGAGTCCACAAAGTATTCCTTTGAGTAGCGTTGGTTTATATGGTCATTACTGGACGCCCAGATCATACCCACTGTACAAGCCAAAATTCTTCTTTTATTATTCGAAAGACACAGTCTATAGTTTCGGTGGATCAGGCACGGGTAACTGGGGTCCCGCACGTTTTGTAAAAGAATGGCCCCCATATTTTAATCCACAAAGCAGGACATACCCTATCCTGTACTCGCTGTACCTGATGAATTCAGTAGAAAGAGAGAGCAAATCCAAATATTATATAGTAGGTAAGGATAGTACATGGAAAGACATGTTATTAAAATATAGTACGTCCGATTCATCCGTTGTCTGGTATAAAAAATTTGATTCGAGTATCATAACGTATAAATGTTTCTATCAGAATTCTGCGATATATGCTGTCAGCTCACAGAACAAAAACATTTTACTGAGAAAGTTTAATTCCGATGACGGTAGCCTTATCTGGACAATAGCGATCCCGGTACCAGTTAATAACTATCTAAAACTGATGGATTTTGACATGAGTAAACAAAGAGGTAAAATCACAATAGCAGGTAACCTGGTCGACACAGTCGCAAACAGGGACATGTCAAGGATATTTGCGATAACCATTGACACATCAGGGGCCGTCGTTAATCAGTTTATAAAGGATGGATACAGGTCATGGACAAATCAAGGGGCTTCAGTTTTCGTCGCAAATGACGGACAGACCTTGATCGGAGGACAAATAAGTGATTCAGTGTATGGCTTTGCGGGATTTATTTATGCTATGGATACAACTTCAACGAGTAGCGGCGGTGTTGCGCCATCGCAACCGGGAACAATCAATGGCAGCAATTCGGTGTGTCAAAACAGTTCACAAACATATTCTGTAAATGCAGTTGCGGGAGCAACAAGTTATACATGGACATTACCAGGTGGTTGGACGGGTACATCATCGGGCAATACAATTAACATTACGGTCGGAGCTACAGGTGGTACGATTTCCGTTACTGCGAATAATATTTATGGAACGAGTCCATCACAGGCAACAAGCATCACAGTAAACCCGGTACCCACACAACCCGGGGCAATCACAGGAAGTGCATCGCCATGTATCAACTCATCACAAACGTATTCCGTAACTGCTGTTGCTGGAGCGACAAGTTATACCTGGACATTACCATCCGGTTGGTCGGGCACATCAACTACAAATAGCATTAGTGTGACGGTAGGGAGTTCAGGTGGAACAATTTCTGTAAAAGCAAATAATGGTTGCGGAAGCGGAACAGTTCAATCTTTATCAGTTAACACGAGCCAGCTCCCTGCGCAACCCGGAGTAATAACAGGAAATGTATCGCCATGTTCTAATTCCTCACAAACCTATTCCATAACTTCAGTTGCAGGAGCGACAAGTTATACATGGACACTACCTCCCGGTTGGTCAGGCACAGCAACAACAAATAGCATTTCAGTAACGGTTGGCAATACAGCAGGTTCCATCTCAGTGAAAGCAAATAATAATTGTGGAAGCAGTGCAAGTCAAAGTTTATCGGTTACACCGGGCCCGGTCCCTGCGCAACCAGGCACTATTTCCGGAAGTACTTTAGTAACGAGTGGTCAAACCACGAACTATAGTATCATCGCTATTCCGAATACAACCGGTTATACGTGGTCATTAAGTGGAGGTGGGACCATAACCGCAGGACAAAACACAAATGCAATCTCAATAACGTGGTCAACACAGGGTAGTTATAATTTAAGTGTGAAAGCATTGAATAATTGCAGCAACAGCGATTCGACAAGTGTGACGATAACTGTGTCGACAACTACAGCCGTTGTCAATCCTGATAACAGGTTCCTGTTAAAAGTGATGCCCAATCCTACCTCCGATGTATTTTATGTTTCTGCCAAAGGAGTTATAAATAAGAATATAACTATCGAGGTAATGAATACCGTTGGTCAAAATATCTATTCAACGCAGGTGCAGGCCCGGGTGAATGATTTTTCTCATAGGATCAATTTGGGAAAGGCGGCAAGTGGCATTTACAGGGTGAAAATTATTATTGGAACTGACGTATACGTCCGCAACATCATGAAGCAATAATATTCGAAAGGATCAGTTCGATAAGACTGTTGAAAGCCAGGAGATGCTCTAAGCATATGCTTGGTTATTTTTAAATATTCTTTATTGGTTTGAAGAAAGAACACTACCGACCCCCAGGCATTGACATTTCATAATATAATTATAGTTTTGAGCGGGTATCTACCTAAGTTATTATAATCAATAAATTTTATTTTATGCCAACCAAATTGCTGCTAACCTTTTTTGCCAGTATGTTGCTGACGCTAATATCTGCTGACGCACAACCTACAGTTGGAGCCATTCCTCCGGATTTCAAACGCCTGGAGCATATACTCATCATTATAAAACCTGAAAAGAAAAGTACATTACCTGGGTTTGAAAAAAATATAGACAAGCATTTTAAGAAGTACTACACCGGCAAATATGAAATTGCAACCGAAAAAGAAGTGGAATCTGAAAGTCGTTTCCAGGACAAAAAAATTTACAAGTTTAGTTTGAAGTATAAAATAAGAGATGAACTGGTACAGAGAACCGGCGCTGATGGACGGATGAATACGGCTGTCCAGCACCATGCCCGTTTTAATTTTTATGATCGTGAATCCGGGACCGAATATGGTTCCTTTGCTGAAGGTCGTAGCGATGCCGAAACTCTTGAGCGAATAGCAAAGATGTTGGAAGGGACCTATAAATAATTGCAGGTATTCCGGGAATCGATGCTTACTTACAAACTAAGCATAACGACTTAAGATTTTTTTAATATTCTTTATTGGTTAGAAGAGAAAGCACATTACGGACAACGGTGAGCGGAAATGATCAATGATTTTCATTCGGTGTCTTCTTCTCCATATCCTCCACTTGTTTTATAAATTTTGTTATTGACGCATCGCTATATGAGCCGTATGCATCAATCAACGTACCCTTTTTTCCATTATCCAATTCAATTGCATAAAGAATTGAATTATCCGCCGGATCACTAGCCCCTTCAAAACGGAAAAAATTTTTGATATGAACCTGGTCTGGCTTATAATGTTTACCCTCTTCTACCGATACCAGGCCTTGCTCATCTACTTTAAAATTAATTGAATAACCATCTGTCACCAGTTTGTTTACACAGGTGGAGAGAGAATTCATTTCTGTGGTTGATTGTGTTTGCATACAGATGGGCTCGAAAAATCATACCAGACTGTAAGTATCAGATCTTGATATGATTGAAAAAGGAGGGGTTTTAGATTAGTGATAGATTTTTCCCATTGTGCTTCGCACAAAAGATCCAGGGTTTTGATTTAAAAAAAAGAACACTACGGACAACGAGGGAACACTACCGACAACTGAGCTGAGTTTATTTAATTTCATCTATACACATTTCTCTACCGTTTGCGCCCCTACATTTCATTAATGTACCACCACAACTTGCCCAATATTCAACAGTTCCACCCAGCCATGTACATTCTGAAACAGTTAGAGCAACAACAGTACCATTTGTTTGTCCAGGTGTAGGCCAGCTATCGACCTTTTTATCAATTAATAATTTTGCCTTTCTTGCTTCAAATTCAGCTTCCGTTAAAGGCTTGCTATTGGTTCTGGTATCTTTGTTTTTACAGTTGGTTGATACAAGAGCAAAAATTGCCAGTACATAAATTAGTTTTTTCATAAATAATTAAGTTTGGTGTTAAAAGATTCATTTAGTGAAATAATACTTCTATTAATCGAACCAGGGATTTCAGATTGATACGAAATAAAGGAAATCGATAAGGAGGAAATGTATTGTAAGATACAATACGCATATACCCGAAAACAATACCACTTTAGTAGTAGAAACTTATGCGCTATTGGTCTTAGTTTGTACCTAAGCCAATCGTATTTTTTATTTCAGCAGATACTTAGTTAAAAACTAAGAATAACAATACAAAATTTTTTAGATATTCTTTATTGGTTTGACAAAGAAAGAACACTACCGATAGGGAGAAGCAAATCTCTCAACTGCTTCTCAGGTATTCAAGGGCTGATGTAAATCCGTGTTGAATAAGAATATCAAGAAAAGTAAATCCAAAGCGTACACCCAGATATAAAAGATATAAAATAAATAAATGAACAGCGCTTTTAAAGCAAAACAGCGAAAAGTTGGATAGCCAGTCTTTCCAAAACGGCCCTCCTAAATTTTTTTCTTTAATAGCAGCCATTAATTCCTCAAAAAGATCCTTGCCATCTTTTAAATTCCTTCTTATTGGTCTTACTATACTAAATTTTGATTGCCGTAAATAAATCGGCGGTACGCGGTTCGTTCTTATCTCGTATCCACTCCTGATCAAAATCCTTTCATTTTCATTTAGAAGAGTAAATATCTCATCAAATGTTTTGTCCTTTGGATGCGCTGCAAAATCCGGATCCTTATTTATCGTTCCATATCCTTTATACAGCCACAATTCTCCCGTACTTGAATGTTTCACAATGGTGCAAAGTGGAAAACTAAAATCAGACATACTCTTTATTAATTGTTATCAGTTATCAATGTGCACACTAAAGGTCCTACCCTCTTCATCTTCCAATTCTGCATCGCCATCTTCATTTAACTCAGCGGGTGAAATATGACTATCGTCGAGCCAGCCACCGTTTGGAAAGTGTATGACGGTCACTTCACAATTTTCAACCTCAACTTCCAGTGAATAAGTTGCACTATGGCCGGTTGAAGGATTATAATAATCTACAGTTGCATCATGCATGCCATCGTCAAACTTGCATCCATCATTGTTGTCTTCTTCCCGCGAAGTTTCTTCCACTGCAATACCGGTATCATTGTTCTTTTCACTATCAGAGCAAGAGATAAATAAAAAAACAAAAGAGAGTGTTATGACCTGGATCCGAATATTCATTGTGATATATGTGGTTCTTTTTTTGAAATAATAATTGAGAATTGTGATGCAATTTGATGATTTATGCATTCCCTTTTTTTGTTAACTGATGATTTGGGGTTTTTAGAGGATGAAGAAGTGCTGAAGATGCAATTATTGACCCCTGTCAACAACCTCAGCATACGAAAGACATGGTGGAAAGTCGCTTTAAGTACGCTTTTGAGTAGGAGTTGAGTCGGAGTTGCTATGAAGGTGTGGAGTCATAAAAAAGTCGAAATAAGGAATGGTCATTATCCCTCCCGATAGCTATCGGGACGGGGGCAGGATGGTTGAATTAAGTAAATATTCGAGTGGGGGTGGATTACGATTTGGTCAGCTCTAAGTCTTACCGGACAATAGTGTAAAATCAATTAATACGACTTTTTAATCCACCCCTTATTGAATGATGCATTAGGTTGAAGTACTTCCTCCCGATAAATCGGGACAAGCTCCGCCAGCGGGGGACAAAGAAGCACCTCGCCACCTTGTAATAAGATATACCACTAAGGGGGTATATTTTGAAGATCAATAGAAGATAACTTTATGCTTAACACCACTATTCGAACTAATGCTCACCATCAAAAATTATATAACATATACTGCTGTTATAATTGTCACTCTTTTTTCGATCTACTTGGGCATAGCCGGAATGGGGAATGTTGAGTATTCTGACAAAATAAAGATCCTTAAAGATGCCAAACCAGCAATTGATGATACTATACAAGTGAAAGTGGACAGTATCATTTATCCAAACAGGCTGGAAATGGAAAAGGCTGACCTCGCAGAGCAGTTGGAGAATTTTTATGCTTTATTTCCCTGGCTTGAAAGGTTGCCAGACCTAATTTCGTTATTAATAACATCCTGCGCATTTTGTTTACTGGGTTCTCTCATCATGTTATTTCTACAAGTACTAAGGAAAACCACCAAGCTCGAAGATGAAAATCTTTTATTGATTGCAATCACAGGATTTTTGACGGGGTTCGTTGTACTGGGCTTATCTTATTTGATACCTCTTGTAGTAGTAAGAGATGAAAAGATGATCAGGCCCATCTCACTTATGTTTTTCAGTTTATTTGCGGGTTTATATTCAAACAGATTTTATGAGAAAGTATCAGGTTATGTCGAAACCATGTTCGGAAAGGAGAAAGATGCTTAAGTGGCTGTTTTTTCTTTCGTTTGCCTTTGCATCTTGTTCAACGACCATCAAGACGACTAAGGATGAGAGGGTTCCTGAAGAACTCAGATACTTTTTAAAGATTGGTATTTCTTATGACAGCATTTCTTCCGGGTATAAAAAAATATTTACCGTGGCGGAACGCACAAAAATTACACTATATACCTTTGAATATAACCTAAAGGACAATCAACTTGTGGGTAAATTAAATGTAAAAGGCGGCTCTACGGAGTTTTTAGAAGACAAAGGAAAAGATTTCGAGGTGAACTTAAAAGCAACGCATTGCTGCACAAATCATAACCCAAATGATTGTGTGCATAGTACAAAGGAAAAGGAAGAATATACAAAGACGAAACAATGCTCCGGCTGGGTGACTTATTTTCATTAGTTGCCTTTTCGCCAATATTTAAACTTTTGCACTCCAGAAAAAAACGTAACTGGATTTAAAATGGCTAAAAGAAAAACTTTTTCGAAATTGCGTACAAACTTAACTCTACTAAGTTCGTGTTTGCTTGTCCTGCTTTTTTTTCTATTTAAGAATAATCAATTTGTTTCGTATTCGCTATTATTCGCAGCATGCTTTTTCCTGATTACAAAATGGCTTTACGATTGGAAAATCTTATCCTCAATAGACTCACAAATATCTCCTGCAAGGTCCACCACTTACGATATTCAATTTAAAAAGCTGGCCAAGTACCTACTATTAATTTGTTTGTTCTATATAACATTTTCTGCATGCGACTTTTACCGTAAAAGTAAAAAGTATATCGGCGAAATTAGTTTGTCACCTGAACTTGTGCGAAACGGATATACGCCAACAAATTTTGCACTTCATTTAACGGCTTTAAAAGAAGAACTCCAGGATTTCCAGGAAACAGAATCTACTGAAGCGAGAAGGCCAAGCGAATCAGATTATTCGATCGAAAGTTCAGAAAGTACCTTCGACTTTGAAGTCCAGGGATTTTCTTTTCCATTGACATCAATTGGATATGCAGTAGGATCGTATATCTGGCCAAATAAAAAACGTTCCATTAATATCGCACTCCTTTCGGATACGGTATGTTTCCAAGCGACCGTCCAAATTACCAATAACGCTATTCAAACATTTCAAGAGTTCTTTGATGATCCAATAGAAAAGCCGATAGCACTAACAAGAATTTTAAGAAAAATAGAGTATACAATCTTAGAAGCGACGGATCCGTATGTTATGGCTTACTATTATATGGTAAGAAATGACCCCATGAAAGCATTGGCTATCCTTCCAAAAAAAGAAAAGACCGCACATAATAAACTCGTGCTGGCCAGACATCAAGCCCGGATATACAGCAGAATGTATGAATTTGATACAGCATCATTTATTTTGAGGCAGCTGCCGAAGAGACAGCAAAATGACCCAGATGTGTTAAATGAACTTGGAGTCATCAAGTCAACGCAGTACCAAAACGATTCAGCTATCCAGTACTTTCGACAAGCCATGCGAATCGACAATAATTTTGGATTTGCCTTCCTGAACATGGGCAACTATTATTATTATGACAGCCTGGTTGTCGACTCAGCCATTTATTATTTCCAAGAATCCCTGAAACACAGCGATAGATTTACAAAAAGTGATTTGATGGACGCCTGTTTCCGGCTCTCAGATACTTATCGAATAAAGGGCGAACTGATCAAGTCCCAACAATATTTTATCAAGGCATGTGAAATTGATCCTATAAGCTTTGAGCGCCTTGTTGATGGTACTGCAATGGACTTGCTAATGGATGAAGACAGTATCAAAAGTTTAGTATCAAGGCGTCCTGATTATCTTCCCGGGCTTTTTGTGAATTGTACTAGCTTAGGCGCACAATTTTATGCTGATGATAAATACGCACAAGCTTTGTTAAGTTGCTCCAAAAAAATTGGTCATATTGCTCCTGTAGAAATCTTGTTAGCCGATTTTTATTTTCAGAATAAAAATTATGATTTGGGAAATTCATTAATCAACTCAGCGATTTTGCACCAGCCTAACAATTACATTGCATTTTATACATTGGCAAAAGCTTATTTTGAAAAGGATCTAGCACAAGCGGAATATGCGATCAGGAAAAGCGTCGAGATCAACCCTTACTTCGCCCGTGCCGGTGACCTATTGATTAAAATTCTTGCTACCAAAGGAAGTGAAGCGGAGTTGATTGCCTATGTTCAGAAAATAGCCGACCAAGCACATTATGATGGCTTCATTAATTCAGCAATGGGCAATATTTACTTCCATAAAAAAAAATGGTTAAAAAGTGCATACCATTATCGATTAGCCATTTCCAGCCCGGGTGGCCCGGAAGATACTCTAATGGCATATTTTAGACTTGGGCAATCATATTACCAAGAAAAGGTATGCTCACTTGCAAACCAGTATTTCGATTCATGTTTAAGATATGATCCTCCTCTCGAAATGCGTAAGGAAATTAGCAAGATGCGTCAGCAGTGTAACTATTGAAAAATGTTTTAAATCGAGTGCTTTCTCCTGGAAATCGGACAGCTCCCACAGCGGCGAACATGGTACCCACCCCTATTACGCTTTACTATTAACGAAATTCGTGCGGCCCTCCCACGGAGGGGATGAAGACTGCGTATGTCCACCCCGTTATTGAAAGATATTTTAGGATGAAGTACTTCCTCCCGATAAATCGGGACAAGCTCCGCCAGCGGGGGACAATGGAAGCAGTTTTGGTTTGAGTAGTTTAATGCCTCTTGCTTTTTGGTTTTTGATGGTGCTGATGGTGAGGTTCATTTCCTGTGCGGTTTCGGAAACTGATTTGCCTTCTATGAAAAGTTTGGTAAAAACTTTTTTGCATTGGTTAGGTAGGTGGGCAATTGCAAGGTGCAGGTTGTTTATGGTCTCTGTTTTAATGATATTATTGAGGAATGGTTGTTCTGTAGCATCGTTTTGTTTTGTATAGGAACTTATATGGAAGATCTTTCGTTGCTGGTTTTGCAGCCAGCGAATAGATGCATTGTAAACTGTTTTATAGAGATATGCTTTTATGCCTTGCTCTGTTTCAAAAATCTCTCTTTTATCCCATAGTTTGATGAAACTATCTGTAATAATGTCTTCGGCTGCGGCGCTGTCTTTTACGTAACGGGTTGCAAAAAAATAGAGTGGTTTATAAAGGGAGTTGAAGAAATGATTGAAGCCTTTTTCCCTGCCCTGTTTGAAAGCAATAATAGAATCGATATTTGTTAATTGAGGCATAGCAATCTTTAGACTCCCGTCTAAAGATAAAATATATTTCTCAAAGTAGTCTATATGGCTTACCACATTCTTTTAAAATATAATCAGCTTGCAAGATGCCTGCAAAGCTGGACAATACTGACATTCAATTAAAGCTTGCAATTGCTAAGAGACTTTTGGAAATCCGAAAGGAGTCTGGCAAAACCCAGGAGGCATTTGCACATGGATCAGGCAGGGATAAACAGTCGTATAATAAGAATGAAAAAGGAAAAGGGACTACTATTTACACCATCAGTAAATTCTGCATCGAAAACAATATCACGTTAAAAGAATTTTTTGACTCTCCTTTGTTTAGCAAAAAAAGCAATAAAAGGTAATTAATGTGTTTTGCGTTACCCGTTAATTTGCTCAGGCAATAAGTTTGTTCTTTAGCTTGAAATATGTATTAATTGTGTTTAGTAATGAGTAAAACACCCACTCAAGTTGTTCCTCATGTTCAATTGCCATCGTTCTTTGTTTATTATGCCTGATATTAAAATTGTTCACAACGTTAAAAAACGACTCAGTTTCCCCAGAAAACATATTTTTCAGTTCATCTCGTAATGGTTCCAAAACAAAACATAAAGTTTCGCATGCCGAACGTTTGCTTTCGAAAGTGCTTTGCTCTCCGAAAAATAGTTTTCTTGAATGTTCGATTTGTCTATCGATATTAAAATCTCCAACTTTCATTTCTTGGCTTGCAAGATTATTCATTACACTTTTTGGTAAGGCCTTCTTTATTTCAGCAAGACCTTCATCAGTCAAACATAGTTTATCATACAAGGTGGTGGATTGTACTTGCAATAAATTTTCATAGTCAATATGTCTTCTTTTTTTTAATACTTTGACTACTCTTTCAAATTCTTCCACTGATGAATATGTGATCGGTGAGTCTTTATTGGAATCAATATCATGCTCAGCATGTTGCTCTCCGCCATGTTGATATAAGTAATTCAAAAAATGCCTGCATTTGGCGTCAAAAGCGTAGGGCACATCTTGATCCTTTAACTGACCTAACATCGCTAGCTTGATCATTTCGGGTTCTTGCCCATTTATCGTTTTATTACGGCATATTCCTGTGAGTATTTGTTTCTCCTCGTCTGAAAGAGTTTCCGCTTGAACAAATGCTAAATCAGAAAAATAAACTTTGCCAGTTTTTTCTGTTTCATAATAAAAAGAAAATGGACTAGAAATCACCTGGGCATTCACACCTTGTGCTGTCAACGGGCATCTATGCGAATGTGTAATTCTAGGTGTGGTTAAATCTAAGTATGCCATAAGCAAAATATAATTAACAAAGGTAATTATTGCCTTTACACGGTTAATAATAATCTTCGAGCAGATGCTTAGTTACAAACTAAGCATAACGACTCAAAATTTTTTAAATATTCTTTATTGGTTTGAAGAAAGAAGGAACACTAACGACAACGAGGGTAGACGCCAGGCGGGCGGAAAAGATTTCAAGAACACTCCGAAGAAATTGAGTGCAAACAATCACTCAATTTCTTCCGTAGTTCATTTGTGTTCTCATATTCTACTGAACAAACTCTATTGGACGTTTTAAGCATCCCTTTAAGGAATCTAGAGACTTTTTGATTTACTTCATTAATAGTAATAACCGGGATGTTTTGGGATATACAAATTGAAAGTTCTGCGCCTACACCATGTGATGGCTCACCAATATAGGAAATGACCAACGAGGAATTAATCATCTCCAGATAGTCTTTCTTATAAACTTCATCGTCAGAAATATCACTATCTTTTATAGGGTCTGTGTTATTGTGAGGCAAATAAGGAACCAGCCCATTTTCACAGCAGATTTGCGCAATATAATCGTACAACTCTTTTACACTTTCAAGATTTTTTGCTGCCATTAACGGCCCTGAAATGTAAACTTTATCAACTGTCATGATTTGAGATAATTTTCTTTTATGTAATCAAACTTACTCTTACTCTTAAAAACAAACATGACGAAACAATCATCATAAGTTGACTCGTCAGATACGGTTAGTTCTTCAAATATAGGAAGATTGACACTTTTGTTTCTTGAATGTGGAAACATAAAAGTTAAAGCGCTACATTTAGTAGTTTTTTCATTCATTATGATATTAAAATTATCTGAAATTAAAATGGTTTGATTGTTGCTGATTTTGTCGAAAGGGTTAGGGCTTATGTGCTTCTTTGTACAACCATTCGGCAACCATGTCTCCTTATTTGAATTTTTATACTTAGGAAAATGCTTATACACTCTATACTCTTTTTTTTCAAGTTCATGCCTTGCATAATTTCGCCAAATCAAAATATTAGCATCAAGATATTCCGAAAGCTTTAAAAAAAGAGCCTCATATGAAACCATAAATTTATCATATATAAATTTTAAGCCTTCATTGTTTATGCCATGCTCTTTGAGATTCTTCTCTAACTCATCTTCGTTTATCAGAAGCTCTGATGCACCAATATCACATAGTTTTTCGATTTCATCATGTTGCTTTCTGTCAAGTGAACTTATTGGTACACCTATTGAGTTAAATATTATTAGGTGCGTAAGTTCGTGTGCAATTGTGAAACGATTTCTTCTCCAGTTTTTTTGTTTACTAATCTCGATTTCAAATCCATTTGGTGCAAGCTTTAAATAGCTATCTTCCTTTTTTATAACATTATTGTACGTTACTTTTAAATTGAATCGTTGACATATTGGCTTGAGAGGAACAGGCGCATTCGATAAATTTAATGATGTCAAAATCTGCCTGCAAACAGCTTTGATTGCAGATTTTTCATCTGGTGTATTAAAAATGTCCTTTAGCCTTTCTGTCGGCAGTATCTCAATATCATTTATCACCAAACAATTCATTTACTGATTTTAAAAAATCTTCTTTAGTAATCTCGGGGGCATCTCCTCTAGCTGCTATATTTCTAAATTCATTTAGATTCCCAACTACTTTTTCCCTTAATATAAGATACTTTGGAAAATCAATTTTTTTACCAATTTCCTTTTCTCCTGTATTGTACTCACTACAAAGAGCTTCAAGCGAGTTCAGCTTTCTCGTAACATGACTAAAGTCCGCATAGGAAGCATTCCCTGTTATATTCCCAAATAAATCCTGCTGAGTCGCTTTGGGCATAATTTTCAGATCTTCGGCATCTAAATATTTCTTATAAGGATCAGAAATAAGATCAGTCACTTTTTTTAATGCGTCTTTGTCCGCTGTTTTTTTAGAAACAATGAAATATAAAAGAAGATAATAGAATTGTTTCCAATACTCACTTAATTGTATTTCATTCTCTTCCCCTTTACCAATAATAATTGTATCCTTAAGCCATTCATTAATATTTGAGTTATTTAGCCCAGCTGAAACGTGTCTAATTTGGGCTTCCAGGCGAATAAGCTTTTTTACTTCTTCCATTGGCTTTGGCGTAAACGGCATTGGAGGGAAGTGTATATCATTTAATTCATCTTTACCATCTACAATTTTTTGAGAAATTTCATAATTGTCCTCATATATATGCATTGATAGCGCATTATAATACATGCTACCCATTTCAACACCTACCTCTTTGGCTATGATTTCTGCTAATAAAGAAAACTCAAAAATGTTATAGGGCAATAGAATAAAAGCATTGTTAGAACGCATTACTACTGTTGAAATAAGCTTATTATCCCTAACATGATAGAAAATGCCAAAAGTACATGGAATGTCTTTTGAGGGTCTAATTGCATCAATTGGATGATAAATTGAAACAGCCGCTCTTCTCGTCGAAGGATCTTCCTTTAAGCGTTTTATCACAGCCTCAATTTGATCTAATCCAGGACTTGCATTAAACATCCTTGCTCCATAGCTAGAACCAGGAACTGTGTAACCATCATCCGTAAATTTAGAAACTTTCAAACCCCAATAGAATTCAATATCTGCTAACCGATTGTTAGCAGCCATCATCCAAACAAATCTTGCAATTGCTCCAGGCAAATTAAATCCCCTACTACTATTTGTAAGCAAACGTTGTGTGGGATTTTTAATAATGAGATTATAATTCAAAATCTCTTTAAACTTCTTATTACTTCCAACAGAAAGGGATTCAGCAGCTCTAATTTCCGAACCTATAGTAAGAATGTCTTTTAACGTCGATTTATATGCTTGATTTGCATCTTCAACTTGATTGGTTGCGATTTTTTTTTCTTCTGTTTCCATACTTACAAATTTAAATTTTCTAAAATCATTTTCCCTCTATTTTCAATTGTCCCAGTAATCGTTTCAAAATTTATTTCGTACTTTTTCAATAAGCTGATAATCAGTCCATCTATCTCTATCTGAAAACCTTCATCTGATTCTCTAACTCCATCATCCAATGGTTTAAATTCTATGGGTATATAAAATATCTGATCATAGGACTTACAATGTTCCGAAATAAATTTTTCATATACGCCTGTATAATTCCCTGTTATTATCTCGTTACCAAATAAACTTAGCGAATATGCCCAGTGATCAAATAGGGTCCTGTCGCATATTTGAACTTCAACATTTTTTCTTAGCTTTTCTTCAACTACTAATTGACCCATTAAAATCAATGACTGTTTGAGCAATGAGTTATTCCCCCTTCTAAAATACTCGTTGTCATTTACAGCTTCACAGATAAGTCTTGGGACTTCTGGGGTTATAGAAACAGTCTTACCTTTATTTGTGATTTCTTGTTTTAAGAAATTCGCAAGAGTGGACTTGCCAACTCCATGTGCTCCGGTCAAAGCTATTTTCATTTTATTTTTTTATGGTGCTATTTTATCTCATTTTTAAACTCAAATGAATATTTAGTCAAGCCTACCCCGGTTCATCAATATGTGGCACTTCAAAAATCATGGGCACATTTGATTTAAGGCCTTTACCAGCTGCAATTGCTTGTCTATATTTTAAGTTTGGCAACGTTTCTGCAATTGTTTGACCAAAATAGTTAGAAAGAAATTCGCTACTTGTTCTATCAAATTCTTGAAAAGAAATGATTGTATTACATTGGGTCAAAACCGTTTTAGAAACATTTGCTGTTCTCTGTGCAATTACAAGAAAGCCAATTCCGTATTTTCTTCCTTGTAAGGCTATCTGCCCGATGTTGTTTACAAGTGACTGAGATGATTTTTCGCTAATTCCCAGGAAATTCCATTCAGGCACTACAGTATGAGCTTCTTCTAACACAATACATACCTTTTTTCCAAAGCATTTTTCTGTCTTGGCAATTAAAAATAAATTTTGAAAAAAAGCTTTCGTGTATTCAAGAACACCAGATGTGTTTGAAACATCGGGCAATTCAAATATTGAAATCTTATCCTGACTCTGAAGAAACGTTGAAATGGAGTTGGTAAATGTCTCCCTAACGAATTTAATAGCGTTTTTCAAACCTTCTTTATCTTGCTGGTTGCCAAATTTTTCTAGTTCGGTTGATATCCAATCAAACCCTTTAAATAATTTTTCAGAATGTTCATCTGCAATAATATTTTTAGGGTTTAGGTCTTGAAATTTACCTCTATATTCAAGCGTAAAGTCAACGCAAATTACTTTTACATTGTCATCTTTGAGATACTCCCTTATTAAATTCCTCGCAAAAATTGATTTCCCTGAACCGGTGATACCAAGAATTGCTGTATGATGTGAAAGAGCCAAATCTTTATTTAGAATCACCGGATAGTTAGAGTTTGGAATATTTCCAATCTTATACTCATTTACTTCAATATTTGGTTCGATGATGTTAGTTGCCAGATAAACTGGTGAATTGATGAAAGGCAACCATCCATACTTTTCAAACTTTCCTTTTTCGATATTCCAAATACCTAATTGTATCGCTTCCCCAACTATGTAACCTGTTTCATTCTTCTGCTCAAGTGTTTCGATCTTTGTTACTCCTTGCACGACCTGATAAAGTACTTTCTTTCCACGTATAAAAACTTCGAGTAATTGCCCGTCAAAAATTTCCTTTTGAGAGTTATAAATAAATCTGATTGTAGAAATAACAGAATTCTCATCAACAATCCCAACAAACTTATCAAGGTAATCGTTGTTTTCTGGATTAGAAATTTTGAAAACAATATTTTCATCGTTACAAGGGTGGTAAATTTGATCGCCAAAAATTCCTTTTATTTCATCGCTGACAAGTACTTTAACCCATTGCTCTTGATTAAGAAGATAATTATCAAGTATCAATCCTTTTCGAACACTTTTATCGCCATCTATTGAATACTTAAATTCTACAAAATCGAATATTTTAATTGATGGTCTTTGGTCGTATAGTTTAACAAGAAATGTGTTTTTGGATTGAACTCCGAAAATTTGGCCGATACCTTCTTGCGGTTTTGGAGAAACAAAGGCAGGAATTTTCATTATGAATTTCCAGGGATCAAGCAGAACAAACGCCGAATAAATAAATAGAAAAAGAAAATATTGAGATTTGCTATCGATATAAAAGAACATTGTCAGCACGAACAAACAGAAGAATTGAACCTTACTACTTCCAAAACGAACAACAAAATCTTTAAGCAGCCTAGAAATCTTATTTACTGTAATATCTTCTGGTTTGTTTGGTGAAAAAAGCGCCAACGAGGCAACAGATAAAACTCCTAAAGTAAGTGAAAAGAAAAATAAAGCATTATACCAACCTCCTAAGCTTAACAAATCTTTTTTGATTGGAGTGATTGTTAATAAGACTGCTATTGAGGAAGCTAAAACATCTGTCGGCTTAGTGAAGTAGTGCTCGAGAATAAGAGTATTAAAAGACAGCATTAATAAGCTGGAATAAATCACAAGCCCAATTGTATCATGCGGAAAGATGGTTCCTTTAAAATACCAATAGATTACTACTAGCAAAACAGCCAAAGCAAGAAATATTACAAGACGTGCCCCCTTTGTCATAAGTAAAGACAGTTAAATTATTATAGGCTTCGCATAAGTTGTGATGTAAACTAACCAGAGGGGTATCGATAGGATAAGATGGAACGATGGTGCTACAATCTTCCAAGATAATTTTTTTAAAGGAGAGGTCAAAATCCAGCAGAATAGCGAACCGAACCCTTCGCTTCGCTCTGGGCAGGCTACTGCAACAATTGAAGAATAGAATTGTTGCAGTACAAGAGTGCGACGCAACGGAAGCTTAATAGTAGTAATACGGGGTCGGCTCATAACAAAACTTCAACTACACAACAACACTCAACAACCCTTCGACAAGCTCAGGGTGACAGCTTCGTTACAAACACTCGTTTGCTAATAGGAAAAAATGTGGATTAATGTTTGAAATACCCTACTGCTCAGGTGGGTTAAAAAACACATTTTTCGTATCTTCGAAATGTTGCCTGCCAGCTAACAGTTTCCAATAATAATATTTATTCATTTTAGATTGCTTCTCCCGCCTTTGGCGGGATCGCAATGACGAGCCTGCACTTTGTGCCGGCTCGGGATGACAAAACAACCCATTCAACGATGGCAAGCAACAAAGGACTGTACAATCCCCGCTTTGAACATGATGCCTGTGGCATTGGTTTCGTGGCCAGCATTAAAGGCAGCAAGAGTCACCAGCATATTTCGGATGCACTTACCGTATTGGAAAATATGGAACATCGCGGCGCCTGCGGCTGCGAAGTAAATACAGGTGATGGCGCCGGCATCATGATACAAACTCCGCATGAATTTTTCTTTGATGAATGTATCAAGCTCGGTGTGCACCTGCCTGCGTATAGCCGCTATGCAGTGGGTGTGGTCTTCTTTCCGAAAGAGATCCGCCTGCGTGAAGAGTGCCGTGATATTTTGAACCGCTCTGCCGATAAACTGGGACTGGAAATTTTATGTTACCGCAAAGTGCCGGTGAACCCTGATGGCATTGGCCCTACTGCGCTCAGCGTGGAGCCGGAAATAGAACAGGTATTCATTGCCTGTCCCGATCATATCAAGAACCCCGATGAGTTTGAAAGGAAATTATTTGTGCTGAAGAAATATGCAACGCATACGATACTGAACACGGTGAAAAAAGATGCGATCGGTTTTTATATTGCTTCGCTTTCGTATAAAACAGTTGTGTACAAAGGGCAGTTGACCAGCATGCAACTTCGCCAGTACTATCCTGACCTCAGCAATAAAAGAGTGGTGAGTGCATTTGGTTTGGTGCATAGCCGTTTTGCTACCAATACATTTCCCTCATGGCGGCTGGCACAGCCCTTCCGCTATATTGCTCACAATGGTGAGATCAATACACTGCAGGGAAACCTGAACTGGCTGAAGACAAGTGAGCAGGGTTTTACTTCGCCCTTGTTTACCAATGAAGAAATGGAGATACTGGTGCCGATCGTTAGTAATGACCAGTCGGACTCTGCCTGCCTGGATAATATGATCGAGCTGTTGACGATGACGGGTCGCAGCCTGCCGCATGTAATGATGATGCTGATACCCGAAGCATGGGATGGCAATGAACAAATGGATGCAGTGAAGAAAGCATTTTATGAATATCATGCTTCTATTATGGAACCTTGGGATGGACCGGCGTCAATTTGTTTTAGTGATGGAAAGATGATCGGCGCTACACTAGATAGAAATGGTTTGCGTCCTTCCCGTTATTGTGTAACGAATGATGACCGTGTGATAATGGCGAGTGAAACGGGTGCATTGCCTGTTGATCCGAAAACAGTTTTAGAAAAAGGCCGTTTGCAGCCGGGAAAAATGTTCGTGGTGGATATGGAGCAGGGCCGCATCATCAGTGATGACGAACTGAAACGCACCATTTGTTCTAAACAAACTTATGGTGATTGGTTGAATCAATATAAGATCCGTTTGGAAGAATTGCCTGAGCCGAGAGTTACTTTCTCTCACTTAAGTGATGAATCTATTTTAAAATACCAGAAAGCATTTGGCTATACAACAGAGGATATCGATAATCTTTTAAAGCCAATGGCGCTGGAAGGAAAAGAACCTGTGGGTTCGATGGGAACTGATATTCCATTGGCGGTATTGAGCGATCAGCCGCAACATCTCTCCTCTTATTTCAAACAATTATTTGCACAGGTTACCAATCCGCCGATCGATCCTATTCGTGAACGGATGGTGATGAGTTTGGCAACTTTTGTTGGTAACAATGGAAATTTATTGGATGAGGACCCGATGCATTGTCATACAGTGGCATTGCGTCATCCTGTATTAAATAGTAAAGAACTGGAAAAGATAAGAAGTATCGATACAGGAATTTTCCAGGCAAAAACATTACAAACTTATTTCCGTGCCGATGGTCAGCCTGATTCATTGAAGAATGGACTGGATCGTTTGTGCCGCTATGCAGAAGATGCAGTGCATGATGGTTTTGAAGTGCTGATCCTTTGCGACCGTGCACTGGACAGTGAACATGCTACGATCCCTTCATTGCTGGCAACCGCTGCGGTTCATCATCACTTAATTAAAAAAGGTTTGCGTGGACAGGTAGGTATTGTAGTGGAAGCCGGTGATATATGGGAAGTGCATCACTTCGCCTGTTTGCTTGCATTCGGTGCTACGGCGATCAATCCTTATCTCGCCCTGGCTTCTATCCGCAATATGAAAGCGAATGGTTCATTGCAAACAGAATTAACATGGGAACAACTGCGTTACAATTATGTAAAAGCAGTGAATGATGGTTTGCTGAAAGTTTTTTCTAAGATGGGTATCTCTACTTTGCAATCATACCAGGGTGCGCAGATCATGGAGATACTCGGATTGAACCAGGAAGTGGTTGATAAATATTTTACAGGTGCAGTAAGCCGTATACAGGGTATCGGCTTGGAAGAGCTGGCGAAAGAAGCATTGGTAAAACATTTCTTTGCATTCAGTAAAAAAGATATTCCGGTGGATCGTTTGCCTTTTGGTGGTGTATATCAATGGAACCGTAAAGGGGAGTATCATTTATTTAATCCTACTACTATTCACCTGTTGCAGTATTCAACAAGGATGAATGATTACAATACATTCAAGAAATATTCAAAGGCTGTTAATGATCAGAGTGAGAAGGCAGCTACGCTGAGAAGTTTGTTTGAGTTCAAACGCAATCGTAATTCTATTCCGATCGATGAAGTGGAGCCGGCAGAGAATATTTATAAACGTTTTGCTACAGGAGCGATGAGCTTTGGTTCTATTTCGTGGGAAGCACATACAACACTCGCAATTGCAATGAACCGCCTCGGTGGTAAAAGCAATACCGGTGAAGGTGGTGAGGATGAAAGAAGATATACTCCATTGGAAAATGGTGATTCAATGCGCAGCGCTATCAAACAAGTGGCGAGTGCAAGATTTGGTGTAACGAGTTTGTATTTGACCGAAGCAGATGAATTGCAAATAAAAATGGCACAGGGCGCCAAGCCGGGTGAAGGTGGGCAGTTACCGGGACATAAAGTAGATGAATGGATCGGTAAAACAAGACATAGCACACCGGGTGTTGGTTTGATCTCTCCTCCACCGCATCATGATATTTATTCTATTGAAGACCTGGCGCAATTGATATTTGATCTGAAGAATGCAAATCGTAAGGCGAGAATAAATGTGAAGCTGGTGAGTAAGGCAGGTGTGGGAACAATTGCTGCAGGTGTTACCAAAGCAAAAGCAGATGTTGTTTTAATAAGCGGACATGATGGTGGTACGGGTGCATCACCTGTTTCATCAATACGTCATGCTGGTTTACCATGGGAACTTGGTTTGGCAGAAACACACCAGACACTGGTAAAAAATAAATTAAGAAGTCGTGTAGTGGTACAGACCGATGGACAACTGAAAACAGGAAGAGATATTGCAGTTGCTGCATTGCTCGGTGCGGAAGAATGGGGAGTTGCTACTGCGGCATTAATTGTAGAAGGTTGTATCCTGATGCGTGTATGTCATTTGAATACTTGCCCGGTTGGTGTGGCTACACAAGATCCTGAACTAAGAAAAAGATTTGATGGTAATGCTGATCATGTGGTGAATTTTTTCAAATTCCTGGTGCAGGAATTAAGAGAGATAATGGCAGAGCTTGGTTTCAGAACTGTAAATGAAATGATAGGCCAGGTTGATTGCTTAGGAGTAAGAGAAAATATCAATCACTGGAAGTTCAGCAAACTTGACCTCTCTCCTATTTTATATAAAGAGCCTGCTTCTCCATACACTCCGCTTTATTGTGTAGAAGAACAGGATCATCTGCTTACGGAAGTACTGGATTGGAAATTATTGGAAGCTGCGAAGCCTGCAATACAGAATTTCCCTATAGATATTGGGATAAAAGTGAAAAAAGAATTCCTGATAAAGAATACGGATAGAACTACCGGAACTATTTTATCAAATGAAATAACAAAGATCTATCGCGGAGAAGGATTACCCGATGATACCATTCATTTCAAATTCACGGGAACAGCTGGTCAAAGTTTTGCTGCATTCACTACAAGAGGATTGACACTGGAACTGGAAGGTGATGCAAATGATTATTGCGGTAAAGGATTGAGTGGCGCAAGACTTGTTATCTATCCATCAAAGGAAGCGACATACACACCAGAGGATAATATCATCATTGGTAATGTTGCTTTCTATGGCGCTACAAGCGGTGAAGCATTTATCCGTGGCAAAGCCGGTGAACGTTTTTGTGTTCGTAATTCAGGCGCACAGGTTGTTGTTGAGTCTGTCGGTGATCATGGTTGTGAATATATGACTGGTGGTCGTGTGGTTGTATTGGGTGATACAGGAAGAAACTTCGCAGCAGGTATGAGTGGTGGTATTGCTTATGTATATGATGTGAAAGGAAAGTTTGCTGCCAACTGCAATAAAGAAATGGTTGACCTGGATCCATGTGATGTAAATGATAAGAATGAATTGTTCACGATGCTGCAGAAGCATTATGAATATACAGGAAGTACGATAGCGAAATTTATTTTAGAGGATCTGAATAACCAGTTGCAGTATTTCGTAAAGGTGTTTCCGAAGGATTATAAGAAGGCGTTGCAAGCGAAGGCAAGTGTGAAAGTGAAGGCAGAGAAGTGAGAAGAACCCACCCCTGCCCCTCCAGGGAGGGGACTACGCACAGCCCCGGCTTTTCGGAAAGGTTAATTGAATCGAGATTTTTTGAAAGATGAAGAAGTTTGAAACTGTTTGAATATTGAAGATGAAAGGGGCATGTAACGACAATAGAGTTCATCCCCTCCTCCGGAGGGGCGAGAATCAGAAATGTAACTAGAATAGGAAATCGGGGTGGGTAACGAAGAAAGAGGGTCTGATGGAAAAGTAGCAACTTAAGAATGATGAAGAGAAAGATCATTCCATACAACCTAAAACTAAAAGAGTTTGCAAAGAAGTTAAGAAAGACGATGACCTTTTCAGAAGTGAAAGTGTGGAATGAATTAAAGAACGGTCAACTGATGGGATATGATTTTGACAGGCAAAGACCGATAGGAAATTATATAGTTGATTTTTATTGTAAAGATTTGTTGCTGGCATTAGAAATAGATGGTATCACTCACCAGGATGAAAGAGTGATGTTCAAAGATGGAATAAGGCAGAAAGAACTGGAAATGCTTGGAGTTACTTTTTTAAGATTCGAAGCATTGCTATGTATAAATAAAGTTGAGGCTGTGGTAAGGGAGATTGGGAGATGGATTCTTGAGTATGAAAAGAAGAATGGAGTGAATGAGAATGTGATTCGGAAGAGGAAGGCGTTGGAGAATCCGAGATCTCGTAAAAGGACCCACCTCTAGCCCCTCCAGGGAGGGGACAACGCACAGCCCTCGCTTTTCGAAGAGTTCGATTATTTTGGAAAGCTTGAAAAACGACAAACTATAAACTAAAAACTATAAATTGGAATGGGCAAACCAACAGGATTTTTAGAATTTACGAGAGAGCTTCCTACTAAAAGAAAAGTGGAAGAAAGAGTGAATGATCATAAAGAATTCATCAATCGCTATACTGATGAGAAATTGAATCAGCAGTCAGGTCGTTGTATGAATTGTGGCGTTCCGTTCTGTCATAATGGTTGCCCATTAGGAAATGTGATCCCTGAATTCAATGATGCGGTTTATAGAAAAGAATGGAAGGAAGCTTATGAAATTCTTGCATCCACCAATAATTTTCCTGAGTTCACAGGAAGAATTTGTCCTGCTCCTTGCGAAACAGCTTGTGTACTTGGTATCAACCAACCGGCGATAACAATCGAAGAAATAGAAAAACATATTATCGAGATCGCATTTGATAAAGGGTTTGTTCAGCCAAAGAAAATAAATAAACGCAGCGGAAAGAAAGTTGCAGTTGTTGGTAGTGGGCCTGCAGGATTAGCTGCTGCGGCACAATTGAACTACGCCGGTCATACGGTAACAGTATTTGAAAGAGATGACAGGCCCGGCGGTTTGTTGCGTTATGGTATTCCAGATTTCAAATTAGAGAAATGGGTGGTGGACAGAAGGATCAAATTAATGGAAGATGAAGGCGTAATATTTAAGTGTAATGCAAATGTTGGAGTGAATGTAAATGTAAATGATCTGCTGAGAGAATACCATGCAGTAGTGCTCGCTGGTGGTTCAACCGTTCCAAGAGATCTGAACATTCCAGGAAGAGAATTGAAAGGAGTTCATTATGCAATGGAGTTTTTAAAACAACAGAATAAACGAAACGCAAATCTTGATCCATTTGCTAATCCAACTATTGAAAGCAATATTTATCCAACAGATATTTTAGCAAATAATAAAAATGTTGTTGTCATCGGTGGTGGAGATACAGGCAGTGACTGTGTGGGTACCAGCAATCGTCATAAAGCAAAAACAGTATCACAGTTTGAGTTGTTACCAATGCCTCCAAAAGAAAGAACTGAATTCATGCCCTGGCCTTCTTACCCAATGACATTAAAAACTTCTTCCTCGCAAGAAGAAGGTGCCGATAGAAAATGGGCCATCGCAACAAAAGAATTTATTGGTGATGGTAATGGAAATTTAAAAGCATTAAAGATAATTGATCTTGAATGGAAGATCACTGAAGATGGAAAGCCTGCATCGTTTGTTGAAGTAGCAGGGAGTGAAAGAGAAATTCCTTGTGAGCTTGCATTACTTGCAATGGGATTTGTAAATCCGCAGTATGATGGATTGCTTCAACAGTTAGATGTTGAATTAGATGAAAGAAGAAATGTAAGAGCCTCTGAAAAAACTTATAAGACCAATATCAATAAGATCTTCGCAGCTGGCGATATACGTCGTGGCCAATCTTTAGTGGTATGGGCCATTAGCGAAGGCCGTGAATGTGCAAGAAAGATCGATGAATTTTTAACCACAGGTCAATCGCTTTTAGAAAGAAGAGAGGCATCTATACTCTCCGTATAAACGTCAAATTATATTTTATTATAATGAGTTGCCATCATCGGCAACTTTTTTCATTTTAGTCAATTAATGACGTAAAAATGCGATTATCACCATCCTTTTCACATTATAAATATTTTTATGTATTGTTTGAACAGATGTTAGTCTACTTGAATAGTATATTTGACTGCCTGCCGGATTAATAAACAACTAAAAACACACAACGATTATGAGTAAGAAAACAGCTAAGCAAATTATTCCATTTGTCCTGCTCGTGGCAGTAGCCCTCGTAGCAATGTTTGTAAAACCAATTGCAGATTATGTGCCTGGAGAAAAAGATCCACAATACAACAGTGCTGATATTGCCTGGGTCCTTGTATCAACAGCACTTGTTTTTTTAATGACCCCTGGTCTCGCATTTTTCTACGGCGGGATGGTTAATCGCAAAAACGTTATTTCAACAATGATCAAAAGTGTAGTTGCAGCAGGTGTTGTAGGTATACTTTGGGTTGTTTGCGGATTTAGCCTCGCATTCGGCGATTCAGTTAAAGGTGTTATTGGTGATCCAACAACCTTTGCTTTTTTCCATAATGTTAAAGGACATGCTGCGTGGCCATTGGCAAATACAATTCCGCTTACACTCTTTTCACTCTTCCAATTAATGTTTGCAGTTATCACTCCGGGCCTTGTAGTAGGAGCATTAGCAGAAAGGATCCGGTTCACTTCTTTTATTCTCTTTATTATTTTATTCTCCTTATTAGTATATGCACCAGTAGCGCATTGGAACTGGCACCCGGATGGATTCCTTGCTAAAATGGGTGCATTCGACTTTGCTGGTGGTACGGTCGTTCATATCACAGCCGGCTGTGCAGCACTAGCAGGCGCCATGGTTTTGAAAAGAAGAAAATCGCATATTGAGAACAGGGAGATCCCACCAGCGAATGTTCCTTATGTATTGATCGGAACAGGTTTGCTATGGTTCGGATGGTTTGGTTTCAATGCAGGTTCCGCAGTTGGTGCAACGTCTTTAGCAGTTAATGCATTTGGTACAACCACTACCGCAGCTGCTTCAGCTGGTCTTACCTGGATGTTCTTTGATGTTATCAAAGGAAAGAAACCATCTGTACTTGGATTTTGTATCGGTGCCGTTGTAGGTTTAGTTGCGATCACTCCTGCTGCAGGTTTTGTAGGTATTCCTCAAAGTATCATTGTTGGTTTAGTAGGAGCCGTCGCTTCAAATATTGCTGTAGCTATCAAACAAAGATCAACACTTGATGATACACTCGATGTATTTCCTTGTCACGGTATAGGCGGTATGGTAGGTATGTTGCTTACTGGTGTATTTGCAAGTACTGCAGTAAACAGCGCTGGTCCTAACGGTTTGTTTTATGGCAATCCTGAATTCTTCTTTACCCAGTTTAAAGCGATGGGTATAGTAGTTCTTTACAGCTTTACTGTTTCATACGGAATATTCAAATTCATCAACTTCATAGTACCAATGCGTGTTTCTGAACTGGAAGAAGAACTTGGTTTGGATGAATCCCAACATAATGAAAAATACATGCAGGGTCATTTACTGGTTCATCACAACGGTGAAATAAAAGAAACACCCGCAGAAAAACACGTATAAAGAAAAGGTACAGCCTGATTTGAACTTCTGACAAAGTTCAGGGCTGTACCAATTTTAAATAACAATTAAAATCATTACAATGTTACGAAAAATTTTCGTGGCGCTAGCCGCCATTACCGTAGGTCTTTTTACGAATGCACAAGTAGCTTCAGTAACTTCAGACACTACTGCAACACCAACTACTGAAACAGAAGATGCAAAACCAGCTGTTATAATTACTGGTTCAGCAGATGTTTATTATAAATATGACTTTGCAAAAACAAAAGCAAATACTTATACAAGTTTTACCGGCACACACAACAGTTTTGCAATAGGGATGGCCAGTGTAAAATTTGAGCACAAAGGAAATAAAGTTGGAGCAGTGTTAGATCTTGGATTTGGACCCCGTGCAAAAGAGTTTGCTTATACCGATGAAGGGATAACACAGGCAATAAAACAAATGTATGTCACTTACTCCCCTGCCGATTGGCTTAAGTTTTCCGCAGGTACCTGGGGAACACATGTTGGCTATGAGTTGCTTGATCCGCAATTGAATCGCAACTATAGCATGAGTTATATGTTTACTAATGGACCGTTCTCACATACAGGTTTGAAAGCTGATATCACAAAAGGGAAACATGGTTTTATGATCGGCATTTCAAATGCAACTGATTTCAGAACTCCGCCGGATGGCTATATCAATAAAAAATTTGTGATCGCTCAATACAGCCTTGCTGCAAGTGATAATTTTAAAATTTATCTGAATTATGTAGGAGGTAAAGCACCTGATACATCAAAAGTCAGCCAGTTTGATGCAGTGCTTACTGCTAAAGTAAGTGATAAGTTCAATATTGGTTTTAATGGTACAGTTAACAGCACACAATATTGGGATGGCGCTAAAAATGTGGATGGTAAAAGCTGGTGGGGATCCGCTTTATATCTGAATCTTGATCCAAAGCCATGGTTTGGTCTAACACTTCGCGGTGAATATTTCAATGATGATAACCAACTTAAGATGTTTGCATATGCACCAGAAGGTGGTAACATTTTTGCAACAACTTTGTCTGCAAATTTCAAAGCAGGTGGTTTTATTTTCATACCTGAATTCAGAATGGATAATGCAAGCCAGGAGATCTTTATTGATAAAGATGGTGCCGGAAAAAAATCTGCAAGCAATTTCCTGATCTCTGCGATCTATTCATTCTAAGTAATAAAAAATTAATACAAAGTGCTTATAACATTAATAAAGGAATTTGAACTTAGCCGCAAGGCATTTTCATCATCTTTCTTTTCATATGGCAAGCAATCGTTGAGGCCGTCCGTTTCTACGGAGGGCCTTTCTTTTCTTTTTCTTTCGATTGTTTGCTTGCCGAAACATTTATTTTATCCCGGGTTACTTTTATTGATCCCCGGTATTAATATCTATAATCACCGAATGCGAAATTGAGCATTCATTTATCTCCGGTTGTTTTTTTGCCCATTTCACATCGCTTGTTTTATACCTGATAATTTTCATAATTGCTGCTGTATACCACAGTTGCTGTCGTATCATTTTGAAAATTATTATTTAACCTAAAAACCTAAATGTTATGAAAACAAACACAGAGATGGCAAAAATTGCATTCCGCTATGCCGGAAGTATCGCAGCTCTTTTTATTCTTTTAACTGGCAAAGCGGAAGCTCAAACCAAGATCGAAGAGAAACCCGTTATACAGGTAACTTATGTACAGGATGAGTCAGACTATCTTGTATTTAAAGTAAGCGTCTCAAACACAAATACCAAACGGGTTATATTCCGGGTTTCTGATAACCACTATGAACCGCTGTACTCCGAGGCCTTTACTACAGATTCTTATATGAAAACTGTTAAAGTGCCAAAGTATGACAAGGACGTAATTGAGTTCCGCCTGACCTCAGGCAAAGAGGTCATTAAAAAAGTTTTTGAAATAAAAGTGCAGACAAAGGAAACTGTAGCTGTTACTGAATCAAACTTGTAAGCTTTCAAATTTTTTCGCAGACATAAGCATTACCGGCCCTTGTTTCTACAGGGGCTTATTCTTTACCTCCTGTCCCCCTAAAGGGGTGACTTAGATCGAAAAGTTTATAATTCCTTGGAATAAACTTAATTGATCGCTTCTTTTTTGTTTTACCAAGTATAGGCTTACTATTATACTTCCGTTGCGTCGCACTCTTGTACTATACAATTCTATTCAGCATAATCAAACTAAGTCTCCCCTTCAGGGGCACAGGGGGTTGGGTTTACGCAGAATTCCTTCCTGCATTAATAATCCCAAATGAACAACGCATCACTAATTTTTCATACGTGCCCTTTACCGGCGCATTAATGATCGCCTCTTCCATCTCTCTTACACGTATCATTGAATATTGTTGAATTGTAAGGAGAGGCAATACGATCCTCTCACGCATTTGAATAGATAACTGCTCAATTGGATAATCATCCATCAGTTCCGTTTTACCAGATAACCTAAGTACATATTGTTTGGTTAGCTCATATTCTTTGAAAATTATTTGCCATATCTCGCCAAACTTTGGATGATCTGCCAGGTGTGCCGTCAATGGGAAAAAAGATTTGATCATCGCCATCTCGCAATTATCAAGAAGGGTTTTAAAATATAAAGATTCATTATAAAGCTTTTTAATATCAGGTAACTTTCCTTCCTGTTCCAATTTTTGTAATGCAGTGCCTACCCCAAAATACCCGGTTACATTTTGTTTCAGTTGGCTCCATGCGCCAACAAAAGGAATGGCACGCAGGCTTTTTAATGAAAATTTCGCCGATGCACCACGTTTTGCAGGACGGCTGCCAATATTTGTGTCACTATAAAATCTTAATGGACTTGCATGAACTAAATAATCTGTAAAATCAGGATGATTTTTTAATCGATTATAGGAATCAAAACTTATATCCGCTAATTGCTGAACAATATTTTCTCCGCTTTCTCTATCTTCCTCACTAACTGTTTCTTTATTTGCAAGGATCCCGTTTGATATCCCGGCATGGATCAATTGTTCCATATTATACTGTGCAGAATCGATCGTTCCGAAATTTGAACTAACCGTTTGTCCCTGCACTGTAAGCTGGATCTCCTTATTTGAAATATTCTTCCCCAGCGATGCATAGAACTTATGTGTTTTGCCACCACCTCTTGCAGGCGGGCCGCCACGACCATCAAAAAAAACAACATCAATTCCACATTCTTTTGAAATAGTTGTTAATTCCTCTTTCGCTTTATATATGCTCCAATTCGCCATTAAATAACCACCATCTTTCGTCCCATCACTAAAGCCGACCATGATCACCTGGCTATTATTTCTTCTTTTCAGGTGTTGCTTATACTCTTCATTGGTATATAATTTTTTCATGATAGAAGCAGCACCTTTCAAATCGTCGATCGTTTCGAATAATGGAACAATGTCAATATTCAATTCCTCTTTTTTCCATCCACCTAATAAAAACAAACCATACACCTCCATTGCATTCAATGCACTGTTGCACTGGCTGATGATATAACGATCACAACCTTGTACACCATTATATTTTTGAATTTGTTTTATAACCTGGACGGATTCAATAGTATCTTTTTGAATTTCGTCACCGGTCACTAATGACGGATCAATTGGTTGCAGGTTAGAAAGTATTTTTATCTTTTCATCTTCACTTAATGATGAATAGTTTCCAGGTATCTCTTTTGTCTTTCCCGCAAAGGATTCGATAACGGTTGCATGTACTGAACTTTCCTGTCGCACATCCAATGAGGCGAAATGCAAACCGAAAATTTCAACTTTATTTTTCAGGTTGTTTACAAGATGCAGGAAAAGGCTATTGTGTTTATAGATCAAAATATCCCTGATCTCATTAAGTGTTTTTAATATCTCTGCTTGTGTAATGTCAGTTATTTGACCGGGTACAAAAAGATTATTATAAAGCTTCTTTTCAAGATCAGCCAATAAAACATCTACACCCTGGAAAGTAAGCCTTCGTTTTAATCTTCTTATTTCAAGATAATAGCATTTGATAATAGCCCCGCGTAATGCCTCGGCAACCTGTAAAGTTGTTTCTGCTTTTACAAATGGATTCCCATCCCTGTCACCCCCCGGCCAAAAGCCCATGCTGATCACGGAATGACCGTTCGGTAACGAATCAGAGAAATGATTTTTAAAGAATGAAGCAATTCTTCCTGCGGCAGCATAAAAAACGTTTTCCAAATACCAGATAAGACTTACAGCTTCATCATATGGTGTTGGTTTTTGATGCTTGAAGAAAGGTGTTTTGCCTAATTGCTGTAATAAAACATTTACCTGGCTTGCATTATTCTCTGCCAATGCTTTTGAAAGATCATTAATAATACCAAGAACGGGACCAGGATAAAATTGTGTTGGGTGTGCCGTCAACACAAGCAATACATTAAAATCTTTTAATTTTTGCGTAAGCTTATCCTCCAATTTTTCCTGAACCACTTCCGACTCAAGATGCTTTAATGTACCTACTCCATTCATATCATTCACTTCACGAAATGCAGCATCTTCCAGGGCATCAAATAATACAACTTGTCTTTCGGCATATTGAACAAAACGAAATAGCAGGTCAAGTTTATCTTCCTCTTTTAAGGAAGATGTATGTTTATTAAAAAAATCTTCGATGATTTGTTTCGGGCTTTGCTTCTTTTTGAAACCATCTTCACAAACGGAAAGAAATAATGAAAGTAAGATCCCTGTCTTTTCGATTCGGTGAAAAGGTAACGAAGTGAATAAGCTATTGTACAGTTGAAATTTAACACCAACAAAATTTCTGAATCTTTC
>DATHDP010000071.1:0-24886 GCA_035318985.1 Chitinophagaceae bacterium
GATCGATCTTTTCTTTCAAATCACCGGGAAGAAAACCAAGATTTTCACCGGCTTCAACTGCAGGACGTGTAAGAATTATCTTCTTTACGGCTTTATTCTTCAAAGCTCTTACTGCTAAAGCAACGGCCGTATATGTTTTACCAGTACCGGCGGGTCCGATAGCAAAGACGATATCATTCTTCTCCGCCATTTGCACCAAACGTTTTTGATTAGCCGTTCTTGCACGAACAGTTTTACCATTCGGGCCAAACACTAATACATCATTTGGATTACGGTCAATAAAATTATCAACTGTCTCAGCATCATCGCCACCGAGTACCTGTTCGAAATAATTTTCACTCATGTGGCCGTTCCTTTCCAGGTACTGCACTATGAGTTCAATTTTTTCGCGGGCAGATGTTACCTGCTCTGGCGAACCACTAAGTTTTAACTGGGTACCCCTTGATAAGATCTTTAAAAGAGGGAATTTCTTTTTCAGAATGTCGAGCTTGCCGTTGTTTACGCCAAAGAACTCGATAGGGTTTACGGTTTCGAGGTTGATGATCGTTTCTGTCAATTCGCTTCGTTTTTAATTTCACAATCCTGGTATAGGGTGGGTTACCAGATTTTTTTCACTACACCTGTTTTATTCAGATGTTTGCCCCCTTGATGATTAAAATAAAGACTTATATCAATCACTTCCTAAAGTTAATTATTAACAGGTGTGCATACAAATTGTTGAAAGTAAAATTTGGTTAATAAATTATTTAATAATTGTAAATACAATTTTGTTGCCAGCTTTTGTAATTCTATTATGCTCCCTTGTGTCACTCACTTGTACGGCAACAATTCTAATCAACTGTTTATTTAACCGCAAAGACGCTAAGTTTAAAATATAAGGTCGCAAAATAATCTTTGCGCTTTTGCGAATACTTAGCGCCTTTGCGTGAAGCCTTTTTAACAGGAAGCCTTAAATCATCTGATCAAGGTCACCCAGATTCATGCTAAACATCACCCAGTTTCTTTAATACATCTTGTTAATTTTACAATATGGACGAGATAAAACCCCTTAAGCGTAGTAAAGAACTGGCGCCACTCAGTCGTGAACATCATGACGGATTATTATTTGCATGGAAAATAAAGCAGGGTCTTGCGAATGGAACCGCTATTGAAACTCTTTGTAATTACACACGGTGGTTTTGGTCAAACCATATTAAACCTCATTTTAAAGAAGAAGAAAAAGTATTAGTGAAGTTTTTACCAGAAAATAATGCTTTGGTAAAACAAATGTTTAGAGAACATGCACAGATACGTGACCTGATTATTTCTCTCGATAAGGAACCAGATCTTAGTTCGGTGCAATTACTTGCAGAGTTTCTCAATAATCATATTCGTTTTGAAGAAAGAGAACTTTTTGCGTATGCTGAAAGAACCCTTACACAGGAGCAATTGAATGAAATTTACAAAGAGCTGCCAAATGACTTGCAATGCGATACAGAATGGAAAGACGAATTCTGGGTTAGAAAGTAGATCAGGCTGATGCAGCTTTATTTTGCTGATTGAATGTTTTTTCCTTTCGAATTTCTATTTCTGCGAGGATCTGTCGGATGGTTTCTTTGCATTCTTTGTATTCATTTCCGAAATCTTTATACACCAATAGCTGAGTAAACTTCTGCGTTTTTTGGGCAAGAATATCCACAAGCTCCTCCATTGTTAAGTTTTGATGATTCTCACTCATAAGCCATGAGCAGTTTGATAAATAGTTAAAGGGAATACTGTCTTAGTACAGCAATAATTGTGCAAAGGTGAACCGGGCATAAACTCATGAGCAAGGTTTTTTATAAGCTAAATGATAAATTAAAACCAGTAAGTACTAACCCGGGATAGGTCAGAACGTCAATCATTTACCTGTTAAATCATTCAAAAAATAACAATGGTTCAAGAACCGGCGTTATTAATTTTGCATCTTTACAGATAATCCATTTTGCTACTGCTATGTATCGGCACACCTGCATATTGTTGCTTCTTTTTTTTGGTTTTTACGGTGCGCAGGCGCAGTATTTTAAAGTTTCCGGTAAGATCACTAATGATAAGCTTGAGCCGCTTGCTTTGGTAAGTTTACAGGTAAAAGGATCAGTTAAAGGAACCGTTTCAAAAGAGGACGGTAGTTATGAGCTGCGTCTTGAAGAAGGAACCTATGATCTCGCCTTCAGCATGCTCGGATATAAAACACTTTTGATAAATATTGTCGTTAGGCGGGATTATGTACAGAATATTGTGCTGGAAACCGATGAGGTAAAAAATCTTTCTGAGGTAGTTGTAAAAGGGAAATTGAAAGACCGTTCAGAAGAGATCATTCGGAATGTGATAAGAGGAAAAGATGATATACTTGCAGCAGCGGGACCATATTCATGCAATGTTTATATTAAAGCTACACAGGAAGATTCAACGCAGCGAAAAGTAAAATCGAAAAAGAAACCAGTTGATTCGATCACTACTAATTTAAATGCTGATCTGCAACGAATGTCAATGGCAGAAATTTCCCTGCATTATGATCATGAGAATGATAGCCGTATTAAGGAAGAAAGAACAGGAGTTGTAAAAAGAGGAAACCCCGAAGCACTTTTTTATCTCTCATTAACGGAAGGGAATTTTAATTTGTATAATAATCTTCTTAATTCAACAGTATTATCAGAGGTTCCGTTTTTATCTCCTGTTAGTTACAGCGGCCTCGCTGCATACAGGTATAAGGTCACTAATATAAAACACGAGGATGGAAGAAAGATTTATACGATCAGCGTAAAGCCAAGACAATTAAGCAATGTAACTGTTGAAGGCGAGATAAGGATCCTTGACAGTGCCTGGGTTATTTTAAGTGCACACTTCACATTACCCGATTATCATATTCCTGAATACGATCATTTTGAAATAGACCAGCAATACAGTTTTGTTGATGATACAGCATGGATGATCACCCGCCAGCAATTCACTTATTATTCAAAAACCGGGAAAGGAAAATTATCAGGAGAAACGATCGCTTCTTACAAGGACTTTGAGTTCAATAAGGAATTTCCCAAAAAATATTTCGGTACAGAACTTAGCTCCACTGCAGAAGAAGCTTATAAACGTGATAGCAGTTTCTGGCAAAAAACAAGAACAGAACCACTAACCGCAAAAGAGATCAGGTTCATTCATTATAAGGACAGCCTCTTTCGTGTTACCACCAGCCAGCCATATCTCGATTCGATCGACAGGATAACTAACAAAGTAACCTGGCCAAAGGTTTTGCTTTTCGGACAAACCAAATTTAACCGTGAGAAAAAACGTTCATGGCAATTGCCACCGGTTTCGGATGTAATAGATCCTTTTCGATTTGGTGGCTTAAGAATAAAAGCAAATGTTGCCTATTTTAAAACGTTCACATCTAAGAAGTCAGTGCAAGTGTTTTCGAATATCAGTTATGGTATCAGGAATCATGATGTGAACGGGAATATAAGCATCACTCATAAGTATAATCCTTTTAATGGCGCTTTTATTAATGTTTCAGCACAGCGTGAGTTTCAATATATTTTCCAGGGTGATGCCTGGATCAATATGTTGAAGCGGGATAATTTTTATCTCAACCAGGGTATCGGTATTAATCATGGAGTAGAAGTGGTAAATGGTCTGGTCTTATTTCTAAATGCAGATTATTCATATCGCCGTTCTGTAGTAGGTTACGAAACAAATCCCAAACTGGATACGGTTTTTGGCGTCGTGAATGAGCCAGTTCCTTTCGAATCATACAATGCATTTTATGGAAAAGTTCGTTTGCAATACACACCATTCCAACGTTTCATTCGTGAGCCAAGAGAAAAAATTATTCTTGGCTCCAAGTGGCCCACATTTTATGCAAGCTGGCGAAAAGGAATTCCGGGTGTATTAAAAAGTGTAGTGGATTTTGATTATCTCGAATTCGGCATGGAGCAGGAATTGAAACTAGGGACGACCGGTGTTTTCAAATACAAGATACTTACCGGAAATTTTTTCAATACAAAAGATCTTCGAATGGTTGATTATAAATTTCAGCGACGCGGCGATCCGATCCTTTTCATGAATCCCGATGAAGCTTTTCAATCGCTTGATTCAACGTTCCCGGTATTTGAGCGTTTTTACCAAATGCATTTTGTACATGAATTCAATGGCGCTATACTGAATAAAATTCCATTGTTCAAAAAACTGGAGTTGCGTGAGATCGTTGGTGGTGGTTTTTTAATTGCGCCTGAAAGAAATTTGCATTACGCTGAGCTGTTTACCGGTATTGAAAAAGTTCTCAAAATGCCATTTTATCCCGTCTATAAATTCAAGTTGGGTGCATATGTAATTGGTTCGGCGGCCAACCAATTCCGCAATCCTGTTCAATTTAAAGTTGGATTTACCGTTTGGGACAGGAGTAGCAATAAGTGGCGATAGAAGGATTTTGTTACCAGCATTTGTAATTCTGTTCATCGTTCTTTGCGTCGCACCCTTGTACTGCAACAATTCTATTCTGCTACTTATACATTCTCGTTTTTAAAGAAGAGTTTTCAAACCACCGTGTCTTGTCATGTCGAGCCGGTATAATTAATTCACTTTCGATCTTAGTAATGCCAGGCGAGACATCTCAGAGATCAACTAACCTGAGATGTCTCGCCTTACTTTCATCAAATTTGTAAATAACAATAAGCTGGCGGCTCGACATGACAAGATAGGGTGTGGTAAAGTTTAGTTTGCTTCGGCTTGCCACAACAATCAATAAACTTGCGCATTTACTCAGTCAAGCCTCGCAATGACGAGACTCTATGAGATTTATTTTTTCTTTTTCTCTGCGGAGTCTCGTCATTGCGAGGCCGTCATTTTAAAAACGAAAGCTTAATTGTAGTACAAATGCTGGCTACATAAAATCACCATCTTGCAACGATCTTAAAATTTATTAATCGCGGGGTTAAACGATTGGGAACAGTAAAAACATTGTTGGCGAAATCTTTTACGAGCAAATAAGAAATGGTATTAGAGCGGTCAAGAAGATTGAATACTTCGAGACTGGCCCAAATACTTTCAAAACTTCGGAAAGGGGAGTGACTGCGACGATTCGATTTATCAGCATCAAGTAACAAAGCGCTGAATCCAATATCAACTCTTATATATGGTTCGATGATAGCTCCATTGCGATACTTTACACTGCCGGGGATATTATAAGGAAGATTGGTGCCGTAAATAGTATTAAGATAAACCCTGAAATTTTTATTAGTGGCCAGGTAGTCCTGGAAGAACATTCCGAATGTAAGCGTACGATCTGTTGGGCGACGAAACCAACCACCTTCAACAGTTGTGCTATCAATTACCTGGTTGAGTGTATCAATTGAATACTCCTGGTAATGATCACCATCAATATTTTCTTTTGTATCCATCAAGCCGACACTGATCCAACTTTCAGCATCTTTTACTAACTCGCCAAAGAGTCTTCCTTCAATACCGTACGCATAAGCTTTTGCATTGTTCTCACCATAATAACGAATGCGGACATTGTCAATATCATACGGAACAACATCCCACATGTTTTTATAATACGCTTCCACTGTCATCCGCATTGGTCGGTTGGTTTTTTTAAAATTATAATCAAAGCCACCAACCACCTGGAAACTTTTTTGTGCTTTCAGATCTGTGTTCACCGTGCCATCATATCTCCTCAACTCACGATAAAATGGCGGCTGATCATACATGCCAACAGCTGCACGGAAGATGATATCCTTTCCACCTTTTGGCTGCCAACTTGCGCCAACTCTCGGGGTAAGTAAAAATTCATTATTGAGTGAATTATAATTGTAACGAACGCCAGCCTGCAGTGTAAAAGAGTTTGATGAATCACCAAAAAGCAAATTGTCCTGGAAATATCCTGAAAGTTTATTGACATCTAATGATGCCGTTGACTTGATCACCTTGTTCAACTGCAAAATAGCCGGATTGAAAGGAAGTGAATAGCCGGCTGAATCCTGGAACTCCCATTCATTGAGTTTATCCTCAATATTTGTTTTGTCATAACCAATTCCCCATAGAAAAACATTTTTCCCCTTATCAAGTATTCCTTTATGCGAAACGTTCCAGTTGTCGATGTTAAGTGTATTGCGGGAAAAATTCTGAAATACTCCGGCCCCTAGCGGATTTACAATTAACCCGAATGTTGGTTTTGCTTTATCAAAATCTCTTTCCCCAAATAAATAGGCGCCAGCGATATCAATGTTTTCTTCTTCGTCATTTTCAAATCTTGAAACCATCCATTTTAGTTTCAGATCTTTTCTCGGTTGATTGATGATGGAGAGACCAAGCATATTTGTTTTATACCGGTCTCTTTCCTGTCCTTGAAAATATATATCAAGTCCAAGTACGGCGGTGAAGAAAGGAGAGAATACTGAAGAAGTAAGCTGACTAAATTCGGGAACCAGTACAAATTTTGTTTGAGAAATATTTCCAAGAAATTCAGCTTGCCACTTATTATTAAATTGGTAATTGATCTGGCCTTGAAGATCGGCTGAAGAAGGAACATAGTTTCCTTGAGTTTCCTGGCGGCTTAATAAATTTTTATTACTTCTGTTGCGGGCACCAACGAGATAGCTGAGTTTATTGTTCTTCGAAATTCCTTCAAGTTGCAGACCCTGTTCCAAAATGCTTACATAGGCAGAGCCACCAAAGCGTTTTGGTTTTTTGTATTGAATATCCAGCACACTGCTCATCTTATCGCCATACTTTGCCTGGAAACCGCCGTTATAAAAACTGATATTGCGAACCATTTCAGGATTTATAAAACTCAACCCTTCCTGCTGACCGCTGCGAACGAGGTAAGGACGGAAAATTTCAAAGTCATTTACATAAATAAGATTTTCATCATAGTTCCCGCCGCGAACTGAATATTGTGAAGTAAGTTCATTGTTAGAGCCTACAAAAACTTTGATCATGCTTTCAACACCCATAACTGGTGACGGCAGATTGATAACTGATTTTGGATTTGGCTTTATCAACCCCGCTTCTCTTCGGTCACGCTGATCGGTAACAATTACTTCTTCCAGCACTTTGCCTTCTCTTTCCAGGCGAATGACAATAGTTTCTTCTTCATTCTCACTTAATAAAAAATTCTTTTGCTGAGATTTGAATCCTGTATAGCTAAAGACGATTGCGAATGCACGGTCGGCAGTTACTTTTAAACGAAACGTACCGGAATCAGATGTGATAATTCCTTTTTGCTGACCAAGAATAACTACAGAAACGTTTGGAAGAGGCTTTTCATTTTCATCCAACACTTTACCGGAAACGTAAGCGGGTTTTTTTTGAGCGAATATCGAGGCAACTGGCAATAAGAAACAGGCAATAGACAATAGGCTAGAGACCAGGATTAATCTTGATTGGCGGTTCATTCCTAAGAAGCGGATTTTGATAGGCAATATTAATCAATAAAACCCGCATTTGCTATTTCACAACTCTTCCTAATTTCAGATAAATAGGAAAGCTTACTTTTTTCACTTCACCTTTGGACCAAAATTTATTTAATTTTTCTTCAATAATAGAAATGGGAGAGTGGCTGTTTGCTTTAATGTATTTTTGAATAGCACTCCAACTGCTGATATAGCCTATCATATCTTCTCTTTGCCAATTCAAGGTTGTTTCAAATTGTTTTACAGGCAATAACTCATAATCGAAATCAACTGTCTCATACAATTCTTCAACATATTTTCTTTCAGAATCCCAATAAGGCTTTGTTACGTTTTCATAAAAGTTATAAACAGCGTCATCAATTTTTTTATCTCCTATTTTGTTCCTGTTATAGGTCCAAACAGCGATGATGGCTCCGGGTTTACAAACCCTTGTCGCTTCTTTTCTAAATTCATCCCACTTTATCCAATGATATGCCTGTGCGACCGTGACAAGGTCAAAAGTATTTTCTTCAAATGGGGTTGATTCGGCAGGACAAACGAGATATTCAATATTATCCTTAAGCGTTGCTTTTTCAATTTGTGCAGCGCTGATATCTGTTGCAATAACTTTTTTAAAATGATCAGCCAATACAACTGCAGCCTGCCCATTGCCGGTTGCGCAATCCCAGGCAGTATTTTTTTCTTGTACAAAAGATAAAATATGATCGTAAAGTTCTTTTGGATAAGTAGGCCTGTAACGGGCATAAAGATCAGACTGTTTGCTAAACAGGTCTTTTGCCATGAGCTTTATAATTTTTTCAGTTGTGCAATAGTTGCTTTCGGATCTTGTGAACTAAATACTGTATTACCTGCTACAAGAACATCGGCTCCAGCAGCGACGATAGTTCCTGCATTTTCCAAAGTAACACCTCCATCGATCTCTATTAATACATTCAAACCTTTTTCATCTATCATCTTACGCAGTGTCTTTATCTTTTTCAAAGTATTATGAATGAATTTTTGCCCGCCAAAACCCGGATTCACACTCATCATGCAAACAAGATCGATATCAGCAAGAACATCTTGTAAACTTTCAATTGGTGTATGCGGGTTGATGGCAACCCCGGCCTTCATGCCCAATGCTTTTATTTGTTGAATATTTCTGTGCAAATGCGGACATGCTTCAATGTGTACGGAAAGAAGGTCTGCTCCTGCATTCTTAAATTGCTCTGCATATTTTCCCGGCTCTTCGATCATCAAATGAACATCGCAAACTTTTGTCGTTGCTTTCCTGAAAAATGAAACGACCATTGGTCCAAAACTAATGTTTGGAACAAAACGACCATCCATTACATCTAAATGATACCAGTCAGCCTGGCTTTCATTCAGCATTTTACAATCAGCATCAAGATTCAGGAAATTTGCAGAGAGAAGAGAAGGAGCAATAATGGGCATCTACTAATTATTTTTATTTGCGCCTGCCGGCAGGCAGGCTGCAAGATACAACGCATGAAATTATTTATTAGTAAATATTAATTATTTAATTCTATCCGCAGCTTCTTTTGCTTCCGTCAGCGTTTTATCAAATGCATAGGCCCGCTGGTAACTGATCTTAGCTTCTTCTTTTTGGCCCAAAGCTTCCTGGCATTTTCCTTTCCAATAATGAGCATCAGCAAAAGTGTTGGAAACATTTATTGCGATGTCGTATACATCCATCGCTTCTTTGAATTTTGATTGCTTATAAAGTATGTTTCCTTTTTCCATATAAGCATCTAAAAAAGTATAATCTTTCTTTATACAAGAGTTGAACATTTCAAGAGCTTTACTGTAATCGTTAATATTATAATAATAAACACCTTTTAAATAATCAGGATTAGGGTCTTTTTTACCTTCATCATTTTTATTCATCGAGTCGCAAAATGCGATCGTTTTTGGGTTCTTCGTTTCCGCATAGAGATTTGCCAGTTGTAAACCAGCTTCGGTTAATTCGCCGGGAATAATAAAAAACTCAAGTGTTTTAATTGCATTGGCAGTATCACCTGCGAGCACCAATAATTCTGATCTTTTAAATAAGTAATCAAAATAAACTTTCGTTTGAGCGGAATCTCCCATCGCGATATTCATAGAATCCAACACATTGACGGCTTCTTTATATCTTCCTGCTTCCTGTAAAGTGAGAACAAGATTATATTTAAGTAGTGTGTCCGTAGGATATTTTTTTAATGAATCACGATAAGACTGGAGCAACTGTTGCAAACTATCATGCGTCTGTTGTTCACTAGTGACATGGGTACTATTATTACAGGCAAATAATATTGTTAAGAGAACCAGAATGGCTAAAAGATTTTTCATAAAACATTTGGGTGATATGACAAAAGTCTGACATTTGCCGGGGTTTCCGAAAATAGTTTTGCTAAAATTTTTTAACTGATGAATTATATGAAATTATTGACTGCAGGTTTTTTTATGGGATTGGTTTTTTTATTCTGTCTCTCATTTACAAGTAAGAAAGCAACGAATCAGTTTGCTACATCCGACCTAAAACATAAAATAGACACTTTGCAATATCCAAGTGAAACACATTTGCAAAATGTTCAGCAGCTCACTTTTGGTGGTGATAATGCCGAAGCATATTTCAGTTTTGATAACAAATGGATAATTTTCCAACGTACACAGCCCAAAGATGGATTGATGTGCGACCAGATCTTTGTTGGTAAAGTTCCAAAACAAGGTGAAGCATTTACATATAAAATGGTAAGTACCGGAAAAGGCAGAACAACCTGTGGAGCTTTTTTAAAAGATGGCAAACATATCATTTATGCATCTACACATTTAGGCGCTGATACATGTCCTCCTGTTCCTGATAGGAAAAAATATGGTAATAAATATATATGGCCTTTGTATGATAGCTATGATATTTTTATGGCAGACCTGGATGGTAAAATTGTAAAGCAATTAACGCATAGCAAAGGATATGATGCGGAAGCAACTATTTCTCCGGACGGAAAAAAGATGTTGTACACAAGCGACAAAGACGGCGATATAGATCTGTATATGATGGATCTGCAAACTGGCAAAGAAAAAAGGATCACTAATACACTTGGTTACGATGGAGGCTCATGGTTTAGTCCTAATGGAAAAAAAATAATTTGGAGAGCAAGCCGCCCGAAAACAGAAGCAGAAGTAAAGGAGTATAAAGATCTTCTTGCTGAAAATTTAGTGGCGCCAACAAATATGGAAGTGTATGTTGCTAACGTAGATGGCAGCGATGTAAAACAAGTAACAAAATTCGGGCAAGCCAATTGGGCGCCTTATTATATGCCTGATAACAAACGAATAATTTTTGCCAGTAATCATGAATACAAAAGAGGGTTCCCTTTTAACTTATACACGATCAATGATGACGGAACAGATCTGAAAAAGATAAGTCATGATAATGGTTTTGATGCTTTCCCAATGTTCAGTCCCGATGGTAAAAAATTAATTTTCTGCAGTAACAGAAACAACGGCGGCACAAGAGATACCAATGTTTTTATTGCTGATTGGGCAGAATAGTTGATTTGATATTTGAGGTTGGTTAGAAACATTTACCTTCGAATCTCAAACCAAAACTCCAACTATATGTATAAAGGACTGCTTGACCTCCACAATGTTCTTCGTTGGGCAATATTGATTTTATTATTAGTAGCACTTATACAAGCTTTTGGAAAAAGTGCCGGGCTCAGAAAATCAAGTTTATGGTTATTGATCTGTGCACATATTACTTTACTTGTCGGTTTATACCAGTGGTTTGCCGGTAACCTGGGATTAAAACTGATACAGAATGCCGGGTTTAGTGTAGTGATGAAAGATTCTGCATCCCGTTTTTGGGCAATTGAACATATTACAGGAATGCTGATCGCAATTATTTTAATAACTATTGCAAGAGGTAAAGCAAAAGTTTTAAATTATAAAGCAGCCGCGTGGTTGTATTTAATTGCGCTTATAATAATATTAGCAACAGTTCCATGGCCATTTAGAGAAGGAATTGGAAGGCCTTGGCTCCCGGGAATGCATTAGTTCAGGCAATTTCTTTTAATACAGTACAGAAAGTTTTCATTTCATCAATTGTTCCCATACTTACACGGCACCATTTGCCGCCGAAATGATTCCTGAATTGAACAAAGATATTTTTCTCTTCCATTCGTTTGGTAAAATCACCTGTGATCTTGTCAATATTGAATAGGATAAAATTGGTGTGTGAAGGAATATATTCCAATGAAAGTTGTTTAAAACAATCATAACACATTTGTCTTGCTAATGCAGCTTTCTCACGACAATCTTTTACAAATTCCTGATCTTTTAAAGCAGCGGATGCAGCAGCTGCGGTTACCATACTCACATTGGCATTGGGCCATGCTTGAAGGCTGGCGAGCCTTTTTATTGTTTCAGGATGAGCAATAGCATAACCTATTCTGGCACCAGCAAGTCCGTAAATTTTTGAAAACGTTTTTGCGACTATGACTTTTGGAACTTTTATAGCATACTGAGCTAATGATGGGATATCAGGATATTCTGTATAAGCTTCGTCAATTAAAACATGACCGGATCTATTATTATTTATAAAATCTTCCAATTTTTTCGGTTCTACAAAAGTACCTGTGGGATTATTTGGATTACAGATGTAGAACAATTGTGCATTGAATTTACTTTGGTAGGAAGAAAATTTATCCAAATCATATTTGCGTTCTTTATTCAACGGTATTTGTATAAAGTCATAACCAATAACTTCAGCTTGGGTATGCCAAATCTTGTAAGAAGGTTCTGCTGTCATAATATACCCTCTTCTATTTCCACTACTAGTTGCAAGTAAAACCAAACCTATTATTTCTGATGAACCGGCACCCATCAGAATATTCTCTTTTTCGACTCCATTGAATTCTGCAAGCTGTTGTCTTAATGCATGGACGGCGTCATCAGGATAACGATTAGAATTTCCAACTGCTTCGGTCATTGCTTTTCTTGCAGCATTAGAAGGGCCGTAAGGATTTTCATTTCCATTCAATAAAATGATCCCTTCCGCCCTGTATCTTTCTTTTTCAGTAGCAAAAATTGCAGGTGCTAAGCTTACTCCTGCCAATGCAGCAGTAGTGTTTCTTAACCATTGACGGCGGGATGAATTGTTGGACATAGAAAAGAAATATGTAAAAGTTATATCAGATATTAACGCGAAGCCATATTGTTTTTGGGATCTCCAATAACCTGGATAAATTGTTTCATTTCATCTATCGTTCCTATACTTACCCGTGCCCATTGGCCATCACTGTATTTGTTTGACCGCATTATTATTTTATGTTTATCAAGCATATCAGCCGAATATTCGCCGGGATAATTTTTTACGGGGTAAAAAATAAAGTTGGTGTAAGAAGGAATGAACTGGATCCCCATTTTTTTCATTTCATCCATTGTATATTTTCGGGCAGCTTCATTTTTTTGTTTACATGTTGCTTTATGTTCTTCATCAGTTAAACTGGTCATTGCTGCATTCAAACTGAGTACGCTCACTGCTAATTGGGAGCTTTGAAAATAATCGGGTTGCAGTTTTTTTATTAAGGTCGGGTGTCCTAAAATAAAACCTATTCTTAATCCTGCCATCGCATGTATCTTGGAAAAAGTTTTAATTACAAGGATGTTTGGATTTTTTTCTATCAACCCGATCATTGATTGGCTGTTTGAGTTTTCTAAAAAATCATTATAAGCTTCATCGATCAGTACAACTGTTTTTTTAGAGGCTTCTTCACAAAATCTTTTTAATTCCTCTGCTTTTACAATTGTAGCAGACGGATTTGCCGGGTTGCAGATATATACTAATTGTGTTTCGTTATTGATAGCTTTCATCATGGCCGGCAGATCATGCACTTTTTCTTTTGTAAGCGGTATTTCTATCACTTTGGTGCCGATCTTTTTTGCTGTGTTTGGCAGTACTCCAAATGTTATATCTGCCGTAACAATATTTCCTTTATTGAAATGACGTGCCAGCATAGCCAAGCCTTCTCCTGATCCTGCTGTTATTAATACCTGGTCTTCGGACACTTTATAATAGTCACCTAGTGTTTTTTTTGTTGATTGTAAAGAAGCAATATTAAAGGGATAGCGGTTTGTCTCACCCATCATATCAAGAATAGCTTGTTTTGCTTTTGCAGAAATGCCATAAGGATTTTCATTAGAACCTAAATTGATCAGTCCGTTTTCGATACCAGCTATTCTTTTAAGACCTTCTTCATTTCCCATTGATCTAAAAGAAATACCTAATCCTAAAAAAGCAAGTGATGATTGCTGTAACCACTGACGGCGTGATGAGTGAGTTGACATACTCAGAAAGTTTTAGTAACCGAAAAGCTACATCAATTTTTACAGAGGAAAAAGAAATTTTATTCCAATGAAAACACTTTCATCTATACATTCTTTATTGAAAAAACAATTCACCTCGCACTGTAAATGTCATAGTTGTATCCTTTTTGAATAAGCAGGTTGATAACTTGCTGGATTTAATATCAGATAAATTCCGTTATGGCAACAATTTTGCGGGTCATATAGTCCAATTATTTTTTGGAAAACAGTTGTTGAAACTTATTATTTACTTTTAAAATTGTTTATTATGGCAAAAACTTCATATATCCCAAAAGGATATCACAACGTGACTCCATCATTGTCATTTAAAGGAGCAAATGCAGCCATCATTTGGTATAAAAATGTCTTTGGTGCAAAAGAAAAGATGAGATTGGATGGGCCTGACGGAAAGGTCATGCATGCAGAGCTTATTATTGGTGATTCATTAATTTTCGTGGCTGAGGAAAACCCGCAGATGAAAAATAAAACACCTCAATCAACCAGTGGTAATTCTATAAACCTGCATGTGTATGTGGAAAATATAGATGATACAATTAAAAAAGCAGTGCAGAATGGCGCAACGCTTATAATGCCAGTTGAAGATATGTTTTATGGTGACAGGGTAGGTCGTGTTGATGATCCGTTTGGATATGCCTGGGTATTGGCAACCCATGTTAAAGACGTTTCCGATACGGAAGTGCGACGCAAAGCAGAAGAAATGGCACAAGAGAATGCCTGATCATTTTTTTCCTAATTCAATTACTTCACAATTCTTAATATCAGAACCATCGATCGCAAAGCGAATGATGGTTCTGACTTTATGCCAACCTTGTTTACCTGCAGCACCCGGATTTATATGCAGGCAATTTATTTTATCGTCAAAGATCACCTTTAAGATATGTGAATGTCCACTGATGAATAGTTGTGGTTTATGAAGTGATAATTCTTTTCTTGTCTCGGGATTATAATTAGGCGGTGAGCCGCCGATATGCCGCATCATCACTTTTACTTGTTCACAATTAAAAACAAGCTGTTCCGGAAATTCATGCCTTATTTCCGGTTCATCAATATTTCCATAAACTCCTTTTACTATTTTGCTTCTTTCTTTTAATCCTATCGCTACATCAGCTCCAAAGTCACCAGCATGCCATACTTCATCACAATCTTTGAAATGTTCAAAAACTCTTTCGTCAAGAAAGCCGTGTGTATCTGATAATAGTCCAATTCTTGTCAAGCTAAAATGTTTTACATTTGAGATAGCAAATTACGGTAAATGCCATATCACAGAAACTTCACTTATTGGATCGATAAAAGAAAATGGAAATATTATTTCCTGATGGTATCACTTGAGTTATTTAGAAAGTCCGCAAGTCGGTAAGTCCGGAGTCAGAAAGAATTTTTCTTTTAAAACAAATGTGCTTTCGGTCTTTACTGACTTTCCGTCTTTCTGACTTAATTTCAACTTTCAATTTAAAGATCATGTCCCATTATTATAAACTCGGAAGCATTCCTCATAAACGCCATACACAATTTCGCAAGCCTGATGGAAAATTGTATAGCGAACAATTATTTTCTACGGAAGGATTCAGCGATGATTATTCATTGCTTTATCATTGCCATCCGCCGACACAAATAATAAAAACAGAACCACAGGTAGATGTAAGTCCGCAAGTGGCTGAAGAAAAAATGCTGAAGCATCGTTGCTTTGAAGGATTTCATGTAAAACCCGGAGGAGAATTTTTAGAAAGCCGTGTGCCGGTGCTGGTGAATAATGATTGTCATATTGTATTGGCAGCTCCGCAAAGCGGAACCAAAGATTATTTTTATAAGAATACCGATGCTGATGAAATGATATTTGTGCATGAAGGCAGCGGCACGGTACATTCTCAATATGGAGAATTGCCATTTGGTTATGGTGATTATATTATTTTGCCGCGGGGAACGATCTATCAAATTGAATTCAATGATGACAAGAATCGTTTATTCATCGTTGAATCATTTACGCCATTGCGGTTCCCTAAAAAATACATGAGTCGCTTTGGGCAATTGATGGAGCACTCGCCTTATTGCGAAAGAGATATTCGTCCTCCACAGGATCTGAAAACGTACGATCTGAAAGGTGATTACCTGATAAAAGCAAAGAAGCGTGGAATGATGTATGGTTTGCATTATGGTACACATCCTTTTGATGTTATCGGTTGGGATGGTTGTTGTTATCCTTATATTTTTTCCATTCATGATTTTGAACCAATAACTGGTCGGGTGCATCAGCCGCCGCCAGTTCATCAAACTTTCGAGACGAATGCATTTGTTGTTTGCTCGTTTGTGCCGCGGTTATACGATTATCATCCGCAGGCAATTCCTGCGCCGTATAATCATAGCAATATTGATAGCGATGAAGTGATCTATTATGTGGATGGTGATTTTATGAGTCGTAAGAATGTGACAAGAGGAATGATCACATTACATCCGGCAGGTATTCCGCATGGCCCGCATCCGGGAGCGGTTGAAAAAAGTATTGGTGCAAAAGAAACAAAGGAACTAGCGGTGATGGTTGATACTTTTCGTCCATTGATGTTGACCAAACAGGCACTCGATATTGAGAATACAAATTATATTATGTCCTGGGCAGAATAGAGATCTAATAGTAAAGGAGACAAAGAGATTTTTTATTTAACCAGCTTTTGTTCCCTGATTGAACTATTGTTGCGACGCTCCTTTCGGGGTTCTGTAATTCTAATCATCGTTATAGTACTGAGTTCACCTGAAATCGTAAATGAATTTCCTTAATTCGTTAAAGGGATTATGATTTTCACCCTCTTTTTGCAACAAAAAAATATGGCAGGCAAAGTAACAATTCACAATCGTATGAGGATATGGCACCGTTATCTTGGTTTTTTCCTTGCTGGTATCATGGCTGTGTATGCACTTAGTGGTATCGTTCTCATCTTCAGGGATACGAATTTTCTTAAACAGGAAAAGCAAATTGAAAAAAGCTTAGCTCCTGGCCTTAAAGCAGAAGCTGTTGGACAAGCCATTCGCATCCGCGACCTGAAACCTGAAACAGAAACTGAAGAGCTTTTACAATTCAAGCAGGGGAGTTACAATAAATTGACAGGATTGGTAATTTATAAAGTAAGATCACTTCCCAAAGGGATTGAAAAACTTACACAGCTGCATAAAGCTTCTACTAAACAACCTTTATTTTATCTGAATGTTTTTTTTGGATTATCATTATTCTTTTTTGTCGTCTCATCATTTTGGATGTTTCTGCCAAACACAACGATCTTCAAAAAGGGTCTTTATTTCACTTTGGCTGGTATTGTTGTTACTATCCTGTTGCTGGTTATATGATTAGTGCTTATGAGTTGAGTAGAAAGATGATTGTTAATAGATGATAACTGATAATTTTTTACAACTATCATCTGTCCATTGTCATCTATCATCTCATTAGTCATTCTACTTTTTCAGATGTGCCTTATATGTTCCGTTTGGTTGGGTTGAAGTAAGACCAACTGGTTTAGTGCCATCCATTTCAAATTGGATTTTGTAGCCTGACATTCCTTTTATAGTAAAAACATCGGTTGACAAGGGCACCAGTTCAAAATCTCCCTGCCCCTGTGCAGATACCCAAAGAGCATTGCTTTTTATTGAAGTGGTAGCGGAAAGTGAAATAGACTCGAATTCAAAAGCACCAACATATTTTTCCAATTCTTTTGTAGTAAGTGTAAATATTGCTTTGCCTTCTAACTGATCTATTTTATGTTTGGTCTCTTCGCTTTTTGTTATAGCATATGCTTTTTTGTAATTAGCGATAGCAGTAGTTGTATCTTTTTTTGCAAGTAATGCATCAGCATAAGAATCGTAGGTGTTTCCACTTTGCGGATAGTTCTCCGTATTCATCTCAAACAATGCTGCCGCTTTTTCATAATGTTTTTGAGAGATCGCAAAGTAACCAAGATCGTTTATCTGCATTTCCGGGGGAGAAACCTTAAAACCAAATTCCTTTGATACTGTTTGATAATGTTGTTTCATTCTCTGAACTACTTTTATATCCGGACTGGAAAAGTCTGAAGGAGAAAATTTAAAACGGTACCAGCTAAAAATAAACCGTAGTCCATCATATTCACTTATCAGTGGAACTGAACCGTGATCATCATCTCCATAATACTTACTTGCATACTTCAACCCATTTTGAGAATTAGACTTAATGAACTTATCCATGGCAAAAATGGAACGGATATGTCTTGTATCCGAGCTTGTGTCTTTTTTCATTTTCTCCAATGTCATTCCTTCGGCCATTGTATTAGCAATGCCTACGTACAAACTTGTGCCATTGTATTTTTGTGCCGCGAGTTTTTGCTGTGTAGTTTTTAAAAACTGTTCTTTATTATACCACATACTTGGGTCAATGGCTATATAAGCATTAAATAGTTTTGTATGATTGGTAATGATATTCATTACTGTCAAGCCGCCAAATGAATGACCTATCAATACTCTGAAAGGTTGTGTGGGATATAATGAATCAATATGTGGCATCAATTCTTTTTCAATGAAAGCTGTAAAATTTTCACCACCACCTGTGTTTTTTGAAGAACTACTATCCATCATAGGCTGATCGCTTATGATTTTTGTTGGCGTTAGATCTCTTGTTCTATCTGTGTTTGGAATACCGACAATGATCATTTCCGGAACGATAGTATTACCATTTACCTGGCTTAATTGCTGTATCATTCCTACTACAGATTCAAAATGCCCATCACCATCGAGCAGGTAAACAACAGGATAACGCTGGCCAGGATTTTGAATGCCTGCTTTCATATTTGGAGTGTACACCCAAACTTTTCTTTGCTCTTTAAGAATAGTTGAATAAACGCTATCAACTTTTCCAATTACAATTTTATTATCTGTTTGTGCATGAATGCTCAATGAGATAATAACGATCAGGATGAATGCAAGAATATTTTTCATATCGTATCATTAAATGTAAATAAAAGATCTTCTTACCAAATGTATCTCAATTTCTATTTACAAAACAAATGGCCATCCGAACAGATGGCCATTTAAAATCAGATATAAAACATCGAATCAATCTCCATTCCAGAAGATACCGATATTATAATAAACATGTTTCAGCTCGTCAATTTTAAAGGCTTCGTTCTTGTTTGTGGCATAACTGAAACCAACATTGGCGTGGAGACCGAAATAATTGCTAAATCTATACAACAAACCTGCTTCTGGCCGGGCTACAAAACCCCAGTTATCATCTTCGGAAACAAAGATGTTATAATAAGCGCTTTGCTCGCTGTATTGTGCACCAAGACCAATACCTGCATAGGGCTTCATCTTATCACCGCCTTTAAAATAATAATGAGCATTTAGATATATTGGCAATGTATATACCTGGTGTACGAAATCGGTATAAAGTTGCCTGGAGCCATCAGGTTTGTCATAAACTTTGGGTGCAATATATTGCTCAAATGAATTCCAACTGAATCCAATACCAACACTCAAAGTGGGTTTAATAAATCTGCGATACTCAAGATTTCCACCAGCAAGTGTGGTACTTTTAAGATAATTGGTACTTAATGGAGTGGCGATTTGCCAGTTAAATGTTGCAAAATTATCAAGATGCCAGGCTGTTTGTGCATTTATCGAACCAACACAAGCAGCACAGATAAATATCAGTATGATTAATTTTTTCATGTTGTAAGGTTTTACTTTGTGAGGTAAGTGGATTGAGCGTAAGCCTGGTTGATCGCTGTTGTTGTGAGATCAGCATTCGTTTGATTGTTTGAAGTACTGAAGACCCCAAACATTGTAGCACCCCAAAGAGCCCGGATATTATGATTGGCTCCCTGGTTTTTTACATCGAACATATAAAGTGTTGAAGTACCGATCGTGTAGGTGTAAGTTGTGCACCAGGGATAATAGTATCCCCCACAATAATAACAACCCCAATACCAAGGTGGATAATAACCATACCATCCATCCCACCAACCACCGCAAACTGCTGTGCGGGTAATGTCTTTAATAACGGTGAGCCTCAAGCCAAGATCAGGAAGTCCCTGAGCCCGGGGTTTAAATGTATATCCCCTGGCATTCATATTGGTTTTAACTGCATTTACCAATTGCAAAGCCATGGGACCTGTTAAGATACTGTCAGTGGAAACAGATGCCACGATACTTACCGTGTCAGAAATAAAGTAAGTAGCATAATTGGAAAAGTTTGCTGAAAGGTCTCTGTCGGTTGCGACAACCTGTTCAAGTTTGAGATCTTCTGTGTTGGGCTCTTTTCGGCAAGAAAACAATACCGATACAAATAGGATAACCAAGAAAGTCTTTAGTTTCATACGATTTTAATTAAGGTTTATGATTAATGCTGTTCTTAGACAATGAAGGTAATTTAAATGCTGCAAAAATTTTTGAACGTAACAAAATAAATTGATTGCAAAACGCAGACAACTGATTGGAATCAAGTTAAGTTATGACAATGATGCTCAGCAAGACAGATGAAACATTCAAGCTTTAAAATTCGGGACTAAATAGCTTTCTACTGACAGGATGATCTTGAAATTAATTCTTGCCTCCCATCCCTTTAAAGCATCGTCGGTGTAAAAAAAAGGTTTAAAAAGGCAAGGAATCACAATTCTTGTGTCAACACCCATATTTGATGAAGCGGGTCTATGCGATAGAGTTGCTTTAATCCACAATGGAAAAATTCTTTCTATTAATACACCACAGGGAATTGCTGGGCAATTATCAGCTATCACAAAAGAAGTTAAGAGAAATCCTTTTCTAGGTATCCAAACTTTTTTATATTCGGATACTAAAACCTTGCTATATGGTAAAACTTGGTCAATTGCAGCGTGGCGATATTGTAATGGTAAATGACGAGGGCCTGATGCGTGAAGGAACTGTTGTCCAAACTAATGGCGAAGAACACATGGCGCTTATAGATAATGGTATCCAGGAATTCTGGTATGCTCCGCAGGACATTTTTCCTGTAGCCCTCGATGAGTCTCAGTTGATGAAATTTGGGTTCTTGAAGGAACCACTGGATGGAAACGCCATAAAATATAAAAAAGGGGTCTTTAGGCTGGTTACCCCGACATCCGGCGATTTTTCCAAGCTGGACATGTGGTATCGGGAAGATAACCGTCATTTCCATGTGCCTATTGCTGTTCATGAGCTTCAGAATCTCCATTCTCAAATGACCAAAGTGCCTTTAGAACGGCCATGAGAGCCTGATTTCAAGGCGTTTCAGTCTAATATAATTTGCTTTTAAAGAAGCCGGGAAAAAAAATCCTGGTTTTTTTATTTTTAAGATTGATACTCTTATCTTTGCGCTCCCAAAAAAACTATGTCAAAACAAGCCCTGATCAAGCAAGACGGTACCATTATAGAGGCTCTTTCAAATGCTATGTTCAAGGTAAAGCTGGAAAATGGGCATGAGATCCTGGCAACGATCTCTGGTAAAATGAGAATGAACTATATCCGCATATTACCAGGAGATAAAGTGGGAGTAGAAATGAGTCCATATGATTTGACAAGGGGGAGAATAATTTTTAGATACAAGTAATAAAATAGCTAAAGCGAAATAAAATGAAAGTAAGAGCATCAATTAAGAAACGCAGTGCAGATTGCAAGATCGTTCGTCGCAAAGGCAAGCTGTATGTTATTAACAAAAAGAATCCTCGCTTCAAACAAAGACAAGGATAATCATAGTCAGGAAGTCGGCAAGTCCGAATGAATCTTCCTGATGTTTGAAAAGTCTTCCGGTCTTACGGACTTGCTGACTTTCGGACTTTAAAAAAAGAAACAAAAAAACTAAAAGTATAATATGGCTCGTATTGCCGGTGTTGACTTACCAAAAAATAAAAGAGGAGAAATAGGACTTACCTATATCTATGGTATTGGTCCCTCTACTGCAAAATTTATTCTGGATAAGAATAGTATTGATCGTAACAAGAAAGTGAGCGATTGGAATGATGAAGAATTGAATGCTATTCGTAATACTATTACTGAAGAACTGAAAGTAGAAGGCGCACTGCGCAGTGAAGTACAAATGAGCATTAAGCGTTTGCTTGATATCGCTTGTTACCGTGGTCTTCGTCATCGTAAAGGATTACCAGTTCGTGGTCAGCGTACAAGAACAAATAGCCGTACAAGAAAAGGGAAGCGTAAAACAGTTGCCGGTAAAAAGAAGGCACCTAAAAAGTAATATTGAGTTCGGAGTCTCTAATACAGACTTCCGAATTCTTTTTATAAAGACTTACATAAAATTGAATCAATACCAGATCGCTTCGTAAGTCAGCTGTAGGATTGATTCAGTCCCGATAAGATCGGGATCGATTTAAAAAACAAAAGATTACCTCAGAACAAAAATTATGTCAAAAGCAAAAGAAACGCAGCAGCCACTAAGTGCAAAAGCTGCCGCAAAAAAGAGAATTGTAAAAGTTGATTCGTACGGAGATGCACACATTACTGCAAGTTTCAACAACATCATCATTAGCTTAACAAACAAGAACGGCCAGGTAATTTCCTGGAGCAGTGCCGGCAAAATGGGATTTAAGGGTTCTAAGAAGAACACTCCTTATGCTGCACAATTAGCTGCCGGTGATGCTGCAAAAACTGCACTTGACGCAGGTTTGAAAAGAGTGGATGTATATGTAAAGGGCCCGGGTGCTGGACGTGAAAGTTCTATCCGTGCAATTGCACAAAGTGGTATTGAAGTGGTGATGATCAAAGACGTGACCCCGCTTCCACACAATGGTTGCCGTCCGCCTAAGAAGAGAAGAGTTTAATAGTGCGTATATGCACAATAGCTATTATAGTGGATCGTTGATCATGTTGGCAGTTATTGTTGCATTTATACTCATTATTCGAAGAAGAAATAGAAAGTCATAATTGCTTTGAAAGGATCAGAGCAGTTCATTATAAAAAAGGGTGCCCGATTAATTTTTTACGATTTTTTACCGATCGTAGCACCGTTTCAAAAAAAATCGAAATGAATAAAAACTATGGCACGTTACACTGGTCCAAAGACCAAGATTTCCCGCATTTTTGGTGAGCCTATCTTAGGCAATGGCAAATGGCTGAATAAAAACAGCAACCCGCCGGGGCAGCATGGAGCACAACGTAAGCGTAAAAGCTTAGGTGAATATGCTCTTCAGCTTCGTGAAAAACAAAAAGCCAAATACACTTACGGTGTATTGGAGAAACAATTCCGCAAAACATTTGAAGAAGCAGCACGCCGCAAAGGTGTAACAGGTGAAAACCTGATCAAATTGTTGGAAGCAAGGTTGGATAATACTATTTATCGTATGGGTATTGCTCCTTCACGTCCTGCAGCAAGACAATTAGTAAGCCACAAACATATTACTGTAAATGGTGATGTAGTGAATGTTCCTTCTTTCCAATTAAAGAATGGTGACGTTATCAGCATTAAAGAAACCAGCAAGACAAGAACTTCGGTTACTGGACCGATCAAAGGAAAAAATCCTAAGTTCAGCTGGCTTGACTGGAATGAAACTCAAATGCAAGGCACATTTATTACTTATCCTGAAAGAGAAAGCGTACCTGAGAATATTAAGGAGCAGTTGATCGTCGAGTTGTACAGCAAGTAAACCCCCTGTCCCCCTAAAGGGGTGACTTAGGTGGAAGATGCTGAATAGAATTGGTACAGTACAAGAGTGCGACGCAACGAAAGCAAAATAGTAAAATGAAGCTGGGCTAATAAAAAAAATTGAATTAGTTCTGTTTCAAAGAAAATCTGAAATCGTAAATCTAAAATTTAAAATTAAAATATGGCTATTCTAAATTTCCAGAAGCCTGATAAGATCATCTTACAAAAGGCTACCGACTTTGAAGCTCAATTTGAGTTTCGTCCTTTGGAACCGGGATTTGGCGTTACGATCGGTAATGCTCTTCGCCGTGTATTATTAAGTTCATTGGAAGGGTATGCGATCGTGGGTGTGAAGATCGATGGGGTTGATCATGAATTCGCAACTATTAAAGGTATTGCTGAAGATGTGGTGGAAATTTTGCTGAACCTGAAGCAGGTTCGTTTTAAGAAAGTTGTTGATCATGAAGTAAGCAATGAAAGGGTCATGCTGTCAATTAAAAATCGTTCTGAGTTTATTGCAGCAATGATCGGCGAAGGAACACAAAGTTTCCAGATCATGAATCCTGAATTGCTGATCTGTACATTGGATTCTTCTGCTAAATTGGATATCGAGTTGACCATTGGTAAAGGTCGTGGTTATGTACCGGCAGAAGATAACAAACCAAAAGATGCGATCCTGGGTTATATTCCTATTGATTCTATTTACACTCCGATAAAGAATGTAAAATATACAATTGAAAATACCCGTGTTGAGCAACGTACTGACTATGAGAAATTGATCATGGAAGTTGCTACAGATGGTACGATTCATCCTGAAGAAGCAGTAAAACAAGCTTCACGTATTTTGATCCAGCATTTGATGATCATCACTGATGAGAACATCACATTTGATAATAAAGAAGAGAAGAAAGAAGACCTGGTGGATGAGCAAACATTGCAACTCCGCAAGATCCTGAAAACTCCTCTTGAAGATCTTGATCTTTCTGTTCGTGCATTCAATTGTTTGAAAGCAGCAAAAATTAATTCATTAAGTGAATTAGTTCAGTATGAGCAAGAAGACCTGATGAAGTTCCGCAACTTCGGACAAAAGTCTCTTGCTGAAATTGAGCAAGTGCTGAATGAAAGAGGTTTGCATTTCGGAATGGATCTGGGAAAATTAGGATTGGATAAAGATGATTTCTAAAAATTTCGAGATTTCTAATTTCTGATTTCTTGAAATTTTGAAACCAGAAATCTAGAAACATTAATAACGCAGGCTGCAATTCCTGACACGGTGCAGCTGAATAAAAACTAAACGTCATGCGTCACGGAGACAAAATCAAAAATCTAAGCAGAACAAAATCTCATAGGGATGCGTTGCTTAGTAATCTTGCAGTTGCTTTGATCACTCACAAGAGGATCGTTACAACAGTTGCAAAAGCAAAAGCTTTGCGTGTATATGTAGAGCCGCTAATTACAAAAAGCAAAACAAACACTACTCATCAAC
>DATHDP010000072.1:0-4517 GCA_035318985.1 Chitinophagaceae bacterium
TTCAATTATATTTTTATCGAGGAAAAAAATACACAATAACCTTGTGTATTTTTTTTTATTGTATATCCGAAAGTTTGATCAATTCATTTTAAACGTAGAATTCCTAAGGCATAGTGTTTGTGAAAAAATTGATGATATCTCATTCATTAATTTAAAAATAAGGTTATGACAACACGTAGAAATTCAAGCTGGGGATTCGGAACAGTGGATTCCGATGAAAGTCGACGCAGTGGTAGCGGAAGTCGTAAATCACAAGGTCGAAGTCAAAACAGAGATGAGTATGAAAGTGACTATGAAGACTATTCCGATGAAGACGATGATGATGAAGAACAGGGAAATCGTTACAAGAATTCCAATCGCAACCAATATGCCTGGGATGAAAATGATAATCACAGTGAGGGAAGAAGTGGACGAAACAGGCATTCAGGAATGAATTACCAGGATGATGATGATAATTACAGCCAGGGAAGAAGTGGACGAAGCAGGTATTCAGGAATGAATTATCAGGATGATGATGATTACAGCCAGGGAAGTGGACGAATGAATAGACGCTCAGGAATGAATTACCAGGATGGCGACTATGAGGATTATAACGATTCAGGAAATTGGGAAAGTGGACAAAGAAGAAATCAAAAAGGTTATGGTTATGATGATGATTATAATGATCGTAGTTCCGGAAGCTCTTATTCCAGAAAAGGATTTGGTAGCATGAGTAGGGATATGGGATCTGGATATGGTGGAAATTATGCTCGTGGTAATGAAAGCCGCGATCAATATTCAAGTGGACAAAATAGTGGACGAGGCAGACGAAGCAGAATGGACTCTGGATATAACAGCGGTTCAAAATATGGATATGGTAATGGGCGCAGCCAATCTTCCAGGGGTGAATATGGCAACAGCGGTTCTAGTAATTGGGGTACAGGTAGCAGCAATTGGGGAACCGGAAGCAATGAAGGTCGTAGTACCAATCGTGGATATTCCGAAGAACAATATTTAGGAAGAGGCCCGAGCAGCTCAAGAGGCTATGATGATAATTATGACCGTTCAGAAAGAAACGGTAGAAGTGCAAATTCCCGTATGGGAAAAAATAGCTCCAATTCATCAAACAGACGAAGTGGACGCAGTAATAATTGGTAATTAATTTTCGAAAGACACAACATTAAATAATAAGCGTATGAAAAATCAGAAAACAAGTACTGATAGCAATGGCAGTACAAATGGTACAAGAGATGCTAGCCATAAGACTAATAAAAGTTCTTTATTAGAAAAGTTTTTTATAGACCAGTTAAAAGATATCTATTACGCAGAACAGCATTTGGTAAAAACGTTACCTGAAATGCAAAAAGCAGCAACAAGTGAAGAATTGGAAGATGCTTTTGAAGAGCATTTGAAACAAACAGAACGTCATGTAAAAAGATTGGAAAAAGTATTTCAACTTATACGGCAAAAACCAGAAGGGAAAAAATGCGAAGCAATTGAAGGATTGACCAAAGAAGCAAAATCCATAATCAGCGAAACAAAAGAAGGAAGTATGACAAGGGATGCTGCTCTTATTATTGCTGCGCAAAAAATAGAGCATTATGAAATTGCCACTTATGGAGGACTGGTGCAGCTTGCCATTACTATGGATCTCCATCGTGCTGCTGAATTGCTGGACAAAACGTTACAGGAAGAAGAGGATACAGATAAAAATCTTACTGAGATAGCAGAAACATCCATTAATGTAAAAGCGGAAAATGAAGGTGGCTATTCCTGGCAACAGGAAGAAACCATGATGGATGCTTAAACAATCCCAGTTAAAAACCTTGCAGCATTAATAAAACCCGGTTGTAAAACCGGGTTTTTATTTTTTTGAAATTTATGGAACAATATTTTTCCTGATCCCTTAAAATCGTTTATACATTAAAGGCTGTTTGAGACCCTTGGTGATTTCTCTTCAACAGGATCTCCATCATTATACTCCTCAGGATTACCATTCGGAATTTTCTCCGGATCTATATCATCTCTTTTCCCCGGCATGTTACCACGTTTCCTTTTTGATTTTTCATTTTGGATATCTGGTTGATGCTGGCCAGTAGAAGGAGATATTCTGGGTTCCTGTTCGGCTTCTTTATTAATTGATTTATCAGGTGGCGGATTTTTTTTATTTCCCATTTCCATAGTTTTATTTTTAAAGAATTATATAACCATGAACCTACCAATATCTTTTTTGAATAGCTTTTGCCGAATCAAGATGCATTTTTAAAGTAGGCAATGTTTTATCAGCAAAATTTTTAACGTCAATATCCGATGCATTTGATCTCGTATCCTCAAACAAGGAAATTCCATCTCCATGAGCTTTGATCATCATTGAAATATAATCTTTATCAAAAGCTTTACCAGTCATTTTATTCATATCATCATACATCTTTTGTTTATCATCAGATATTGTTGCTGGCAATGTCACGCTGCGCTGATCGGCAAGACCTTTTACTTGTTGATTTACTGAAGTGTGATCTCTTTCAAGCATGGCAGCAAAATTTTTCACAGCATCAATTGTGGCTTTTTGCTGAGCAAGCTTAGCTAATTGTACTTCGGCCATACCTGAGTTAGTCACTTTTTTAAGGAATTCCGAGCTTTTTTCATCAGTTACAACAGTATTCGTCGTAGTGACATTTGCATCAGTAGATGTGTTTGTACTCGTACTTGTGTTTGTAGTACTTTCAGTAGTAGTATCATCCCTATCATTACATGCGAGTAACATAAAACAAAAAGCTGGCAGCAAGGCAAAAATCTTTTTCATACAAAAACATTTGATTAAGAATTTATTTTCGGAATTAGTCTATCGGAAATCGTGCCATCAGTTAGCAAAAAATGAAATCATTTTTGCACATAAATTGTTACTGGCATGATTTTTTAATGCTTATTAGTGTAAGTTTCTTTGGGGTGTTTGATTAAAAATTAAATCTGAAACGATTTTTTACTCTGAGATGATACCCATCGAACCTGAACCAGGTAATTCTGGCGCAGGGAACAGAAACTTTAAAAGAGAGTTTCGGCTTCGCCGGAGCTCTTTTTTTTTGGACGGATCTTAAATCTTATGGCTAAAATAAATTGGCAAATCGGCTGCTCAGGATTTCATTATAAAGAATGGAAGGGAATTTTTTACCCCGAATTACTTCCCCAAAAAGAATGGTTTAAGTTTTATGCTGAGAAATTTAATACGCTTGAATTAAATGTTACCTTCTATCGTTTCCCCGTTTTAAAATCGCTGGATACCTGGTATGATACAGCTCCTGATAATTTTAGTTTTGCCGTAAAGGCTCCCCGACTCATTACTCATTATAAAAAATTTTCAGATTGTTCGAGGCTTATCGATGACTTTTATACATTGATCACAAAAGGTTTAAAAGAAAAACTGGGACCTATACTCTTTCAATTGCCTCCCAAATATGTTTATACAAATGAACGGCTGGACCTTATAGTAAAAAGCATGTACAAAGAATTTAAAAACGTGATAGAGTTTAGGGATGCTAGTTGGTGGACAGATAGTGTATTCAGAAGATTGAAAAAAGAAAAACTGATCTTTTGTGGAATTGATTATCCCGGTTTGCCAAATGATGCGATCATATCAAACCAGGTCGTCTACTATCGTTTTCATGGTAGACCTCGTTTATATTATTCAGCTTACAAAAAAAATGATCTCAAAATAGTTGCTGATTCAATACTTACTAATAAAAAAGTAGCTGAAGCAAATATTTTCTTTAATAACACTGCTACTGAGGCAGCAATTAAAAATGCCAATTCGATAAAGAAGTATATTAGTGCGCAATCAATAAAATGATCAATTATATCTTACCTGGCATCCACTGCAAAAGAAAGTTCGTCTTTTTGTTTTCCCACAATATTTTTTAATGATAGGCAGATCGCATCTTAAACAAGTCTTTTTTGTATGAGCTAGCCAGTGTTTTTTCAATGTGAATTCTTTTTTCCATTTTAAAAAATCAAAACTATAATTGCGGGCTTCCTTTATAACTGCAGAAAGTTTTAAAGCAGGAATGTCTTTAATAAGATTTTCGGGATGAAGTTTAATACGGTATAGAACTTCATTTTTAATGATATTACCAACGCCGGAAAAAATTTGCTGATCAAGTAATGCATCACAGATCAAAGCATTGGGAATTGCTTTCAATTTTTTTCTTGCTTTTAAAGGATCCCACTCATCACTTAACACATCAGCTTGCCAGTCATAGATACCATCGCCACCTGGCGGAAGTAATCTTACCGAACAGTTATAAAAATAAACAACTTGATCACTAACTCTAAGACCAAGCCTTAAGCTTCGGGCAGGTTTTATATTTTCATCTATGCTGTATGAGCCAAACATCAATAAATGGATCCTGATCACTCCTTCTTTTGTGTAGATCAATAACTGTTTTCCCCAACATCGTATGTCATCTATTTTTTTACCTTCCAACAGATGCATCTCAATTTTGGCGTTCCCAAATGCTTCTGTTATTTTTTTCCCTTTAAGAAGC
>DATHDP010000073.1:0-35903 GCA_035318985.1 Chitinophagaceae bacterium
AATTCATCCTGATCTTGATTTTTATATTCCTCATCGTTATCGCGAAGGTTATGGGGTAAGTAAAGCAGGTATTGATCACGCAAATGAAAATGGATTTAATTTAATTATTTCGCTGGATTGTGGAATAAAATCAATTGATCTTATTGCTTATGCTAAACAACTCGGAATTGATTTTATCGTTTGCGACCATCATTTACCCGACGAAGAATTGCCAAATGCAATTGCAATTTTAAATCCAAAACAAAAAGATTGTAATTACCCTTACAAGGAATTATGCGGATGCGGAGTTGGATTCAAATTGATCTCAGCGCTTGCTCCCCAATTCGATTTAACTGATGATGATATTTATGAAAGTCTTGATCTGCTTGCTACAGCTATCGCTGCTGATATTGTTCCGATGACAGGAGAAAATCGCATTCTCGCTTATTATGGTTTGAAAAAAGCAAATGAAAGCCCCAACAATGGAATTAAAGCACTGGGGTTTCTAAGCAATTTAAAAACCGAACTGCATATCAATAACCTGGTTTTTATCATCGCACCAAGAGTAAACGCTGCCGGAAGAATGGATGATGCAAGAAAAGCAGTTCAAATGTTTATTGCGGAATCTTATGATGAAGCATTGCAATATGCAGAAATGCTTAATAGTGATAATACAGACAGAAAAGAAGCTGACCTTAATATTACTAGTGAGGCATTGTTTCTCATCACAGAAAATCAGGATTGGCAAGATCGAAAATCAACAGTTGTTTTTCAATCTCATTGGCATAAAGGTGTAGTGGGTATTGTTGCCTCACGTTTGATAGAACATTATTACAGACCAACTATTGTATTGACTCAAAGTGGTGAATACGTTGCAGGCAGTGCACGGAGTGTTCCTGGTTTTAATTTATATGAAGCAGTTCATGCTTGCAGAGAACATTTAATTGGTTATGGTGGTCATTTTGCTGCAGCAGGATTAACACTCGAGCTAGAAAAAGTAGACGCTTTCCGGAATAAGTTTGAAGAAATAGTTTCAGCTACAATTCATCCCGAATTATTGATTCCAGAAATAATTATTGATGCAGAAATAAATTTTAAGGACATTCAATGGCCTTTCTACAATATACTTCAACAGATGGAACCATTTGGTCCCGAAAATTTGCGTCCTGTTTTTGTTGCTAAAAAAGTTTGGAATACTGATTATTCAAAAATTGTAAAAGAGGAACATATAAAATTTTCTTTAAAACAAAATAATACTGTCCTCACTGGCATCGGTTTTAAAATGGCTGATAAATTTCATTTATTACAAATGAATAAACCTCTCGATGTTGTTTTTAAAATTGATGAGAATGAATGGAACGGCAATAAAACTCTTCAGCTTCGTGTCATTGATCTTCGCCTGAGCGAATCTTAAAGAAACTCCTTATTAAATAATTGTTACCAAAAGAATTTAATCTGAACAATTATCTTGTTTAAAGTGTGAACGTATATCTACTACAGGTTACTAAATCTGTTAATAAATATTTCAAATCTTCTTAAACTGCCGTGTGTTAATACCATTTAGATTTGTTGCTTCTTCAAACTACTCTTTATGAAAAAAATTTACGGGCTATTATTGTTTTGTTTAATTATTACAAGCACAAAAAGTTTTGCACAAGTAACTCTTTCAGGAACTAATTATTCAGAAAATTTTGACAACCTCGCATCTGGCCTTCCTGCTGGCTTCACTGTCAGGGCTGGGGCAACGGCTAACAGTTTAGGTACTGCACAAACATTAACTACTACTGCAACAGCATGGAACAATACAGCTGGCGCATTTAAGAATTTTGCTTCTTCAGATGGTTTGCCTTCTTCGGCAACTTCTGCTGTTCAGCTAGCAAGCACCGATCGAGCTTTGGGAGTTCGTCAAACCGGCACATTGGGAGATCCTGGTGGGGCGTTTACTTTTCAAATTGCGAACACAACAAACCTTACAACCTTCCAGTTAAGTTTTAGTCTTCAATCTCTTGATATAAGCTCAACACGAACTACAGCATGGTTAGTTCAATATGGTATAGGATCTTTTCCTTCTTCTTTCACAACAATTGCAACATCTCCGGCAACAACAGTAACTGGCAATTCTTCTTTTACAAATACGCAGGTAACAGTAGATTTTGGAACAGCTCTTAATAATCAAACAGAAAATGTATGGATACGAATCGTTACACTTTCAGCAAGCACCGGAGCTGGTAACCGTGCAACTACAGCTATTGATGATTTTTCTCTTACTTACTCTTCAGGTGGAGTTGTGGTTCCAGTAATCTCAGCAGCGCCAGCATCACTTACAGGCTTTGTTACAACAGTTGGAACTCCTTCCCTTTCTCAAAACGTTGTCGTAAGTGGAAATAATCTAACAGATAATATAACAGTTGCAACACCCAGCCCCTACGAAGTATCACTTGATAATTCCAGTTTCGCTTCATCTTTTATACTCAATCAAAGTGGTGGTACTGTAAGTAACACAACAGTGTATGTAAGGATAAGTTCTTCTGCAACTCCCGGACAAAAAGATGGTTCGCTTACGCTAACAGCAGGTACAACTAATAAAGCAGTTTCATTATCTGGTTCAGTAATAGGAATAATTAATCTTATAACTTCTCCTTATATCCAAAATTTTGATGGAATCGGTACTGGCCTCGCATCAGGCATCACTGTTAAAACAGGTGCTACAGTTTCTACTTTGGGAACTGACGCTGCATTTGCAACAGCCCCTGCTACTTGGGGTAACACTGGTGGCGGATTTAAAAATTATGCTTCGGGAAATAATGAACAAGGAGTGGCACAAAATTCTGCAACAGATAGAGCTGTGGGAGTAAGACAAGTTACAGCCACTGATCCCGGTGTTGCTTTTGTTTTTCAACTAGCGAATACTTCAGGTAAAATAAATTTTGCATTAGATTTTAATTTGCAATCACTCGATGCGACCAGCCCTCGCACTACAACATGGCGAGTTGATTATGGGTTTGGTGTAAACCCTTCAAGTTTTATCGTTCCTGTTACTTCAGGAGTGTTGACAACAGGAGGAAATAGTTTTACCAATAATCCAATTCATGTTGATTTTGGAAACGCATTAAATGATCAGTCCGGCATTGTTACTATCAGAATTGTTGCAGTAACTCCATCTTCTGGTGCAGGAAACAGACCAAGTTCTGGCATTGACGATTTCACTCTTACCTGGGAAGATCCGACTGCAAAAACAATTAGCTTAAGTACAGCTGCAATTAATTTTCCAACTACTAATACTGGCTTTAGTAATACATCAAGTTATACAATTATAAGCCAGACAAATCTTGATCAACCAATAACAATTACCGCTACTGCTCCATATACAGTGTCTATTGATAACAATATTTTTAGTTCTGATCTACTTATAGCTCCTGCAGATGCGTTTAATAAAACCATTTATGTAAAATTCTCACCTGTAACTGCCGGAGTATATCCGGGTACGATCACACATAGCAGTGATGGCGCAGTTCCAAAAATTATTAATCTTTCAGGAGAAGGTATAGACCCATCTTCACTGGCATTTAATTTTAATACATGTACAGTTTCAAGTATTCCAGGTTCAGGATTTTTATCGACCAATGTAACCGGTGCACAGAAATGGGGATGTAGCCAATATGGAAGAAACAGCAGCAACGGTGTTGATGTAAATGGTTTTTCAGGTGGTGCTGCGCAAACAAATGATGCATGGCTTATATCACCAGCATTGAATTTAAACAGCATTGTAAATATTCCTGTTCTTAGTTTCTATAGTCGTGGTGAATTCTCAGGGCCGAAACTTCAATTATATGTTTCTACTACTTATAGTGGAAGTGGTACTCCTAATATTAGCGATTGGACAGAAATACCAACTGCTAATTTCCCAGCACCTCCGGGTAATGCAACAACTACATGGACACTTTCTGATAACATTGATCTAACGGCATATAAAGCTGCGCCAGTTGTATATATCGCATTCCGATACACATCATCTTCAGTTTTAGGTGCTGCACGTTGGTCTGTTGATGATATTGCTATTACTGATCAATCAACATTATTAACTGTAAGCCCGGTGCAATTAAGCTTTGGGGAAGTTTCAGTTGGGGCTAATTCTGTAAGCCAGGCTGTTAGTTTAACAGCAATTGGAAGTAATGATCTGACAGTTACACCTCCTGCGGGTTACCAGATATCAACTGATAATAGTTCATTCACTACTAACCCTATTGTAATTGCTCAATCAGTTGCTGCTGCAGGTACAACTTTGTATGTAAGGTTTTCACCCATCGCTAAAGCATTGAAAGTTGAAGGCAATATCAATGTATCAGCAACAGGTTTAGATAAAAATGTTGTTGCATTAACAGGCTCATCATTTCCAAAATCAGAAACATTCGATGTAGCTTGTTATAATATCAGTTTCTTCGGAGCAGGCTCAAACAATGATTTTACGCCGGCGCAAAGAGCTACACAGGTAGCAAATATTTCTACTGTAATGCAACGTTTGAATATGGATGTGATCGGTATTGAAGAAATGTCGAGTGATGATGCATTAAATCAATTAGTCGCAAACCTTCCAGGCTATTCTTCTGTAATGTCTCATCGTTGGTCTTATTCTTTTGAACCACCTGATCCTACTTTCCCTCCTCAAAAGATAGGTTTCATTTATAACACAACAACGATGACATTATCAGTCGAGGAACCACCTCGTGCAATGTTTGAAAGTTTATATGATAGTGCAAGATTGAATCTGCCTAATCATCGCCTTACTGATTATCCAACAGGTAATCCGTCAAGTTTCTGGGGTTCTGGTAGATTACCTTTTATGGCAACATTCAATGCAACTATTGACGGGGTAACTCAAAAAGTAAGAATAGTTGTTATTCATGCTAAATCCGGTGGCGATGCCGATGGATACATCAGGAGACAATACGATGTCAAGTTATTGAAAGATTCATTAGATTATTTCTATCCGAATGATAAAGTGATCCTGATCGGTGATTACAATGACAGAATGGTTACTTCGATCTTCGTCGGGCACCCGTCATCTTATCTGCCTTATGTAAATGATAACATCAATTACAATATCCTTACCTATCCTTTAGACCAGGCAGGACGTACGAGTTTCCCAAGTAGCAATGGATTGATCGATCATGTAACGATCACAAGTGAGTTTAATAATGAATACATCAGTAACTCAACTGACATCGAAGATCCAAGAGCCTATATTGCTAACTATAATTCAGTGACAGGATCAGACCATTTACCTGTTTACTCACGATTCCAGTTCTGTAAACTCAATTGCCCTGCAAACATTATTACATCCAATGATGCAGGACAATGTGGTGCTGTTGTAAACTTTAATGTAGCATCAATATCATCATGTGGAACTGTAACTGCTGTTCCAGCATCTGGTTCATTCTTCCCAACAGGTACTACTATTGTAAATGTAACATCCAGTTCTGGTCAGTCATGTTCATTTACTGTAACAGTTAATGATAGTGAAAGTCCAACTATATCTGCTCCTGCAAATGTTACAGTAAGTACTAACGCAGCTGTATGCAACGCAACAAATGTTACTCTTGGTTCAGCAACAACAAGTGATAATTGTGCTGGCGAGATCACAACAAGCAATAACGCACCTTCCCAATTCCTTAAGGGAAATACAATAGTAATATGGACTGCAACTGATGCAGCTGGCAATACTTCAACAGCATCTCAAACTGTTACTGTAAATGATAATGAAAATCCGATCATTACTTCTTGTCCGGCCGCACAAGTATTTTGTGTTAGTCAATCAGGCAATTACACTATACCAGCATTAACAGCAACTGATAATTGCGGTGGTGTTGTTTATAGTTATGCAATCACGGGAACAACTACCAGGTCTGGAAATACAAATAATGCAAGTGGCGCATTTAGTGTTGGCGTAAACACTATTAATTGGACAGCTACTGATGGTTCGGGAAACACTGCAACCTGTCAAACAACAGTAACAATAAATGCGAACCCGACCGTTTCTATTCCAAATGCGTTTGCATTACCATCAGGAACATTAGCTAATACCGTTTATATTGGATACTCACCTGCATCTTCGATCACATTGAATGCATCTGGGTCAGGCGGAGCACCGGGTTATACTTACAGCTGGTCAAATGGCCCGACATCATTATCTATAACTGTTAGCCCAATTGTGAACACAACTTATACTGTAACTATAACTGATCAGAATAGTTGCCAGGCATCCGCAAGCAAACAAGTTCTTGTAAAAGATGTCAGAGGGGGTAAGAAGCTCGATAAGGTTAATGTTTGTCATAATGGAATGACATTAACTGTTAACCAGGCCGAAACAGCGATCCATTTATCACATGGGGATATGCTTGGAGATTGTGGTCTCACAAATGCTATTACAAAAAATTCGTTTGAAAAAGAGACAATAGCAACAAGCCGGCTTACAATAGTTGCGATGCCAAATCCATCAGTAAAAGGATTTATGATTAATGTTACAGGAGATGCTGGATCGCAATTAATGTTGCGTGTAATGGATATCTCAGGAAGGATCATTGAAACTAAAAATGTAGCATCAAATCAATCTATAAGGATTGGCGATAATTATCGTGCAGGTATGTACTTCGCAGAAGTAGTTCAGGGTAATGAAAGAAAGATCGTGAAGCTTGTAAAAATTCAGTAAAATCTCATAGTTATCATAGATGAAAAGTGTCTCGTCAATAACGAGACACCTTTCTATTTTTAAATAATTGTTACCTGAAGACCTTATTTGAAATTACTATACTCTTCGTCAGTTACTCTTTCCAACCATACAACTATTCCCTTCTGAGTATTTGGATTGATCGCAATATGAGTAAACTCATTATCGATTGAAGCACCATGCCAGTGTACTACATCCGGAAGAATATTAACTACATCACCTTTACGAAGTAATTGTATTGGCTTTCCTTTTTCCTGGTAATAACCAATACCATCGGTACTAATAAGGATCTGCCCGCCCGGATGTGTATGCCAGTTATTTCTTGCGCCAGGCTCAAACACTACATTTCCTATTTGGCAATTGAGATTAGGATCATTTGGAAGGAGCATCTTTATCCATACTTTACCAGTGAAATAATCAGCAGGAGCTCTTTCACCTTTTGGAAAAATAGTATTTTGATTTTCTATATTACTCATACTCTCTATTTGAGATAAGAAATAAATAATTAATTTTCCTGCAATAGTTTTTCCCTTGTTTTGAGTTCTTCAAGATCTATCAACACAAGGTATTTTCGTATCAGTTCCTCATCAAATTCATCTTTACGATTCATCTCTTTAAGCATTTGCCTTTGCCTTTCCAACAATTCAAGATAAATAAGTTGAAAGCGAATAAGTGTATTATCAGTTGAATTAGCCAACTCTTTAAGATCTTGCTGAAAAAAATTTAATTCTGTTTGTAATCTTGAAGACAAAATGTTTAAATGTTCATTCTGCTTTCGTTCACCATCATACTTTTCATCTAACAATTGAAGCGATGCCATTGCGATCTTTTTCTGAATGATCAATTCCTGTTCCTTTTCCGGGATAGGATTATACTTGTCTTCCAGTTTCAATTTCCTTATTACCCATGGAAGTGTAAGCCCCTGGAAGACCAATGTGACAAGAATAACAATAAATGTTATGAACAGAATAAGATAACGATAAGGGAAAGCTTGTTCATTAATAAATAACGGTATTGATAATGCCATTGCAAGAGACACCACGCCACGCATACCTCCCCATCCAAGAATTATTGGCCCTTTCCAACCGGGGTTCGGGTCGGCCACTGTAATAAACCGACTCATAAAACGAGTAAACAAAGAAGCTCCAAGTGTACAAAGAAACCTCGCAATTATCAATACAAAAGAGATCGCCAGGCCATACCATATTGCTTTAGCCAAACTTGTATCTCCTAGCTGACTTACTATTGAAGGTAGTTGAAGCCCGATGAGCAGAAAGATCAAACCATTCATTACAAAGACAAGGTTTACCCAAACATTTATTCCCTGCACTCTGCTTCTATAGGTAAGCATGGACTGTCGTCTGTATGATAGAAAAAGACCACCACTTACGACAGCTAATACTCCTGAAAAATGAAAATACTCTGCGAAGTAATACATGAGGTAGGGAGTAATAAGAGTTAAAACTATTTCTACACTGGATGATTTGATCAAATGACGATGGATGTAATATATAACCAATCCAATCGCAAGACCGATCAATGTTCCCATAATAATGACAAGGAAAAAGCTGAATGCTGCTTTTTGAAAATGAAATTGACCTGTGATGACTGCAGCCAATGCAAATCGAAATACGATCAATGATGAAGCATCATTAAGCAAGCTTTCGCCTTCTGCAATACTGACAAGGCTTTTTGGCGCTTTCACCTGTCGCATAATAGTTGTTGCAGAAATAGCATCGGGTGGAGAAACAATTCCACCTAATAAAAATCCAAGAGCCAAAGTAAAACCGGGAATAAAAGCGTACGACGCAAATGCAACTACACATGAGGTTATAATAACGATTGGAAATGCAAAGCTCATGATCACTCGTCGCCATCTCCAAAACTGTTTCCATGATACCTGCCAGGCTGCTTCATAAAGAAGTGGTGGAAGAAAAATAAAGAATATTAGTTCGGGATCAATAGTAAGTTTTGAGAATCCATCAGTGAAGCTTAATGCTAATCCACCTAATACAAGTATGATAGGATAAGCCAGCTTCATCCTGTTTGCCAGCATGACCAATCCCAGAATGATCAGCACGAGATATATGTATTGAATAAAATTGTCCGGCATGAAGTGATCATAAAGATAAAATAACAAAAGCCCGAAACGGGTTTTTGAAAAATAATTATGCTAACAAAACTATTGTTCAAACAAATTTTTATAATGTGCTTATCATTTCTACATCTTCTTCCGCTACCTTCTCTATGCTTGCCCGTTGAATAATGATCTTTCTTCCAAAAGAAAAAACAGTAAGAGCAGCTACAGCACAACATGCCATCACAGCTGTCATAGGCAAAGCAGTGTGGTTTTGGAGAACACTGACAAGAGCTGATGTACCAGCACCAATGCTCATTTGAATAGCACCCATTAAAGCGGAAGCACTGCCTGCATTGTGTCCAAATGAAGCCATAGAAAGTGCAGATGCATTAGGAAACACAAACCCTTGTGTACACAAAAAAATAAAAATGAGAAAGATGGTAATGAATACATCATTCCATCCGAAAAATGTGATCAATGCCATCGAAATTCCAATAATACTTTGACATGTTAATGCTACTTTGATGAGCTGTTCACTGGTATAATTTTTCAATAACAAACTGTTGAGTTGACTGGCGCCAATAAGTCCCATTGCTATTAAAGCAAATATCCATCCATATTGTTTTTCGCTTACATGAAATATTTCCATGAACACATGAGGTGAGCCGCCGATATAAGCATATAACCCTGCCGCTGAAATAGCAGCCGTTAATGCATAAGTATAAAATTGCGGATGCCTGATAACGCCTGCAAAATTTTTGAGAATGGGTGCAGGCCTCAATGAAAAATTTGGATCGGGCTTTTTGCTTTCGGGTAATAAAAAATAAATACCTGCGATAATAATGAGATCTACAACAATAAGCATTGCAAATACAAAGCGCCAACCTAACACAGCCGTTATATAACCTCCTAATGTTGGTGCAATGATCGGTGACACTGCAACTACCAGCATTAAAGTGGAAAATATTTTGGCATTCTCTTTCACTTCAAACAAGTCACGTACCATTGCTCTTGCTGCTACCATACCTACGCAGCCACCTAATGCCTGCAAGAGCCTGAGAACTATTAATGCATTTACTGATGCTGCCAGGGCACAGCCAATGGAAGCTAAAAGATAAATGCAAAGTCCAATGTATAAAGGTTTTTTTCTGCCAAAGCGTTCCAGTAATGGACCATATAATAATTGCCCGGCTGAAATACCAATAAAAAAACTGGATAACGATAGTGTTACCCGTGCAACTGTAGTATGCAGGTTCTTTGCAATATCCGGAAAGGCCGGCAAGTACATATCAATGGAAAAAGGTCCAATAGCTGTAAGCAGACCAAGTATCAGGATAAGATAAAATTTTTTCTTTTTGTCTGTGTTATTCATATTCTTTCAGTCGTCCAAAGTTATCTTATCATTCACTCTGTCTTTTATATTGAAAGATATTTATTATGTACCTAGCAGCATTGATACTATTAAGCTTCTGTTGCGTCGCACTCTTGGACATTAATAATTCTATTCAACTTTTTTCGAATAATAGAGTGTGTAATGTCCCCCGCTGGCGGGGGCCGGATCTACAACGAGGAGAAATATTTAAAAGGGGGTGGACTAAGTTTGGAAATTTACATCCACCCCTATTTGGAAAATGTTTTATATCGAAGCACTTCCCCGCCAGCGGGGGACAATGATCAGCTTAAATTTTATCTTGCGTAATAAACTAATATCGAAAGTCAATTCATCATTCCTAATATAAAGGAGTGAATAGAACAATAGACTCAACTAAACAGCTACAGCCTCTTTTAGAGTTGACATGGCAGCAGGCTTATCAGCTTTCTTGAACTCTTTCAATTTATCACTTATATAGATCAGCATTTTTTCCCTGTTATTCTCTCTGCAAAATTTATAGGAAGGTCGATAAAGCATCATGAAGCGTGAAAGAGAGTCGCCACGCAATCCTGTAAGTCTTGAAACCCACTCTTTCGGAAAACTTCTGTCAACATAACTCTCTTCTTCTTGTTTGAGTAAACTTCTTTTTAATTGCCTTTTTTGCTTTGCCCGATAGGAGAAATAGCTTAATGGACTTACTGATACGCCAAATCCGTATTGTGGAGTATTAAGACCGGTAATACCCGGTTGTCTTTTGTAAATATCACTGTAAAAATTGCGTCGTGATAATGAGTCCTGTTGATAACTGCTTGTTACAGTTACATTCTTTAAAGTAATGATCTCTTTGTACAAAGTAACATCATGGAGTGCAAGCAGCATAGAGTAAATTACTGTTGCCGTATCTGGCATAAATCCTATTCTCGAAAACATGATCCGATCTCCTTCGGATGCCGCAATTGTATAACTGCCGTCACTACCTGATCTTGTGGATTGTTTTGTATTGAGATTGAAAACATTCACTCCTTCAATTGTCGAGTCGGTTTGAGCATCATAAATTTTTCCTTTCACATTATCCTGCGCAGCCATTTCAAAAAAAAAGCTAATAAGCAGCAGTAAAATAAGAGTTGATCGAAAAATCATTGTTAAAAGTAAGGAGAGGTACCATAAACATTTTTTTAAAGAAAGAAAATGTTTGTTAAATCAATCCACTTATCTCGGCTGATCATATACCCAATAAAGTTTTTATTTTCTCTACCAGTTGTTTGATCTCAAATGGTTTTATCATGAACTCATCAGCTTTTGAATGTGTTATAGTAGAAAGAGGTACATAACCTGCGGAATATAAGATCACAGGGATATTCTCGTAAGCTGGTTGTAATTTCAAATTATAACAAAGTGTCCTTCCATCCGAATCACCTAAAAAAATATCCAACAGAATAATATCTGGATGGAGTGATTCAACAATATTAATAAAACCTGATCCTTTTGCAAGCGTTGTAATATGATAGCCCAGCCTGGAAAGTGTCATTTCGACCATTTCGAGAAGATCTTTATCATCATCTACTACCAGGATTTTCTGCATTACTAGTTGAACATTAAAAAAAATATATGACACAAAATTGCAGCCAAACATATATCTCTTTTTTTAAAGGTGAAATGAAATATTTAAACCATTTTTGAATAAATTGCCTATTTAGGTCGGCCATAAATTCCCCACTTATATATGAATGCTCAGACAAACACAGAACGGATGGCCATACTTGCCGCTATTATTGAATCTTCAGATGATGCCATTATAAGCAAACACCTTAATGGTATCATTACAAGCTGGAACAAAGGCGCAGAAAATATTTTTGGTTATACGGAAGCAGAAGCGATCGGCCAGCATATATCATTCCTCATTCCAAAGGACAGGTTGGAAGAAGAAGAGATGATAATTTCTCAACTCAAACAGGGAAAAAGGATAGAACATTATCAAACTAACAGGATCACTAAATCAGGAAAAGAAGTCACTCTATCATTATCCATTTCACCGATACATGATGAAAAAGGACAAGTGATCGGCGCTTCAAAGATTGCCCGTGATATTACAAAACAAAAAGAAGCCGAGAAACTTATTGAACAATATGTTTACCGGCTTGAACTATTAAATGTAACGGGTAAAGCCCTTGCTGCTGAACTCGACACTAATATCATCCTTCAAAAGGTTACAGATGCTACTACCGAATTATCAGGTGCGGCATTCGGCGCTTTCTTTTATAACAAGACAGATTCAAAAGGAGGATCTTATTTGTTGTATGCAATTTCAGGAGCACCAAGGGAAGCATTCGAAAAATTAGGAATGCCAAGAAATACGGCGATATTCGAAATGACTTTTAATGGAGTCGGCATTGTTCGTTCTGATGATATTACAAAAGATCCCCGGTATGGAAAAAATTCACCGCATAAAGGGATGCCAGCAGGTCATTTGCCTGTCGTTAGCTACCTGGCAGTACCTGTTTTTTCACCAACAGGTATTGTGATTGGCGGACTTTTTTTTGGTCATCCGAAACCTGCGATGTTCACAAAAGAACACGAAACACTGGTAGAATCTATTGCCAACCAGGCCGCCATTTCATTAGAAAATGCAAGGCTTTACCAGGAAGTGCAGAAATTTAGCGCTAAAAAAGATGAATTCATTGGCTTCGCCAGTCATGAATTGAGAACACCGCTAACTACGATCACAGGTTATCTGCAAATAGTTGAAGAATCTCCCGATCTTATGAAGCATGTAATGCCGAAATTAAAAAGGCAAGTAGCAAGGCTGGTTTCCATCATTTCAGACCTGCTTGATATTTCAAAAATACAGGCTGATAAACTTGAACTGAACCAAACAACCATAAGCTTACGATCAATAATAAAAGAAAGCGTGGATTCAGCCAGGCAGTTATCTGCTGATCACCAAATAGAATATAAAATTCCCGATGAAGAACTGTTCCTGTATGTTGATGCAACCAAGATCAACCAGGTGCTTCTGAATATCCTCTCTAACGCTATTAAATATTCACCGGATAACAAAGAGATCATGTTGAATGCTGAACGTTTGGGAGATGAGGTTAAAATAAGTATTAGTGATCATGGAAAAGGAATTGCAAAAGAACATTTGGATCAGGTATTTACACAATTTTATAGGGTCGCATCAAAAGACAGCCATACAGAAGGATTAGGACTGGGACTTTATCTCTGTAAAGAATATGTAGAAGCACATCATGGAAAAATTTGGGCAGAAAGTCAAGTGGGGAAAGGAACAACGATGCACTTAACGCTTCCAATAAAAAAGGTTTAAACAACTTCACTTTATTTTCATCCCCGGCACAATCGGAACCGTCTCGACAAGTTCGAGTGACTTGACCATATCCTTTGTACCATTCTTGTATTTTATAAAATGAGGCGTTAGTAAATGTAACTTGTATGCAACTGTATCAGCATATATTTCTAAAATTGTGATATGAGTTGGATTGTTTTTTTCAGCAACAGCATATAAAGTCAATACCCCTGGTTCAACCAGAACAGAAGCTTCGATCTCTTCTTTCAACAAAGCGTTATAATTTTCTAACTGAGCTGAATCAATTACAAGTTTTGCCAGCCGGACCATTTGGTTTTTATTTTGAACAGAAGTCTGGCCACAAAAAACGAAAGTCATCATGACTATAATAGAAATTGAAAGCGTCAAGAGTACTTTTCTTGTTCCCATTTCTCTTCAGGATTTGTTTATTGCTATATTATAGCAGCTTCATATTAGTTGGATCCCACTGAATAATTTTCTTCTTGAAATAACTTTCGTTACATGCCAAAGCAGGAGCTGCCGCCCTGAAACCAAATGTCGCATCTTCCACAACAGGTTTGTTTGCTCTTATCGCATCAAAGAAATTAGTAAAGTGATCGAGATGATCGCTATAACCTTGCGGCGCTTTAAATATAACATCTTCTTTTGTGGGTCTTTTCTTTTGCGCATCTGTCCACTTTGCGTTGTAATCTTTCTGCATTTCTTCCTGCATGGCTTTAGAAAAAGTGAACAGGGAATCATAACCACCAAATCCCGGTGCTTCGGGCATGATGCTATGTTTTATACTGAGATTATTTCCCTGTACTTCCATTACTCCTTCTGAGCCTACAAATCTTATTACTTCTTGTCCACCCGTACCGCTGATAAAATTAACCTGCAGCGTTAATTGAAAAGCAGGATGCTCCGGCGTATCACCATATTGCATAACACCAGCCATAACATCGGGCAGGTTGCGTCCATCTTTCCAATAGCTGAACTGCCCGGTACCATAAATAGATTGCGGGCCTTTTGAGTTGGTAATAAAATGAGTGCCGCTAAGCAAATGAATGAACAGGTCGCCGGCAACACCAGTACCTACTTCTTTAAATGCTCGCCACCAGAAGAATTTTTTGGAGTCGTACGCCATTTTTTCTGTTACTTCAATAAACCTATTCCAGTCTGTTGTTTCTGCATTCGCATCTTTTGGTATTGTATACTGCCATGCACCAATAGAGCCTTGCCTGTCGTACACCGCATTTACCATATTTAGTTTTCCTATTTCTCCGGCGGCAAGTAACTCTTTAGCTTTTGCCAAACCAATACTGCTTACACGCTGACTGCCTACCTGCAACACTTTGCCTGTCTTCTTTTGTGCTTCTATTATACCGGGCCCTTCACTTATTTTATAGATCATTGGTTTCTCGCAATACACTGCTTTACCTTTTGCCAACGCATCTTTTGTAATACGTGAATGCCAGCAATCAGTGGTGGCTACAATAACCGCGTCTATATCTTTTTTATCTAAAAGATCTTTGTAGTTTCTCGTAGTATAAAGGTCTTTGCCGAATTGTTCTGTTGCATTGACTAACCTGCCAGTATATAGATCACAAATACCTGCAAGCTCTACGCCGGGTACCTTTAATGCTGTTTGCAGATCAAAATGTCCCTGCACACCATAACCAATAACACCGAGCCTTATTTTATCGGCAGGAGATATTTTCTTTTCATAAAACAACATTCTTTCTTCTGCTTTTTCTTTTGCAGCCAGGCTACTCAATGGTGAAGCTGCAGCCAACAAACTTGTGGCGCCGATCTGTTGTAAAAATTTTCTGCGGGATGAGTTGCTTTCTTTTGACATATGGTGCAATTTATTTTATCGATGATGAGTTTATTTTACTGAATAACTTACAAAAGCAATTTTTTTACTGTCAGCACTCCAGGATGGTACATTAATGGTACCCTGCCCACCGTAAAAAACAGGTGTGAGATCTTTTATAGTTTTATCCGCAAGGTTCATTAAACGAAGTTTAACCTGCTTGCCAAATAAATGATTCTGTTTTTCGTCAGTAATATAAGCTATATAAACGATCCATTTATTATCAGGCGATGGATGTGCAAACCAGTTGGAGTAATCATCAAAAGTAAGTTGCTCGGGGTTGCTGCCATCTGTATGCATGCGCCATATATGCATATGTCCGCTCCTATAGGAATTAAAATAAATATATTTTCCATCGGTTGAATAATCCGGGCCATCATCAAGGTTATCTGTAGTAGTTAATCTTTTTTCTTCGCCACCGTCAACACTGATGGTGTAAATATCATAATTGTTATTTCGCTCTGCACAATATGTAAGTGTTTTACCATCCATACTCCACCCATGCCAGTAAGAAGGTGAATTCTTTGTAAGCAAAACAGGTTCGCCGCCTGTTACCGGCAATATATACACCGCAGAATGATATGGTTTATTGCTGGTGTCCCTCCTGTTATTATTACTGATGGCCAGCCATTTTTTGTCGGGAGAAAGACCATGATCGTTATTGCATTCTATGGCTGTGCCTGTGTTTAAGCTGGCAATCTTTTTTGTGGCGATATCAAGTGTATACAATTTACCATAGCTGTTCATGATCAGGTAACCATCGGGGTGCCAGTTGGGAGCTTCGTAATGCCGTTGTGCTTTTAATAACGTATCTATTTTTCCCGTTGTAATATCAAGAGATTGTATGTAGCTGATGGTATCAGTCTTTTGCTGCGCAGTAACAGTAAATGTCAACGACAGCAAAAAGCATGATAAGTAAATTGTCTTTTTTGTAAGCATGAGGATTGTATTGGTGAAGACAATTTACTAAGATTCCAATACATATTTAGCGGCCAACCAGCTTTTGTAATTGTTCCGGGTATCTTTCGCCCTGCACTTTAATTTCAGAAGAAGCGTTATCGATCTCACGAAGTTCATCAGAAGTAAACTCAATATTAACTGAACCGATATTCTCTTCTAAGCGATGCAATTTTGTTGTTCCGGGAATAGGAACGATCCATGGCTTTTGTGCCATCAACCAGCCAAGCGCAACCTGCGCAGGTGTTGCATTCTTTTTTGCTGCAATATTGTTGAGCAGATCGATCATGGATTGATTTGCTTTCCGTGCATCTGGCGAAAACCGGGGAACAATATTTCGAAAATCGGTACTGTCAAACTTTGTGTTCTCATCTATTTTACCAGTAAGAAACCCTTTACCTAAAGGACTGAATGGAACAAAACCAATTCCAAGCTCTTCCAATGTTGGTAATAATTCTTCTTCTGGTTGGCGCCACCATAATGAATATTCACTCTGCAAAGCAGCAACAGGTTGTACCGCATGTGCCTTGCGAATTGTTTTTACTCCAGCTTCTGATAAACCAAAATATTTAACCTTGCCTTCTTTGATCAGATCTTTTACAGAACCGGCAACATCTTCAATGGGGACTTCGAGATCAACACGATGCTGATAAAACAAGTCGATAACATCAACTCTTAATCGCTTTAATGAAGCTTCGCAAACTTTCCTTATATGTTCAGGACGACTGTCTAATTCACTCCATTTGCCTTCAGCATTTGGTTTCCATCCAAACTTTGTTGCAATTGCAACTTTTCCCTTGAATGGTTCCAGTGCTTCGCCAACAAGTTCCTCGTTTGTAAATGGTCCATAAACTTCAGCTGTATCAAAAAAATTAATTCCTTTCTCGACTGCTTTTGCAATAAGAGCGATCATTTCTTTTTTATCAGCTGCAGGCCCAAGACCAAAACTCATTCCCATACAACCAAGTCCAAGTGCAGAAACTTCAAGACCACTGTTTCCTAACTTTCTTTTTTGCATAAAATATTTTATTGCTTAGGAGCATAAGCTCCTGTTTTGATCCATGTGATCCATGCTTTTTTAAATTCTTCATGACTCAATGGTGGGGCTGTGCGTCCTTCGCCCATGTCCCATCCGGCTTTTACCAAACCATCGTCAGCATGTTCAATTAATTGTTGTAAAGTTTTATTGCCGTTTGTTTTTGGATTAATTATTTGTTTAGCTAATTGATTCGGAGTTCTTCCTTCGAAAACCATTTTCATATTTGACGGAGGTAAATGCCAGTTTGGATTTCCCGGTGGTTTATTTAAACCTTCGAGATTTGTTGGCTGATGGCAGTTCATACATTTCATTGCATAAATTCCTTTACCATCCTTCCCCCTTTGCGGTAACATAGTATGTATATGACTATCATCTCCCTGTAATGGAACATCACCTGAAGGATGACAATTCATACAACGGGGACTCATCAAGACTTTATATACATCCATAAATGCTTTTACAGATTCAATACTGTCCTTATTAATTGTATCACTCTTTAGACTGCTGATCGTAGTTTCATTTTTAAAACTAAAACTCATGAATACAATTACTGATAGAATAACAGCTAAAACACTAATTGTTTTTACAGGGAGTAAATATCGTTCTGTATGTTGCTTCATAATAATTCAAATTGTCGGTTTCCGATTTTGTATCTATTAATCTTTTATCCTTTTCGCTGTATCTCTGCTGCTAACTGAATAGCTTTACGAATACGTAAATAAGTACCACAACGGCAAATATTACCATTCATCGCAGCATCAATATCTTTTTCAGTTGGATTTTTATTTTCTCTGATAAGAACTGCTGCTGACATGATCTGACCCGATTGACAGTATCCGCATTGAGGAACATCTAATTCTATCCACGCTTTTTGTAAGGGATGATCATTTTTTTCTGATAAGCCTTCGATCGTTACAACTTTTTGTCCTGCTGCCCTGCTCACTTTTGTTACACATGAACGAACGGCTTCACCATTTAAATGAACAACACAGGCACCGCATTGTGCCATGCCGCAACCATATTTTGTTCCGACAAGACCAATTGTATCTCTAAGCACCCATAACAAAGGTGTTTCAGGATCTACATCTACGTTAAAAGTTTTTTTATTAATATTTAATGTGATCATAGTTGAAATATAAATAATGAAGAATATTTTTTAGGCCCGGCTGGTTTTGTTCAATTGTAAAATATATGGCTGTTCATAAAATCGATTGCCTGTATTTTTATACAATGCATTTGCTACTGCTCCGAATACTGGTGGAAATGGTGGTTCACCCAAACCAGTAGGATCAATATCATTTTGCACAAAATGAACTTCGATCTTTTTTGGTGCTTCATGCATTCGTATGATCCTGTACCGATGGAAATTATTTTGTTCCGCAGCGCCATCTTTATGAGTTAATCCTCCATAAAGTGCATTTCCAATTCCATCTACAACCGCACCCTGCACCATATTAGTTGCCGCATCAGGATTTATCACAATTCCACAATCAATCGCACTAAAAACCCTTTCAACATAAGGTTGCCCATCTCTCATTACCAGGTCCACTACGTGTGCTGCATAGGAATTGTGACAGAAATAAGCAGCAACTCCACGACTGTATTTTTTATTTTCCGGGTTGTTCCATCCAGATTTTTCTTTAACCAATTTTAATACTTCTGCATATCTATCCGCATTATAGTCATTGCTTTTACCAACAGGATTTTCTTTGGCTCGTTTTAAAAGTTCTAATCTGAAATCAATTGGATCCTTACCCATTGCTTCTGCCAATTCATCTAAGAATGATTGCTCCGCCGCAGCAGCGAAGTTTGATCGTGGGGCTCTGAATGCGCCGATCGTAATATTGGAAGGTATCTGCCAACCTTCAGCAAGATAATTATCAATTGCACCTGCCGGAAACCTGTTTGCATGAACTGCATTTTCAGGAATACCACCGCCTTTTACATGAAATGCAATTAAATTTTTATTTGCATCTAATGCCGCACGATAAGTTGCAGTATACATGGGGCGATAAATTCCATAGGTCATATCATCTTCGCGACTGTATACAAGTTTGACAGGAGCTTTTACCTTTTTAGAGATAAGCGCTGCTTCATATATATAATGTCCATATGCTCTGAGACCAAAACCTCCGCCCATGCGTGTCATCTGTATCTCTATCTTGTCTGCTGGAAGATTTAAAAGTTTTGAAAGAGTAGGTTCTGACCAACCCGGTGCCTGCAAGGGCCCAGCTACTAAGGCTTTTTCATCGGTAACATGAGCGAAGAAATTCATTGGCTCCAAACAGTTATGTGCTAAGAACGGTGCATTATAGGTACGTTCAATAACCTGCGCTGCATTTTTAAAAGCTGTTTCGGGGTCTCCGTCTTTTCTTAATTGTTGAGCAGGTTTTTTTGCATACTCCTTCATTTTTTCAAGCTGGGTGCTCGTACTTTCCAGTTCTCCCGGAACAATAAACTCTCTTTTTCCGCTCATTGTGTTTTTAGTATCGCCAGCAAGTTCCCATTGTACTTTTAATTTTTTACGGGCATTCATTACTTCCCAGGTGGTTTTGCCGACAACGACCAGCAGATCATTAAATGATCTCGTATCGAAACCACCTTGTTCGAAACCATCTTCATATAATTTTTGGCTAAAGACATCTTTGATGCCCGGCATTTTTAAAGTTTCAGATGCATCAAACGATTTAAGTTTCATTCCAAAAGCGGGTGGATGTTCGATCATTGCGATCAGCATTCCTTCCACTTTATAATCTAATCCAAATAGAGGCTTACCGGTTACTATCTTCAAACCCTCTACATTTTTCTTTGAGTTTCTTACTATATTAAAATTCTTTGGCTCTTTAAACTTCATTCCTTTTGGAATGGGAATGCTCGCAGCCTTTGATGCAAAGCTGCCATAGGTTCCCGACTTACCACTTTTTTCATGATAAAGCATTCCTGCTTTTGTTGTTACTTCTTCCACCGGTACACTCCATGTTTGGGCTGCGGCTTCCATCAACATATTTCGTGCAGCTGCTCCTGCTTCTCGTAGTGGTTTCCAATACATCCTCATTGAATTGCTTCCGCCAGTAAATTGCGGCCCTAATTTCACACTATCGTGCTGTCCCATTTCTACCACTACTTGTTTCCAGTCTGCCTCTAACTCTTCAGCTACGATCATAGGAAGTGACGTCATCACATTTTGACCAAATTCAGGATTAGGATTAAAGATCTTTATGATATTATCTGGTGTGATCTTGATATATCCAGTTAACTCATACCATTGGTCAGGAAGATCAAGCTTATTTACTTTATCGTCAAGTTTGAATTCCGCCAAAGCACTAAAACTTATCATCAACCCGCCACCTGCAAGTGCTGATGATCTTAAAAATGATCGCCTGTTAATGGAAGTTTTCTGCTGTGTCATTTTCGGGGAGTTTAATTTTTGAAAACTTTTAATTTTTTACGATCGAATTAAAGTTACGAACTTATTAAGATGCTTCTTTGATCAGTTTCAGTTTCTCTAACCATTTTTTCACTTTAGATTCTGCCTCTTTTACCTTTTCATTTTTGATCACAAAATGTACGCCATCTCTTTCTATCTTATCGTCATTAATGCTGCTGCTGGTTATTATTATTGTCATTTCATTTTAACTGGCCTCATCAGATGCGAGAAGGTGAGTGAACCCATCTTCCATTTGCCGTTCTCTTTAATATATACTTCAGTCACCATAAAAGGATTGGTGACTTCATTTCCACCGACTGCCGCCACCAGGTCAATATCATTTAGCAGGATAGCTGTATTACCAAACATGTTTACTACAACTGAGTAAACTTCTGCTTTCTTATACCAGATGCCGCCGCTTTTAATAGTAGCAAGTTCCTGAGTTTTCCCCCAGGTTCCGCCCATGTGAATGAACATAGATTTGTCATCAAACAACACATTTAAAGAATCTACATTCTTATCTGCCATCCAATCCCATTTCTTTTTTGAAAGGTTAATGATTTCCTGTTGTGCTGGTGTGTTATTAGTAGCTGATTTGATTGTTTCGGTTGGTGGCTGTTGTGCATAAGATGATTGCACACCCATCAATAAGAAACACAGTCCGAGAATTGATATTTTCATATGCATATTTGTTTTTAAGTTAACCACAAAGGTCTTTGCATTCTTCTGCCTGCATAGTATACAGAATACGGATATATCTACCATTTTTACTGATTAGCAAGTAGCCTTCATTACTCTTATGATCGAAAGATTATCTTTATATCACAACAATTGAAGCATGGAAAAGGTGTTTAAATTTGATTCCGTCGCAGAGTACAATGCCTTGAGCGATCATGAAACGCTTCATCCGCTGGTTAGTGTAATTGATTTTTCAAAATCTAAGCCATGGTCCTGGCCCGGTGGCAAAAACAAAACGATAAAAATTAATTATGGCCTGTACTGCGTTTTTTTGAAAGAAGTCAAATGCGGGGATATAAAATATGGTTGCAACTATTACGATTACCAGGAAGGCTCATTGATTTTTATTTCACCGGGGCAAATAGTAGAAATAGAAGATTTCGGAGACAAATTTCAACCTAAAGGTTATGTGCTGATGTTTCATCCTGATCTGATCCATGGCACAGCTCTTGGTCGTCATATTCATGATTACAGCTTTTTCGGGTATCAATCGAATGAAGCACTTCACTTATCAGAACGTGAAAGGAAAATTGTGTTGGATTGTCTTTCGAAAATTGAACATGAATTAGAACATGCTGTTGACAGGCATAGTAAAAGACTTATTGTATCTAATATTGAAATGTTGCTGAACTACTGTGTTCGTTTTTACGACCGCCAATTTATTACACGGGATAACGTACATAAAGGAATTTTAGAAAGATTTGAAAATCTGTTGAACGATTATTATGAATCTGACAAACCAAAAACTATTGGTTTGCCTTCTGTAGCCTGGTGTGCAAGTGAATTGAATTTATCAGCAAATTATTTTGGCGACTTAATAAAAAAAGAAACGGGAAAAACAGCACAGGAATACATTCAAACAAAGCTGATCGATGTTGCGAAAGAAAAAATATTTGACCAAAGCAAAACGGTTAACCAAATTGCTTACGAATTAGGATTCAAATACCCCCAGCACTTTAGCCGACTGTTTAAGCAACGGGTTGGCCAATCTCCCAATGAATACAGATCACTGAATTGATATATGTAATCTCCTCATAAATGCATCCTTCCCCAAGTAAATATTGGGCAAGTAAAGTTGAAAGTCAATAATAAAGACTGATGAAATTTCAGTAAAACCACATAAATTTAAAGTGTTAGCCGCTATTTTTCCTCTATTCTAAAACAGAATAAATGGATGCAGAAAATTTAATGTTCAGGCTGAGAGATGCGCTTAACACCCATGACATTGAAACTTTTGTTTCATGTTTTGATGAAAACTATTACAGTGAGCAGCCTGTTCATCCTGACCGCACATTCCAGGGGCGGGAGCAGGTGAGAAAAAACTGGAGTTCTAATTTTGACGAAATGCCCGATTTTTTTGCGCAGTTAATAAGATATTCCATCAATAATGATTCTGTATGGACGGAATGGGAATGGCAAGGAACAAGAAGAGATAATAGCAAAATGTTCATGCGTGGAATAATGATAATCGGAGTGCAAAACGACAAGATCACATGGGGCAGATTGTATGTAGAACCTGTGGAAGTAAGCGGTAAAGGCATCGAAGCAGCTGTGAAAGAAGTAATGCAAGGCAAAAAGAATAGTTAGGTTGAGAACTAACTTGAAACGCTCTTGGAAACGAACAGAAAAATAATTGCAATTAAAAAAATATGAGAAGACTAATTGCAGCGATGAATATGGCACTTGACGGATTTTGCGACCATACGGCAATGATCGCAGATGATGAAATACATCAACATTATAATGAGCTATTAAGTAATGCAGACACACTTATTTACGGAAGGATAACATACCAACTTATGGAAAGTTATTGGCCATCAGTAGTAAAAGATCCTACCGGCAACAAACCAACGGATGAATTTGCAGTGTTAATAGACGATATCCCAAAGATCGTTTATTCCCGAACCTTGAAAAATGTTGCGTGGAAAAATACAACATTGAAAAAGGAAATCATTAAAGAAGAAATTTTAGAACTCAAGGAATCCCGCAATGGCGGGAGTAAAAATATTGTAGTTGGCAGCCCCAGTTTAATAGTTGCCTTCTCACAACTTGACTTAATTGATGAATACCAACTCGGCGTTCAACCAATTGTTGCAAGGAGCGGCTTGCCATTATTTAAAAACGTCAGGGACAGAGTTGATCTTAAACTCTTAAAAACAAAAACATTTAGTTGTGGTGCAATAATGCTTTACTATGGGCCGATAAAAAAATGAGTGCATAGTTAAAATGAAAAATCCTTCGTGAGGATAATAGCAATGACAGAAGATTAGAAGAAATTATCTTTGATAAATAATAAAAAGTAAAATGGATTACGCCAGAGTATTCGCATACAGCTTTGCAAGCATATATAAGCTATATATACAAAAAGTGGAGAGAAAGGGACATACACAAGCGGATTTGGATACCGTTATTTTTTGGCTAACGGGGTATAATAAAAAAACAATGCAACAACAGATAGACAAGAACAATGATCTTGAAACTTTTTTTGCCCAGGCGCCACAAATGAATCCAAATGTCTCAAAAATAACAGGTGTGATTTGTGGGTATCGTGTCGAAGAGATCGAAAACAAACTCATGCAGAAGATCCGTTATATGGATAAGCTGGTTGATGAAGTGGCAAAAGGAAAGACAATGGGGAAGATCTTAAGGAAGTAAGCAGGATGAGATTGCCGGGCCATTCCCAACTTTCGATGAAACTTCTGTGTGTCCAGTCTTGAAAATCAAGCCCTAATTTGCGCAATCAAGGCTTGGAAGTTGAACGGAGCGTCGCAAGAAAAGCTCAATCGGAGTTAACCCCGCTGGCCTAATAAAAATCTTTCCCCCGCACTCTATCTTCTGCACTCATTCCCTTACCTTTGCGACCCCAAATCTGTTATCGTCAGATTCTTCCCGACTTGTCGGGATGTCCAATGGGTAAACCGATTTATTAATTAAAAAACAAAAGGGTAAATGAACAACTACGAATTGATGGTGATTTTTACCCCGGTATTGAGCGATGAAGAATTTAAAGCCGCTCAAAAAAAGTACGCTTCGCTGGTTACATCTGTAAAAGGTGAAGTGATACATGAAAATGCCTGGGGCCTGAAATCACTGGCGTATCCGATCCAGAAAAAGACAACTGGTCTTTACTGGGTACTGGAATTTACAGCGCCATCCGACTTCAACGAGAAGATGAAGATCCAGCTTCTCCGTGACGAATCAGTGCTTCGTCACCTTGTAACTAAACTCGATAAATACGCCGTCGAGTACAATGCTAAAAAGAAAAGTGGCGCACCAACAGGAAAAGAAAGAATAGCAAAAGCAGTGGAGGCTTAATACTATGGCAAAGGCAAATGAAATAAAATACCTGACGGCCATTAAAAGTGATAAGATCGTAAAAAAATTCTGTCGCTTTAAAAAATATGGCATCCGCTACATCGATTATAAAGATGTAGAGTTTTTGAAAAAGTTTTTGAATGAACAAGGTAAACTTCTTCCCCGCCGCTTATCTGGTAATTCATTGAAGTACCAGCGTAAAGTAAGTGATGCAGTGAAGAAAGCCCGTCAAATGGCATTGTTACCTTATGTAACTGATTTATTGAAATAGGCACATCCCTAACTCCCGATCATATCCGGAAGACAATGAAGCCTGTTATTCATTGGGATAAAAACTAGAATCATGGACGTAATATTAATTCAAGATGTAGATAATCTCGGCGGCGCCAATGAATTGGTGAAAGTAAAAAATGGCTATGCCCGTAATTATCTTATCCCCCGCAAGATGGCAGTTGAAGCAAGCCAAAGCAATGTGAAGCAAATGCAAGAAAAACTAAAGCAGGCAAAGAAGAAAGAAGATAAGATGCTTGCTGAAGTAAACAGTGTAATTGCTAAACTGCAAGAAGCTCCTTTGAAAATTGGTGCTAAAACCGGAACAAGCGGAAAGATCTTTGGAAGTGTAACATCTTTACAGATCAGCCGTGCTATCCGCGAACAAAAAGGATATGAGATCGACCGTAAGAGGATCAACATCACTGATGAAGTGAAAGAGATCGGTTCTTATAAAGCTCATATTGATTTTGGCAATGGCAAAAACGCAGATGTAGATTTTGAAGTGGTGGGTGAATAAATCTTAATACAAACAACTTATTAGTAATCCCGCAGATGCGGGATTTTTTTTGGCCTAAATAGTTGGTTACTTCAAGGTTAAGCCCTGGCAAAAGGCCTGACCAAAAATTTACAATATTATCATTTAAAAACCGTTATTTTGTATTGTATTCGGTGCTCTTTACAGTTTCGCAAGTTCATGAACGTTTCGATTTTCGGTAAATGTTCTTTGATTATTGGTTACTGTTGACACTTATTTTGTTTTTAAAAATTTCTCAAAAAATGAACATTTACGCAGGAAATCTCAGCTGGAACCTGAAAGATCAGGATCTGCAAAATCTTTTCGCCACACATGGTGAAGTAAGCTCAGCAAAAATTGTTACCGACAAATTCACAGGCCGCAGCAAAGGCTTTGGTTTTGTTGAAATGCCAAACGACGACCAGGCTAATGCAGCTATCACTGCATTGAATGGTACTGAAGTTGATGGCCGTAATATCGTTGTAAACGAAAGCCGTCCTAAACAGGAAGGTGGCAGTGGCGGCGGTGGCGGCTTCAAAAAACGCAGCTTCGGCGGCGGTGGTAGCGGCGGCGGCGGCGGTTTCAAAAAAGGCGGCTACAACAAAGGTGGAGGTAGCGGTGGCTATCGCGACCGTGGTGGTTACAACAGCGATTATTAATATCTAATAAATATTCACTGTCTTTAAAGTCTGGTTTCGTTTTGCAACGAGGCCAGACTTTTTTATTTTCAACTAAAATTAAAATGTTAGAACTATCTCCTGTTATCGCGGGCTGCATGAAATGGGGACAATGGGGTGTAAAATATTCCACTGAACAGTACCTCCAGCTTATTGAAGATTGCATTGTAAATAAGATCACATCATTTGATCATGCAGATATCTATGGAGATTATACTGTGGAAGAAGAATTTGGAAATGCGTTGAAATTAAAACCTCATTTGCGCCAGCAAATGCAATTAATTACAAAGTGCGGGATAAGAAGATTCACACCAAACAGACCTGAACATAAAATTCATTCTTATGATACAAGCAGGTTACATATCATCACATCCGTTGAAAGATCATTGAAAAATTTGAACACTGATTATCTTGACCTGTTATTTATTCATCGCCCTGATGTATTAATGAATCCACAAGAAATTGCTGAAGCTTTTTCCCAATTAAAACAAGAAGGCAAGGTTTTACATTTTGGTGTTTCAAATTTTACTCCCTCTCAAATAGATATAATGACGACTGCTTTCAAAGTTGAATTTAACCAACTGGAAGTTTCAATTTTGCATCTTGATCCGTTTCATGACGGTTCGCTTGATAAATGTATACAGCATAATATTCGACCCATGGCGTGGGGACCATTGGGAAGCGGAAAACTTTATAATGATGATGGTGACGAAAGAACTACCAGGATATTATCTGTTGCAAATCTGCTCTCCGAAAAATATAATTGCTCTGCTGATCAAATTTTATTAGCCTTTCTATTTAAACATCCTTCAAAAATAATTCCTGTGATAGGCTCTACAAAAATTGAAAGGTTAACATCAGCTTATGATGCTATTAAAATAAATATTGAAAGAGAAGAATGGTTTATGCTCTGGCGTGCAAGCAAAGGGCATGAAATTCCCTGATAAAGTATATTCGTAAAAATTACTCCACAGTTATTAATTGCAGTTATAACACACTTATGACAATATATATTCTTACATGTGACAACACCTTTATTTGGCTTGCATTTTGACTTTACCACAGTAATTCAAACCAACATTTCAACTGCATTCCATCCATCTAAGAAAAGTTTTTAACGATAATTAATAATGGCATGATTATTCTAAGAATTAAAAAATAGAAATTAAAATCTTAACCTATGTCAAATAAACTTTGTAACATTCTTATACCGGTAGATTTTACCAGTAAAAACAAATGGGCAATAGCTAAAGGAATTGAGATGGCAAATCAAATGAATTGCAATATTCATCTGGTAAATATTGTTAAGCCAACATTTTTTAGTTCATTCACTCCTTATGAATCTCGGATAGACAGGCTGAACAGTTATGATAAACTTAAAGACTTGGCAGTATCTTATTCAAATCAATTGTATGGCAATGGAAACATAGAAATTAGCTTACTTGAAGGCAACACAACAAACAAGTTAGCTGAATATATCAGGGATTTTGAAATGGATATGGTTGTATTGGGATTATCAAGTAATAATTTATTTCAACGCAGGATATCTTCTTCCTCTATTAATAAGATCGCAAAAAAAGCAAATGTACCAGTGCTTGCCGTTGGTTCAAATCTTATCATGGTCAAGAACCCGGTTGAAGAAAATAAAACACCTCGTTGGTGGAACAAACTCTACAATAAAATTCTTACTTATGGCTCAGAGATACCTGTGATGACAATGAGTAACTAGTGATGGAGTCATAAAGAAGCGTCCCGACATAGTTGGGACGCTTCAATTTTTAATACCTGAATAAATATTTCCCCGGAAGCACTTCTATTTCGAGTCTCTTAGCGGAATAATATTCCCCATCAAGATGTGTATCAATTGGCTGCTCACTCGTAATTATTAATTTTTTTGTCCTGAAATGTTTTATAAAAGGAAGTTCAAGATGCTTCCCTTTTTCAATAACAGGTAACCAACGTAATCGCCGGAAGGGATGAAGCTTTTCTAACATTATAACATCAAGTAATCCGTCATCAATTGCTGATGAAGGAGCAATATGAAATCCTCCTCCTGCCCTATGACCATTCATTACACTTATCAGCAGGTTTTGACTTTCCAGCTTATATTCTTCTGAGATCGTCTTATATTTTTTTGAACTATAGAAAAATACTTTTCTTAAGATAGTCCCCATATAAGCTGCTTTACCCGTTTTTATTTTTCTTTTACCAGTTAAACTTTTAACTACGGCTCCTTCAAAACCTATCCCTACACCATTCATAAAATACTTTTCGTTACACTTGCCCGCATCAATAAGTTTCGGACTTGCAGTCAAGGCAATTTCTAATTGCTCTTCAAAGCTTTTGTTTTTGTAAAGAAGAGAATGAACATCATTACCAGTGCCTCCATTAAAAATAACAAGCGGTAATCTTATTCCCGGGTATTTATTAAAAAAATAATTCAATGTACCGTCACCGCCAATGATCCATACATCAGTAAAAGAATTAAAATTATCTGGCCAATCCCCCGCATGTAAGCTATGTTTGATATTTCTACCTTGCAATTCTCCTGTGATCCTTTTTCCTAAAATAATAGCCCTGCCTCCACCAGCAAAAGGATTGCAAACAATCGAAATATTTTTTTCTTCTGGCATGGTTCGTAATTTAAAGATGCAGTTAATAAATCATATTTACAAAAATGCATCGTTGCGCTGTGGATATAATTAACTTTAGTGATACAAAGCTTACTATATGAAACGCAGAGATTTTATAAAGAACAGTTCTTTTGCAACAGCAGGAATAACTTTTTTGAATTTTCCTGTATTTGGAAAGAATGCGCCCAGTAACAAAGTTCAGTTAGCTATTATGGGTGTAAACAGTCGTGGTGCTTATCTCGCCGAATGTTTTGCAGGCCTTCCAAATGTTGAGATATCTTATCTCTGTGATGTAGAAGAAAAAGCAATAGCGAATGGTTTAAAACCATTTGCCAATGCTGCAAAAAAACCTACGATCATAAAAGATATACGGGAACTTGTTAAGAAAAAAGATTTCGATGGTTTATTGATCGCCGCTCCGGATCATTGGCATGCGCCGGCTGCCATACTCGGTGTTACTCATGGTAAACATGTATATGTTGAAAAACCATGCGGCCATAATCCTCATGAAGGAGAGTTATTGATAGCCGCAATGAAAAAATATCCAAAGCAATTGATCCAAATGGGTAATCAACGCCGTTCAATGCCGAATCTCATTAATGCAGCAAAGGAAATTAAAGAAGGAATAATTGGTAACGCTTATTTTGCAAAAGCATGGTATGCCAACAACCGAAAGACAATCGGTATTGGTAAAAAAGTTCCTGTACCATCAACATTGGATTTTAATTTATGGCAAGGCCCGGCACCAAGAAAAGACTACCAGGATAATCTCGTTCATTACAACTGGCATTGGTTCTGGCATTGGGGCACAGCTGAGACTTGCAACAATGCAACACATGAAATAGATTGCTGCCGATGGTTTCTCGGTCTTGACTTTCCAACTAAAGTAACATCAGCAGGCGGACGTTATGCTTTTAAAGACGACTGGCAAACTCCCGACACACAAGTAGCCACATTTGAGTTCGGAAATAATAAATCGATCACCTGGGAAGGAAGAAGCTGTAATAAAATGAATGTGGAAGGAGCAAGTCGCGGATTTATTATTTATGGAGATAAGGGTACACTAGTAAATTATGGCAACGATGATTACAAGATCTTTGATGCTGACAATAAATTAGTCAAAGAAATACAATCAGCAAATAAAAACGACGGAACAAATACAGTAAGTGCAACGGGAAATTTAGATCTATTCCATTTCAACAACTTCGTTAATAGCATTCGTGGTGATGAAAAGATCAATTCACCGATCAATGAAGGTCATAAAAGTGTTTTGCTTTGTCATCTTGCAAATATTGCTCAACGAACTGGCCGTACATTATACTGCGATCCCCAAAATGGCCATATATTAAATGATGCAGTTGCCATGAAATTATGGAGAAGAGAATATGAGAAAGGTTGGGAACCGACCCCCTGACCCCCTAAAGGGGGAACTTAGAAAGAATCAGAACTATTAATAAGAATTGATCTTTTGTTTGTAGAAAACTGAGATACACTTATTTCATTTGGATTTATATTATTTCAAATCACCTGGAATATGCGAACCTAAGTCCCCCTTTAGGGGGACAGGGGGCGAATCTTAATACTCCGGAAGCTCACTTCATTCCCATGATCTTGTAAAAGTATCCGACCTTGTTTTGCCTCACCAAAATTTGGCCACACTTTATATTTACTTATCGCAACAAGATCACGATAGGCTTGTGAACCCCTTTCATATTCTAAGACTTTCACTCCATTCAAATAATGTTCAACATGATTGTTAGGATAAACTATGACACGACCTGTATTCCATCTGCCTGGTTGTTTAATAAATCGTGATTGCTTGTTTGCCTTTATCAGGTCATAAAGCGAAGCAAGTGTCCTGTTTCCATCCCTTCCCATTTTTGCATCAGGATGTAGTGTGTCATCTAACACTTGATATTCCAACCCGATAGCAGAACCAGGATTATTTTCGTTTAGTGTAACAAAATACTTTAACCCACTATTAGCGCCAGGAGTAAGCATAAATTCAAATGAAAGATCAAAGGCGCTGAACTCTTCTTTTGTGACAATATCACCACCGTTTGCAGATTCTCTGCCCGCCGACGATACCACTTTCATTATCCCGTCTTTTATTTCCCATCCTTTCTCAGGAAAAGTTTTTTTGTAAGCACCTACCCATCCATTAGAAGTTTTCCCGTCAAACAATAATTTCCAGCCATCTTTCTTTTCATAATCAGTTAAAGAGTTTGACTTAAGATTTGCCACATAAATTCCTTTTGGAAAAGAAGAGGCTTTCATGCCTGATGTTTTGATGCGAATGTTCTTCCAACAAAGTTTTATTCCTTTGGATCTTTCATTGCTGATAGCATGAACCTGTAACGCAAGGAGCCCTTCATTTGTCGTGATCGTGTCTACAACATAAGCTGTTGCTACCTCATCAAGCCAGGTTTTAATTGTATTTCCTATACATTCAACCCTGATCTTATGAAAGACATTTGGAGTAAGCATCACCTGTGCTTTTGAATTTAAGGATCCGGGGTAAAGCCATTCTCTCCTTCCTTCATCATATACACCACCACTCCATTTACGTGATGATGGATCTATTTCAAACTGGTAACCAAAGATCCTGCCTTGTCCTTTATTTCCCGCTGCATCGAAATTACTTTTGAATTGTATGCCTGAATTGGAATTGGTATCAGTGATCATTGCTTCAAGTTCCAGGATAAAATCACCGGTAAATTTTTTATCGTTAACAAGAAATGAATTGGGAGAATTCATAACGGTTGTACCGACTATAATGCCGTCCTCCACTTTGTATTCAGCTTTTCCTGTCATCAGTTTCCAGCCATTGAGAGTTTTGCCATCAAAAAGTGATTGCCAACCTTGCGAAAAAATTGTCGAGGAAATAAAAAGGGAAAAAAATACCAGTCTTGTTTTCATGAAGATCATTTTGTGGAATCAAGTTAAGGAAAGAAATAGTCTTTACAATGTTTTCAGGTATTCGATCACGGCTTTGCGTTCTTCACCAGTTAGTTTGTCCCCAAAATAATGACCGTAATTTCCATAACCGGGTAATGTAGTATTATAGATCAATTTATCACCTGGTGTATTAAACATAGTAAACCTCCATCCCGGGTTTTCATAATCATATTCCGGCTTATCAAAATCTCTTGTCCAGTATTTTGGACGAATAGAGCTATTAAGCACTCCTTCCAACGTTGGCACAGAGCCATTATGAAAATAAGGAGCTGTGATCCAAACTCCGTCTAATGGCGGAGCAATATAACCTTTGAAAGGAACAAGTTTTCCGGGATGATCGCCACTGCTGAACCAACTCTTGTTAAACCAATCAATAAACTCAGGATTAGAATAATTGGATGCCTGCAATAGTGAATCTGTTTGAATAGTTGCTTGTGGAATTAACAGGTTAGGATATTGTCCTTCTTTTCCATAAGTGCCATGACATTCGGAACAAGCAGTACTAAAAATAATTCTCCCTTTTTCTGCTAATGCCGCATCAATTGGTTTTGGATATTTTGGCGCTTCTAATGAATTTATATAAGCCAGCACATCCGGCATATGACTATCAACTTCTGCAGATTCTGAAGTATCATTCACCGTTAAAAGATTTGAAGCCATTAAAAATCTTCCGAAGTCCCCGCGGCCGAAAGCAGTGTAAAACATTCCATTCTTCTTTTTTAATAACCACCAGGCAGGAACGTCGGAAGGCACAACCTGCTCGGGGATCTTAAGTTGCGGTTCAGCATTCCATTTAAATGTAACGGGATCACGATGAGCAGCGAGAACGGCTGCAAGACGATCCGCAGGATTTACTCCTCTTGCTTCCGTATACAATTGCGGACCGGTAATTTTAACCACCTCAAAAAAATGTTCTGAAGCTTTCCATTTTTTGGGGGCAAGTGTTTTTAAAAACTTTTCCGCTTTGTCTATATCTTTCACACTCACTCTATTCCTGTCACTGAAGTCAATAAATGTATTTCCGAGACCGATATATAATTTGTCTTCAAAAACCTGTGCATGACATTGTAAACAGTTCGGCGCAATAACAATTTCCCCATTAAAAGCTTTTACAGCAGTATAGTCATGTGGAATGCCATCATTCGCACCATCTCTTTCAAGATATATTGTTGGTTTATCAGTGGCTTTTCTAAAAACCATTTCAGGAACTCCGCCTTTTATATAATCACCATTAATGAGATAATAATAGCCTTTGGCAGAATCGCCACCTGTTCTTTGAAGACTTGGCGGAACAAATACAGGTTCATCCGTCTTGATCAAAAAGGTAAATGAAAGACAAGTGATGAAAAATATAAAGAGTATAAAATGTTTTTTCATAGCACGATTTAGAAAAAATTCGTTTTGTAAACTTCCGATATTTTTTTGACTAACGAGGTTGAAAATTTAGAGCTAAAGAACAAATAAAAAATGCCATATTTTGCTCATTGACCCATTACAACCTGCCTTGCGGCAGGCAGGTACAAAAACGTTGGCAATTTTTTTGAAACTTGATTTATAATGGCAATGTGTTAACGGTCATTATACTGCTATACTCAAACCAACCAAACCCATAGATTTTTTTTCCACGATAAAATATTTTTGAAAATAAATTTGCGAAACCGAATGGCTGCGCATATATTTGCAACCGAATAGCTGCGCAAATAAAATTTTAAAAAAATGAGACGAGACATTTTCCAGGCAATAGCAGATCCGACAAGGCGGGCAATTATTACCTTAATTGCATTGCAGGCAATGACACCGAACGCCATTGCTGATAACTTCCATACTACCCGACAATCTGTTTCTAAACACCTTCGCATACTCACAGAATGCGAACTGGTAAAACAGGAACAAAAAGGCAGGGAAATTTATTATTCACTTGAAATTGAAAAAATGAAAGAAATAGACAAATGGATCGAGCAGTTCCGTAAAATTTGGGAAACTCGTTTCAACCAACTTGACAAATTATTATCAACAATTAAAAAAAAGAAAAAATGACAAACAACTTGCTATTTGATTTTATCGTGGACAAATCAAAAAAAACGGTATTCATAACCAGAGAGTTTGATGCCGGGCTTTCGCTGGTATGGGATGCTTTTACCAAAAAAGAAATTCTTGATCAATGGTGGGCACCTAAACCTTTTGCTTCAAAAACAAAAGTTCTGGATTTCAAAGTTGGTGGACGAAGATTTTATGCGATGGTAAGCCCTGAAGGACAAGAACGCTGGATACTCCAAAAATATACTTCCATTAGTCCAAAGACCAATTTCAAATTTTTTAATGCTTTTGCAGACGAAAATGAAACCCCGGAATTGCCGGGTTCTGAATGGGATCATACTTTCAGCGAAGAAAACGGAACAACGAAAGTGAGCATTGCTATTTACAATGAATCTCTTGAACGCATGGAGAAGCAGATTGAAATGGGCTTTAAAGAAGGATTTACTATGACATTGAACTACTTGGCTGAATTATTGTCAACGCTATCGAAAAAATGATTTTCGTTTTTCATAACGGCAGTCAAAATAAATAATGAAGTAACTAATTTAACAATCTAAAAAATAAAAAATTATGGCACTTATCAATCCCCACGTAAACTTCAACGGAAATGCCGAAGAAGCATTTACCTTTTACAAATCAGTATTTGGCGGAGAGTTTACAAAGATCATTCGCTTCAAAGACCTTGCAGGTCCTGAATTCCCGATTGCGAAAAAAGAAGAAAATAAAATTATGCATATTGTTTTGCCAATCGGTAAAAACAGTATGCTGATGGCAAATGATGTTCCGGAAATTATGGGAAAAACAAACGAAAGTGAGAACAGAAGTAAAATTGTAATAACTGCAGAAAGTAAAGAAGAAGCAGATAAATTATTTAATGGGCTTTCAGTTGGAGGACAAATAGAAGGTCCTATTGGTGATGGACCCTGGGGTACATATTTTGGTTGTTTTAGAGACAAATACGGTATTGAATGGATCGTGGAATTTGCCCAAAACTAAGAGGTAAGTAGCTGTAGATTTGTAATATCAATAAATTAAAATTTAAACAGCGTTATGAAAGATTTACTCAAAACACATAATCCTTTTAGATTAATACTATTAATTGCAATTATGTTTATAGCGTCTTCATCAAGCGGGCAAAAGATCAAGCCTTCCAGCAGTGGTTACGCACCTGTTAATGGCATTAAAGTTTATTACGAAGTATATGGTGAAGGCAGGCCTTTAGTTTTACTGCATGGTGCTTTTTATACAATTGATATGAACTGGGCAGAATTGATACCCGAGCTATCAAAGAGCAGGAAAGTAATTGCAATAGAAATGCAGGGACATGGGCATTCGCCGTTTTCAGAAAGAGAATTATCGATCACTACTTTAGCAAGTGATGTAGAAAAACTGATGGATCACCTGAAAATAGATAGTGCAGATGTAGCAGGATATAGTATGGGGGGCTCTGTGGCTTACCAGTTTGCTGTACAAAGCCCTAAACGGTTAAGAAAATTAGTGATCATTTCTTCTACTTATAAAACAAATGGTTGGCTACCCATAGTAAACGGTGCGTTTAAAGATTTTAAGCCTGAATTTTTTGATAACACACCGCTACATGCCGGATACGATGCAGTAGCACCCGACAAAACAAAATGGAGAAAATACTTAGAGCAGATGTTTGTTTTCGCCGAGACACCATTCAACGTTGGCGACTCCAATATTGCAAAAATTGCTGCGCCTGTACTGATCATATCCGGCGACAATGACGGAACGGACAAAATAGAGTTGATAAAAACGTATCAGTTGTTGGGAGGTGGTGTTACTGCTGACATGCAGCCAATGCCAAAATCGCAATTAGCCATTGTTCCTTCACAAGGACATGTGAGCCTGATGATGCAGACAACAACGATTTTGAATTACTTAAATAGTTTTTTAAAATAACTTAATGGCGCTGCATATTGAAATAGTAAAAAGGCAAAGTAAAATCCGAAAATTTTATATTTTTTATGAATGTAAAA
>DATHDP010000074.1:0-14129 GCA_035318985.1 Chitinophagaceae bacterium
GTGATGAACTTGACTATGTACAGGAGCGTTACATACAACATGCGCAATTAATGAACAAACCGTATATGCAACTGTTCGGGCAAAATTCGGAAATAGGCCGTTGGCTAGCTACTAAAAATGTTATTGAACGTGTTGGCAATACCCTTTTTACTCATGGTGGCGTTTCCGGTTATTTGAATAACCTGAACATATCATTGAAGGAGCTTAACGAAATAACCAGGCCTTTTTACACCGATACAACTTATAGATATAAAGATGACCGGCTTAATTTAATATACAGTGATTTTGGGCCTTTTTGGTACAGAAATTATTATAAAGCACCAAGAGCAAACCCGCAACAAATAGACAGCACATTGGACATCTATAATGTTCGTAACATTACAACAGGACATACCATTATTGCAAATGAAATAAGATCGCTATATAATGGCAAAGTTTTTAATGTAGATGTACATCATGCAGAAGGCCGTTCTGAAGCTTTGCTAATTGACGATGGTAAATTTTGGCGTGTGAATACTACTGGCGAAAAATTTGATATCAAGCCTATGTAGGCGTTCTATATACAGCGAGAAAATATTCCCCCTTAGCGTTTATGTTTCTGTAAGAAATCTTTCTTTGAATCATGAAAGGAACTCACCGCTCCTAATTTATACAATACATATATATAGATCCACGGCAGATCCAGTTGCCATGATAAAAAGCCGGCCCTAGCACTCGCAGGATATAAATGATGATTGTTATGCCATTCGCCTGCAAAATAACCTGGTCGCCATTGATTGATCGATAGGTTGCTCCTGTCAAAATCCAATCCATCTATATGTTTTTCTTCGCCTTTACCATGCCCGGTGTAATTAAATATTCTTACAAAAGTGATCCAAAACATTGCACCGGTAAAAAAAGTACAAGCAAGAGCATGCCCTCCAATTAAATAAAACATCGTATACCAAAAAGCCCAATTACCCAACCAAAGTGCTATTGTATACCATGGCGTAGCAATTGAACCCCACTTTTTATAATTCGCATAAGAATTTATTTGAACACCTGTGTGTTTCATAAAATGGACAGCACGTTCATAATCTTTTTCAGAAAGATTTTTATTAATACTTTGATGATTTACTTCTGCCAAAAAACAATATAAAAAACCAGCACGGGCATTATAAGGATCGCCTGGCTCATCACTTTTTACATGATGCACATGATGTGATACAACATACATCTCCTCGGGAACAGTTTTGATAACAAGATTCTGCGTAAGAAAACGCCATATCTTATGCCGGAATGTAAAAGATTTATGTGTGCAATAACGATGAAGCCAAATAGTGCCATGCGTACCCATGATGATCATGGTATACAAAAGAAAAACTATGAGTAACTGCCATGAGAAATAATGAACCAAAAAAAAGTAAGCAAAAGGGATCATGCAAACGATCATGAACCAGCCTATAAAAGATATCCAGTTCTTTTTACTTTTAAAAATATTACTGCGTGATAAAAATTCGCTGAATAATTGTTTACGTGTGGGTTTTATCAATTCGCCTTTTTCATCTTTCCATCCATAGGAAGGCGTTTGTAAAACTTCATCTATAAAAGCCATTTTAAATTTTTCGTTTTGTTATAAAATTGATTGGTCTATTCCGGTTAAGAAATAGCAATCACATGAGTAGCATTAATTACATAAATCGATAGTTAAGAAATACGCACAGTTGTGGGGAGATAGTAAAAAGATAAGAGAAGCATTACTGCCTGGCTCATCAACCGTAACGAGTAAAGCTAAGGTTTTTATTGGAGAAGTAGCTCATAAAGTTGTATACCTACTGCCATATGTTCGTTAATTGTGAATTACTGTTGTATTTCCAGAAATAATGACCAATATCAAGAGGAAAAAAAATTATGCGATGCATACTCTTCAAATTCATTACCGATATAAAAAACGGAGTTATTGCTCCTATGATGGTCTTTAATGAAAGGCATTTCCAAAATGACCAACTGTTAGGTTTAAACAGATCTGTTGTAAAAATTAAAAAGCTTAAGAACAAAAAGACTTACGTTTCTTCCGGGCGGGATATATTCATTAAAAAGGTTCCGGGTAAATTCATCGTTATTAAACCGTACGGATAACTTATCCCATATTAATGGCCATGAAAGATCTTCGTTATTGAGCAAAGTCTCGTTGATCACATCAATGATCGGGTCATTGATAGATTTCGATCCTGTTTTCTTTGAAACAATAAGTTGTGCATCGGGATTAATGCTTGCAATACTTATGGAGCTGTTAGCTCCACCACATGAGCCCAATATGGCAAGTTTGATAGAAGGCGTCAACCTTTTCAATGTATTATCGAGATGATAACTATGGCCCCGATGAACTAACACAACCGGGTCTATTGATTCCTGCTTCAAAAAAAAAAATAACGAGTCCTGGGCTTTTAGATCTAATTCTTCCTTTGTATCTAATGGGCGATTTGCATAAATAATAATAGGCTGATCAGTTGCAGAACGAATACTTATCCAATTTTCATTTTTGGTAGTTTTCCATTTGCTTGTATCACTAAAAGTTTTTTGGAAATTATTAAATGAAGCAACGCCATCCTCATCGCCATAAAATAAAACCAGTTGAATGATCTCTCCTTTCTTATTTTGTAATGCCTTTCGTTCAAGCATTTCATAATTACCAAGTGTTGTCCATAATTTATTAAAAGAGTTTTTCTGTTTGACCAGGTCAAACACTTGCAATAAAATGTTGTAAAGCCTTACCCCGAAATATAAATGGCCCGATTTGCAGCGATTTAAATTTGATCGCAATTCTTTTTGGATCATATCGCTAATTGCAATGGCTGAATCAAGACCTGTAAATGAATCGGCGATATCCATTGCCTTTTCAAGTCCTGAATTTGTATCTGTTTCAATTCCGGAAATAAAGCGGCTCATTAATTCAGAAGCTTTTTCCTGTGGCATTTTATTTAAAAAATCTATCAGCACATTATAGTTAGCCGCCAACCGCATGAAGATTCGAAAATTATCATACTGTACGATATTGAACAATGAATCGGCTGACTGTGTTTTGAAATTCTCCATTAATCTTTTATACAAACCCAGATAACTTGAAGTATATAATTCATCACCACAACTTGTGATTATGTAATAAATATCTTCGGGACGAAGACCTTTAATTGAAGCAAAACGAACAGCATCTGAGGCGCTATGCAGTTCATTGACCTGGTTCACATAAAATGACAGAGATTTTTCCTTTAAACCTTTGCGCAACAACTTTTGGAAAATCATAGATGCATCATTAGATCCAACAAACTCCATCCGTGTATTAACCAACAGGTGAAAATACTTAACTACATCCTTTCTCGTTTCGAGTATTTCTTCTTTTGTAATTCTATTTTCTGCTATTAGTGTAACAAAAGGCAATAACTCCGATGCATTTCTGTCTGTTGCAAGTGATATGATCTCTTGCAGGTATATATTTTTTGTATTACGAATATTGTCCTGTAAAGGTTGTTTGCCCTGGTTGAGATATAAAACTATTTTAGACGGATCATTAACTGCTGCAATTACCAATAAAGAATCAGCATAACGAAAACCGGGTTTATTCTCTAAAAAACTAAGAATATATTCAGGTAAAGAAGCCACACGTTTATAAACCGCTATATCATCAAGCAAAGGATGTTCTTTATACTGGCTAAATGCTGCCGATAATACCTGGCTGCGACTTTGACCAGCTGAAACTAAAACATCATCAAACGACCTATTATTAAGTAATGCTTTTAAAATATTCTTATACGACTGTACTGCACTATGAACATCATACATCTCAACTTTTTGACGTGTGATATTCTTAGTAAGTTCATTCATAAAATACCCCAGGCTAAGTATTGCTTTTTCTTTTTCTGCATCAGGTAATGCATCATTAGTGATAATAAAAGTATAAATACTATCTACTTCTAATTTAACTGAACGGGAAAGTTGATGTAAAAAAGTCGTGTCAATTGAAATTAGATCAAGTTGGCGGAAAAATTTCCCCTCTTCTTCCTTTAAAACTTTGGCTGCAGAAGTTTGTGCAACTACTAAAATTGGGTGCATTAGTAAGCACAAAACAAAAAAATAAATGATTTTTCTCATATATGATTTCTATCGGGTAACTGATATTCAGTTTTTTATTCAATATGCTTTAAAAACGTGCCAGAGTGTTCAATACAAGAAATAACATCTTAATGATCGCAGTTTAGGAAGGCAGATGATAGTTATGTAGAGTTATTTACTGAATAATACTAAATGATCGATGAAATGTAAGTTGTTTAACCATTAGTCATGATCCACATCAACAAGAAGGTGTTTATGAGTGAACTTTTTTGCCCAATCATATGATTTAGTGATGAAACTGTAACAATTATTGCAACATTGAAATAAGATTCATGTATTGGTATAAATTTTGGAAACCATCAAGTAATAAAAAATTTACAAAATTTTATAAGAGTATGAGAGATCATATGATTTAAAAAAATGAAACAATTAATTAATCTAAAAATTACTTTATGAAGAAACTATTTCTATTTGTTCTGTCTTGCTGCGCATTTGCTACAATATATTCGCAGAACATCGTTAAGGAACATTATACCGCTTCCGGTGGATTACTAGGAGCGGCTAATTTTAGCCAGTTTAGAGTTACAGGCGATAACCCTTCAAATATTGATTATAATTTTGAGGGTGGCTGGTCAGCTGGAGCATGGGTCAATTTCCCTGTGAGCACCGGCTTTTCAATTGAACCGCAATTCATGTATAGCTCTTATGGTTATCATTCTAATAAAGCAACAGGAGTATTGCTAACTGATGGCAAGGTCAGGTATCTTTCAGTTCCATTGTTATTAAAATTTCATACCGGAGATAAGTTCGCAATAACAGCCGGACCCCAACTAGATTGGTTCTCCTCTTTTGAAGACAAAAATAATTTGGCTAAGGAAGATGATTTCAAAAAAACAAGTTTCTCTGCTTTCGGAGGATTTGAAATATTTCCTCATGGTAGAGTAACAATTTTTGGTCGTTATGTTTTTGGAATTAGCAACATGGATAATTCCAGCACTCATGGTGATGAAATGAAATATAAAAACCAAAACATACAAGCCGGATTAAAATTAAGATTGTTTGGGAAAAAAGTAGATGCTGATTCAGATGGTGATGGCGTGATCGACAAGAATGATAAATGTCCGAACGAAGTAGGCTTTGAGAGATATAATGGTTGCCCAATCCCGGATACTGATGGCGATGGAATTAATGATGAGCAAGACAAATGTATAAATGAGAAAGGCACAGCAAAATACAATGGATGCCCAATTCCTGATACTGATAAAGATGGCATCAACGATGAAGAAGATAAATGTCCTAATCAAGCTGGTCTTGCAAAATATAATGGATGTCCTATTCCTGACACTGATGGCGATGGTATCAATGATGAAGAAGATAAATGTCCAAGCCAGGCAGGACCTGCAAGTAATAATGGTTGCCCTGTTGCCGATAGAGATAAAGATGGCATTAATGATGATGAAGATAAATGTCCGGATGTACCAGGTGTAGCTAAAAACTTTGGTTGCCCAGAAACACCTCAAGTGTCTGCTGAAGTAAGCAAAGCCCTCGCCGCTGCAGGACAAAGCATTTATTTCAGTTCAAACAGTGCAAAACTAGCGGCAGCTGCAACAGCCTCATTAAATAAAATAGTAAAGGTGATGAAAGATAATCCAGAGCTCAAAATCAAAATTGAAGGAAATACAGACAATGTTGAAAAGAATGCAGATAATTTGAGTGAAGGACGTGCAAATGCAGTAAAAACATATTTGGTAAGCAAAGGAATCAGTTCAGACCGCATCGATGTGGACGGAGTTGGTTCAACTATGCCGATAGGAGATAATAATACTACTGCAGGACGTAATAAAAACCGCAGAGTGGAAATAAAAGCAACTTATTAAAATAATCATTGATAAAATAAAAAGAGACCGACTTCGGTCTCTTTTTTTATGTTCGATATTTTTAGTTTGAATTATGTTGGTCAATTATTTTACTTCAAAAGAAACAATGTTTTTACCCACCCGACCGTCGGCATCAATACCCTGCAGAATCACAATATATTTTCCTTTCATATCTGAAGTAAAGAAATTTATTTCTGTCTTTCCTTGAGAATCAGTATGAATGTTCGGTGACCAGTATAAAACGCTTCTGAAATCGGGCATGCGGCTGGACAGTTGCTCCTGGCTTTCATAAACCGGCGAATAAAATTCCCGCTGATATTGTAAACCATCATATCCTAAAATCACTGCGTTCAGGTCAGTTATAATTGAGGGGTCTGGCTCATAAGTCACAAGGTTTACAATTCCGTTTAATATCAAAGGACCCCAAAAATGTCTACTTTTTACAACATCAATTTCTTTGACTTTCAAAGGGTCATATTTCATTATTTTATTCGGATCAAGAACAGGAACTCCATTAATAAGTGTAAAAGGGTCATCAAGAAATATTTTATTATCGCCGTCTGCCATGATTAAATGAAAATTTTCTTTTTGCCTTCGAACGAGCACCTCATATACATATTCACGCAATACTTCTTCCATAGTAGAAAACCGGGTATAATCATCCAACTTATACTGTTTATCAGGGACACCGTAAAAAGCACTACTATCAATGATAGGTGCGTAGAATTCTTTTAATTTTCCTCCGTTAAAATTATTTTGAACCTGCATACTGGTACTGTAATCGGTAAGCAGGTTTTTCATACTATCCTGAATATGAAAAGGAGGTAAACTTTCTTGTGAAAATTTATCTGCAAATGGATTGATGATCTCCACATTGTATCCAGCATTTTCATCGCTTTGAGTCTGTAATACAATTTCATTGGGCCCATAAAAATCTTTTGTATAAAACCTTACAACTCCGTTTGAATCGCTTCTTGAACTATAAAGTTGTACACGGGAACCAGGGACTGAAAGATAGGTCAACACACCTGACACAGGGATACCTGAGGTCTTATTTGTAACCCTGCCATTAATAATATGGCCTTTGTACTCCGGCACTGAGGAATAGTTGGATCTTGTACGTTGGAGAACATTTTGCCACTGAAATCTTCGCCATCCATGTGTCAACATAAGGTTATCAATTGCCTGGTCCGCTTCAGCACCTATTTCGGAAAAATAATATTCTGGGGATTCAATTGTTCCCTTTAATTCATATGTAAGCCAGAAATAATTGTCGATCATGCTGCCCTGAAATGCCTCTAGGCTATCTAACCTATATACTGCAACCGATAGATCAATTGGTATTAATTTTCCTGATTCATCTGTTGAATTGAGGTTTATTCTTACTTGTTTCCGAGAAGGATACTGATCTTCATCTATTTTAGATTGAATAATGATTTTTTGAGTCGGTCGAATAAAAATTAGACGTTCACATACGGGAAGGATATCCCTATTAAAAACTGTAATATGGGAGATCCCTTCTCCTAATTTATTTTTTTCAATTAAAAGTTCAGCTTCACCATTTTTTAAAAAAACTTTTCCCGCTACAACTGGGTTTTGTCTTGTATGAACAAAAACATAAACAAAATCTGACTTATTACTTGTTGCTATATGAACATTCAATTGAGACCCATTTACATCATTCACCTTCAAAACATACCCATTCTCCAGAGCTTTTGGTAATTCTTTCGTAATAGTTGTATCAGCGAGCTTAATAACTGCCTTATAAGTGCTACCTGTTTCAGGAGTAAAAGAAAAATTGCCAATCCCAAATTTTAATGGCTGAAATTCTGTAATTGTATCATTGTTATTGCGGACAAGAAACCCTTTACAATTTATTCCCTTACCTGTACGATCTGTGATCTTAAATGCGACCCTGCTTTGTATAGTTTGCACAAGATTCCCGCCTTCGGGGAAAAATTGCACATCATAGAAATTCGATATGGGTTCTTCGATCTTGAGCGTTTTTAATGTATTAATAATGGTAATTGACTTTTCAAAAAAATATGCTGCATCGAAATTTTTCATCCAGTTGGTGTATGCTCTGAATTTGTAGACTCCAGAATTAAGTGAAACAGGTAAATACAATGAACCATTTCCAACTCCTTTATCGAGCTGTACCTTGGTTTGCACTATAGGTTTCTGATCTGCGTTCAGGATTTCGACGTAAGCCAACTTACTGAGGTCAATAAGTTTGTTATCATCTGCATTTACAACATATAATTTAAACCAAACTATATCGCCGGCCACATAAAGATCTTTGTCTGTATGTGTAAATATTTTCTCCCTTAAACTGTAATTTTTATACTCATTAAAAGAAGATTGTATTTCGTTTAAATCATGCTGGCAAAATGCAGACAAGGCAAATGACAAACAAATCATGAAAACGAAAAAGTGTCTTTTGTATAGTGTCGATTGCATTTGTAATGATTATCAGTTTGTCTTAAAAATTTATGGCCAGAATGGAGGTTTTTGATTTGTGCGCCCAATCGTACAATCAACACATTTCACATCACTTGCTACATTGAACTTACGTATTCCAAAAGGAAACGTTAGATCAAATTCTGTTGGAACCGTTGGAGTAAAATCAGCTCCATATTTTGCAATACTGTCCAACTGATTATCAATTTCAAACTGAGCGCAGCCCGGATCGTAACGCCAATAAATCAGCTGGCTATTAAAAATAAATATCCTTTGAGTTTGCTCCTGCGTTATTTCAACATATCCTATAACAGCTTCATTAGGATCTGTAAGGCAATGTATATTACCAGACAGTTGAGAAGGTTGTGCGTCAAATAGCGAACCTGTTTGTTCAGTGTTTTTTTTCATTTTTTGAAGAAATAAATATTTTTCATGACTAGCCGCATATTGTTTCAGGTTAATACTATATAATACACTTAGTTTTTCTGAGCCCTGTTCTATAAAATGAAATGGTAAATAAATTATATCTGTTGTAAGATTTTCTGAAGATCCGATAATAATAGATGTTGAACTTAATGTCTTCCAGCATTTATAAATTGTCGTGTCAACATGGTGATCGGGATACTTATATACAAGAGCAGTAACCCTATTAGTATTATCCCTAATGTATTTCACTGTACTATAATATGCAGAATGATATTCCCAGGTCTCTTCAAATTCCCATTGATAATATTTCGTGGCATTTTGCGGATCATGTGTATTTACATAAAGTCGTAATCCCTCGCTTTCACTTTGCCAGGTAATGCTATCGATAGGTGGAGTGATTTTTATTGGAACAAAATCAGAAGCATATTCTTTCCCATTAATTGTTTTTATATGCAGCCGGTATTTAATATTATTTAGCAGGGGCAACTGCGAAATGCTGTATTCACCATTATTATTGCCAGCTAATGCAAAACTGCTTCCATCCTCTCCTTCAACATTTACCTTTGCTCCACGTTCAAATTTCTTTTGTGTAGTATCTGTAAGACCAACCGAACGGGATAAGCGAATAGTCGTGGGACCTTGTCCACTATTCAAAAAACCTTCCACTACAAGGAGATTCGCATTTTCTTCATTTGCCGGTGGAATATATTCTTGCTTGCAACAAACAAGAAGCATTATCAGTGTTGCGCAACAAATAATTATTTTAAAGTTTGTTTTCATCAAAATTTGATATTAAAGTTTACGTAGGGAATAATGCTCCCAAATATTGAAAGTTGATAGCCCTTTATCTGTCCGTTTTCAGAAACGAAATAAACTGAATATGGATTGTTTCGTCCTGTCAGATTATACACACCAATTGTCCATGAATTATGTGTTTTCTGTTGCACCTTATGATTGCCTTCAATGTTCATAGAGAGATCTATTCGAAAAGTATAAGGGATACGATCAGCATTCCTGTCAGAATACAAAACCCTTTGGGATCCTGCATAATAATACCTGCCAACAGGAAGTGTCATTGGTCTACCTGTACTATAAACTATATTGGAGGAGACACTGAAACGATGTGATATTTTTAAATTGCCAACGATATTTATATCATGCGGCTTATCGTAATTGCTTGGATAATACTCACCGTTATTGATCACTTCCCCTGCAAGGGAATCATCCATTTTCAATAATGTGCGGGAATAAGTATAGGCGATCCACCCGTTCAATTTACCTGCTGTTTTCTTTAAAAGCAATTCAATGCCATAAGCCTTCCCTTTTGTGTTGATGACATCCGTCTCAATATTATGATTCAATACCAGGACAGCACCACTTTTATAATCCAGGTAATGCTTCATTTCTTTATAATAAACTTCTACTGAAGTCTCGATAGTATTTGATTTAAAATTTTTATATAACCCAAGCGAAACCTGGTTGCCTTGCTGCGGCTGAATATTCGGATCACTTAATTTCCAGATATCAGTTGGGGCAATAGCTGTCGTGTTTGATAACATGTGTATATATTGTCTTAAAGAATTAAATCCAGCCTTAACTGAAAAATCTGGAGTAAACGCATATCGCAGGGCAAACCGATATTCGGGACCACTGTAATTTTTGATCCCGCCTTTTTCGAATTCTTTGGTACCTGTTCTGCTTGATTCACTTTTTGGCAGGCCGTCTGCATAATAGCTGACGGTTTGAGGACCCAGGTATTGATAGAAGGAATAGCGAAATGCATAATCCATCGAAAGATCTGGGGAAATTTTATAACTATCACCAATATATACTGCCGATTCAAGTCCTTGCTCAGGAGGTATTATATCCTCCTTTACTTTTGATTCAGGCCCTACGGGACGATAAGATCCCGGGTTAAGCTTATAATAAATTGCATTCAGTCCGAACTGTATAGTATGCCGGGCATTAAAATAATAAGTAAAATCTGATTTAGCATTTAACTGGCTAACATTGAATTCAAGATCATAAGCATTGATCTTATTCGCATCGCTGTTAATATTATATTTATAAAAATCATAACCTCCTGTAACAAGACTATTTAGTTTGTTATTGAATATATGCTTCCATTGCAGCGAGAGATTCTGGTTGCTGTATTGATAAGTAGTGTCATTATTAAGATTAAATTTATCCTTACTCAAATAAGCAGTCAGATAAAGATTGTTCTTTCTATTCAGTTCATGAGTTGTGACTAAGGAGACATCATAGAAAGAAGCTTTGCTGTTTTCATAATCCTTGGGTAGTAGATTAAGAAGCCAGTTAGCATACGTTGCACGACCACCCAGTACAAAAGAAGATGATGAATCTTTGGAGAGAGGACCCTCAATATTCAATCGGCTTGTTACTGGACCAATTCCCGCAGAACCAGCAAATTTCTTTTTATTTCCCTCTCTTGATGTGATGTCAAGTACAGAGGACAAACGTCCTCCATATTTTGCCGGGATGCTACTTTTAAATAACTGAACATCTTTTATCACTTCAGGATTAAAAGCAGAGAAAAATCCAAAAAAATGTGAAGGATTATAAATAGTAGCGCCATTAAAAAGGATAAGATTCTGATCTGTAGCGCCACCGCGTACATTAAACCCTGTACTCGCTTCTCCAACAGTTTTTACTCCAGGCAGAACCAATATTGCACGTAAGACATCAGCTTCCCCAAAAACTGTCGGGATTTTTTTGATAGTAGCGATACTTAATTTTTCGGCACCCAACTGAACACTGCGTACATTGTTTGTTTTCTTTGATGATAACACAACTTCTCTTAATGAAATGATCTGCTCATGCAGAGGAATATCCATTTTGCCGTCAGAATAAATCGCTATGTGACGGCGTGCATCTCTCCTGCCTATGCTCTGTACGTTTAAAATATGGACGCCTTTTGAAAGTGAGAGTGAAAAATAACCATACTGGTCTGTAGTTGTACTAATAGCAGGATTATCTTCCAGGTAAACTGATACGCCGGGTAATGGTTCATTGGTCTTATCATCACGTATATAACCTGCCAGCGTGGAATTACCCGTCATATTATTACTTTTCGTACCTATCTCATATAGTTTGTTTTCAAGCGAAGCTGAAATAGCGTTGCTCCCCCTGGCTAATTCGAGGTCTGTAAGGGGATTAATTATGGAGTCAACAGTTGATTTTACCCCAAAGAAACCTGGCGGCAATTCAGTTTTGATCATTATATCTCTGATCAGGAATACATTATTATATTGATCGATGCTAAAATTAAACCCTGTTTTGGTCAAAACTTTTTCCATTACTTTATCCAATGGTTGATCCTTTACCGTAAGATTTACCTGGATGCTGTCGATCTGCAGTGAATCATAATAGAAATGATATCCTGACGTCGATTCAAGCTCTCTAATAAATTGCCCTAGTTTTAATTCTTTAAAATTTCCTGTGATCAATGGCCTGGTTTGCCCTTGCAGAGCAATAGAATAAAAAAAAGAAAAGAAAAAGATCAGTATAAAATAGAAATACCGCATATTAATCCATTAATCGATTATAGTATTCAATAGCCATTATCATTGCTCTTTCGGGGTCATCTTTATATCTTACCCTATTTTTTTTCAAGTATTGCTGTATTTCTTTTTTCTTGTCGCTTAAAATTTTTAGAAGGCTTCGTTCATTTTTAAATTTGTAATAAATATCTTTTTTCATTACATAATAAGCATTTGTACTGTTTACTACATTATCGATCGCATTAGAGCCTCTTTTTTCAATTATTTCTTTTCCCCGTTTGGCAAACAATCCGGTTTTCCCCTTATAGAGCTGCTCATAAAATCCGGTATTCATCTCATTAAAATCATTGTGTACAATACGAACAAAAACATGATCAGATAAAATGAACTGCTGAATTTTACTGGCAGGCAAATTAATTTTATACTGGTTATGGAAGTCCCGGATAACCACCTGGCCTTTTATTAGATCATATAACATCGGTACTTTAAGAAACAACATACCGTCAAAGTAAATATCGCCATTCGTAAAATCTGAAGATTTGAAAAAAGGATGTCCTTCCTGAAGGGTGAAAGCATATTCTATATATTCATTCCCATTATATATCGGAGCCTGCTCGCCCAGGGCTATATAATATAACCCAATGATTTTTTCAGTGCTTCCATAATATACACTGTCACGTGTTGCCTGGGATTTAACATCGTGTAAAAAAAAGCAGGCAAGCAATAAAAAAGCAAATTGTTTTGGCACTTGCTAAATTTACTGAAAAAAACTCTGCTGATAACAAAGAAGTGAAAAGAGACGCTATAACAGCGATAGCAATAGTTTAGCTAGAGAACATATTGAGAGATCCGAATCGGGAAAACCATAAGTAAGTTTACAGTACTACAACCAGTATTATTTTATTATTTTTCTCCCACAAATCCATCCCATGAAAAAAGCCGTTTACTGCTTTATCCTGTTTTTATGCTTTCAACATTCATCAGCCCAACTTTCTATTGATACAACTCATAGCGATACTGCACGCCTTGTCCAACAAAAAGAAAATATCATTACAGCTGCTACTATCGTCAAAGTGGAAAATATGGGTGCCCTTATCAATACCCCGCTTTCTGAATTAAGACCGACCATATCAGCAGATGGTAACTTATTATTTTTTATTCGGGAGAACGATCCATACAATACAAACTTTAACTCTGTTCGTAACTCACAGGATATTTGGTTTACTATGCGTGACAGCACCGGAACATGGAGCGAAGCCGTACACTTGGGCTATCCTCTTAATACTACTTATTACAACTCTGTGTTCTGGATCTCGCCTGACAATAATAGAATATTAATAAGAGGCGCTTTTATTAATGGTGATTATGCTGGCAATGGTGTAAGTATGTGCTGGTTGCAGGAAGATGGTTATTGGAGCAAGCCGGAAGCATTGAGAATAAGAAATTATACAAAGTACGACAGGGGCTTGCGTTCAGGAGCAACGATGGCGCATGATGGAAAAACACTTTTGCTTTATATGTCAACTGAGAAAGGAAGTTCTTTTAATGATATTTATGTATGTTTTTTACTTCCGGATGGAACATGGTCTGAACCAAGATCTCTTGGTAAAAAGATCAATATGGAAAAGTATGATGAAATGACTCCTTACCTCGCATCAGATGGTGAAACTCTTTACTTCAGCAGCGATCGCCCCGGTGGTCTCGGTGATAATGATATATGGATGACGAGGCGTCTTGATAAGACATGGCAAAAATG
>DATHDP010000075.1:0-41897 GCA_035318985.1 Chitinophagaceae bacterium
GGTGGACAAAAAGCCGAATAGAATTGTTGCAGCACAAGTGTGCGACGCAACTGAAGTTTAATAGTAGTACCATAGCTTAGTACATCGTTATTACTTTACAAGTTTTAGTATCTTACCCAAAAGTTTCAGATATGCCTTCTCATTACATTCTTGCACTCGACCAGGGCACTACCAGCAGCCGCAGTATTATTTTTGATAAACAGGGCAACATCATCAGTGTTGCACAAAAAGAATTCAAACAAATATTTCCGCAACCCGGTTGGGTGGAGCATGATGCCGAAGAGATCTGGAGCACTCAATATGGTACAATGGCTGAAGCAGTTGCTAAAGCAGGCATCACAATGAAACAAATAGCTGGTATCGGCATTACGAATCAGCGTGAAACAACAGTGGTATGGGAGCGAAGCACCGGCAAACCCATTTATCATGCTATAGTTTGGCAGGACAGAAGAACCGCAGCTTATTGTGATGAATTGAAATCAGCTAGTCATGCAAATATGATCCAGGGAAAAACAGGATTAGTGATCGATGCCTACTTCTCTGCAACAAAACTAAAATGGATATTAGATAATGTAAGCGGTGCAAGAGCAAAAGCTGAAAATGGTGAACTGGCATTTGGAACAATTGATAGCTGGCTGGTATGGAAACTAAGTGGTGGTAATGTTCATGTCACCGATGTTTCCAATGCATCAAGAACAATGTTGTTGAATATTCATACCTGTCAGTGGGATGATGACCTGCTGAAACTTTTTAATATTCCAAGATCAGTTTTACCGGAAGTAAAAGCTTCAAGTAAAATTTATGGAACGACGGCAAGTGCAGTTCCCGAAATAAAGATTCCTATAGCAGGTATTGCCGGTGATCAACAAGCTGCTTTGTTTGGTCAAATGTGTATAGCACCGGGGATGGTGAAGAATACGTATGGCACTGGTTGTTTTATGTTGATGAATACCGGAACAAAAGCAATTGCATCAAAAAATAATTTATTGACGACGATCGCATGGCAGATCGATGGCAAAACGGAATACGCATTGGAAGGAAGTGTATTTATTGCCGGCGCTGTTGTGCAATGGTTAAGAGATGGTTTAAAGATTATTCGCAAGTCTTCAGAAGTAGAAGCACTTGCTGCCTTTGTAAAGGATAGTGAAGGTGTTTATATCGTTCCTGCCTTTGCAGGCCTTGGTACACCACATTGGAATCAGCATGCCCGTGGAAGTATTTTCGGATTAACCAGGGGAAGCAATAACTCGCATATTGCAAGGGCAGCCATTGATAGCATTGCTTACCAAACTTATGATGTATTGAAAGCAATGGAAGCAGATGCAGGTATTTCAATTGCTGAATTAAGAGTGGACGGCGGCGCTACTATTAATAATTCATTGATGCAATTTCAAAGTGACATTCTGAATACAAAAGTGATCCGTCCAAAAATAACGGAGACAACTGCACTTGGCGCCGCCTATCTCGCCGGGCTTGCTGTTGGTTATTGGAAAAATGTTGAAGAGATACAAAAGCAGTGGCAGGTTGATAAAGAATTTTCGCCATCGATGAATAATGACAAAAGAAATGAGTTGGTGAATGGATGGCAAAGAGCAGTAAACGCAGCTATTGCATGGGCAGATCAGAAATAATGAACAGGCAAGAACAAATAGACAAACTGAATTCAATTAAAGAATTTGATATCTGCATCATTGGTGGCGGTGCTACAGGTTTGGGTATTGCTGTTGATGCAGCATCAAGGGGATGTAAAACAATTTTACTGGAGAAATATGATTTTGCAAAAGGAACTTCATCACGCAGCACAAAATTGGTACATGGTGGTGTTCGTTATTTACAACAGGGAAATATAAAGCTCGTAATGGAGGCATTGAAAGAAAGAGGTTTATTGAAAAAAAATGCGCCGCACCTTGTAAAAAATCAATCCTTCGTTATTCCAAATTATAAATGGTGGGAGAATTCATTCTATGGAGTGGGATTGAAAGTGTACGATTGGATGGCCGGAAGTTTAGGATTAGGTCCCTCACAATTATTAAATAAGGAAGAAACAGTTGCAATGGCCCCAAACCTCGATCAAGATGGTTTGCGTGGCAGCGTTCTTTATCATGATGGACAGTTTGATGATGCACGACTTGCTATTCATCTTGCGATGACGGCAGCAGATCATGGAGCAGTTGTCATAAACTATATGAGTGTGGAAGGTTTAATGAAAGAAAATGAAAAAGTGTGCGGGGTAATTACAAAAGATATGTTGAAAGATGCTTCGCAAAGCTCAGCATACGAGATAAAAGCTAAAGCAGTTATCAATGCGACAGGAATTTTTTCCGACAGCATTGCCAAAATGGATGATAAAGATGCAGAACCATTGATCTCCCACAGCCAGGGAATTCATCTTGTTTTTGATAAAGAATTTCTTTTATCGGATACGGCGATCATGATCCCCAGAACAGATGATGGCCGTGTCTTGTTCGCTGTGCCGTGGCACAATAAAATAATTATTGGTACAACAGATACACCGGTACCCGCAGCAAGTGAAGAGCCTGTTGCCCTGAAAGAAGAGATTGATTTTGTGATGCAGCACATTCATCGTTACCTGAAAAAAGATCCCTCCTATAATGATATACGCAGTGTATTTGCCGGTTTGAGACCATTAGTGAAAAGCAATTCTAAAATCACCTCTGCCATTTCAAGAGATCATCATATTTCTGTTTCTGATTCAGAACTAATTTCTATAACAGGTGGTAAATGGACAACATACAGAAAGATGGCGGAGGATGTAATGGAAATTGCCATACATAAAGCAGGCATGAGTGAAAAAGAATGTGTAACCAAACATTTACACATACATGGTTATAAAGAAAACAATAATTACAAAGCGCCATTATATTATTACGGATCTGATAAAGAGATGATCGAAGACCTGATCAAAAAAGATAATTCACTTTCTGAATTGATCCATCCATCATTACCTTATATAAAAGCAGAAATCATTTGGGCTTTACAAAATGAAATGTGCATGACTGTAGAAGATGCACTGGCAAGAAGAACAAGAGCATTGTTACTCGATGCTAAAGCCGCCATTGAATCAGCTTCGCTTGTGGCAAATATGATGGCCAAAGAAATGGGAAAAAATGAAACCTGGATAAAAGAACAAATTGATAGCTTTATTTCTGTTGCGAAGAATTATCTTCCAACTTCAAATTCCAAACTTCAAAACTCAAACTGATTGCTTATGTCTCCTTTTATTGGCGAATTTATCGGTACAATGCTGCTCATCATTATGGGTGACGGTGTCGTTGCAAATGTTGTTTTAAACAAAACGAAAGGTAATAATGGCGGATGGATCGTTATCGTTTTTGGCTGGGCCATGGCCGTATTTCTTGGTGTGTATGTATCTACAAGCCTTGGTGGTAGTGGTCATTTAAATCCTGCAGTAACAATTGCAATGACTGCATTCGACAATTTTGATGCGGCGCTGTTGCCTACTTATATCCTTGCACAATTTGGCGGCGCAATCACAGGAGCAATTATTGTTTGGCTTGCCTACAAACAACATTTTGATAGTACCGATGACAAAGATGGAAAACTCGCGGTCTTTTGTAATGCACCGGCTATAAGGGGATATGGATATAATCTTATCACTGAGATCGTCGGCACATTTGTTTTAGTATTTGGTGCGTTAGCAATGTCAAAGCCGTCATCAACACTTGGAACATTGGATGCTTTGCCTGTTGGTTTACTAATACTGGGTATCGGCTTATCACTCGGCGGACCTACAGGCTATGCTATTAATCCTGCAAGAGATCTGGGTCCTCGTATTGCCCACTTTATTTTACCCATAAAAAATAAAAGAGACAGTGATTGGGGTTATTCGTGGATACCGGTAGTTGGGCCGATCATTGGTGCATTGATCGCAGCTTATCTTTTTAAACTCATTTAACATGAAGATATTTTTTATCATCACAGCTGTTTCTTTTTTGAACTCGGCTATTATAGCACAGGATGCAGAAACAAGACTAAAAGAAAAAGGAATTGTATTACCCGAAGCGCAAAAACCTGTAGCTAATTATGTAAACGTAGTTAGAGTCGGCAATCTTTTATTTCTTGCAGGAAAAGGACCAACAAAACCTGATGGCAGCAACATTACCGGTAAAGTAGGAAAAGACTTAACCATAGAACAAGGTTACGAGGCTGCACGATTAACTGCAATAAATCATTTAGCCGTATTAAAAGCTGAGCTTGGCAGTTTGAATAAAGTAAAACGAATTGTAAAAGTTCTGGGCATGGTAAACTGTACTGAGGACTTTAAAGATCAGCCAAAGGTCATCAATGGCTATTCTGATCTAATGGTAGAAATTTTTGGTGATAAAGGCAAACATGCAAGATCGGCGGTAGGAATGTATGCATTGCCATCGAATATTGCAGTAGAGGTGGAAGTTGTCGTTGAAGTGGAATAGAAAAGCCAACCCCAAACAGATTGGCTTTCTAAATATAATTTTAATTCTTTTTAAATAAAAAGTGCACCCCACAGGATCAATGAAATCGCTGCACCGATCCAAGCCCAGGTGATCCTTCCTTTCTTGTCACCTGTAGTGATCAGGTAAGCGATCAGAACTCCTATTAAGGACAAGAACAAACCCAGAGCTAAACCACTCAGGCTAAAAGCGCCGCCGGCCAAAGCTGCTTTATTGAAATATTTCTCAACCCTTTTTTTACTAAAAGATCCGTCATAGTTTATGTTTTTTTTTAGTTCCCTCTGCTTCATTTTGAAATTCACCTTCTCCATCATTTTCATTTTTTTACCAGACAGCTTTTCAAAATCTTTTACACTGATCTCGGAAAGATCCATCAATGAGATCAACTGTCCATTTTTTCCAATAGGCACATAAACATCAGTTGCTTTTATAGATGGATTTGTTGATGAAACAGGAATTGAGTTTGTTGACGAGTAGCTTGCGGAAACAACTGCAATTAGCAGAAAAAGAATAAATGTTTTTTTCATAATCCGTGGTTTATGGTTAATTAATATAGTAATATAAAAAAAATATGGAGGCTAAAAAAATATTTATTTAGGATCAGGGCATGATATTGCATCCAAGATCATATTACAGGCATCTGTAATTTGCTTTTCCGAAACATTTAATGGAGGGGAGATACGCAAACAACTCGGTGCAAATAGAAACCAATCTGTCATTACTCCGTTTTCAATACAGGCATCAATTATCTTTTTATTTGTTTCAAAAGAATCAAATTCTAATGCCATCCACAAACCAAATGAGCGGAGCGATTTTATCTTTGGATGAACTAATAATGATCTGAATAATTCTTCTTTTTCCTTTACCTCGTTAATTATTTTTTCTTCCAATAAAACTTTCATTGCAGCCATTCCTGCTGCACAACAAACGGGATGACCACCGAAGGTTGTGATATGACCAAGAACCGGGTTCTCTGTAAAAACATCCATCATATTTTTGTCGGCAATAAAAGCTCCAAGTGGCATACCGCCGCCCAATGCTTTTCCAAGGATCAAAACATCAGGAACGATCTCAAAATTTTCAAAACCCCAAAAATTTCCAGTTCTTCCAAAGCCAGCCTGTATCTCATCAAGAATTAATAACGTTCGGGATCCAGTACATTTTTTTTTCAGCGCCTGCAGCCATTCTTTTGATGGAACAATAATTCCTGCTTCCGCTTGTATTGTTTCTAAAATCACACAAGCCGTTTTTTCGGAGATCTCATCCAACGATTTGAACGAGTTATATTCAAGATGCAAAACATCAGGCAGCAATGGACGAAAAGCATTTCGCCAATACTCATCCCCTATTATACTTAAGGCACCTTGTGTCGAACCATGATAAGAGTTTTTAAAAGCAATGATCTGTGTCCGGTTTGTTACTCTTTTAGCGAGTTTCATTGATCCCTCTATTGCCTCGGCACCGGAGTTGGTAAAATAAACAGAGTTTAATGAAGAAGGTAGATTATCCGCGAGCAGTTTCGCATATTGTACCTGGGGTGACTCAATGAATTCTCCATATACCATTACATGCATATAAGCATCTAATTGCTTTTTGATAGCTTCAATTACTTTGGGATGACGATGCCCAATATTAGCTACGCTAATACCGCCAATTAAATCAATATATTCTTTTCCGTTTGTATCATAGAGCAAACAACCTTCCGCTTTCTTAATTTCAAATGCTAATGGAGAAGGTGAAGTTTGTGCAATGTGTTTAAGAAAAAGTTCCCGCTGATTCAATAAAAAAATTTAACCGCAAAGGACGCAAAGATTTCGCAAAAGGACGCAAAGAAATTCTATAATTTGCGATAGTTAACACGCAGGAGATTGTTCAATAGAATTGTTGCAGTACAAGAGTGCGACGCAACAGTTGATCATAAGAAATACTGAAGTCGGTAACCAAAAACTATAAATTAAAAACAAGAAACCTGATCATGCCTGTAATACTTCCAGTAGAGAATAAATTCCCGCGGTTTGGCAACAATTGTTTTTTAGCGCCTAACTCAACTATTGTTGGTGATGTAGAAATGGGCGATGATTGCAGTATCTGGTTCAATACAGTGGTGAGAGGTGATGTAAATTTTATCAGAATGGGAAATAAAGTGAATGTACAGGATGGCGCATGTATTCACTGTACTTATAAAAAATTTGGAACGACGATCGGTAATAATGTTTCGATCGGGCATAATGCGATCGTACATGGATGCACAGTCCATGATAATGTATTAATAGGTATGGGTGCAATTGTAATGGATGGCGCCGTTGTAAACAGCAATACAATTATTGCAGCAGGAGCTGTTGTACTTGAAGGCACAATTTGTGAAGCAGGTAGTATTTATGCCGGAGTGCCGGCCAAAAAAGTAAAGGATATTCCCGAGGAAATGATCAGTGGGGAGATCGACAGAATTGCTAATAATTATGTACGATATGCCGACTGGTTTCGGGTGGAAAAAACTTCCAAAAATGGATGATTTGTTGCAGAAAGAAACCGCCGAAACCCTTACTGCTCGTACATTTACTCTGGCAAATGCAATTTTTGCTTCGTAAATTCGTTGAAGAAAAAACAATCTATGAAAGCCGTAAGAACTCTCCTTTTATGTGTCGGTCTGATGATGATGCTTTCATCTTGTAAAGTCTGGGGTAGTATTTTTAAACCGAAATATGGCTGTAAGACGGACGGAAGAAATGTGGGTGCAGAGAAATTAGCAAGTGGCGATCCTGAATCAGAAAAAGCAGCTAGAAAAGCAAAGAAGTTTAAGTCTTAGTATAATATAGATTTTAAACGAGTCACCAATATCCTTTTCTAAACCTAAAAACGTACAACTATGAGCCTTACCCTACGCATTGCCCTCGGCTGCACGGAAGCCATTCTTGATGACGACGGCGGTCTGAAACGATTCTACCAGGTTGCCGATATTCTCAGCAAAGATTTTCATATTGATTTTCGTCAGAAGGAAGATGATTTCGATAGTATCGACTGGGCTTTCAATTTTCACGGCAACTCTCTTACGCTGCATTACAACATTTACACCGGCGTTTCTCTTTATCCAACACATACAAAGAATGCAAGGAAAAACGAGAATAAAGCTGTTGTAGAGCTTGCTAATGTAATAGAAGGGAAATTGATCAATATTGATTTGAAGAGAAAGACTGCCTGAGAATCACATTAAAAAATTTGAATGATCACTGACCTTGCGCCAGCGAATAAGCTTTTTTATCACCCCACATATTCAGGAGTTCGAAAGAACATATTTTAAAATTTCCGCTGAGACTAACATAAAGCCCGATTATATCCTGTTGAAATAGCGGCTCTCCATCTAGTGATTCAAAACGGGCATTATATTGATTGACAAGATTGGTAAATACTGAACCCGTAGGCCATACTTGTGTACCCCGATTACTGATACTAACCAATTTGAATTTTACACCTGCATGTCGTTCACATTTTTTTGCGATCACCAATGGTTGCTCTTCGCTTTCTATAAACATATCAACCCCAATAATTTTTTCTTTGCTCATTTCTTCTGAAACAAGCATTGGATTTTTTTCCAGTTTAAAATGAGTAGGCGTAGCCGGCATGTTTGGTAACATAGGCTTTGCTCCTACTGTAGGTTCTTTTCCAAAATTTTTAATGATAGCATCTGCAAATTGAGTGGTATTTACTGATGGAATTGATTTATCGCCAAAATCACCTGTGTGCACTCCATTTTCTAAAGTATACAACAATGCATTTTCAATTATAGCGGCATTCTCCATCATACCAAGATGACGAAGCATTGTAATGCCGCTGAGTAAAAGTGCAGTTGGATTGGCAATATTTTTTCCTGCGATATCAGGCGCTGTGCCATGCACTGCTTCAAAAATGCATATATGATCTCCGATATTAGCGGAAGGAGCAAAACCTAAGCCACCAACAAGACCGGCGCAAAGATCTGAAACAATATCCCCTTGCAGATTCGTGAGCACAACTACATCAAATGTATCAGGTCTTGTTACCAATTTCATACAGAGATCATCCACTATCACATCGTCAGATTTTAACTGGGGATACTCTTTGGCTACTTCATAAAAACATTCAAGAAAAAGGCCATCAGTAATTTTCATGATGTTGGCCTTGTGGCTGCATGTTATTCGTCTTGCATTTTTCTTTTTTGCCATTTCAAAAGCATAGCGAATAACTTGTAAACTTCCTGGTCTTGTAATAAAGCGACGACTCAATGCTACATCATGTGTAAGCATATGCTCCACCCCGCCATAAGTATCTTCTATATTTTCTCTTACAATTGTAATGTCAATCGGTATTCCTGCTTTGCTAAAAACTGTATCAACTCCATGCAGTGTTTGAAAAACCCGTTTGTTAGCGTATGTATTCCATGTTTTGCGTGCAGTTACATTTACACTTTTTACGCCTTTTCCTTTTGGCGTTTCCATAGGACCTTTAAATAAGATGCCGTAATTTTCTATTGTTAGCTTAGCCTCAGGCGTCATACCGTTTGAAAATCCTTTATCAAAAACCCATTTGCCCATATCCACATATTCGTATTCAAGTGGAACTTTATTTGCATTAAAAATTTTCAGCACTGCTTCCATTATTTCGGGTCCGATCCCATCGCCTTTTGCTACAGCTATTTTCATATTCTATCAATATTTTTTAAAGGTCACATTTGTGGCGCAAAATTAGGATAACTAGTATATCCACTGTGAATTAAATCATAGACAGCGGAAGATTATTTTTAATTACTTTTACTAAAAATGAACCTGATGGTAAGCTTGATCTCAGAGGGTGTGGAAGTGAGTGTAGAAACGTTCTACCAGCAGGACTACAGCAACCCGATGCAGTCTGAATATATGTTTGCTTACCGCATCGCAATCGAAAATCATAACTCTTTCCCGGTAAAACTTCATCGCAGGCATTGGTACATATTTGACAGCACCGGCGCCACACGGGAAGTGGAAGGAGAAGGTGTTGTAGGCGTACAACCCGTTTTATCTCCAGGTGAAAAATATCAATACGTAAGCGGCTGCAATCTGCGAACAGAAATGGGAAGGATGCATGGCACTTATCAAATGGAAAATCTCAATAGCAAACAATTTTTTGATGTAAACATCCCGGCATTCGAGATGTTTGTTCCTTTTAAGAACAACTAAACCCCCTGTCCCCTAAAGGGGAACTTAGATCATTCATTCCCTCTTTTTTTGTTAACGATTGATAATTGTGATTGTTATTTATATGTAATCAGCTTTCGTACTACTATCAGCTTTCGTTGCGTCGCACACTTCATCGTTCTTAACGTTATTCAATATTATTTAAATACTGACTTACTTCGGTTTATACTTCGCCTCTTCTAAAATTTTTCTGGGTTCTGTTTTCAAAATATCAGTAATACTCATTGATGAATTTTTACCGGCAAACTTTTTTACGATCTGCCATCCTATCCATTGGCCGATATTACCGGGAGAAGATGGACCTAATGATTGAGTAAAGGGAGCTTCACCAATATAATTCTGTATGGCCATCGGGTCTTTTGTATAAAGATCTTTCTGAGTGACAATAATATCGTTCCAAACTAATCCCTCATTTGCTTCACACCAATTCAATTGTTGTTTTGTAAAACCTGTTTTAAGTGAATCAGGAGTTACAGGTAAAAATTTATCCAGCAGCCACCATTGTTTTCCTTTTTCGATCATTTGCTCAACTAATCCTTTGGCTCCGCTCCTATCCGGATAAATATCCTCAGTTACCGCCTTCATACAATTAACAACTATGTATTGCGACTCAAATCTTCTCGAGATGTAAGCGGGAAAAAGTTGCTGTGCTTCCATGCTTTGGTATGCAGAAAAATCTTTGCCTCCAAATTGATGGAGACCAACTGCAATACCCGATCCTGTTAACGCCACGCCGGGAGCATCAAGCGGCCCGAGGAATAAAATTATTTTCGACGTTTTATAATCGGGGAAATAATACTTCACATATTGAAAAGCTTTTTGAATATCTTTTTGTAACCAGCTGACATCGCTGTACTGTTTGCTTAAGCTTTGGTACATCGATGAATATCCACGAATAAAAAATTTAGAAACGTCCAAGGTGACTTTATTTGTATCCGAACCGGAGACCCCAAGGATCTGTTGCATGAAATCTGTATAAAAATCCGGGTGTTCCTTCAATAGTTCGTTCAGGCCGGCAGCAGTATTGTTTGTATCGATGCTAAAAAAACTTTTATCAAATCTTTCAATTGGAATATCAACTTTTATTTTTGACACATCCGGGCCTTTGTTGTCAGTGCATCCAATAAAAATAATAAGGATCAGAAAAAATAAGATGTTTTTCATAGAAATGATTAACGACACTGGTTATTGTATGTTGTGTACGAAGATAATGGAAAGAAAATTTTAACCTCTTTAGTGACAGGCGTCGTAAATTTGCCTCATGAAGATCGCCTTAGCGCAACAGAATTATCATATTGGCAATTTTGAAGACAACACCCGCAAGATCATTGAAGGAATAAAAAAGGCCAAAGAACAAGGAGCTGATCTCGTAGTGTTTTCAGAGCTTTGCGTTTGCGGCTATGCTCCCGGGGATTTCCTGGAATTTCCTGATTTCATTAATAAATGTTACGAAGCGATCGACCGGATAAAAGAACATGCCGATTCAATTGGCGTATTGATCGGTTCACCTTCACGTAACCGGCAAAAAGAAGGCAAAGATCTTTTCAATGCCGTTTTTCTTCTCCATGAAAAAGAAATAAAAGGCGAGATCCATAAAACGCTTTTACCAAATTATGATGTGTTTGATGAATACCGCTACTTTGAACCGGCTTATGATTGGAACGTTCTTGAGTTCAAAGGAAAAAAATTAGCAGTAACTATTTGTGAGGATATCTGGAATATGGGTGATAACCCTTTGTATCGCATCACGCCGATGGAAAAACTGATGCTTCACAATCCTGATGTGATGATCAACTTATCCGCTTCTCCTTACAATTATGCGCAGGATATTGTTCGCAACAGTATTATTAAAGCACATACATTAAAATACAAACTGCCGATGCTTTATTGCAACGCCATTGGTTCTCATACTGAACTTATTTTCGATGGCGGCAGTCTTGTTTATGATATTAATGGGAAGCAGGTAAAAGAGATGAAATATTTTGAAGAAGATTTTCAGCTGTTTGAATTGGATCAGCTATTGAAGAAAGATGATTCTATAAAACAACCTCCTGGAGAAAAATATTTTTACTCTGCAAAAGAAGTAGGGACTGGAGAGGATATTCTCGCTTATTTGACCAATGATAAAAATATTGATGAGATATATCATGCACTAATTCTTGGAATAAGAGATTATTTTAAAAAGATGGGTTTTAGTAAAGCTATACTTGGCGCCAGTGGTGGAATTGACAGTGCTGTAACACAAGTGTTGGCCGTTCATGCATTAGGGAAAGATAATGTTAGTGTTCTTTTAATGCCTTCGCAATTTTCATCTTCTCATTCTGTGGAAGATGCAGAACAACTAAGCAAGAACCTCGGTAGTCAGCATAATATCATTCCGATCAAAAATATTTTTGAAAGTTTTATTACAGAATTAAAACCTGTCTATAAAGATCTTCCCTTCGGATTGGCTGAAGAAAATATCCAGGCAAGAACAAGAGGAAATCTCCTGATGGCTGTTGCCAATAAGTTCGGATATATTTTATTGAACACATCTAATAAAAGTGAATTGGCAACCGGTTACGGAACCTTATATGGAGATATGGCTGGCGGTCTTAGTGTATTAGGTGATGTTTATAAAATGCAGGTGTATGCTTTGGCAAAATATATAAATCGTGCTAAAGAAATTATTCCTGTAAATATTATCAACAAAGCTCCTTCTGCTGAATTAAGACCCGATCAAAAAGACAGCGACAGCCTTCCTGAGTATGACACTCTCGATAGGGTTTTATATGAATATATTGAACTACGCAACGGCCCGAAAGAAATAAAAGCAAAAGGATATGATTCGGCCCTTGTTGACAGAATTTTGAAATTGGTTAATACCAATGAATATAAACGAAAACAGTTTTGCCCGATCCTTCGCATTAGTTGCAAAGCATTTGGCGTTGGAAGAAGATTGCCTGTAGTTGGTAAATATCTTTCCTGACTCTTTAATGGATAAAAGTGAGCTCTACATTAATAGGTCCTGGTGCCGGCGGAATCGTCATGTTTTGAGAAACCACCAAGTTCACAGCATCTAACTTAACAATTGTAAATAATCCCGAACCGCCGGTAATAAGTGGCGTGTTAAGATTTAGCTGTGTTTCACTAGATTGAAAAGACCATGTAAAGCTGGCTGGTGCCGGAGGTGCACAAACAGTTGCCCCTTCGGAGATCGTTCCTGTTCCACCACTTGCAACAAATGTGATTGTGTTATCCTTAAAACATGCTGGAATTTGTGCAGTAACATCTATACCACCTGCTTTGGCACTACTAAATTTCCAGGATGATTTTGTAATGAGTTCTGTTTTTGTAGGTGGCGGTGGTGGAGCTGGGTCATCGTTTTTATCGCAATTAGTAAAAAATAATGTTGTAAAACAAAGTACCGTAGCCAGGATAAGTTTATTCATAGTACTGAATTTAATTTTAAAAGTAGTCAAAGTTTTTGAGTTTAAACGCTTTGTAAATAGTACTGGTAAATAACGCTTTCAAGTCTCTTAAATTTTATAAAGCACTCAATTTGTTATTATCTTTCCTCACAATCCTGCCTCTCCCGGCAGGATTTAAACCTTATTAATCCTGGTTCTGTTTTATGAAGGCACTTGTTTACAAATCGACGGGAAGCTGGTATACGGTTAAAAATGAGGCCGGGACAACATACAATGCCCGTATGAAGGGGATCTTTAAAATCGATGGGATAACGTCTACAAACCCGGTAGCTGTTGGCGACGAAGTGGATATTGAACTGGAAAGCGAACTAGAGAGCACCGCTATTATTAATGAAATTCTCTCCCGCAGGAATTATGTGAACAGGCAATCTCCAAGACATAAATACCAGCATCATATTATAGCTGCCAACCTTGATCAGTCTGTTTTATTTGCCACTTTAAAAGAACCAAGAACTTCACAAGGATTTATTGATCGATTTCTTGTCGCCTGTGAAATGTACCATGTACCGGCAGCAATTGTTTTTAATAAAGCCGACCTGCACAAGAAAAAGGAAGATGAAAAATTTTTTGAATGGAAACAGATGTATGAAGAAATAGGTTATAAAACTTTTCTTGTAAGTGTTGAAAAAGGAATGGGGATTGAAACAGTACAAGATCTTTTAAAAGATAAAATATCGTTGTTGAGTGGACATAGCGGCGTTGGTAAATCTTCCTTTATAAATATTATTTGCCCGCAATTGGAACTTAAAACACAGGACGTAAGTGGGTGGAGTGGCAAAGGGTTACACACCACAACTTTTGCAGAAATGTTTGATCTTCCTTTTGGTGGAAAAATAATTGACACACCGGGCATGAGAGAATTTGGTTTAGTTGATATTTTAAAACAAGAACTATCTCATTATTTTCCAGAAATGAGAAGCCGGCTTAATGATTGCCAATTCAATAACTGCCAGCATATAAACGAGCCGAATTGCGCTATAAAAAAAGCTGTAGAAGAAGAAAAGATAAATGTTGATCGTTATATCAGCTATTGCACTATTCTTGATTCCATCGAGGAAAGAAAATATTAATTTTAGTTATGGCGCCAAAAAAAATTAAATATTCTAATGGCGAAGTCACTATCATATGGCAACCGGACTTTTGTATTCATTCCGGAAGATGCGTACGTGGTTTACCAGAAGTTTTTAAACCAAAAGAAAAGCCATGGATAACACCGGAAGGTTCAACAACTGAAAAAATAATTGCATAAGTAAAAAGATGCCCTAGTGGGGCGTTGAGTTATTTTATGAATGATGATGAACCAGAGAATAAAGACTTTCAAATTTTCTTTACATTCTTATATCCATTTTTTCCAAACCATTGCATCACTTTTTCTCTTTGATCGCCCTGTATAATTATTTCACCATCTTTTGCAGAACCGCCTGTACCACAAAATGATTTTAATTTTTTTCCCAGGTCCTCAAGATCTTCTTCTTTGCCGATAAAGCCTTCAACCAATGTTACGGCTTTGGCCGCCCTGTGTTTTGTATCTAATCTCACTTTCAGCTTTTGTTGGGCCGGTAATAATGTTTCATCGGAATGATGTTCTTCCTCGAATTTAAAATTGGGGTCTGTGCTAAATACAAATCCACGGCTATCGGGTTTATTTTTTTTGCTCATCGTTTAAATTATTACTGCTTTTAAACTAAGGTCGAGACTCTTTGCCTGGTGTATCAATGCTCCCACACTTACATAATCAACTCCTGATGCTGCATAATCTTCAATATTATCAAGGTTAATACCACCGCTAGCCTCCGTTTCAAAATCTTCACCAACCAATTTTAATGCTTCAGTAATTTGTTGCGGTGTAAAATTATCCAGCATGATCCGCGACACTTTTCCTTTTCCTACTGCAATAACATTTTGAACATCTTCAAGACTCTTTGTTTCTATTTCAATCTTAAGATCCAGGTTTTTTTTCTGCAAGTATTTCCAGGCTTCATTTATTGCATTTTCAATTCCACCACAATAAGCAATATGATTATCCTTCAGCATGATCATATCATATAATCCAAAACGATGATTTAGCCCACCTCCTATTTTCACAGCTTCCTTTTCTAACAGTCGAAAGTTTGGAGTTGTTTTTCTTGTATCAAGCAATTTTGTTTTATGACCATATAACCGATCAACATACTGTCGGGTCAGTGTTGCGATCCCACTCATTCGTTGCATGCAATTCAACACAAGTCTTTCACATTGCAATATGGTATGAACAAAAGCTTCTACTTCAAAAGCCATTTCTCCTGCTTTCATCATTTCCCCGTCTTTTTTTAATGTCGTAAAGTTTGCACTTGGATCTTTATATAGAAAGATCTTTTCCGCCACTTCAACTCCCGCAAGTATTCCATCCTGTTTTATTTTTAGAATAGCCTTTCCCCGGGCATTCTCCGGTATACAACTTAAAGTTGAATGATCTCCTTCACCAACATCTTCTGTAAGCGCCTCATCGATCAAATGATAAAATTGTTTGTTGATTTCCATCGTCCAAAACTAAAAAAGCCCCGCCACAAATGGGCAGGGCTTCAAAAATTTATCCAGGGTTTTATAATTGCTGAATTCGAATATCCTGTATTACTTGTTTGTTCCCTTTCAACCGCATATACACTGTAGTCCGGTAACTTCCATTTTTAGTTTGAAGCGTACCGATGCAATAATCGCCGTTATCATTATTGCCTTTATGTTTTACATCAAAGTTTTTTACCCCACTATTGGTAAAAAAATCTTTAATAATAAGTTCGCCCTGGCTCTTGCTATAGTTACTGCTTTTATCAGGCATAGTAATGTCAACGTAGCTATCAAAATACTTTGTAACACCAGAGGCATTACCGCTTTTCATAGCAGAAATTACATCATCTATTCCTGCCTGAGCGAAGGAAGAAATAGCAATAAAAAAAACAGGTAATAAGAGTAGCGTTCTTTTCATATATTATAGTTTTCATAGGTAGTTAATCGAAAAACATGCCACAGTCCAACACATCATTTCCAAAAGCTAAGTTACTACATGCCAATGGGATTACAGAGCAGTTACGTTAAAACACTTAGCTTTGTTGCCATTTTTACCTTGAAAATGAACGTATTTCTCATTGTTAAATTTCTATAATGGCAGCAAAAAAGATAATTCTGATAATAATGGACGGATGGGGGCTCGGAAAGGTGGCATCGGCAGATGCAATTCAAAATGCCAAAACGCCATTTGTTTCGTCACTTTATTCAAAGTATCCAAATACAACATTAATAACCTGCGGAGAAGCTGTAGGCCTGCCAGACGGTCAAATGGGTAATTCAGAAGTCGGTCATTTGAACCTTGGAGCCGGTCGTATTGTTTACCAGGAGTTGCAGCGCATAAATGTTGCCGTCCGCGATGGTTCTTTTGCGAAAAATGAAATATTACTAAACGCCATTCGCTTTGCAAAAAAGAATAATAAACCACTTCACCTTTTAGGACTGGTAAGTAATGGTGGTGTGCATTCACATATTGAACATTTGAAGGCACTAACTGATGTTTGCAAAAATGAAAAATTAAGTGAAGTTTTTATACATGCATTTACAGATGGTCGTGATTGCGATCCAAAAAGTGGATTAGGTTTTATTAAAGAATTGCAGGAACATTTAAATGGTTCTGTTGGAAAAATTGCTTCCGTCAGTGGTCGTTATTATGCAATGGATAGGGATAAAAGATGGGAAAGGATCAAGCTTGCATACGATGCGCTAGTCAATGGTGTTGGTGAAAAAGCAACTGACGCAATTGAAGCTGTTGAAAATTCTTATAGTAAAAACGTAACGGATGAATTTATAAAACCAACTGTAATAGTCGCAGAAGATCAGCAACCGCTTGCGAAAATAAAAGATGGTGATGTGGCGATCTGTTTTAATTTCCGTACTGACCGCTGTCGCGAAATAACCCAGGTGCTTACTCAAATGGATCTGCCCGATCATGATATGAAAAAGCTTTCACTGCATTATACTACAATGACGGACTATGATAAAACTTACAAAGATGTAAATGTAATCTTCGAAACAGATAATTTGAATAACACACTTGGTGAAATTCTGGCGCAGCATGGATTGAAACAAATTCGCATAGCAGAAACTGAAAAGTATCCGCATGTAAGTTTTTTCTTTAGTGGTGGAAGAGAAAAACCTTTTGATGGCGAAAAAAGAATTATGATCTCATCGCCAAAAGTTGCTACTTATGATTTGAAACCAGAAATGAGTGCTTTTGAAGTAACCGATGCATTACTGCCTGAAATAAAAAATAAGACCGTTGATTTTATTTGCCTGAACTATGCAAATGCTGACATGGTTGGTCATACTGGCGTATGGGAAGCGGCAATCAAAGCCGTAGAAACAGTGGATAAATGCGTATCACAGGTGGTTACTACAGGATTAGAAAACGGTTATACTACTTTTCTTACTGCTGATCATGGTAATTCAGATTATATGATCAATGAAGACGGATCTCCAAATACGGCCCATACAATGAACCTGGTACCCTTTTTTATAATTGATAAAGAGTGGAAAGGAAAAATTAAACCGGGAAAACTAGGTGACCTTGCCCCAACAATACTTACTATGATGCAATTGCCAATCCCTAAAGAAATGACAGGAGAAATATTAATTTAGAGAGATAAAAAAAACTGCATGAAAAAAATTTTCAAAACAATGGGCTGGTTGCTGTTGATCGTTTTAGTAGCAATTCAATTTTTTCATCCTACGAAAAATATTCACAAAAGTGATCAGCCAAATGCTATTTCTAAAAAATTTCAAGTATCTGCAGATGTAAAAATAATTCTTGATAAAGCCTGCATGGATTGTCATAGCAACAATACCCGCTATCCATGGTATAACAATATACAACCTGTAGCCTGGTGGCTGAACGATCATATAATTGATGGAAAAAAAGAATTGAATTTTGATGATTACATCGATAAGCGTCCCCGCTTTCAATATCGCCGAATGGAGCAAACCATTGATTTAGTAAAAAAAGGAGAAATGCCTCTTGATTCATATACCTGGATACATAAGGATGCCATATTATCTGAAGAAGAAAAAACAAAACTCTTTGACTGGGCACAATCTGTAATGGACACATTAAAAACTCAATACCCTATTGATAGCCTTAAAAGACAGGGCCCTCCACCACCACAGAAATAATTTGACGCTAAAGCCTCTTTATTGATAATTCTATTCTCCTTTTAATCAAAATTTTATCCCCATCCCTCCTTTTCCTGTTGAGAAAGGCAGTTAGGAGTTTTACATTCTGAAAATTTACAATTCTGTGCAGCTATTGAATCTAAAAATTGTCTAATTTACAGGCAACCAAAGGAAACTATGACCGAGGAAGCCATTTTACAAGGCTGTTTGAAAAACGACGCTTCTGCTCAGCGGGAACTGTACAATAAATACAGTCCTAAAATGCTAGCTGTTTGTTATCGTTTCGCCCATAACCGGGAAGACGCCGAGGATATGTTGCAGGAAGGTTTCATAAAGGTCTTTTTACAAATGCATACGTTTGAAAACCGCGGAGCTTTTGAAGGCTGGATCAGGAGAATAATCGTTCATACCTGCATCAATATCCTAAAGAGAAATAAGAAGTTCAATGACAGTGTTGATATAATTCATGCAACTGGCGTCCAGGTAAGAGAAGAAAGCGTACCGTCGATCATACAGGCGAAACAAGTAGTGGAATGTATAAGGGTGTTGCCAATGGGTTATCGAACAGTTCTTAATTTATATGCAGTAGAGGGGTATAGTCATCGTGAAATTGCAAAAATGCTGGATATAGAAGAAAGCACCAGCCGTAGCCAGTATACAAGGGCGAAAGCAATGCTGGAAGATATTTTAATTAGAAAAAAGATTTTGCAAAAACCAAGGCAACAACCAGAATGGATTGCTTTGGCCGGCAGCAGATAAAACTTAATCCGTTCCTAAATTACTGACTGGTTTATGGAGAGACAAATCAATAATGGGGATTTTGAGAAGCTGTTGAGAGATAATGCCAATCAATACCGGATGTACCCTTCGGAAAAGGTTTGGAAAGGTATTCACTCTTCTTTACACACTCGTCGCAGGTGGTATGGCCTTACTGCAGCTATTATGCTTTTGGTTACCGGCTCCATTGTTTCTATTATCATTTATAATGACAACCCAGGCAAAAATATAACTGATCAGAAAAATATTTCAATTCAAAATAGCAGTCAAAAACAAACCCCTTCGACTGTTTCGAACGAAACAAAAACATTTACACCTGCAGTAAATGAAATAAAGCCGGCTGATCGTCAAACAAACAATCTTACAGAATTATATTTAGATGGTCCCGTTTTTAAAACTCCAAATGCAGATAACAAGCAATCAAATACGGTTTCGAATAATAACGTAAACTATAACATTTACCGAGATGCTTTGGGATCAAATACTTCCAATAAAAATGAATCGGTTGATGAATCAATATTTTCTACCGATCTGAGTCTTTTAAAACAAAATACTTTTCTTAATACTGAAGATCCTTTAATAAATGATATAGCTACTAATGAAAAAACTATAACAGATCAGAGCACGGTAGGCGAGAATACGGAAAAAGTGATAAGTGATGCCATCTCAGCGCTTGCTTCGCAAAATATTTTGCTTGCAAAACCAAAGAAACAACCAAGAGTTACTGCCCAGATATTTTTTACACCAACTGTCAGTTATAGAAAATTAAAAGAAAATAAAAATGTATATGCCGGCAGCGGGTTTTACGTACCAACGATCGATCTAAACAACATAGTAAAACACAAGCCTGGTATGGGTCTTGAATTCGGAATTGAAGGGAAATATAAGATGAACAAGAAATTTTCTTTAACGACCGGTTTACAGTTCAATATTAATCGTTATGATATTCTGGCCTATTCGCATCCAACTGAAATAGCAACTGTTGCTTTAACCAGCAGTTATGGAGTAGTGGACTCTTTAGCAACTTTAAGCAATTATCGGAATAGCGGTACTTCAGCGAATTGGTTAGAGAATTTTTATTTCCAGGTAGCTGCCCCGGTTGGAGTTGAAGTAATTCTGACTAATCGTAAAAATCTTCAATGGGGAATTAGCGGTACCATACAACCAACTTATGTTATCGGGGATAGGGCTTATGTAATTTCCAGCGATTATAAAAATTATGCAAAGTTTCCTGATGTTATGCGCCGTTGGAATATAAGTACAGGCGTTGGGACATTTGTAGCATATTCTACAGGCAGGATCAATTGGCAGGTTGGACCTCACCTGCGTTACCAGCATTTATCCAGCTTCGTGAGTGCTTTATCTGTAAAAGAAAAATTATACGCTATAGGGCTGAAAGTGGGAGCTACCCTCAACAACAAAAAGTAAGCAATACTAACTGCAAGTTTCGCGAAATTATCCCGGTCCCGCATAAGACGGAATCGGGATAATTGTTTTCAGCACATTATTTCCCTTTAAATTTATGGCATGAAAAACTATTTATTTATTCCGGCTCTTATAACTATTTTATTTGCGGCCTGTAAGGAAAAAAAAGAAGCAAAACAAGAACTGCCTATTTCAGTCCTCTCAATCATAAAAGGACAGCTTAATCATCTGGATACGTCCCTTTACGGGATAATCAAGTATGAAACCGCCGATAATGCTACTGATTCGACCTATTTAAAACGAGATGAGATCAGGAAATTTGCCGCTCCATTTCTTTCATTACCAGAAATTGCTGATAAAAATTACTATGAAAATTATACGGAAGAAAAAGTGATAGATGCACAACAGGAAACACTTAACATCACCACTACTGCAAAAAATGAAAATGCAGAAATACAAAAACAAATCATTGTTATAGCCCTGGCTGATGTTTCCAGCGGAAAAGTGCAAAGTATTTTTATAGACAGGTATATACCATCAAAAGATAGTACTATTGAACAAAAGCTTTTTTGGGAAATGGATCAATACTTTTCAATCCGTAACATTATAGAAAAAGAGAATCAACCCGAAAAAACTCGTTTTACAAAAGTGGCCTGGCAATGATTTTGCCTGCTGGCCAATTTAATATTGGGATCGATGACTAACTCCGATTTTCAGAATATTGCACAAACGATACCCCGCAATCCCGGTATCTATAAATATTACAATAACGAGAATGAATTACTTTATGTAGGCAAGGCGAAAGACCTGCGCAAAAGAGTAAGCTCCTACTTTTTCAAAAACCTTACCAGCTATAAAACTCATGAACTTGTAAGCCGGATACATCACATCGAATTCACTATTGTAAATTCTGAACAGGATGCGTTCTTTCTTGAGAATTCATTGATCAAAAATTTTCAACCAAGATTTAATATCAATCTTAAAGATGATAAATCATACCCTTATATTGTTATTAAAAACGAGCCTTTCCCCAGGATCTTCCTCACACGCAAGCATATTGAAGATGGTTCCGAATACCTGGGACCATTTACATCCGTGCATAGAGTGAGAGAGTTGTTGGGATTTATTCGACAAACAATTCCTATTCGAACTTGTGCTTTAAATCTTACTCAAAAAAATATTGAACGAAAGAAGTTCAAAGTTTGCCTTGAATATCATTTAGGAAATTGTAAGGGCCCTTGTGAAGGTTTACAAAATGAAGCGGATTATAAAGAAGGCATACAACAAATCAAAAACCTTCTCAAAGGAAATCTTAACCCTGTTATAAATCATTTTAAAAATGAGATGAAAGGCGTGGCTGAAAAAATGGAATTTGAAAAAGCTGAGTTAATTAAAAAGAAGATCGATTTTCTTAAAAACTATCAAGCACGGTCTGTAGTGGCAAATCCGCGTTTATCAGAAATGGATATTTTCTCTATTGTGAAATACGAGGAAAAAGCTTACATCAATTATTTGATGGTCCAAAATGGAACTATTGTGCAAACAAAGACAATCCTGACTGAACATTTCCTGGATGAAACAGAAGAAGAGATCCTTGCTTTTGCAATTGCACAACTTCGCAGCACGTTCAATAGTAAAGCAAAAGAGATCATTGTACCATTTACAATCAGTTATCCTGAAAATGAGGTCATAATTACTGTCCCGAAGGGAGGTGATAAAAAGAAACTTTTAGACCTATCAGAAAAAAATGCCCAGTATTTTATTGACGAGTTAAAAAATAAACAACGACTTAAACTTGATAAGAAGAATGATGATAAACTTGATCTTTTAAAACAAGTACGGCAAGATCTAAGGTTATCGGAAATCCCATTTCATATCGAATGTTTTGATAACTCAAATTTCCAGGGTTCGTACCCTGTCTCTGCAATGGTGTGTTTTAAAAATGGGGTACCAAGTAAAAAAGATTATCGGCATTTTAATGTAAAAACTGTTGAGGGAATAAATGATTTTGCCACGATGAAAGAAGCAGTTTACAGAAGATATAAAAGAGTTTTAGAAGAATCGTTACCCTGGCCTGATCTTGTGATCATTGATGGAGGCAAAGGTCAATTAAGTGCCGCTGCAGAAGCGCTGTATGAATTAAATGTAATAGGTAAAACAACCTTAGCTGGACTCGCAAAGAATGTAGAAGAGATCTTTTTTACCGGGGATCACGAATCTTTAAAACTTCCTTATGATAGCCCAACCCTGAAATTTATTCGCAGCATTCGTGATGAAGTTCATCGTTTCGGAATTACTCATCATCGCAAAAGAAGAGCAAAAGGTGTGTTTAAAAATGAATTAGAAGAAGTAAAAGGAATCGGAAAAGAAACCGCAAATAGACTTTTAAAAGAATTTAAATCAGTAAAAAATATAAGAGAGAAGGATGTAAGTGAGATCTCGAAAATTATTGGGAAAACAAAAGCGGCAATATTACTTAATGAACTAAAAAAAATGGGGCCCGGATAGAAATCCAGCCCCGTTTTTAAAATCCAATATCCTATGAAAAACCGAAATAAAAGTACAACAATTATTGACATTTCCTATACCCGTTGTCGGGTATTTTTTATTTCTTAAGACTCAAAAAATGATAGTTGAAACAAAAAAAAACAGCCCCGCTTTAGACGGGACTGCTAATAGTATTTTTACTAAGATGTTTATTAATACTGCCAAAGATTCTGTTCGTAATTGAAGATCTTATCTTTAATGTTATCACCTTCAAGTAAACGAAGAATCGGATCATTAATAAGATTCCTTATATACTTGTTCATCGGGTTATCAAGTGTAGATTTAATTATATAGCTGCCAAACATTCTAGCTTCAAATAATTCCTCCCATGTCATTCTACTCACACCCATATTTTTTGGATTGTATACTTCATAACGGGCAAGTGTTGCTCTAATATCAGGGTAATAGATCCAAAATAGAGGAGTGGCGCTTCTTTCAGTAATCCCATCTGGGCCCATAATCGTTTTCATAGGCGCAATACCGAGAATACGGACAAACATACGGCTGGCTTCCCGATCAAACACCCATTCTTCTTTGATTCGAAACTTAACTATATCATCAGGGTTCACCTTATTACAGTCAACAACATATTTAACGATTTTAGTAGGATCGTTCAAATCATATACCGCGTTAGTATCGCATTGGCCAGCTCCGCCGCTGACAGCTTTTTCAAAAGCGGCAGAATCAAGAAAAGTTGTGAACCTATCATCATTAGCATCGAAAGCAATAGCATTCCCATTTTTTAATTGATCTCTCACCGCCTTCACTAAAATACTCACGAAGCGTTGATCGCCATTATCATCCTGTGCCTGGTAACGGAATGGCAGGTTTATTTTTTCACGAATGTCAATTTCCCGCCAAACTCTTTGTGTATATAAGGCATCATCCGCTCTCAAAAATTCATAATCCAGGGGTATACGATCTTTAAACATACTTCTTTCAACTGCCGCATCTCTTCTGAGGGAAGCCTTTGTCGTATCATTAAACCCTCCTGACTGTGGGGCCATTTCGATAGGCACGTTCCCATAAGGGTTATATTTTTGAACATTTGCAGGATTTGTGTTTTGCTGCACACTCTGATTCTGCTTGGTCGTATCAGGCTGAGTCGTACTACCCCTTGTTGTCCTTCCACGACCTCTTTGTGCCTCTGCACTAACCATGATAATCATGGCCGCAGCAAAAATTGAAAATTTAAGAAACTTGTATTTCATTGCTCTTTTATTTCAGATTAAAAATAAGCGGCGTAAGTTTTCTTCTTCTGCCATCCGGACCCACGGCATAAATATCTTCAATTGTAATAAAAGATCCGGCCCTGCATTTATTAACTATGTTTTTTGCTTCATTCCATTCTGCACCTGTGTTATTTGCTTCCAAGATGTCATCGAAGCCTGCAGCATCTCCAGTTATCCGATAACTGACAACATTAAATTGGGTTTTGTAGTAGAAATTTTCTACCATAGCTCTAACACCGGCCTGACTTTTAAAATATGCAGCCGGAATATTGCCACTTTTATTTGTACCAATCATCGGGGTTGGATCAGGAATTGAACGAACACGGAATTGCATCCTGGTTGTCTTTCCATCAGGAGTAACTACGGAAATAAAACAATCATCTGTTTCCTGAGATACACGTATAGTACGATGTGCACCACTTCCATTAAGGACTCCACCGCCACCACTAATAGACGCCTTTATCTGATCTACGCTACCACTACCTGAAATTGTAACTGGGTTGTCAACTCCAATGAATAATACGTTCATATTATCGAGCTGAACTGCAGCGCTTGATTGGCCTACCACATAGTCAACAGTTTTGGTGATATTTTTAACTTGTCCATCCTGGTCAGTATAAGATATTACCACAGGAATAGAATTGCTACCAAGTCTATCAGCTTTAAATTTATAGTGAGCTGCACCATCTTCCCCTAATGTAACAGTTTGTCCTCCTATAGAAATTCTCGGTGTTATAGCTTTACTGAAACCACCAACACCAGCTGTTATTTCTATCTCCTGTCCTGGTAAAGCGTTAGTAGTATTCGCAATTGCCAATGCTGCAAATGCATCTTGCCTGTAAATAACCTTGCCCACTTGTTCGTGGCAAAAGGTAATCACTTTATTTTCTGATGTTTTTACATCATTTTGAAACTTGCTAAGAATTGTCATCGCTGCTACTGTAGGAACCATATGAAAATATGCTGACTCCCACGTTTTGTTACTCTTATTCTTAGTTTTTGGCATTTCAGTATTGATAGGTAAAGAAGTGATAAAAGTTTTTGAAATCAGCGAGTCAATACCAAGAATATGGGTTTTGTATTCATCCAATTTAGTTCTTAATAATTTTCCATCGCCCTTTTCAACCATTACCCTGGTTGTTACATCCAGGTTATCAATTCCTTTATCCTTGTCAGAAGTTGGATCATACTTGGCGCCATCTGCGATTTTTTTCTTAAGCGCATCAATAAATTCATACATGCCTTTGGAATATTCTTGTGCCTGCTGCGCTTTCTTAAGCCAAATAGCAGCTTTTTCGGCAGTACCTGGATCTTTCTTTTTTTCTTCAAGAGAAATCAATACATCAGATGTAGACTGACCAACTACTCTATTAGTCTCTTCCAGACTATTGTTTACAGTTTTAAAGGCATTAAGGATCTCTGATGATACGTTTAGTGCCAGCAGAGCTGTTAGCACCAGGTACATCATATTAATCATCTTTTGCCGGGGCTCACGAGGTAAAGACATGACATTTATGGTTTTTCTTCCCGACCTGATCGGGATTTGTTATTAAATGGTGACTTATATCACGGATACGGATTTCGTATTCTTTAAAACGAAACCTTTATTACTTTCTTATGCTTTGCCTTGCATTGCGCTAAGCATATTACCATAGATCTGGTTCAGCTTACCAAGATTACCAGCCAATGTTGAAATTTGGTTATGTGCTTTTTTAGCATCATCAACACTGCCTGACATAGCATCTGAAGCCTGTACAAGGTTATTGTAAAACCTGTTCATTGCTTTCAGGTGATTGTTGGTATCCTGAAGTTCCAGTTCGTAAATGGTATTTAATGAAGAAAGATTTTTTGTAAGCACCTGTACCTGCTCATGAAACTGCTTTGTGCCTTCAGCAGCAACATTAAAGCTCTGTGCTGAGTTTGACGCACTCACATAAGCATCTTTCATTTGACCGAGAGCATTTGCTGCTTCACGTGTCTTAGCAGAGTAATCGTTAGTAGCGGCAATAGCATCACTAACATCACTTATTTTATCTACAGTAGTACCGAGTTTTTTAAAGTTTTCACCAAGACGACCAAGACTTGCCGGTGTAATATCCGCTGCTGACAACATATCTTCCATTTTTGTCAATGCAGGATTAGCAGATGAACCGGGTAAAGTAAGCGGCGTTGGTTTGAAATTTGGATCAAGATCCGGGTGAAGGTTAATGTCCGGAAAATAACGTTGCCAATGTGGTTCTTCTGGAGGAGGAACCATGAAGGCCATCACAAGGAACACGATTACTTCAGATAATAGACCAATAGTGATCATTTCATCAGCTGCTGGCCAGTGACGGATCTTAAATAATGCTCCGAGAATTACCACGGCTGCAAAAAAGGCGAAAATAAAGTTGAGGACTACCTGGCCTCGCTGTGTTTTAAAGAATAGCATAAAGGGCTCGTTTTATAGGTTATTAAAGATTACAAATTTGATAAGTCAGTTTTGGAAGTAAGTACGCAAAAACAAAGTAAATTATTGTTCACTTCTTATTTTTTGCCGCCTTTCTTTGGTGCAGCTGGTAAGTCGATTACCCTGCGGAATCCGATATAAGACTTGGTTGAATCCTGGTACTCATATGTGCGGGTTCCTGTTTGCAGGTAATAGCCAACATCTTTCCAGCTTCCTCCGCGAATCACTTTTCTCTTCATCAGGGGAGGATCAGATTCTTTTGCATTCCAACGAACATCTGGGTTCATATCGTGTTGGAAAGTGAAAGAACCTTCATAGAAAATTGATGATGTCCATTCTGCAACATTCCCAGCCATATTATAAAGGCCGAAATCATTTGGCCAATAAGCATCAGCTCTTACAGTGTAAAAACCACCATCCTCAGGATAATTACCACGACCAGGTTTAAAGTTTGCCATCAAGCAACCTTTCTTATTTCTAAGATAATAGTTACCCCATGGAAACATTGATTGAGAACGACCGCCACGGGCTGCATATTCCCATTGACCTTCCGTAGGCAAACGAAAATCTGACTCCTGTGGTCTATTTTTTGAAATAAGAAATGAATTCAGATAATGTGTACTCCACTCACAAAATGCGGTTGCCATATGCCAGTTCACCCCAACTACAGGATAGTTTCCAAATGCCGGGTGCATAAAATATCTTTTTGTCATTGGCTCGTTATAAGAGTAAGCAAAGTCTCTTATCCAAACCAGTGTATCAGGATAAATCGGAGTTTTCTTTTCAAGAATAAATTTAGAACGTGGTTGAGTTGCATTTTCTCTTTTTGCAGCTTCTTTAAGATCGAAAACCTTTGAATGGTAGATCATTTTTCTTAGGTCAATCTCAATTCTTCCAAAGATCCTGTCATCTGGAGGAAGTATAAGATTTGTTTGACCTAACTGCTCGAGGAATTTAGGATCATTCCATTTAACAGTTTTCATTTTCTGCCAATCAACATATTCGTTACCGTCTTTTCCTGTTTTCACATACTTCAATTCAGAAGCAGTAACTGAGTCACGAACCCAGTAAACAAACTGACGATATTCATTGTTGGTAACTTCCGTAGCATCCATCCAGAAACCACTAATGGAGATAGAACGATTTCTAGCGCTGAATGCATAAGCAGGATCCTCATCACTAGGACCCATGTGGAAAGTTCCTTGTGGTATGTAAACCATACCAGGAGGCTTTGGAAGAACATACTTACTGCCTGGAGCAACACCATGCACCTGGCCATCATTAGGAAGGGTACTTCCCTTACTATTCTTCTTTCCAAAGATTCCACAACTGGTTAGCGTTAGTGTTGACGCCACCACTAGGAGAATACTATAAAGGTTTTTCATTTTCATACACTTAAAGGGTAAAGGACAAATATAAGATTTTGAGTATAACCGATTCACAAGGATAATATTTATTTTTTTGGTGTACAAGCCTCTTTTACGAGGTAAAAGTTCTAACGGGTTTTACATTGCAATATTGTATAGCTATCTACTAATTTTTAATTCTTTACGCCTGATTAAATCAATTAAAGCACTAATTGATGACACCGGGTTTTCGCATGAATAATCCCTGCATAAGTATAGTGCTGCTTCCTCATTTTTTTCTTTACCGGATAAAAGCGGAAAAGAGTTGCTTCCTTCAGTTGCCGACATAATTATCTTATGCGGAATATATTCTTTAAGAACCTGAGTCAGAATACGCTGTGATTCTTCAGAGATAATAACGATCTCATTTATCCCAATTAAATCCTCTAAAAGAACGCAGGCCCAGGCACCAAAAGAAGTGGGGTAACGAACGATAGCACTAGACAAAGAACTTATCATCTGAACGCTTTTCTCTTTCCACTGGCTTTTATCAAAATATAATCCTAGCCTATACAAGTTATCAGCCATTATAGCGTTGCCCGAGGGTTGTGCACCATCATAAACCTCTTTCTTCCTTACTATAACGTCTAGTTGGTTAATATTAGTGTAAAAGAAAAAAACAGTAGCCGAATCTTTGAATATCTCCAACACATATTCAGTTATCGCTTTCGCTTTTTCAAGATAATTTGTATCACCAGTAATTTCCTGCAGTTGTATCAATGCCTGGATCAAAAAGGCATAATCATCAAGAAAGGCGGGTTGCTTAGCAATATCATTTTTCCAGCTATGAAAAAAGTCAACAGTGTTATTGTTTGAAACCTTGCTTAGCAAAAACTGCATGTTTTCTATTGCTAATTTTTTGAAAGATTCATTTCCTGTGGCAGCAAACGCTTTGCAAAGCGCTGTATTCATTAATGCATTCCACCCTAAAAGAATTTTATCATCTGTTTGTGGTCTAACTCTTTCACTTCTTTTTTCAAATAGCATAGCCTTCCCTTTTTGCACTATTCTTTGCAATTCTTCCAGCGAAATTTTTTTCTCCTTACAAAAAATTTCTTCCTTCCTCTTTCTCTGTAAAATATTTTTTTCCTCCCAATTGCCTCCCGGCTTTATATCAAAAAAATCACAGAAGATTGTTCCATCTTCTTTTAAAAGTTCAATTACTTCTGTAGGGTTCCAAACATAAAATTTCCCCTCCCCTCCCTCACTGTCTGCATCTAAGGCAGCATAAAATCCTCCTTCGGGATGCATCAATTCTCTTTGAACAAATTGGATCGTTTCTTCAATTACTTCTTTGTATCGCTTATCATTAGTTATTTGATATGCTTCACTGATAACTGAAACTAGTAATGCATTATCATAAAGCATTTTTTCAAAATGTGGCACCAGCCATTCTGTATCGGTTGAATACCTTGCAAAACCGCCACCGACCTGGTCATAAATACCGCCGTCGATCATTTTATCAATACTTAACAGCGCTTGCTCTAATGCTTCTTTATTTCCAGTTGTATAAAAAAAACGCAACAGGTATTGAATAACAAAAGACTGGGGAAATTTTGGTGCCTTTCCAAATCCACCCCATTTTTTGTCAGCGTTTTTCATAATATTTTCAAACGCTTCATTGCTCTTTTCTTTTGTAAAAACATTAATTTCTTCTTCTGATGAAATTCCAAAAGCATTTGATTGTAAAAGATGTTCAGTTAGATTTTCTGCCTGGGCATCAATTTCATTTCTTTTTTGTGTGAACGCTTCGGTAACTCCGAGCAATACCTCTTGCCAGGAAGGACGATTGAATGCTCGTTTGGGAGGGAAATATGTACCGCCATAAAATGGCTTCATAGCAGGTGTAAGAAAAACATTTAACGGCCAGCCGCCGCTTCCAGTCATTGCCTGCACAGCATCCATATAAATATGATCAAGGTCAGGTCTTTCTTCTCTATCAATTTTAATATTTATAAAATGCTCGTTCATAAGACGGGCTGTTTCTTCATCTTCAAAACTTTCTCTTTCCATTACATGACACCAATGGCAGGCTGAGTAACCTATGCTGACCAGAATAGGTTTATTTTCTTTTCTTGCTTTATCCAATGCTTCATCACCCCAGGGGAACCAGTTTACAGGGTTGTGAGCATGCTGAAGCAAATAAGGACTTGTTTCATCTATAAGTTTATTTGCGAATTGATGCATGAATTAAATTGTATGTGAAGTTCGTGGTTAGAAAACAAAAAAGGCCCGTAATAGGGCCTTCAATTATTTTACCAAACTCGTTTTTACTTTTTCTTAATGGACAAAATAAATTGCTCTAAAGCAGCTACCATACTTGGTGTTTGTGGTTGCGGCGCTTTTATATCAAGTTTCAAACCCGCTTCTTCTACCGCTCTGATTGTATTGCTTCCAAATGCTCCTATTACAGTTCCATTTTGCCTGAACTTCGGAAGATTATCAAAAAGGCTTTTAACGCCACTTGGAGTAAAAAAACAGATCACATCATATTCTTTTTGCTCAAGGAGGATCTTTACGTCATTACTGCGGGTGCGGTACATAAAACCCAATACAAATTCACAGTTATTATTTTTTAACCAATTCACGATCTCATTATCCTGCTGGTTCTCTGAACATACATAAAGAAACTTCTCATTGCTTTTATGCTTGTTGATAACATCAAACAAGCTTTTATTCGAACCATCCGCCCCGTAAAAAACTTTTCTTTTCCTGTAAAGAATAAATTTTTGAAGGTATAATGCTACGGCTTCTGTGATGCAGAAATACTTTGTATCCTGTGATACGCTTACTTTAAGCTCTTCACAAGTGCGGAAAAAATGATCAATGGCATTCCGGCTGGTAAAAATCACTCCTGTATAGTTCTGTATCTCTATTTTCTGCTTACGGAATTCTTTTCCCGGGATTCCTTCAAGACGGATAAAAGGGTGGAAATCGAGCTCAAGGCTGTACTTTCTGGAAAGCTCATAGTACGGCGATTTATCGCTTTCAGGCTTGGGTTGGGTAACTAAAATCTTTTTCACATGTTTAGCTGAGGTATCAGCTTTCCCGTTTTTTACCATACAAGTGCGGCTAAATTGTTTGCAAAGCTAATGAGTTTTTTTAAAAAATAACCAATAACAGCTTGTAAATCAGCAAAAGGGGTATAACCTCGAATCCAAGAATATATAAAATGAAATGAAATGAGTTGAGCTTTACCTCTTTACGTACTGCGCTATACGATAAAATAAACCTGTAAATGAGAAGCAAACCCAGGCCAATCCACGAAATAAACATAGCATAGCTATACAAAGGATCGTTCGCAAACGCCAACAAAAGCAAAAAGGGCAGAAGGAATATGCCCAGCATCTTATTAATGATAAAAACAATGAAAATGTAAGAATCTGTGGTATTGCTTACGTTAAACAACCATCCAGTGATTTTTAATCCAATAAACTTCACTAAATAAATAGCCGCCAATGCCCCGATGCAATAGACATATTGTAACCAGAAGTTATCAGAAAATACAAGGTGAAAGTATTGAAGAAGGAAGTTTACATAGAGACCAGCAGATAATACAAAAAAGCTATTCATAAACACCGAAGCCAACGACGATTGAAGCAATTGATCCTGTGTTTGCCTTTGTTTTAGAGTGGTTTTAAAAAAAACCCGGAACAGATCATAAAAATATTTTGCAAAAGCTCTTCGCAAAAGGCCAAATAAGATCAGCAAAAAGATCAGGTAATAAAAAAGAAACTCTTTTCCCTGGAACACCTTTTTATCTCCTTCTTTTAAAATTTGAGTCGGCATTTGGTGCTCAGTCTTATTAAGTGAATCCGCAGCTTGCTGGGCTGATCGCAAAGAATCTATTACCCGAAGAGAATCTTTGATGTGTAAGCTATCGATCTTAAAAATTGACCTGGTAGTTACTCTTGTTGAATCAGTGATTTTTTTTGGACGCGGCTTTGGTCTTAAAGTGTCTTTTCGCAAACTATCTGTTTGACTATTGGAAGAATCTACCTGGGCAAAAATGGCAACAGGGTACAAACAAATAAAAAATAAAAGTAGTTTGAGATGCTTCATTCGAATCGCAAAAGTATTAAAGTGTTTTATCGGGATGAAAAGAAAGATTCTTTAAAAATAATTTACAAATCCAAAATGGATCTTAGACTGGCGTAAATTAAATGGTGTATCATCTCTCTTACCAACGGCCCATGCAAGATTGAAAACCCCCGCCTTTGTTTCCAACGCAAGCCCGAGCCCTGTACCGATATAAGTATGTGTATAGTTTGAACTTTGGCTGTTATTTCTTCCCCAGCCACCATCAACAAATCCGAAGAAAAAAGAATTTAGACCAATAAGATAACGATACTCTAAGGTAGCAACAGCATACTGCGATAAATACTGACTTTCTTCATCAAAACCACGCAACAGTTTATATCCTCCTATCTGGAAAAGTTCATTCTTGTAAATATTATCGCTTAAAATGGCGCCTCCGCTAATGGCAGTCTTAAATGTGCCTTGTTTACCAATCGGAAAATATTTTGCTACTGACCCTATCATTCTTAATTGATAGGATTTCAGTTTTACAGTATCATACAATGATTCAAAATCAAATGCTGGATCGGAAGGATCTTTTAACTCAAGTATCTCATTATTTTTCTTGACCTTCTTTGAACCGCCTGATCCGCCAATGCTGAATTGATAACCGCTTCTGGGGTTAAACCGATAATTGGTTTTAATTTTTTCAAACTCCAATCCAAGGGCCAATGAACTAACATCTGCTATATCAGGTAATGTTTTTGTGGCGATCACATATCCTGTATTAATGCCTCCCTGGCTGACGATAGTTTGTAAATGCTGAAGAAAGATCTTTCCTGATTGCGATTCTGAAAGCACAACCCTGGCGCCAAGATTCAGATTAATATTTAAATAACTGCTGTCTTTGCGAAGCATGTCAAAAGCAAAATCAACTCCCACCGGTGAATTGAATAAATAAGGATGTCGGTAAAAAATATTCAGCCGTGGTGATTTAACCTGCAATTGCTGCCAATTTAATCCAAGAGCCTCGCCCCCGCCAAATGCATTTTGCAGGTTAATATTTGCTTCACCGGTGATCAAGACCTTTTTTGACGAAAGCTGATCATTGTTTGGTAAGAAACCAATAATGGCATTTACCTGGCTACTGCGACGTTGTTTTAAATATAAATTCAACACAGAACCTGTACCGAGCAAACTCATAGTAGAGGGCTGATCTTCTTCTACAAAACTGAGTTCCTTTATTTTTTTTGAAATGCGAATTATCTTTTCCCTGTTATAAACACTCCCGTTGGGTATTTCAAGATAGCGTTGCAAAAAAGAATTTGAAATTTTTGCATTGCCATAAACCCGGATACTGTCAATTTTATAGTTAGGCCCTTTATCTATTATTAAACTCGCTGTCACACTATCCTCAATTAAATTGATGCTATCAAGGAAAACTCTTGCAAAAGGGTGGCCGTTATTTTCAAGATAAGCAAGCATTCTTTCCTGGTAACCTTTTAACTGATCAAAGTTGATCGGCTTATTTGCAAATAATTTTTCATTCCAGCCTGAAACCGAAAGGATCTCAGGGTCGGCAGCTGCTGTATTTATATGTGCCCATTTATATCGCTGACCGAGATAGATCACCAAATTCGCTGTCGTAGTATCAAAAAAAATACTATCCAATGAGGCGTTTACAAAACCTTTTGCCTGTAATAATGAAGGGAGTTTATTTACATAATCGATACATAAGGGTCTTGTTGGGAATTCTGTTTGAAGGCCAACCTCATTTTTCAGGAACTCAGGGGTTTTATCAACACATCTTGCGTTCAAAAAATATGTTGATTGCGCAAATGAAATATTCTGGATCAAAATAATAACTAAGAACAGCAGTGCTGCCGGCAGATGGCTTTGTATTTTTGCGGGATTAGGCATTCAAAGGATATTCAAAAATATTTTATTTGGCCGGGATTTACATACATATTCCATTTTGCAGGCAGGTTTACTTGCCGAAAATATTTAGTCAAACTTATTAATTGATGGCAGGCATTTACATTCATATTCCATTCTGCAAGCAGGCTTGTCATTATTGCAATTTTCATTTTTCTACTTCGTTGCGGTATAAAAACGAATTGTTGGATGCTTTATTGAAAGAAACTGAGTTGCAAAAAGATTATTTAGGAAATGATTCCGTAGAAACAATTTATTTCGGCGGAGGAACACCATCATTATTGCAGATTGAAGATTTAGGATTTCAGATTGAAAGAATAAAGAGATTTTTCAATGTTGCAAAAGAGGCTGAGGTCACCCTCGAAGCAAATCCGGACGATATTAATGAAGAAAAGCTTACAGGTTGGAAAGAGATCGGCATCGACCGCTTAAGCATTGGCGTACAAAGTTTTTTTGAAGAAGATCTTTTATGGATGAACCGGGCACATAATGCAGAGCAGGCAGTCGGCAGTTTGCAATTGGCAGTAAAGTATTTTGATAATATCACTATGGATCTGATCTATGGTCATCCGCTTTTGTCCAATGAAAAATGGAAACAAAATGTAGAAAAAGTAATTGCATTGAACATCCCGCATATTTCCTGTTATGCTTTAACTGTAGAGCCAAAAACTCCTTTGAGCAAAATGATCAAAGAGAAAAACAAAGAAGATATCCAGCAAGAGAAACAAGCTGAACAATTTTTATTATTAATGGAGTGGCTTGAAAATGCCGGCTATGAGCATTATGAAATTTCAAATTTTGCACGGCCAGGCCGTAGAAGCAGGCATAATTCATCTTACTGGCAGGGGAAGAAATATCTTGGCCTCGGCCCTTCGGCTCATTCATTTAATGGCGAAAGCCGGCAATGGAATATTTCCAATAACAGTATTTATATAGAATCACTTGAAAAAAATGAGATCCCGTTTGAAAAAGAAATATTGACTCCTTCTCAAAAAGTAAATGAATACATAATGACCTCTTTGAGAACGATGGAGGGTTTAAACCTGAATAAGGTAAATGAAGCAATGAGTAATGAGCTGCGAGCTGCGAGCAGAAAATTTATTGACTCCGGCAAATTGATCCTGAAAGAAAATATATTAGTACTGACAAAGGAAGGGAAACTTTTTGCTGATGGTATTGCGGCCGATCTTTTTATTGATGCGTTCTAAACCAATGTTTCTTCGATCAATTTAAACCCTTCCTCCGGAGACAGTTTTTCCCACAATATTTTATAAATAGTTTCTGCGATCGGCATTTCAGCTTTTACATTATTATTAATTGTATAGATACTCTTCGAAGCATTGTATCCTTCCGCAACCATATTCAATTCCAATTGTGCTGCTTTAACCGAATAACCTTTGCCGATCATGTTTCCGAAAGTCCGGTTGCGACTATATAATGAATAGCAAGTAACCAGCAGATCACCCAAATAAACCGAAGCGGCATAGTTTGCTTTTCTTTTATGTGTTACCGGGTCCTCCCCTTCGTGTTTTCCTACTTCGATATTATGAATACCAACATTGCGAAGAAAGCCCGCCATTTCATCAGCGCTGTTAGCAATTAATACACTTAAAAAATTATCGCCATACTGCAAGCCATGAGCAATGCCAGCGCCAAGTGCATAGATGTTTTTTAGAATAGCCGCGAACTGCACTCCATATACATCATCATTTATCACCGTATTCAAATAACCGGTTTTAAAATAGGTGGCGATCTCTGCTGCCATTTCTTCATCAGCCCCCGAAAATGTGAGATAAGATAATTTCTCAGTCGCTACTTCTTCGGCATGACAGGGCCCCATGATCGTGAAATAATCTGTGATGGCTAAATCAAATTCTTTTTCGAGATATTCATTCAATAAAACATTTAATTGCGGAATAATTCCTTTAACTGCTGAAATAACTTTTTTGCCCTCAAGATCTCTTTTTGATAATCCTTTCAACGTATCGGCCACATAAGCAGATGGTGTGGCAATAATAATATAGTCAGAAGCAGCAACGACTTTTGAAACATTCGTATCAAGGGTAAGTAATGAAGGTTCAAAAAAAGCAGTAGTTAAATAATTGGGATTATGTTTTTGTTTGCTGATAAAATCAGCCATTGCTTCGGTTCTTACCAGCCAGTTAATTTGATGATTATTGTCCGTAAGAATTTTTGCCAATGCCGTTGCCCAACTTCCGCTGCCGATAATTCCAAACATGAACCAGGATTAATAGGATTATAAATGACTTATGAGGAAATAAAATTAAGGAACTGAATCTCTATCCTGAAATAATCTAATAAATAAAAAGAGTCCCGATAGTTATCGGGACTCTTCCAAATTTCCTATTAATCCATTTAAATCATGTCAATCGTGGTTCTGACCTAGTTCTCAAACAACTTATCCTTCGGAACCACTTTTACTACAGTACCATCTTTCAATGTCTTACTAATAGCATTAAATGGACCTGTCACCACTTCATCGCCTTCTGCCAGTCCTTCTTTTATTTCTATATAGTTAATGTCCTGTATATCGGTCTTTACTTTTACTCTTTTTACTTTACCGTCTTTTTGCACCACAAAAACGAGTTCTTCCAGTTCATCACTGTTTACTACAACTGTTTCGTCATCATTTCCTTCTGTTTTTTTCTTTTTCTCTTCATCTTTCTTTTTATCAGCAATCGTTTTATCACTGCCGATCACCCTCGTTGTTACTGAATTGATAGGAACAGCCAGCACATTTTCTCTGCGCTTGGTTTTTATATCGGCACTGGCATTCATACCCGGGCGAAATGGAAAGCTTTTTGGTTTATCCGGATTAAGAAGATCACTGTACGAATCCTTATCCAGTCTTATCCTTACTTCATATTGCGTAACATCTGTACTGCTTAATCCACTTGCACCAGCTCCGCCTTTTGTACTGCTTGCGATCTGTGTTACGATTCCCCTGAATTTTCTATTATTATAAGCATCCACCTCCACATCGGCACTGTCTCCAAGATGAACTTTTACGACATCATTTTCTCCCACATCCACTCTTACTTCAAGCACATTCATATCTGCAACACGCATCATTTCTGTGCCCAGGCTGAAGCTGTTACCTGACACTCTCTCACCTTTTTTTACTGACAGGGAAGAAATGATACCGTTCATTGGCGCAACCAATGTTGTTCTTCCCAGGTTTTTATTTGCGGAACTTAAACCTGTTTGTGCAGTCTGTACACCAGCTTCCAAACCTTTTATATTCTGCTTTGCTGCATTATAATTAGCCTGTGCAGATTTATAAGCGGTTTCAAATCCTTCAAACTCAGAACGGGAGATCACTTTATCATCATACAATTTTTTATTTCTGTCATATGCTTGTTTTGCCTGGTCAAGGTTGGCCTGCAATGCTTCAAGTGATGCTTTGCTATTTTCCACTGTGGCTGCGGACTGATTTACACGGGAAGCCGCTTCATCTCTTTGTAATGCATAGATATCCGCAAAGATCCTTGCAAGGATCTGTCCTTTTTTAACACTGTCTCCTTCTTCTACATTCAGTTCTACAATTTCACCAGATATATCAGGGCTGATCTTTACTTCGATCTCAGGATATACTTTTCCGCTTGCATTTACGGTTTCTGTAATTGTACGCCTACTTGCTTTCTCAATAGAAACTTTTAAACCTTCATCCTTATTACCTGCCAACATTTTAAAAGCGACCAACAAAACAATTACGCCAAGCAAACTGAACAATATCCATTTTACTGTTTTACTCATTTTATAGAAATTTATTTTATGTACTAAGCTTTTTTAAATTCTGTTCAGCTTCCGTTGCCTTCGAATCTTCTGGTGGAAGATTCGCACTCTTGTACGTTCCGCTCGCTATTTAACTTTTTCGTACTTCTCATTATCACCCGAGCTTGTCGAATGGCTATTCTACACTTATCAACTTAACACCTAAAACTTATAACCTTATCCCCTGTCCTTTATAAAATTCAAGCAACTTCATCTTAAAGATATAATCGTACTGTGAATACAATGCCTGTATCTGCGCTCTTAAATAATTATTCTGACTTGTGAGCAGATCAAATGTTGATAACAAGTTCTGATCATATCTTTTTTGAGCATATTCATACGATTTTCCTGACGTCTGAACGGTTTTTTTGTCCGAATTATATAACTGCATGGATGAGGTAGCCTCATTATACGCTCTGTAAATATTCTGTTTTAAAGTCTGATTATCCAGTTCCTTGGTCAGTTCCCACTGTCTTACCTGCAGCTTTGTTCTTTCCCAGTTCGCACGGGCAGAATGTCCATTGAAAATGGGAATGTTTAAGCCAATTCCGATATTCTGGCTGAGGTTTGTATTAAACTGGTCGCCAAAAGGAGTACGGCTTTCGCCGGTTTGAATAAAAGATGGAGAGAACACATTATAAGCGTTGGGCCCGATCGTTACATATGCATCTGTGGCTTTATCCGGGCCCGGCCCTATTACTGGCCTTTTTACATTTACATAACTGGTACCAATTCCTCCAAATGCGGTTATCTGCGGATACATTTGTCCCTTTGCAACATCAACATCTTTTTTTGCAGCCATGAGTCGAAGGTCGATTACTTTATTTTGCGCAAGGTTTTGTAACGCCAACGCATAAACAGCCTCTGGTTGCAGATCCGCCAAATTTTCAATAAAAATTTTATCTATCGTTGGCGATTCAATATCGAAGGCAGCACCGGCATCAAGATTAAGCAATGCTTTCATTTGCAAAATAAATGTCGTCACACTTGCTTCTGCTGTTATAAGGTTTGAACTGTCCCGGCTAAGCTGTGCTTCCAGTTCAGCAGCATTTAATTCGGGCAATACACCTGCATCAACTCTTTTCCGGGTATTATTTAATTGCTCTACCGTTGTACCAATCTGAACTCTTGTAAGGTTTGCTTGTTCTCTTGCAAGCAGTATTTGCAAATAAGCAACGGCAACATTCAATGCAACGTCATCCTGCACTTTTAGCACCTGTGCTTTATCAGCTTCACTTGCCAGCTTGTTACTTTCAATAGTATTTCTTTTCACAAACCAATTGAACAAAGTAACTCCTGATTGAAGACTGAAGCTGGAGCTTAAGAAATTATTATCCTCCAATACACCGGTTGCAGGATTTTCTGATCGACCAAAACGATAGCCAGTACTGTTCTGGAAATTCAACGATGGATACTGTGCACTTTTACTTTGGCCATAGGTTACATCAGAAAAACGGGTTTGCAGGTCTGCTTGCTTTACAGAAATATTATTGGCTTTTGCGTATTGAACACATTTCAACAAATTCCATTTTTCCTGCGCTGGTGCAGATAAAACGATTAAAAAAACGATTAGTGTTGCGGCGATACTTTTTAACATGGCGCAAAATTAGGAGAATTGGTTTTTCCTATGACCGAATTTTGACAAACGGAGGATTAATTATTTATTCATCATTTCAAGAGCCTGCTCCAAATCCTTAATTAGATAACCAGCCTCCTCCAAACCTACATACAGGCGTATGTATCTATGTTCCGGGTTCGAAGGATCAAAGTCAGAAACAGGAATCCCCGAACATTTTGGGATCACTAAACTTTCATGTCCTCCCCAACTTACCGCCATCATAATATGTTGAAGGCTTTCACAGAATTTCACGATCTCAGCCCGTTTGTTAGTTTTAAAAACCATCGTCATCAGTCCGCAGGCGCCGGTCATTTGTTGTTTTGCTAGCTGATACTGCGGAAAGGATTGATCCAAGGGAAAAATCACCGATTCAATTTTTGGATGAGATCTTAAGAATTTCAAAACTTCAAGCGAAGTTTTGGTTATGCGGTCGATACGGGCCGGCAGTGTTCGCAAACCCCGTATTAATAGCCAGGCATTAAATGGTTGAATACCGCTACCGATGTTCAGGTATTCACTATCAAATATTTTCTTCATCATTGCCTGGGTTCCGCTCAACACGCCACCAAGTGTATCACTATGCCCACCGATATATTTGGTGGCTGTTTGCATTGCCATATCAATTCCCATTTCAATTGGTTTTTGATATAGAGGTGAACAGTAACTATTGTCAATAAAAGTTGTAATGCCTTTTGACTTTGCCAGCACTGCAACTTCTTTTATCGGCTGCAATGCAAAGTCCCAGCTATTGGGAGATTCGAGGTAATATAAAGTTGTATTCGTTTTTGTAGCCGCCTCCCAGTTTTCAATTCTTGTTCCATTAATATAGGTAGTCGTTACTCCAAATCGTGGTAATATAATATCAAACATTCTTTGCGCCCATGTATAGGGAGCTTTTACAGAAACGATATGATCGCCTGCTTTTACATTAGCAAGCACCCCGGCAAAGATGGCCGCAGCACCGCTATTAAAAACAAGGCAATCTTCTGCGCCATCGAGTGCCGCTAATTTTTTTCTTAGGATCTCAACAGTGGGATTTAAACCACGGCTATATAAATAGCCACCCATTTCGTCTTCAAAGGCTTTACTTAGATCAGCTACTGTTTTAAAAGCGAAATTGCTTGTCTGCGCAATAGGTGGAGAGATCGCATTAAAATAATTTTCTCTTTCTTCTCCCAACTCATTTATTATATAGGAAAGATCCATTTATAGTTCAGCTTTATTTTGATTTGTTTGCTTCTTGTTGAACAAAAAATATAATACTGTAAATACCGCTAATACTGCAAGGCCTGTCAGGGCTGCATAATCATTGTTCTTATAATCCATTGCTATGCTAATACCGACAAATGTATAAGTAGCAATAAAAATGAGTGGAAATAATGGGAATAATTTCATTTTATAGATACCAGTATCATCAAGATGTTTTGTTTTCTTCCTGAACCAAAAAATTGTAGCGCTGCTCAGTATCATTCCAAAACAATCTAAAAAAATAGTAAACGCCAATATCTTTTCAAACTGTTGCATGAAAAATAAAATAATAATACAAACTGCCGCAAATACAGTTAATGAAAAAGTAAGCACTCCCGTTTTTTCATTTCGTTTGGCGAACACAGTTGGCAAACTTCTATCCTCACCCATAGCATACATAACTCTTGGGTTACTCATCAATAGCCCATTTACATAAGCGAGTACACCTAAAAATAAAAATCCTGAAAAAATAAAAGCTCCTTGCTGGCCAAAAACTTTATCCATCAACACATATGCTATTTCCCTTTCGCCTTTCATTCTATCAAAACCAACAATATTATAATAGCTCAAATTTACCAGTAGATATAACACTATAATAATTGCAATGCCAATAAAAATACCACGGGGGATATTCTTTGCTGGCTTATCGACCTCACTTCCAAAATTGATCGTCTGCTGGTAACCTCCGTAAGTAAAAGAAACAGCCACAAGGCTTATTCCAAAACTTCTTATCCAGTTCATCTTATCCGAGCTCACTATTTGGTGAGCTGCTGTATTATCAACATAATGCTGCGGAAAAAATAAAGCAACGATCAGTACAAGTATCATGGCGATCTTTATAAGCATAAGAATATTCTGTGTCAATGAACTGACCTTTAGACCACGAAGATTGATGAAGTAAAAAATAATGATCGCTATGCTGCTTAATATCGCTTTATCTACATCTGTCCATTGCCCCGGAAATAATTTTAACAAATACCCGCTGCCAATTAATGCTACAGCGCTTAAGCTTGCAGCGTTGCTAACAAGTATGAGACAATTAATAGCAAATGCAATACTTGGATGATATGCTTTTGCAAAGACTTTATAATAACCACCTGTTATCG
>DATHDP010000076.1:0-22911 GCA_035318985.1 Chitinophagaceae bacterium
AATCGAACCGGCATCAAATTTATTTTTGATGGTTGTGAAGACAAATCCACCATTCCCGAATGTAGGATCGAGCGATCCATCGTGATCCATACGAATCACGACAACTCGGGTTCCGTCACCACAACTAGGGAATATGTCGACAATTGAGCGGACAACAACGATCTTTTTATCCGGTGTAAGTGCCACTGAGGGTGATAGATTATTCGATATATGATTTTGCGCGAACAGAATGATTCGAGTGCTTCCACCCTGCCCAAAGGTAGGATCAGGCGTCCCGTCCGCCTCAAATCTGGCGAGAAACAGACCTTGTTCATTTTCTTGTCCATTGAATGTATCTGATGCGCCGACGATAATGAATCGCCCGTCTTGCTCAACAATCTTGCTCTTAGTTCCAGGTCCGGGAACTTGTATAGAAATAGGTCCGGAGAAACTAACACCCTTGTTAGCTACGAAGTTTTTTTGCATTGTACTTGTAGACCTCTTAGCTGAGAAAAGTACTGCTGAATCAGCAATGAACCGTGGCTGCTTGGTCAGTTCGACAGGCATCAGAACGTCTGAGGGCACGATTGCAAACGAGTTGAAGACTTTCTTCGTAGGCAATATGATTTGCGCGATCTTTTCTGATTGCGGCATCTTGCCATCGGAAACCGGAGGGCATTGACCAAATGCGGATGATACGGGGAGCGATAAAACCAGAATACCAACTGTGATGAAATTAAGTGACATAATCTTTTGTTTAAGATGATTTTTAATTCAACACAAAAGACGGACTAAAACAAGAACTGACTTATAAGCTTTATATAGTGTTTATAATAAATTTAATGAATCTAACTGATTCCCGTAAACCAATAGTTGATTCTTATTTGTAATGGATTCAAACTTCCTAAGGTAATTATTTTCCCTGTGATAATACACTTCAACAAAGAAACCGTCGATTTGATAAAGTAATATATCAAAAACTTCATTGGCTCTTTGTGCAATCATTTTTCCACTCCAAACTGCTTCTATTTGTTCCATTTTATCTAACTGTTTGAATTGGTTTAAGGTCATATAGCAATTTAATAATAAATTGACAACTGAAAATTAAGAGCGAGTTTATGTATAATATTACTTTGATTTTTACTCATCATGGTGACCTCGGAGAAAAATGTAATTCCGATGAATTGTATAAAATAATTAAATCTATAAATCCTGAAGTAATTTTTTGGGAATTCCCGGCCGTTTTATTTGATATGCTTTGTAAAGAAGAAGGACATTCTAATTACACGCCGGAAACCAAAACTTTCAAATGGCTTTTGCAAAACTCATCCATTAAACATTTTCCTGTAGATATTGATTCAAACCCAAACTTGTCTTTTGACGAAATCGAAAATACATTCAAAAAATACCATGTTTATAAAAATTTAATTGATGACATTCAAAATGGGATAGAGTTAGATGGCTATACTTTTCTCAATAGCAAAAAATGCGAGAAATTATATGAAGAAAAGAAAATTATGGAAAAGAAATTTTTGAGATTTATTGGATTCACGGGATTAATTCATATGTACAAATTATTCTATGAAGAAGTGGACGATAGAGAATACGCAATTATCAAAAATATATACAATCACAGCAAAGAAAATCAATATAATCATGGAGTGCTAATAATTGGCGCAGCACACAGGCCATCATTAAAACAAAAAATAAAAGAACATAAAACGAAGGAAAAATTAAAACTAAATTGGATTTTCGATCATTTTGAAAAATAACTTATCGCCCTGCCAATTGCAACTCCCAAAATAAAAATCAAGATTGCAAATAGTAAGATCTTAAAAACTTGTGGTGTTATTAGTGGTTTGGGCATAGCAAATAACTGAAGTCTTTTTTTAGCTGCTCCATTTTCTTTTGTTGTTTTACTAATATATTGTTTTGCTTGAGGTACCTATTTACCGGCTAAATAAAACTAGTCGTATATTGACTTCATCTTCTTTAGTCTTCAATCTTTAATAAAAATGAACAGATAATGATACTTCCTTCGGATAAGCAAATTAAAAATGCAAAGCAAGAAAGTCCTTGGGACTTTGGTAATAAAATTCTCTATAACCTGTGCAAAAAACATTATAGTCATAAACAAGATCAATACATTATTACCAAGGTTCTTTTTATAGGAAGAATTTATGCTGCGGCAATTGAGAGGCGTAAGATTAAAAAAAAGGATATTAACGATAACTTTTACATACATACCATTGTTCCGAAATTTAAAAAATCAAGGCTGGATTACCATCTTAATGAATTGAAGAAACTGAAGCAAACGACTTCAATAAACATACAGGAGGTTTTGCAAACACATGGATACTTGACATCAACTTTAAAAACTATAACAGACTTAGATAAGCGGTCATTTGTTTCAAAATATCTACATTTCCATTTACCTGAATTTTTCTTTATCTATGACTCGAGAGCCGCAACAGCGATACGACAATTTTGTAGTCAAGTTCCAAAAGATCTCAAGCATTTTATACACATTGACGGAGTCGATACAGAATATGCAAAATTCTTTTGCAAATGCTTTGAGCTAAAGAAAAGAATCAAAGCTCATTACAAAATCTCCTTAACGCCAAGGCAATTGGACAGATTATTGATTGAATCCTTCAATAAGAAAAATGGGATGAAATGAGTTCATTTTTTAGTTTAATAGTTTCCAAGATGTTTCTTCTCGTCATTCTGAACGCACCGAAAATTCTTATTAGATTAAAAAACAAAGTATAAGAAATCCATTTATTCATGAGGCTTTCCTAAATTGCCAGACAGCTAACAAGAGATATAATGCCCATAAAATTTTACCCAGAAATACCTATTGATCAACTGGAAACGTTCATATCGCATGAAGATGGAACTCCGTTATGGGGTGAAATTGACGTTTATAGAAAACTATACAATGGTTTAGGACAAAGTGAGGAAAATTGGTTTGTATGGCATGATTTAAAATTACCAACGCACTCAGATCAATATAATGATTATGGTAAAACAAGTTCTCAAATTGATTTTTTGATCCTATCAAGTTCTGGCATTTTAGTTCTTGAAGTAAAAGGTGGACCAATTTCGCTTTCCGAAAACTCATTTTACTATGGTAAATCCCTGGATAGTAAAATGAAACAGGATCCATTTCGACAAGCAGAAGGCTATAAATATACGTTGAAGGACAAAATACTTAATAACCTAGGAAAATGCTTCTTCTGCTATGCCGTTGCATTCCCTCACGTCGATTATCCCTTTGAAAGTAAAATATTCGATGAAAATATATTATGGACAAAATTCAAATCCTCCAAGTATAACGATTCAATTGAAGTATTTATTAAAACTGTATTTAAACACTGCAAGGAACAACATAAAAAGTATAATCGGTTCTACCCAGACATTGGAGACAAGGAAATTACCGCTATACAAAAGACTCTTAGTCCATTGATTTTGGATAGAAGTAAATTGGAAAACATCAATACTCTTGAATGGTTACAAATAAACAATCTTGAAATCCTAGAAGGCCTATATAAGAACAAAAGAATCATGATTGAAGGCCCTCCTGGAAGTGGGAAGACGACTATTGCCAAAGCTTTTATTGATAATCAAGTTGGAAAAAAAGGGATTTATATCTGCTGGAATAATCTTTTGATGCACTTCACAAGCAAGGCTATAAACGAAAGAAAAAATATCGAAAACTTTGAAATAATTACTCTAACAAGATTTTTAAAGCAGCTTGATCCAACAATTAACTTTGAACAGATCGTAGGTATGAATGAAAACGAGTTCTACGATCTTTCAAAGAAGGTTTTAGACAAACTTGAATCTGAAAAAAGGCTACCGATATACGATTATATGATCATAGACGAAGGTCAAGATGTTTTTGATAGAGGCATTGATCTAATTCTGAATAAACTCTGTGGATATAATAGAAATGGTTTGGACAATGGGACAATATTATTGCTTTACGATATTGATCAAAGCTACGTTGCATCAGGAAGGAATGTATTTGAAATTGCAGATCTATTATCGGAATATTTTTCTCATTTCAAATTGAACCATATTAGAAGAAGTGCACAAAACTCGGATATAAGAAAATTATCGTCGATAATCTTAGAAAATCCAAAAACCATCTTGGACAGTGAATTCAAAACTAATTATCCAAAAATTTCAATCAATTATCACAAGTCTTTGGAAAGTGTAAAAAAACATCTTGTACAGACTGTTCTTAGTGAAATGCGTACAAAAACATCTTCTTTAAGAGGAGAAGATTGTGTGATACTAGTAGAATCAACTCTTTTGCGAGGTAGCTATAAGGGCAACCTCGATATGCACTATGAACTTACGATCAAAGATGTTGAAGAACTTAGCGAAGATAATATAGCAGATAAGGCAAATAAACTCAGATATACGTCAATCCTAAAGTATAAGGGGTTAGAGAAAAAGAATGTTTTCCTAATTATAACAGAACCACGCGAATTTAATAAATATGAGATTTTTATTGGTATTACTCGTGCAATACTTAATGTTGAAATCAACGTTGTTTCATAATGAGGATTATAATTGATCATATAACTCAATACTTAGCTGAGTACGATAAAAAAGAAGATCAGTTTTTTGATCAACTTTTTCAGGAATTACAATATTTTAAAAAAGACAATGACAAACATCTCTTAAAGTATATATATAGAGTGCTTACAGATCACGATAGACTCTACAACAATGATTTGAACGTACTCCATTTCCATTTTGAAGATGACTTTGAAGATTACATTAAGCAGGCTATTGCTGAGTTTGTGATAGTTTATCAGTTCCAAAAATCTATTGCGTTAACCTCCGAATTGAATAACGACCAGTTTACAATATTGGATAAAAAAATACATCTAAAAAGGTTACAAAAGAAGCTATCTACTTGTCCAGACGGGGCAAGTGCTAAGAATGGAGGTAACAGGATTTATAGAAATTGGCAAATAGAAAAAGACAATACAATTGCTTTACTCAAATTCTTTGAAAAGTTCGATGACTCATTGACTTTATGCCCTAGAGTTATATTCAATTGTCATATAAAGCTTCAAAAAAGAATCACCGATTCATTTTTTATAAACCCTTATGCAATTGATATTGCGCATAAAGGTCAATTAGATTCCTGTGTTACCCTCAACACCGAATCTCTAAGTTCAATCAGGAAAAAAACGATTTATGGACAATATCTCCTTAAATTAATAGATACTGTTATTTTATTTGATTCAGAAAATAGTGTAAAAAGATTTGGTGATTTTAATGCTGAAACGATCAATGGCCTAAATCGAAATCATGGGACGCAATTTAAAAGTCTAATTATCTTTTCCTTTGGAAAGAAGGGTGGCTCATTTGATGATATTAGAGAAAAAATTGAATTAGTAAAAACCAGGTTTAAATTACCAGATAAGTCAGCATATACATTGCTTTTGGCAGAACAAATCTTTTTTCAAAACGATAAAGTTAAAAAAAAGATTCCCATTAGTTTCTGGGGAATGGAACGATCTACATTTTGGGACACTTTTATCCGTGAAACAAGTATTAGAGATCTGTATGAGCTGAGGTCTATAAAAATGCTTAATATATATTCTTTGGCTTTCAATAATCAAATTAAGCAATATATACTGAACGACATTTTCTCGGAAGATGCTAAAACTTGTCTTCTCTCTGAAGAGACAAAGCAAATTGTTCTGCAACTAAATGATGAGGATAGAAAAGTTATATGTGATTCTCTGTCGAATACTCTAGATCTAATAATTCAAGAAGGTTGGTTAAATCACATACGTAGTAAAATAAACAATAATTCGGAAATTATTTTGCCACAGGAAGTAATTAGGGATGTTGAATTACTTTCTATGCTTGTGCAAATTCTAGGTTTGACAAAAAATAATCTGTTAAAGTCTTGGGCAAATTTGGATACTCAAACAATAAGGTCTGTAATAATCCTAGCATACAGGGATCAGGGTAAATACCCATATTATTTTAATCAAAATATCTTCGAGACAGATTTTGAAAATACATTTTCGTTGTCTGCTGAATTTCTAGCATGTTTTTTTCATACACAATATCAATGGGCAGAATTTAATCTTTCAAAAAGTATTCATAAGTATCTTGATCATCCTATAAGGGAAGAATCCTTTAGCTGGGGCGAACTGAAAAGAAAAATAAATGCTCTTAAACCTGAAGCTAGAGACTCTACGCTTTGGGAGCTAGAAAATGATTACGTCTTCATTGATAATAGGGAAACTATAAGAGTTAAATTTAAGGCTTCAAAAAAAACAAAAACATATTTGGCTTCCGACCTGTTCATTGTCAAGCTTAACAATGTATCAAAATTTCGAGTTGAGAAATTAAATGAGCTTGCTAATCTTGATCTAAACGAAGAATTAATTGCAATTCAAAGCCTGGATGAAATACAAGAAAGTATTAATATATATGATAAGATCGTTGACAGAGATCAACAGTACAGAGAACTAAAATTAATTCGGGACCAATTTAATCTTAGTGAAATCGACCCCGCTAGTCTATGGAAAATTCTGCTAAAGAAGAAAGTAAGTGTAAGGTCTGAAAGAGAAATCTATGAAGAATTAAACGGTTTTTTGAAACTAAAAAATTTAAAGATCGTATCTTTCTCCCATTTTAGAAATAATTGGATCAATCCCAAGAGTGAATCTTTCACACCCTTAAGTAAAAGAGTATTTATATCTCTTTGCGAATATCTAGATATTCCAAGAGCTTACTTTGCAATAATGCAAAGCATAAAGAATGCATCAAAACAGGCTTCAAGTCAAAGCACAAGGCAGATGAATAATTTACTGAAAGATCTTTTTAACGATGGTTGTTTCGATGATATAGCCCAAACAAGAGGCATATTAGAGAATAGGATTCGTTATTATAAGACGTATCACTCTGCTGATGAACTTGGGACTAGCAATGATCGTTTATTGGATGTTCTTATAACACTGGTAGATCTTATATCCCCTGAATTAAAACTTCAGGATATTGAATCACTACAAAAAATTGAGAATGAAAATCCTTGAAAAGAGAAATTCGTTGGAACAGTTCATAATTGAACAGACCACTGGCCCCGGAATAAATGGTTATCGATTCGCTGATCTAGAAGATGAACATCTTTTGAAAAGTAACCTTTTGAATTGTCTTCCAATTGAATATTCAAATGAGATCATAGATATAGTTCCGGCGGCGGTTTACAGTACTGGAATATTATTTCCTGAAGATGCAAGTGAAACCAGTTCAAGCGGAATTGCGCTTGACAATAATGAGACTATTAAAGAAGATGAAAAAGATGAAGAAGATTCTCAAAATAATAGTGGTGATGATGTCGAGTCAACAGATGTGATAGAATTGAATCAAATGTTTCCCAGATTGATGGGTTTTACTTGCTGCCTTGATGAAAAAATTCTAAACGAAAAATATATTGATATTAAGCTTCAGGCTAGATACTATAAAAAACTAAAAAGAGATAATGATGGAAAATTCAATAGCAAATATGGCCTGTTATGTGAAACAAACCCAGAGGTTACTCAAAGCTTTCTCAGTCAACACCAATTTTCGTCTTTTAATTTAAGAGTTGTCGGAGACAACTCCTTCCTTACTTTGAATAGGCTTAATGCTGAAGAAATTATAGTGCTAAATACCCAAATTAGGGGTATTCAAAAAAGAATTGCCGAGAATCTATATGACAAAACAGTCAATATTATTGACTTGTCGAAATTAAAAAAATCTAGTTGCTATTTAAGTAATCTTAAATCAACAATTTTCTTTGATTTAAAAACCAGAATTATAGATGAACAGCTAAGAAAAAAACTTTATGATATAACACAAGAAATTGAAATAATTGAAGCTATAACAGACCAATTGAGAAATCTACTAGATGTCAATTCTGGTGGTTATGGTCTTTGGCAATCCAATATCATTGAAAGGAAAATAAGGATTGAAAACCTGTCCTTCCCTGAACCTCTAAAAAAGAAATCCTACTTATTCAATAAATCAGACTATACCGAAAAAATAAAAATTTTACTTTCAGATGGAACACAAATTTCAGAAGGGCTTAAGGATATTTTTAAACATAAGATCGATGAGGAGAAAAATGACTACGCTTCACTTGCTTTAAATATTCAATTGAGTAGAGATTCGAGAAAGAAGGATAAAAATATTTTCTTAAAAGTTCAGTTGGCTAATAATAGCACACCTTTTAAGAAAAAAAGTGATGACAGTCGGTACTATTCAACCTTTAACGAGCTAGTAAATCAAAAAACTTTTTTTGGTGTCAAGCTTATTTTCACAAATGATCATCTAATTCCCTACAATGAATTATTGTTGAAACAAGATGAGAACGGAATATTTAACGAAGACACAACAACGAAATTTATTTATAAACAGTTTAAGGACTATGGAATTGGACATGGCTGTTCTGTTAAATGGGATGAAGTGGCTAAGTCAATAGAAACAGAGTATCTGCCGACTTGTGAAACTCCAGATGTTGACCCAATCCCTAGAAACAAGATTGGTACTTGTGTGTATGAAAACAACGAACATAAAGACCCCTTGTTCTTAGAAAACACAATGGCACAAGAATTCAAATGGTTGTCTATTTTTTCTGTGGCTTCAAATAAAGATATAATAGATGGATTATATGACTTTGTTGATTCCTATGGAAAATGGATTTCAATCAAACAAAATAATTATAAAGACGGGGAATTTAAAGAGATAGCAAAACAGGAACTAGATAAATGTTATACTGATTTTTTAAGGATGAAGAATAATATTGGAGATCTTTTGGACGGGAGGAAGAATGAACAAAACCTGGAAACATTTCGCCTGATGAATGCCACAATGTTCATGCAGCTATGGCATTCAATGAAAGTAAAACAAAATGAAGCATCTAAATACTTTACAAAAGCTGATTTTTCTGGCTTTAATTATGATTTCTACAAATCAAAAGATAGCTCTAGTTCATGGAGAGCCTTTCAGCTTGCTTTCATACTCTTAAATCTTGATGGAGTTTTTAGATCAGAAAAGGATCTAACATGGGAAAGGCGGAATGAATGGGTAGATTTAGTTTGGTTTCCAACTGGAGGAGGTAAAACAGAGGCTTATTTAGGTTTGATCGCTTTGACAATAATAAACAGACGTAAGCTTCATAGTAAAGAAGGAGGAGGCACTGCGGCGATTATGAGGTATACACTGAGGCTGCTTACAATGCAACAATTTCAAAGAGCTACTTTGGTTATAATGGCTCTTGAACTAATTAGAAGATGGGGCAATTATAACTTAGGTAATGAACCAATTTATATTGGTTTTTGGGTGGGTAACAATTCAATTCCAAATAAGCTAACACATAACTATACCGATACTAAAAAAGATTCTTTACAGTTTGAGTATGAAAAATTAATTCAAGGGAAAACAAATAAGATACCATTTACAAGTTGTCCATGGTGTGGTTCAAAGCTAAGACCACAAACGACTAAGGTTAATGATGAGAACGATGTTTTTAACTTTAATCGCATTCATCTATACTGTGATTCTGTAAAATGTTCTTTTACTGAGCCTGATTTCTTTGAAGGAAATGATCTTAAAGGCCCCATCCCTGTGAATCTATGTGATGAATCCATTTATCAACATCCTCCTACTCTATTGTTTGGAACTGTTGATAAGTTTGCTCAATTAGCCCATAAAGTGAATGGGAAGCCTGATAGTAGAAACAATGATTCACGAAGGATTTTTGGAAGCAAAAGTTGTAATTGGGAAAAGAACAAACCTAAAGATGGATATTTACCACCCGATCTAATAATCCAAGATGAACTTCATCTACTGCTGGGGCCGTTAGGTTCTGCAGTAGCCTTATTCGAATCAGCTATCACACAACTTTGCACTAGAGAAGATGGAACGAGAGCAAAAATTATTTCATCAACAGCAACCACCAGGAACACTAGCCTCCAAATTGCAGCTCTTTTTGACAGAAAAGTGGATTTATTCCCAAAGCCTGGGACTGAATGTGATGATTCTTTTTTTGCTTATTACAAAAGAAAATATTCAAATCAAAATAAAGAGTACACAGAATATATATCCAAGAGAAAGTATATAGGAATACTTCCGACTGGCAGGACTCAGATTTGGATGCAAATGAGGATAGCTGCTATATTAATGACCCATAGAGCAGTTTTTGAATTGCAACAAATTGCCAACAACACTCCAATTGATTTTGATAAGTATGGCAATATTGAAAAAGCAATGGACTATTATCATACAATTATTTCTTACTTCACTAGTTTGAAAGAAGTCGGTAAAACACAATCTCAAGTTCAATCTTACATATTAAAAGAATTAAGAAGGGTTTTCGCAAGGGTTATACGTCCCAAAAAACTAATGCATTCTATTTATACTTATGGGCCAATTCAAGAGTGTGAGCTTACCGGAAGATTATCTGGTGAAGAAGTAAAAAATGAATTGAAAAATGTTGAAAATAGATGGACCGCACGAGATAGGTTTGCACATGTTGAAGGTAATGATCTGATCAGAGGAAGGATTCCTTCAGAATTTGTAGTAGCAACTAATATGATCTCTGTTGGTATTGATGTGTCGAGGTTCAACACGATCATCATGAATTCAATGCCACGTAATACTGCTGAATATATTCAGGCAAGTAGCCGTGTGGCAAGAGAAACATACGGGCTAGTGCTCACGGTTCATCACCCTTTCAGGGCAAGGGATATTTCTCATTATGAAAAGTTCATTGAGTTTCACGAAAAAATGTACAGTTATGTTGAGCCTATTTCAATAACCCCATTTACTCAAAAGGCTGTAGAAAGATATATGGGATTGTATTTAGCAACAATGCTTCGTCATAGAACTGCATTTGTGGAGAGAAACTCTGCTGCTTCTATGTCATTAATATCAGATAAAGAGTTGGAGTCAATCAAAACGAATCTTACAAAATATTTTGAGGTCAGAAAAAATAGATTAAGTGAATCTAATCAAGTAATAAAGAACTTACTTAAGGATGAAAATGTTAACCAAATAAAGAAATGGGTTGGAGAGGCATTAGAAGAATGGAAAGATGAATCGGATAAGACTCGAGCTGAAGGTAAGGCCTTTGTGTTTAACAGAAAATCTACAAGGGCAATTCCTCCACAAGAACAACTTTATGTTGATATTGAAGAATATGAAGGAAATATTCATAGCGAAAAGTGGCAAATACCAATGTCACTTAGGGTAATTGAACCTGCAGCTGCAATAAAGATCAATTCAAAATAATATGAAAATATTAAAGCAAAATCAATATAATCAGGCAATTGGTAAATACAAACTTCTTTCCTCAAGTTCAGGAGTTGGATCAATTATCACTACAAAGTTGGGGTTCTATGTATTAATATCGGATATAAATAAATGGAAGTTTGTTAAATGGGCCAATTCAAAAATAGAACTCATTAGAGAAAATAATACTGACGACACAACAATTTATCGACAAAGTAAAAATGAAATTTCTAGTCGTGGTTTGATTTTTATTGATGACCTAAGATTCGTAAAATTTTTGAGAAGAGAGAAAGAATTGGAAAACCTTGTTTGCCTAATTGGAATTCCTCATATGGCACTGAATGAAACATTCAATACACCTAACTGGAAGAATCATCCCATAAAAACGGCATTGCAAAAACTAGAAGAACAACATGAAGGTGTCGCCAGTCATTATATGATAAATGGCACCCATTTTCCAAAATGGTTTAAGAACAAAAAAGGTGAATTAAAAAAACTCCATGAGTGGTATTCCATTTGGAAGAAAGAATGCGAGAACAATTCTGATACTTTAAAGCTTGATTATTTTGCCCCTCCACGTGATGGGAATAATTTCCTACGTGAAATAAATTCAAAGAATGAAGACGGAAATCCAATTAAGATTAGAGAATACACAATATTGGAGCAAACTAACTTGGTTTTAATTTGTCCTAATGGACATTTGTCGGATATTCCTTGGTCCAATTATTTGAGATGGAAGACAGAAAAACAACTTCACCTAAGGCCGGATGAAGACAAAGGTGAGAATCTCTTATTTAATGAAATGGTGAGTCCATGTTGTCCTAATCCCAAATTGAAGTGGACAGAAAGCACAACAAAATCTGAAGGGTATGCTAGTATTTTTATAGAATGCGAAAGCTGCCGATTAGGGAGTGGCTTGAATGCAAATATGCCTAAGATCAACTTAGAAGGTATAACCAGTTTGCAGCCATTTTGTATTGGCCAAAAGCCATGGGAAATAGAATTAGAAGAGAATAGCCTAATACCAGCTGAACCATGTTTTATTCGTAATGATCCTTCAAGTGGAAGAGAAAGGATGAGAGTTGCTTTAGTAACGGCAAATAATGTTTATTTCGCAAGTGGATTTTCGAGTTTGTATATCCCAATTCATTTGGCTGAAAACAAAACACAAGAAATTATCGATTCAATTTTGATTCTCGAAAAAAAATACCAAAAGTATTTTGAAAGGATTTCAATTTCAAGAGGCGAATATTGGGACAGGAAATTTAATTTGGAAGATTTTTTGATTGAGAATGATATTCATCCAAAAGATGAAGGTGAATTTTATAGTCAATTAAAAAGTGAATTTTTGAAATCTAATGATCAGGAACAGAATATTGATTTTCATGAAGACTACAGATGGCAAGAATTTCAATGCTTTTCAAATAATCAGTCAATAACAGATGACCCCAAAAACAAGGGGTTGAAGTTTTTTGACACTAAACTATCACAAGAATTAAAAGAATACTTTACAAAAATTCAACAAGTAGAAGAATTAAAAGTAACAAATGTGCAGTTGGATTTTACCAGAGTTAAACCTAAAGAGCGTGTGGTTATAAATGGTGTAGCCACCAAATCTCTAATTGGTAAAAATATTTTTTCAATTGATTCGAATGAACTCTATGTAATGCCCGCTAATGAAACTCTTGGGGAGGGGTTATTTTTTCAATTCTCTGACGATAAAATGGGAAAATGGATAGCTGAACATTTTGAAGTACTCAAAAATAGATTTTCAAAATATATTGCTAACGAACCGAATCCAAATAGCCAAGGTGCAAGCCTAAAGAGGAAGATTTTTAACAATGGTATTAAGCATTTCTTAATTCATTCTTTTTCTCATATGCTGATGAGAGAGTTAGAATTCTCATGTGGCTACCCTACAGCAAGTTTGAAAGAAAGATTATATATATCCACTAATCCTGATAAAACGATGTCAGGTGTATTGATTTATACTGCTGAAGGTGCGGAAGGAAGCATGGGTGGACTAGTTTCTCAAGGGGAACCAGAAAAAATCTTACAAATAATTTTGAATGGTCTTGAAAGAGCAAGCCAATGTTCCTCTGATCCTTTGTGTTGGGAATCAGATGGTCAAGGTATATTTGACTTGAATCTTGCAGCTTGTTTTTCATGTTCTTTAGTTTCTGAAACAGCATGTGAAGAAATGAATCTAGGTCTTGATAGACGTGTTTTGATCGATGAGCAATTTGGCTTTTTTCGAAATTTATTTTTGTGATTGATTTATTGCCAAGCGCTGTTAGGTGCCGTTAATTTGGAAATTGTCAATTAAGTACTTTTTTAAACTTTCTGTTGTATTGAACCCTTTCTCAATTAATATTTTCACTATGTCACCTCCGCTTATGAAAATGATTGGATGTCTATCATTTCTCACTTCTTCATAAGCTTGTTTACTAATTGCGGAGGTTGTTACTAAAATCCCAAATTGTCTATTACGAATTCTTGATATTAGTCTGGAAATTTCCTTAACACCTACAGTGTTTATTGTGGAATTATTGATTCCAGGATTATAACATTTTGCTTCCAATGCAAAGTCAGCAAATATTGGATCATTATCCAACCCTAATTTCATTCTACCTAGAGCATCTCTCCCACCGTCAACAACTCCTCTTGTTACCTCATCAATAATAATATTAGGATTTGTCATCTTATAGACTTCTGCAGCCATAAATTCAAAAGATCTCGGGTCTTTTTCGAAATACTCAAATATTATTTTCAAGTAGGATATCTCTTGTTCGGTTTTTGGTAATTGTTCATCTACACTTCTTATACTTATAGTCCTTTGCGACAATAAAGGTTTGTATTTACCATTTCTGAGCCAGTCTAAAAATACTTTCGGAGTATGTATTGAGTTTGAAATATTTCTATTTAGATCGTTTATCCATGTTCTAGTTATATGAGCAACATCTAAGATCGTAAAATATGCAGCATAATTCTGAAATCGAAAACCATTAGAGGTTTTCCAAATAGCAACCAGATCATCTAAAGCATTTTTTTGAATTGTACCAGGAACACAAAGACCTTTGAATTGCACAGAACGACTGCTTTCTGCTGTTGGATGCTTTTCGAAAATAAATATTGGCGGGATCGATTTACGCGGTTCTTTAATCGAATGAAGAGCTTCAAAAAGGTTTTTCAACATGAGATTACCTTTTTTCTTGGTATCATGAATCTCATGACCTGGCTTTTTATTGTCCCCATAGTATTTAAATATTCCTGTTTCAGTATCAATATTGTCTGGCCAGTCTAAGTTCTCACCTGAGCTATATAATACCACATATTTTAAATTGTCAATATTACCAGCATAGCGAAAACCTCCTTGATTGCCAACCGGCAGGATTTTATTTATGGGATCATCTCCACTATTGCCTTGCCGGCCACCTTCATAAATTGCATCGATTATAAGGTCACACCCTGAAAGTTCGTTATTTTTAAAAATCTTCATTAGTTGCAATTTCAGATTAGTATTCCTTTATCAATTAAATCACCTTTTGATACTCTATTAGTGAATTTATTTATTCCTTTTCGAGGCTCTGAAAGTAGGCAAAACACGAGAATAAATAATATTTTGCTCCACTATAATCCAATCCTTGTTTTAATTCTAGCATCAGATTAAATTCTTTAGAATCGTTCTCTTCAAAACCGACTTTTTCTTCCGGCAATATTGTATCATGGAAAACTGTTTTGAATTTGAATTTAGAAATTTACAATGTGTATCGTATATTTAAGAATTGTGCGCATTCTTATTGAGGTTACGCTGTATATAGATGGATTTTTATTTAAAAACGATAATAAAATTTGCGATCTTTTAATTGTGACATGCAGAAATTAGACAAATACGAAAGGAACCTTTTGAAAAATGCTCTCCAACATTCCAAAGAAATCCTTTCAGGGGAAGGTTCAGGCCACGACTGGTGGCATACATACAGAGTATGGAAAACGGCGACAACAATTTGTGAAAAAGAAGGTGCTGACACAGTTGTTGTTCAGCTTTCATCACTTCTTCACGATATTGAAGATTGGAAATTCAATATGGGTAGTGAAGATAAAACCCTCAGACATGCAACCGAGTTTCTAAAAACTGAAAAATTGGAGCAAAAGAGAATTGAACATGTTTGTGAGATAATTAAGACAATGTCATTCAAGGGAGCGAAAAATTCAAGCAGACCTTCAACTATTGAAGGACAAATTGTTCAAGACGCTGACAGATTAGACGCTATTGGAGCAATTGGAATAGCAAGAGTTTTTAGCTTTGGAGGGTTTAAACAAAGAGAAATTCATAATCCTAATTTGAAACCTCAAAAGTTTAATTCAAAAGAAGCATATCTTAATAACAAGGGAACAAGCATCAATCACTTTTATGAAAAGATGTTGCTATTAAAAGATCTGATGAATACTAAGACAGCTAAAAAAATTGCCATTAAGCGCCACAATTTTCTTTTAAAATACCTTGATGAATTTTATAAAGAATGGGAAGGAATAAAATAAATTAAAATGTTCGGAATAATTACCGCTCTTCCTCACGAGTATGCTGCTGTTAAAGCCATTTTAGAGAACCCCACTGAAGTCCAATATGAGGGTGGTGCTGGTAGACGATTCACTTTTGGCGTTATAAAATCCAAACATGGAGGCGACCATAAAATTGCAGTTGGTTTACTTCCAAGTATGGGAAATAATCCTGCGGCAGTAGCCGCTACACTAATGTTAGACCAATTTAAGAATGACAATCTTGAAGCAATTTTAATGGTTGGAATTGCAGGAGGTGCGCCAAATCCTAAAAACCCGGCAGTCCATGTTAGATTGGGAGATATTGTTGTTTCAAATGAAGGTGGGGTTGTTCAATATGACAATAAAAAAATTACTCTATCATGGACAACAGGTGAAGCAAAGACTGAAGTTCGGTACCCTCCAAGACCACCAAGTGCAAAACTCTTAGAAGCTTGTAGGATTTTTATGGCAGAAGAATTTTTAAAAGAGAGAAATTGGATATCACATATAAAATCTGTTCAAAATATTCTAAAAGATTTTGGAAGACCTGAATCAAGTTCTGATATTTTATATGATAATAAAGGACAGATCATTCCGCATCCAATAGACACAAGCCGAATAGAAAATGAACCCAAAGTTCATTTAGGTAAGATCGGCTCAGCAAATTCCCTTTTAAAAAATCCTGAGTTAAGAGATTTATTGAGAGATGAATATGGGATTAGAGCTAATGAAATGGAAAGTAGTGGCATTGCAGATGCTACCTGGATGAGTGGAAAGGAAGGATATTTTGTTATTCGTGGTATTTGTGATTATTGTGACCCAAGTAAAAATGATGATTGGCAGAAGTATGCTGCTCTCGCAGCAGCGGCATTTACAAAAGGATTAATAGAATCAATGCCCTCTACTATTTTACCGTCATTTTACGCTGGCAGCGATACTCAAGTTGAAGAGACAATACTCTTACCGGTAGAACACAATAATTTTTTATCTGGCATTTTTGTAGGGAGAGATAATACGATACAAAGTATAATTGATAACTATATAAACGACCCCAAAGAAAAAAATATTGCTTTGGTTGAAAAGGGGGGTATTGGAAAAACTGCAATGGCGGCTGCCATTGCAGAAGAATTAAGAAAACAACCCCTTTCAACAGAGAGATATGTTTTTATGGCTGACTTAAAAAATGAAAAACCCTCCGATGTTGCATTAAGATGGTTAAAGTATTTCGGAGTAAATTATGATAATTCGGATGAAGCAACCAGACTTAATGAACTTGCGAGGTTAATTTCTAACACACCTTCTATAATTATCTTGGACAATTGCCAAGACAGGGGTTCGGCTCAAAAATTATTTATTCAATCCCCACTTGTATTTTCAATCATTACATCTCGTGATAGAAATACAATTCCAGCGGAATTCAAATTTGCAGACATTAAAGAATTAGATTTAGAAGCTTCATTTCAATTGATTAAAAATATCATTGGAGAAACGCGTTGTAATGAAAATTTAGTTGCTGCAAACAAAATATGTAATTTATGTGGTGGAATTCCACTTGCACTCAAAATAGCAGGAGCAGAACTAAGAAATGAAGTAAGATGGCAAGATCTAGACGATTATGTAAAGAGACTTTCAAAATTTAGGCTTGATACGCTTTCTCCAAGTAATAAATCAGATGAAAGTGTTAGAGCTGCTTTTGATATAAGTTATGAAAACTTGAATCAAAAGGAAAAGACAATTTTTGATTCACTAGGAGCATTTCATGGAAATAAATTCTCAAAAGAAGCTGTTGATGTAATTCACGATTTTGACTCAACTCCTATTTTAGAAAGCTTAGCAAACCTATCACTTATAAGTGAGTTTGGCAAAGGTATTTTTGGTTTGCATGATTTGATATTACTCTATGCCAAAGAAAAATTTTCATTAAATATTTCTAATAATGAATGGAGCAACAGGCTGCTATCATTCTATTCTGACTATTTAATAAAAAACAAAAGGAATTATTTAGAAATTGATTTTGAAAGAAAAAATATACTTGGGTTGTTACAGAGTGGTTTCCCTAAAAGTAATCCTAATTTAACAAGTTACTTTCGAGTCATTCAAAACATTCATCCTTATTTAAAAGACCGAGGGTTGTGGGATGAACTTTTAGAAATTTCAAATCATGCTTTTAAAACTTTTGATGATTCGCCGAAGGAAAAGGCGTTTATTGCGACTTGGCTTTTAAGTTGGGTTCTTTTTCAGCAAGGTAAATTTGATGAAGCATTTGATATTGCTAAAACGGGGTTAGACCTTTATGATAAAGCATCAGACCCAGAAGGAAAAGCTACTGCAAAGAGAAGAATAGGAATGACCCTGATTGAATTAGAAAAATTTGAAGAAGCCGAAGATTGGCTTAACCAAGCAAAACAGGAATTTGAAACCTTGAAGATGCCACTTAAAATTGGTGACACTCTTTGTTTGCTTGGTTTATTAGAAAGAAAGAAGAAAAATTTTGACAAAACAAAAGCCAAAGAATATCTTGATGATGCTTTAAAGCTAGTTATTAATGATGAAAAGGAAACATCAATGGTACTTTATGGCATAGGACGATTAAATGCGGTAATTGGAAATAATGACGAGGCAATTGCTGCATATTCAAAATCAATCGAAATTGATACAAAAGCTGGACGAAGGCCAGGTATTGCTTACAATACCTTTCGTATTGGACAAATTGAAATTACTCAAACTGGCTTGAAGGAAGCAGGTATTGAGAAACTTGAAAGATCAAAGTCAATTTTTGCATCATTAGGAAATCAACAGCGAGTAAAACAAATTGAAAACATTTTAGCGAACAATAAATAGTTCAGATCATGGAAGAAGAAAAAAAGATAAAAATCCTTTATAAGAATCACAGAGGTGAAACGGGTATGAGGGAGATAATACCTATTCAAATAGTTTTTGATTCATCAGACTATCACAAAGAGAAACAATGGTTATTGAAAGCATTTGCAATAGACCGGAAAGAGGAGAGAATGTTCGCATTGAAGGAAATTAAAGAATGGCATTTTGACTAAATTATATACGCTGATTACAAATACTTGACATTAAGTCAAGACGAAATAAAAGCGAATAACTAAGGTTTTTTTAACATGGAGTCCGGTGGAAGCAATGCTGTCTGTTCGTTGCGTAAAGGATTGACATTTGTAATCCACTATTAAAAATTTGTTACAAGGAATTCTCTGTTTGAGAAGATACTATCCTCATGAAAGTGGTGTCCAATAGGGAGCCATCCTATGATTATATGCAATCACAGTTGCTACATAAATTGCTACCTACATTACTCACATCAACAATTCCTATTGAAAATCACTTTGTCACCGAACCATTTTAAAGGGATTACTACACTATAACCGAACTAAGTATTAATAATAACTGACAAATTGAAATACCAACTGATGTTGAATACTGCTTTGTGATTTCCCAGGGATCCTTTACTACTCCTGCGAATTCAACATTCAATTTGATCTGCTTTTTTGTGCTTTTTTGCTTGCCATTATGCTGAAACTCCTGAATGGCATAAATCAGCACAGAATCTGCATACCTCTGCACATCTTTTGCAATGCTCCATATGAGAATGTTTGTCACATTCTTCAGCACAGGCTCCGCAGATTTCTGCACAAACATTCAGAATATGATTTGCATGTTCTGAAGCCCTAGAAACAAAAGATGCAGCTAGGCTACATATTTCTGCACAATCAACGTCGAGCTTGATACACCGGGCTGTCATTTTTATGTCTCCCTCATCGAGGCAAGCTGTTACACAATGATTGCACTCTGCTACGCAATTATACAGCGCATTCAACAATCCTTGATTTTTTTCGTGTACCATATTTTTAAATTTTAAGGTAATTGATGTACGATCATATTATTCAGTTGTGCACAAACTTGACTTAAATGAATTAGCATGTTCTGAATTTTTCTTCAATATCTTTTGCAAAAGCTTTGCATTCCTCGTTGAGATGTCTTCTCAAAAACAAGCCGCCGAAACTGCTGAACCATGACGCTATCTTAAGAACAAAGCCCTGAAAGTCTACACCGATCATGCAGGTCAGGCGGCTGCTTGTAACTGAAACTGGATCTATATATAATTCCCAGGGCACCCCTACATTCGCCGGAAACCATCGCATGATGTAGGCTTTGCTTTTGGGAGAATAAAACTGCAAATGATTAGCCGCATGGAATTTTAATTCGTAATGTTGAACTAGTGTTTCGATACCGATATTCTCGACATTCTTCATATAAAATACATCATCTTTCATAAAACTACCCATTGCCTTATGCGCTGTTGAATATGATGTATAATCAGCATCTGTCATTCCGGTTACCCATTTATAAAGATCAATTTTTTCGACTGGCAGATTGACAAGGAAACTTTGAACATACCTCGCATTATATTTTGTGTCTGGAGTTTTTTGCTGGATGAATCTATTTGGCATGAAATTCAATTTTAATAAGCAGGCACCGATCCATTACAAACTGTCATCTTATTCGGCGGTTGTTAATTTTTTACCTGCGTTTACACCTGCCACTTGCACAGATTTGATAAATGAGAGAATGTCCTTATTAATTGTTTCCGCTTCTGTTGTTGGCATACCATGTGAAAATCCTGGATAAGTAATGAGCTTCCCGTTTTTTAAAAGTTTTACTGCCCTCACTGCTGTTAATTTATATGGTACGATCTGGTCATCCTCACCATGCAGCACAAGCACAGGTACATCGACCTTCTTAAGATCTTCTGTAAAATCTGTTTCTGAAAAAACTTTGATACAATCATACTCAGCTTTCACTGCTCCCATCATTCCCTGACGCCACCAATTATCTATTATGCCTTGAGATGGCTTGGCACCTTCCCGGTTATATCCATAAAACGGAATAGTGAAATCCTTGAAAAATTGTTGTCTTCGTGTTGCTGTATTAAACCGGATCTCATCAAAAACTGATAAGGGGACACCGTCCGGATTTTTATCTGTCTTTGCCATAGTTGGAGTGATGGCACTTATCAATACAACTTTTGCCACACGACCCTTCCCATATTTTGCCGCATAGCGAATAGCTTCACCGCCACCGGTTGAATGGCCAACATGTATGACATTTTTGAGATCGAGAGCTGTTACAAGTTGATCCACATCGGAGGCATAGGTATCCATATCATGTCCATTCCCGGTGGGTGTTGATCTTCCATGCCCCCTTCTGTCATGTGCAATCACTCTGAATCCTTGATTCAGAAAAAACATCATTTGAGCATCCCAGTCATCACTTGAAAGCGGCCAGCCATGATGAAAAACAATGGGCTGACCTGTTCCCCAATCCTTGTAATAAATTTCAACGCCGTCTTTTAATTTGATCTTGTTCATGTCTCTTTGGTTTTTATTTGTTATAGATTTGTTTTCACCTTTTAGTTTGGATCTGCTGAATTTTAAGATCTCTGTATGCTCACCAATAACAATTAATAAAAGGGTTATAGCAAACAGGAAATAGTTTGATGATTTCATTTTCATTAAAATTTATATTTTCAGAAAAGCTTTCCCGAAGATATTTATGCATATACCTTATAAGAAGTGGGAAACATTCCAATCAGACTAATTGGAAGTTGAGTTGGACATTTTTAAACTTGAAGTTATTACCGGGTGCTGTTGGAGGATATATAAATCATTCGTTGATCTCTTTTTGGATGCCCAGCTTTTTCATCTTGGATTTTAACGTGGTTGGAGGAACCTTTAATATTTCGGCTGCGCCGCCTGCACCCCATATTTTACCGTTGCATTTTTTCAATACACTAATTATGTAATCCCGTTCATTTTCATGAATTGTCTTTGGATGCGAATCCTGGACATTTGAGAAAAAGTTTGTGGTCTGAAAGGATGGCAATAAGATGTCTTCAATAGTTGCTCCTTTCGAAAGCAATACCCCGCGTTCAATTATATTTTCAAGTTCACGAATATTTCCGGGCCAGTTATAAGTCATCATGCTTTCTAATACTCTCTCCGACACCCATGTGACCTTTTTACCCGATTTACGATTGTAAATATTTATGAAATGCTGAACCAATTCCGGTATGTCTTCAAGTCGTTCCCTTAATGGTGGTAATGTGATAGGAAAAACATTCAACCGATAATAGAGATCAAGACGGAAACGACCCTCCCCAACTTCCTTTTCTAAGTTCCTGTTAGTGGCAGCTATGACACGAACATTTATTTTGACGGGTGATCGGCTACCGATAGGTTCAATTTCTTTTTCCTGTAGTACCCGCAAAAGTTTTACCTGTAAATCAACCGGCATCTCACCGATCTCATCTAAAAAGATCGTTCCTCCATTTGCCTGCTCAAACTTGCCTGTCCTTTTATCTGTAGCACCAGTGAAAGATCCTTTTTCATGACCGAATAATTCAGATTCGATAAGCGTCGCCGGTAATGTTGCACAATTTACTTTGACCAATGGCTTGCGTTTACGGGAGGAAAGGTTATGAATGCACTCTGCAATTTTTTCCTTACCTGTTCCACTTTCTCCTAACACCAACACAGCAGTATCAAAAGGAGATACCTGAGTAATAAGATCAAAAACATTCAGCAGTAAATGGCTGCTGCCTATCATGCCTTCAAACTCCGGAACAATGGACATCGTATTGTCAAAAGTTAATGGCTCGCTTTGTTTGCTTATCTTTTCAATGCCTGGCTTTCGTTTCATACTTTTTACCAGTGTTGGTTGCAAACGATAAAGCAGGGCGATATGTTCTGTGTTATAGGTATCCGGTCTTCGGCTGTAAAAGCAAAGGCTTAATCTTTCTCCATTTTCCAACATCAGCGGATATGATAGCAAGGATCTCATTAGAAATGTTTCAGATGCCAGTTGTTTTAAGGCAGACTTCTGCGTGATCCTTTCAAACTCCTCATTGTTGAAAAAGGCAGGACTTTTTTCTTTACCGGATATAGTAACAATTTTAATCAAATCATCTCTACTGACACCGGTGATCATTGTTAGTTCCTTTAGACCGATCATTTGGTATTCCTCAAAACCAATTCTTAAAAAACTAATTGC
>DATHDP010000077.1:0-33216 GCA_035318985.1 Chitinophagaceae bacterium
TTCAAACTCTTTTCCTTTACCGCTATCGAATGTAGCGTATCTTTCTTTTCGAAGTTTTTTAAAATCAGATTTGTTTAAAATATTATCAGCTGTTAGTAATGCTCTTGCAAATGTATCTATGCCGCCGATATGTGCATGAAACAGATCGTCGGTATCAGTTGAATTGCGGCGGATCTTTGCGTCAAAGTTTATTCCGCCACCTTTGAAGCCTCCTGCCTGTAAGATGACAAGCATTGCTTCAGTTAATTCATTAACATCATTGGGGAATTGATCGGTATCCCAACCATTTTGATAATCGCCGCGATTAGCATCAATGCTTCCGAGCAAACCAGCATCAGCAGCAACTTGTAATTCATGCGTAAATGTGTGACCAGCTAATGTTGCGTGATTCACTTCTACATTTATTTTAAAATCATTCAACAGATCATACTGGCGCAAGAAACCTATTACCGTTTCGCAATCATAATCGTATTGATGTTTGCTTGGCTCACAAGGTTTGGGCTCGATAAAAAATGTTCCTTTGAAACCATTTTTTCTTGCATAGTCTTTTGCAGCATGAAGGAATTTTGCCATGTGTTCTTTTTCTCTTTTCATGTTTGTGTTCAGCAAACTCATGTAGCCTTCTCTCCCGCCCCAGAAAACATAATTTTCGCCACCTAATGCGATCGTTGCATCCAATGCTGCTTTCACTTGTGCTGCTGCATGAGATAGAACATGAAAATCAGGATTGGTAGCAGCGCCATTCATATATCTCCTGTTGGAAAAAAGATTTGCAGTACCCCAAAGAAGCTTCACGCCAGTTTCTTTTTGCTTCTCACTTAAATATTCAGTGATCGCTTTTAGTCTTTTGTCATTCTCTTTTACATCATTCGTATAGTCAATTACATCCACATCATGAAAACAGTAATAAGGCAAACCAAGCTTTGTAATAAATTCAAAAGCTGCATCAGCCTTATCTTTTGCTCTTTCAATTGCATCCGATTTTTTATCCCATTCAAATAAATGTGTAGGCTCTCCAAAAGGATCGGCGCCACTGCCATTGAAGCTATGCCAGTAAGCACAAGCAAATCGTAAATGATCTTTCATTGATTTGCCTTCTACCATTTTCTTTTCATCATACCAACGGAAAGCAAAAGGATTGTCTGACTCAACTCCTTCATATTTTACTTTCCCAATTGTTTTAAAGTATTTCTTCGTGTCGGTTGCTGTGCTCATCGTTTTATTTTTATTTTTTTAAAAATTATTTTAATACTTGTTTAAAAGAAGTGTATGCCGGTTTTTTCTGATAACTGCTGTTAAACAAAGTTGGAAAATCTGTTTTGCCAAGGCTTGTCACGATCCAACTATCAGCATCTGTAACGTTCCAAACTGTGATCCCGTACCGCTGTGAAGCCGGTACATTACTATTATATGAATCCACAACATATTTATATTTCGATGCCTGTTGTGTCAACAGATCATCAGTAGCACTAAATGGCGAATTATTATTTGGATTGATACGTATATCCAGTTCTGATACATGCACTTTCAATCCTGTAGTGGCAAGTTTCATAAACATATTGTCAATAGCCGCATTGGAAGTGTTTAGGCTAATATGCATTTGAGTTGCTAATCCATGTATAGGAACAGACTGTCCTTTTAATTCATTTACCATTGCTATAAACGAATCGAGTTTTTGTGTACTTGATTCAAGATTATAATCATTCAGGAATAACAATGCAGCAGGATCGGCAGCATTGGCATATCGGAAAGCGTTGGCTATATATGAACGTCCCAGTACAGGAGCCCAGTAAAAAATATCATTGGCACTCGTTCCCGATCTTATATTTCCATTTTCTTCAAAGGCTTCATTTACCACATCCCATGCTTTTACTTTCCCAACATTACGACTTACCATAGCAGTTATCCAGTTTTGCATTGCCGAGTTAACCAATGTGGGACTATAACCCGATGCCGGACTTAAAACTGATAGATTGTCAAGAAAGAAATCGCCTGTATTAGGAAAATGAAATTTTATTGATACGGAAGCTTCGGTCGGTGTAAATGGAAAAGAATATTCAACCCAGGTTGCAGAAAGTGTTTGATTCAACTGTTCATAATAAGATGTACCCTGTGCAACTGCTCTCAACGTCTGGCCAGCAACTGCTGCTTTTGCCCAATATTTTAAAGTATAGGTTGTGCCACTTGTTACAGAAAAAATATCTGAAACAATTTGAACACTATATGCATTCGGCCCAGGTGTGGTAACTGTTATTTTTGCCGCTTTTATTCCACTCTGTGCTTCCGCATTTGAAATAGTAATTGAACCCGCAGTTGGCGCGGTTGAAGATACCTGAGTGAACCAATTGGTATAATCGTTTTCAAATCCTGCATTCAATAAAAGATTTGGGCCGGCAGTGTTTGTTAAAGATCGCAGGTATGTTCCATTATTATTCTGATGCCAAACCAAAGTATGGCCATAAACATCAAGACTACTGGTCTGCGCAAGGGCAACAAGTTCATCTGCCCTGGAAAAATCATAAGAACCATCGTTTTTCACATTGGCGCCATGTTTCATCTGGTATTCGAAAGTAACACGATCAAATTCTTTTTTAACCAGTGAAGAATAAGAAGCATTACTCTTCATCAGGTCATAATTGATAGCAACACCTACGGGGTATGATGCCATTTGTTTTAGTGTAGTAGTATCGGTTGGAACAACCGGTGGTGTTGGCGGTGTCGGTAGATCATTTTTTTTACTACAAGAAATTAATCCTGTTATTAAAAATAACATGAAAAAAAGTATCCTGTTCCTCATCATACCATTCATTTATTTTGAAAATACATTCATTTAACCGGCTTGGTTATTATGCAGTAAACTTTATTTTCAGAAAATTGTTTTGTACTGATTTTAAAACAGGGATGATAAATCATCCCTGTTTGTCTAGAACTGCTTAATATAAAAGATAAACTTATTGATAGTTAGGATTTTGATAGGCAGCTTTTTCATCTGTAGTTGCCTCCATCCCGTCAAGCTGACCAGATGGAATGGGCCGGATATAATGAAATGGCTGAATGGTACGTGTTACTGTTATGGGTGTATGATCTCCGGCGTTTGGACCGCCTATTTGGTATGTGCCAGCCAGCTCGTTCCACTTTTGTGTACGAACAAGATCGAACCAGCGAAGACCTTCTCCAAAATATTCCCGGGAACGCTCGGCTAAAATATAATTAATGTCGATAGTTGCAGGAGTTGCTGCAGTTACCGCTGCGCTATTGTCTGCAACAAACGCTGCATTGTTCTTATTAGAAAATTTCCACTTACCTGCCCGTGCACGAATAACATTAACCAGATCTCTGGCAGTTTTACCTGCTACAGTTGTAGCACCTTTTACGGCTGCTTCGGCAGCTATAAGATATAGCTCGGAAAACTTAGCAATTTTGAAAGGACGTGTAAGAGGTGCATTCGGCTGGCCCAGTCCGGTACCATTATCAGTACGATAAGTACCCATTTTCCAAAGACCAGGAAACATAAGCCTGCTTATACCATTCGGAGCAACAACAAAATCAGCTCTGCCAGGCATTTGACCGGCGCCAACTCCATTAGAGGTTTTTCCGGGGAATGATCCCCCAGTCGGATAAACAAGTCCTACAGCATCTGCTTGATACTCCAGGAAACTTAGTATGGGTTGACCTGGAGTAACCGCCATGTCGTTAGCATTATAAAGTGTTGCGTTTGTAGTTCCGCCTTTAGGCCAGTTGGCCCTATAAACAGTACTGAAAGTACCATCGTAACGGGAATCAAGCGTTTTTTCAGCAAAGGTGTTTGTAAAAACTCCAACAGGAGGAGCCATGCGAATATAGGGACGTCCTAAACTCTGGGCTGCTTCTCTTTGTACAGAACTGACGCCAGAACCGGTTCCATCAGAATTTGGAGCACTTCTTATATTCGTATAATTCCAAGTAACAAACCAAACGCAAGTGTTTCTACCATCATTGTTTATTTCACTTTGAAAGCCTTGTATAGGTGATCCGTTATAAAATTCGCTTTGATCCGTGTGGTCGGCATACAATAGCATTTCCTTGTTGCGGTCATTGCCTCCCACATGCACGTCGTAAAATGTATTTTCTAAACCAAAAGGACCTGGATTATCAATGCCTGCAACAGCTATATCATAAGCTTTTTGAAAATATTGTGCTGCAGTCAGGCCATCAGGATCAGTTCTTGGCGATGCCGGGTAAGTAGGTATATTGCTCGGGTTTTGCAGCCACCAGGCATAAGTTAAATATGCTTTTGACAGGTAAAGACGTGCAAGTGTTTTAGTGGCTCCTCCGGTTACCCTGCCCGTAGCAGGCAAATCGTTTATCGCTTGCAGCAAGTCGGGAAATATGGCTTTGGTATAAACCTGGGGTACAGTATTACGTACAGACTTCCTCGAAGGAGTTGTATTGAATTTCAATTCTCCTGCTCCCATATCCAAAGGCACGCCGCCAAATGTTTGTACTAACATAAAGTAATCAAAAGCACGGAAAAACCTCGCTTCGGCAATAAGCGAAGCTGAGATGCCCACCGCTGCTGCGTTCTCAATAATTCCGCTTGCTGTATTAATATTAGAAAAAGCAACTCCCCATAATACATCAGAGCGGCTGCTTGCACCGGTCAGGGTTCCTACTCCACTAAGATCCATATCCTTTTGGTTACCGTCACCGCTTTGACCGTATGTATATTCGTCGGTACCGGTTTCTAAGCTATTATAATAATATGGTTGTCCATATAAAAAACGCAGATGTGCATACTGGGACGTAATACCGCCCAAAACTCCTTTTTCGGTTTTAAAAAACTCGGGTGTATAAGTACTACGAGGCTGTTCCTCCAGAATTTTCGTACATCCGGGAGCTAACAGAATAAACAGAGCTGATACGATAACAGATTTTATTTGTATATGTTTCATATTCGTATTTTTTAAAATGTCAAATTAACGCCAAGAATGTAGTTACGGGTCGAAGGTGTATTAAACCCTACGGTCAGAATACGTCTGGGATAACTACCTGCAGCCTGGTTTTCATTTCCAAAAGAGTTAGTTTCTGGATCGAGGCCAGACTCATCGTGGTATGGAGAGAACATGACAAACGGATTTTGAGCCGTAAAGTACATTCGCATTTTAACCCCAGAATTTTTTATAAGGCTCCGGTTGAAGTCATATCCCAATGTTATAGTGCGAATCTTCAGGAACGAGGCGTCGAAATAACCCAATGTGCTGGCATATTTTTGATTATCGTTGCTAATTGGGCCAGCGGGATTGGGATACTTAGCACCTGTGTTGGACGGAGTCCAGTAGTCAACGTCTAAATTATTTCTACGACCTGTCAGCAAATTAAGATAGCCGTTTGCACCATGAATAGTGCTGACAAGAATACCGCCACTTCTATAAAGACCCACAATGCCAAGATCAAATCCCTTATAAGCTACTCGAGTGTTAAAGCCTCCCTGGAAGTCAGGATCTACATCTATGATTTGCCTGTCGGCAGTCCCAATGGCTCTAACCGGTGTGCCATTAGTATTGTAAGCCCCTGTGTATTCCACTCTGATCATTCCAACTCTCCCACCTGGTTCAAGGGTACCCATATAGCCATCAGTACTATCTTTAGTTGTTTCCCAAAGCCCCGTTTTTTTATAATCGTAAATTGCGTTTATATTATGTCCTACAAACCAAGCATTACCTTCATCCTTTGTTTGCCCTGATGCAAGCGATACTAACTTATTGTTATTGGTATAAATATTAAAACCTGCCTCCCATGTCCAACCATTCTTGTTGTCGAGAATTACACCATTCAAGCTAAGTTCAAATCCTTTGTTTTCAGTTGCGCCAATGTTTGCAGTAAATCCTGTCACACCAGATGTAGGTGGAAGACCAAGACCAAGAAGAATATCCTCAGTTTTTGTCATATAATATTCCACGGTACCAGACAAACGGTTTTTAAGAAGAGAAAAGTCAACACCAAAGTTCCAGGTCTTTGAGAACTCCCATCCTAAATCTACATTTGGTAATTGTGTCACATAATAACCTGTGGAATAGCTCGTGGGACCAAAGTTGTAAGGCCTGGTACTTAATTGCCCAAGCGTAGCATAAGGGGCAATAGCCTGGTTGGAAGTTTCTCCATATCCGGCACGCAGTTTCAAACTATTTATGAAGTTAATTCCCTTCATAAACGATTCATTACCGATATTCCATCCTACCGATACTGCAGGATAGGTATGCCATTTATGTCCTTCTGCCAGCCGTGATGAAGCGTCTGATCGCACCGTAGCAGAGATCATATATCTGTTGCTATATGAGTACATCACACGTCCCATATAAGACATGAGTCCCCATAACTGGTAATCCTGGTTGGCAGGGTTTACAGTTATTTGACCAGCTGCTTGGCCAAGGTTATAATATAGAAAAGCATCGGCAGGTATATCCTGGGCAGACATATTAGACCTATTGTATTTACTTTGCTCTGCGGAGTATAATGCAACCGCATTGATAGTGTGCTTTCCTTTAAACGTATGGTCGTAGCTAAGCAGGTTTTCAATCGTCCAGTGATAAGTAATCCTGTTATCAATAGAAGCAGATGATGCAGTATTAGGATTGAGTCCATCACCTACTCCTGGTCCTGTATAAGCGCCATTGTTGGATTGTATATAATCCAAACCGAGATTTACTCTATATTTCAAACCTTCGATAAAAGGCAATTTCACTTCACCAAAAATGGCATTGTAAGATGCAAATCCACGAGATTCGTTGATCCATTGATCATCACTATGTAATTTTTCCACCACATCTTTCGTATAAACATATTGATTGTCAATTGACATACGTATTGCTCTTTTTGTCGTACCATCAGGATTAAATGGTGTGGAAATAGGTGTCATGCTTAATGTATTATATAAGCCCACCTGGTTTCCCTCGCTTTCGTTAAAGTTGTTATAGGAAGTAAACCCTACACGAAAGTTTTTTCCAACCTGTTGATCAAGCGAGCCGCGTATTGAATATCGTTTGTATTGTTGCGTAGGGATCACGCCTTCATTGTTATAATAACCCATTCCAAAGTTGTAGCTGCCCGTTTCAGAACCGCCTGAAAGACTGACGTTATGATCTTGTACCAAACCAGTTTGGTAAAATAGATCCTGCCAATCGGTATTAATATCATTAAATTCATCCTGTCCGTTAACATATTGACCCCTTGCGGCACGTAGCGCCACAAATTGCGGTCCGTCCATCATGGGGTATTTGGCAAAAACAGATTGTGTACCCACATAACCATTATAACTTACCTGGGGTTTTCTATTCTTAGCTCCTTTATCTGTAGTAATAAGAACAACTCCGTTGGCGCCACGTGAACCGTAAATAGCAGTTGCGGAAGCGTCTTTAAGAACATCGACACTTTTGATATCATTTGGATTTATATCCGCTATTGATCCCATGAAAGGTATACCATCAAGAACGACCAAGGGATTATTATCGGCACTCAACGACCGTGAACCCCTAATGCGGACCTGCATCGTAGCTCCTGGCCGTGTTGAGGTTTGCGTTATTTCCACACCGGCTATCCGACCTTGTAAAGCTTGAGAAATATTGGGCGCCGGAACCTCACGCATTTTAATGCCACTGATCGAAGCGACAGATCCCGTAACAGCTTCTTTTCGTTGTGTACCGTAACCAACTACAATTACTTCACCTAAACTCTTATCTAACGAAACTAATTTTACATCAACAGAAGTTCTGTCATTAACTTTTATTTCCTGTGTTACAAAATCAACTGCCGATATAACAAGCGTTGCATTTCCGGCGGCAGACAACTGGAACTCTCCCTGGTCATTGCTTGCAGTACCATTACCGGTTCCTTTAATTGTAACTGATGCTCCGGATACGGGAGTACCGTCTTCTTTTAATACTCGTCCCTTAATTGTTATATTCTGTGCAATACTATTAACAGAGAACAAAAGGAACAATAACAACATTAAAGCTGTTGGTTTTAATAGCCGCAATTTTATTGGCGGCTGCGAGTTTTTCAAAATGGCTGTTTTTTTCATAATGTTTATTTTGGCAGTTGAAAACTTTGAGTTTTATTTTTATTAATAATAGTATAACCAGTATATACTATTTCATTCGGAAAAAGATGTGTTGAGTGATTCAGAGTAGTTAAACAATTTAACGCGGATAAAAAATTTTGAATCGTTGTTAAGTATACAACGTGGTGGAGTAACAAGTAGGTGTCTATCCGGTTTTTTTTCATACAGCAGCTAGTCGTAAAATGAAATTTTAATAGCGATGCAGCAAGCAGAACTGCACTTCAGATGACGAATATAGGAGTTTTTTTAAAAATTGCAACCGATTGCAATTTTTTTTTCAAAAAAAGCTGCTTTTATTTGTAAACAGGATTTCCACCATGCTTAATCAAAAAGAAATAACGATATACGATATTGCCAAACATCTGGACATTTCAGCTACAACTGTCAGTCGAGGATTGAAAAATCATCCTACTATTAATAAGAACACAAGAAAAAAAATTGCAGATGCAGCGAAGGAATTAGGTTATCGTTCAAACACTTTTGCCAGTAGTCTCCGTAGCAACCGTACACATACAATTGGTGTTATCGTACCTCGCCTTAATAGTAATTTCATGTCATCTGTTTTAGCAGGAATGGAAGATGCAGCGAGTCGTGAAAATTATAATCTCATTATCACTCAATCTCTTGAAAAAAGAGAAAAGGAAAAAGCGAATGCGCATACCATGTATAATAAAAGAGTGGATGGGTTATTGATCTCTTTGGCTTATGACACTGAAAACATTTCACATCTTCAGCCCTTTTTTGCAAAAGGAATTCCTGTTGTTTTCTTTGATAGAACATTCAATCATAGCGAAAGCACAAGCATACTAATTAATAACTTCCAGGCTGCTTATGATGTCACAAAACACTTGCTGGAACAGGGTTGTAAACGAATCATGCATCTCGGTGGCAATATGTTGCGGGATGTTTATTCGGAAAGATTAAGAGGATATAAAAAAGCACTCCAGGATCACAAAATCCCATTTGAGGAGAAGCTTATATATATAAGCAATCTTACTGAAGAAGCAGGAACAGAAGCCGCAAAGTATATTTTAAAGATGAAGAAGACAATAAGACCAGATGCTGTTTTCGGCGCCAACGATACGGCGGCGGTTCATTGCATGATACATCTCAAAGCTGCTGGTATTTCCATTCCAGCTGATATAGCTTTTGCCGGTTTTAATAATGACCCGATCAGCAAAGTTGTTGAACCCAATTTGACAACAGTAAACTATTCAGGCTATCATGTTGGTGAAGTAGCTGTCATGAATTTGATCAATCATCTTAACGGTTTAAGCAGTGCGAAGACAACTAACACGATCGTTTTAAGAGCTGATCTTGTTGTTCGTGACTCCTCACTAAAAAACAAATCTTTATAAATCTTTATTATTTGATTTTTTTTGCGACTTTTATGCAACCGATTGCAACATGAAGCCAAAAAAGGAAGTAACTATCTATGACATTGCGTTGAAGCTGGATCTGTCATCAGCTACTGTAAGCCGTGCATTAAAGAACCACCCTGCCATTAATAAAAACACTAAAAAGAGGATACAGGATACAGCAAAAGATTTGGGTTATCGTCATAATACATTCGCCAGCAACCTTCGTAAACAAAAAACGAATACAATAGGTGTTATTGTACATGAATTGAACAGTAACTTCATTACCTCCGTTTTAGCTGGTATTGAAAAAATAACTACTGAAGCTGGTTACGATCTTATCATTGCTCACTCCGCTGAAAGTTTTGAGAAAGAGTCGGCGAATGCTATGAATCTTTTTCATAAAAGAGTGGATGGGCTTATTGCTTCTTTGGCATTTGACACAAAGGGTCTTGCTCATTACAAATCTTTTTCCGACAGGTCTATACCAATTATATTTTTTGATCGTGTAGAAGAGAATAGCGAAAGCACAAAAGTTATTATCGATAATTATAAATGCGGATACCAGGCAACAAAGCATCTTATCGACCAGGGGTGCAAAAGAATTGTGCTTGTTACCGCAAGTTTGAAACGAAACGTATATGCACAGCGGCACAAAGGATATATAGATGCATTATTTGACAATAAAATCCCTTTCAACGAAAACTATGTTTTGATAAAAGACCTCAGTGAACAATGCGGTATTGAAGCAGCATTGGAAATCTTAAAAATGAAACCCCTCCCCGACGGAGCATTTATTACCAATGATTTTTCTGCTGCCGTATGTATGCAAACTTTAAAAGAGCACGGGATAAATATCCCGGAAGATATTGCGATCGTTGGTTTCAATAATGATGCGATCGGAAAAATTGTAGAACCTCAGCTAACTACAATTGATTACCCGGGAATTGATATGGGAGAGATCGCTGCCCGTAATTTGATCAATCACTTAAAGGGGATTTCAAATATTAATCATACCCAAACTATAGTTATTCGCTCAGACCTGATCATAAGAAAATCATCTCTGAAGATAAATGGAATTGCTAAACCTGGTTATTAATAATGAGAAAAAGGCTAATGCTCATATTTATACTGTTACCTGCTTTACTAAAAGCTGAAGATGGGTATGATCTCTGGCTTAGGTATAAAAAAATATCAAATAACTCACTGCTGGATCAATATAAAAAGCAAATTACTTCACCGGTCGTCTTTGGTTCGTCACAAACTATTACAATTATTAAAGCAGAATTATCAAAGGCATTTTCAGGATTAATCAGTACTTCTTATAAAATATTATCATCGACTGATAAGTCAAGCTCATTTATAGCCGGTACACTTTCTAGTTCTACTATCATTTCATCAATCGTTACCAAAGATGAATTAAACCTTATCGGTAGCGAAGGATTTATCATTAAAACCAAACCCGGTAAAACGATCATTACAGCCAATACAGATATTGGAGTATTGTATGGTGTTTTCCATTTCCTGCGTTTAATGCAAACTCAACAGCCTATTTCAAATCTGAATATTATATCGGCGCCTAAAATAAAAATGCGGATACTTAATCATTGGGATAATCTTAATCGAACTGTTGAAAGAGGTTATGCCGGATTTTCAATTTGGGATTGGCATAAGCTTCCCGATTTTATTGATAAAAGATATATTGACTATGCAAGAGCGAACGCTTCGATTGGTATTAATAGTACAGTATTAACGAATGTAAATGCAAATGCAGTTGTACTTACAAAACCATATTTGGAAAAAGTAAAAGCATTGGCTGATCTTTTTCGTCCTTATGGAATAAAAGTATATCTCACTGCCAGGTTCAGTGCACCGATCGAGTTAGGAAAATTAAAAACTGCTGATCCACTTAATGACACTGTACAACTATGGTGGAAACAAAAAGTAAAAGAAGTTTATGAGTTGATCCCCGATTTCGGTGGTTTTCTTGTCAAAGCAAACTCTGAAGGACAACCAGGACCGCAGGACTATAGCAGAACACATGCCGATGGCGCCAATATGCTTGCTGATGCAGTTGCGCCATTTAATGGAATTATAATGTGGCGTGCATTTGTTTATAGTTCCACTTCTAACGACAGGTTCAAACAGGCTTATGAAGAATTTAAACCACTCGATGGAAAATTCAGAAAAAATGTTTTGGTACAAGTAAAGAATGGACCAATAGACTTTCAACCAAGAGAACCCTTCTCTCCTCTTTTTGGAGCCATGCAACAAACGCCTTTGATGATGGAGTTTCAACTTACTCAAGAGTATTTGGGACAAGGAACAAATTTGGTTTTCGAAGCGCCACTGTTCAAAGAAGTTTTAAATGCTGATACTTATGCAAAAGGAAAAGGATCAACAGTAACCAAAATGATCGATGGCTCTTTAAATAATTTTTCATTAAATGGAATAGCCGGTGTAAGTAATATCGGTAATGATATAAATTGGTGCAGCCATCCTTTTGCACAGGCAAATTGGTATGCTTTGGGCAGGCTATGTTGGGATTATGAGCTATCTTCTGCACAAATTGCCGATGAATGGATCAGGCAATCATTTACCAATGATCCGTCATTTGTAGAACCAGTAAAAAAAATAATGCTACAGTCACGTGAGACATTAGTTAATTATATGACCCCAATTGGATTAACTCATATCATGTATAATGGACATCATTATGGCCCTATGCCATGGGGAAATACGTTGGGTCGTCCTGACTGGAACCCTGTATATTATCACAAAGCAGATTCATTCGGAATTGGATTCGATAGAACAGCTAAAGGAACAAATGCATTAGCACAATATGCTATTGAAGTGCAAAAGGAGTTCAATGATATCAATAAATGCCCCGATGAATATTTATTATGGTTTCATCATGTAGCGTGGGATCATAAAATGCATTCAGGAAGAACATTGTGGGAAGAGCTCTGCTATAAATATAATTCAGGTGTTGATTCTGTAAGATCTTTCATTAAACAATGGAATGGTTTAATGAAATATATTGACGAAGACAGGTTTAAACAAGTAGATCAACTATTGAACATTCAATTGAAGGATGCGATATGGTGGCGCAATGCCTGTTTGCTTTATTTTCAAACATTCAGTAAGATGCCGATCCCTGCTCAATATGAAAAGCCAGATAAAACATTGGAATATTATCAAAACATCAGAATTTTATACGCTCCGGGGAACTAAATAAGAAAAAATATAAACCATGACAACGCAAACAAAAAGAGTGGCAATTGTTACAGGTGGCGGATCAGGTATCGGATTAGCTATCGCAGAAAAATTTACACAAGCAGGCATCGAGACGGTCATTGTCGGACGTGATGAAAACAAATTAAAGAATGCAAAAGAAAAATTGGGTGAACATTGTTACCCGATGACTTGCGATCTGAGTGATCTCAAATCTATTCCACGTTTTGTTGGCGATGTGATCAGGAAATTTGGACAAATAGATATCCTGGTAAATAATGCCGGTATCAACATGAAAAAAGAATTCCAGGATGTGACTGATGAAGATTTTCAGAAAGTGATCACCACGAATCTCACTGCAGTGTTTGCAGTAAGCCGTGAAGTCGTAAAACAAATGTTGACACAAAAGAGTGGTTCTATTATTAATATCAGTTCAATGGCGGCGCAATATGGTTTACCCAAGGTAATTGCATACAGTGCAAGCAAAACCGCTATTGACGGAATGACAAGAGCAATGGCAGTTGAGCTTTCGCCAAAAGGAATTCGTGTGAATGCAATTGCGCCGGGATTTATTATCACCGAGATGACGGATAAGGCGCTGAACAGTGATCCCGAACGTAAAGCCAAAGTTTTCAATCGTACTCCTATGGGCTATATGGGACAGACATCGGACATTGGTGATGCCGCATTGTTTTTAGCAGGCGATGCTGCAAAATATATTACCGGTGTCGTGTTACCTGTTGATGGTGGTAATAGTATTGGTTTTTAATTTTTGTTGAGGACTGCACCTGCCTGCCGGCAGGCAGGTCGCTTCGAGTAAAAGTCCCTTGCAAGTTTATCCAGAGCGAAGCAAAGGACTCCATTCAACATTTGAATTCCAATTGAACAATAGAAGAAACAACTTTAAACACACATAAATGAAACTCCAGGATCTATTGGTTATAACAACCATTGCTGTTGCAATTACAAGCTGCAATAACGAAACAAAGGAAGAAAAGACTGAACCAACTACAGAATCAAAACCTGATGCGAAGAAAGAATATCTTTCTCAACCACTCGTCTCACATATTTATACTGCTGATCCCTCAGCTCATGTATTTAACGGTCGCATTTATATTTATCCTTCGCATGATACAGCAACAGGAACAAAAGAAGATGATCTGGGCGGACATTTTGATATGAGAGATTATCATATTTTATCAATGGATTCTGTGGGCGGCCCGGTAACTGATCATGGTGTTGCATTAGATATTAAGAATGTTCCATGGGCAGGCAGGCAAATGTGGGCTCCTGACGCTGCTTATGCAAATGGAAAATACTATTTGTATTTCCCTGTTAAAAATAAACAGGATGTATTTCAAATTGGTGTTGCAGTAAGTGATAAGCCCGAAGGTCCTTTCACTGCTGAAAAAGAAGCGATCAAAAACAGTTATAGTATCGATCCTGCTGTGTTCAAAGATGACGATGGAAAATTCTATATGTATTTCGGTGGCATATGGGGCGGGCAGCTACAACGCTGGAGCAATAACAAGTATGATTCTTCTGCAAAAAATCGTGTGAGTGGCGATATCGCTTGTTTACCAAGAATGGCGAGACTGAGTGCTGATATGAAAAGTTTTGCCGAGCCTGTGAAAGAAATAAAACTTCTTGGCAAAGACGGAAAAGAGTTTGGCGAAAAGGATAATGATAAAAGATTCTTTGAAGCATCATGGGTATTTAAATACAAAGGCAAATATTATTTCACTTATTCAACAGGCGATACACATTTTCTTTGTTATGCAACGGGTGATAAGCCAAACGGACCATTTACTTATCAGGGTGTGATATTAAACCCTGTTGATGGATGGACAAATCATCATTCTATTATTGAGTTCAATGGCAAATGGTATTTATTTTATCATGATGTGCAATTGAGTGGTAAAACACATTTAAGAAATGTAAAAGTGACTGAGTTGAAGTTTAACGATGATGGCTCAATACAAACTCTGACAGCACAGAAATAGATGAATAGAATTGTTGTTGTACAAGAGTGCGACGCAACAAAAGTTGAATAGTAGTGCTCACGATGGGCTCATAAAAATAATTGTCAATGAAAAAAACTCTTTCGATAGTAGTTTTATTTTTTTCGATCTGTGTGTATGCACAGGATTACAAATCATTCCCGATGTGGGATCCTTCATTGCCAATAGAAACAAGAGTAAATGATGTAGTAAGTCGTTTGACACTGGAAGAAAAAGTAAAACAAATGCTGAATGCAACACCAGCTATACCACGCCTGGGCATTCCTGCATACGATTGGTGGAATGAAACATTGCACGGCGTGGCAAGAACTCCATTTAAAGTAACATCATATCCGCAGGCAATTGGAATGGCAGCAACATGGGATACAACTTCATTGTACAGAATGGCCGATTACTCAGCATTGGAAGGAAGAGCCGTGCACAATAAAGCGACCGAGCTAGGAAGAGAGAAGGAAAGATATTTAGGATTGACATATTGGACACCCAACATCAACATCTTTCGTGATCCACGCTGGGGTCGCGGACAGGAAACATATGGAGAAGATCCTTTCTTAACAGCAATGATGGCCCGTGCATTTGTTCATGGCTTGCAAGGTGATGATCCGAAATATTTAAAAGCAGCAGCATGTGCTAAACACTTTGCCGTACACAGTGGCCCGGAACCATCACGACATGTTGATAATTTCAACCCGACTACTTATGATCTATGGGATACCTATTTACCTGCGTTCAGAGAATTAGTTACAAACGCAAATGTTGCTGGTGTAATGTGCGCATACAATGCAGTGAATACACAACCTTGTTGTGCAAATGATCTCTTGATGAATGATATTTTACGCAAGCAATGGAAGTTTACCGGTTATGTTACCAGTGACTGCTGGGCAATAGATGATTTCTTTAAATATCATAAAACACACAAAGATTCTGTAACAGCTGCGGTGGATGGCGTTGTTCATGGTACCGATATTGAATGCGGCACTTCGGTTTATTATACATTATATAATGGAGTAAAAAGTGGGTTGATAAAAGAAGAACAGCTTGATGTTTCATTGAGAAGATTATTTATGATCCGTTATCGATTAGGCATGTTTGATCCGGTTTCGATGGTAAAATATGCGCAAACACCGGCATCTGTGTTGGAATCACCGGAACATAAAGCTCTTGCTTTAAAGATGGCGCAGCAATCAATTGTATTATTAAAGAACGACAAGAATTTGTTGCCTCTCAGTAAAAAAATAAAAAAGATAGCCGTTGTCGGTCCAAACGCGGATAATACTATTTCTGTTCTTGGAAATTATAATGGAGTGCCGTCGGAAATTGTTACTGCATTAAAAGGAATAAAAGATAAGCTGGGAAAAGATGTGGAGGTGATATATGAAAAAGCATTGAATTTTACCAATGATACTTTACTGGCTTATGAAGACGTAAGCAGGCAATATGCAATTGGAGAAGGTACACCTGGCTTCAGGGCTGAATATTATAACAACACAGAACTAAAAGGTGAACCGATCGTACAAACAGAAAGCAATCTTGATCATTTCTGGCAGGAAGGTCAGGCAGTTGTAGGTGATATCAGGGCTAACAATTTTTCGGCACGTTACACTACTTACTACTCTTCAGATAAAGACGGAGAGATAACTTTTGAAATAGAAGGTGATGATGGGTATAAATTTTTTATCAATGATAGAGAAATATATAATTCATGGTTGCGCAACCGATGGGGCGCAAGGCAATATCGCCAGAAAATTGTGAAGGGCCAGCAATATAAAATAGTAGTGGAATACTGGCAGGGAGAAGGCAAAGGCAATATAAGATTGAGGGCAGGAAATTTTGAACGGTTCAATATGAATGCATTTCTGAACCGCATTAAAGATGTAGACGCTATCATTTATGTTGGTGGAATTTCACCGCAACTGGAAGGTGAAGAAATGAGAGTTGATTTCCCCGGTTTTAAAGGCGGTGACAGAACTTCTATTTTATTGCCACAAATACAAACCGATGCAATGAAAGCATTGAGGTCAACCGGCAAACCAGTTGTATTTGTAATGATGACCGGAAGTGCTATTGCTATTCCATGGGAGAATGAAAACATTCCTGCGATCATCAATGCATGGTACGGTGGACAAAGTGCCGGCACTGCAATTGCGGACGTTTTGTTTGGCGATTACAATCCTGCCGGAAGATTACCAGTTACTTTTTATAAAAGTGACAACGATTTGCCAGACTTTAGCGACTACTCTATGAACAACAGGACTTATCGTTATTTCAAAGGTGAAGCGTTATATCCTTTTGGATATGGGTTAAGCTATACGACGTTTAAGTATGATCAATTAAAAATTCCTGTAACCATTGCAAAGGGAAGGAACATCACTGTTAGTGTTCGAGTGACGAATAAAGGTAAAATGGATGGAGAAGAAGTGGTGCAATTGTATTTGCAGCATCAAAACCTTACAGCGAAGACGCCGATCCAGGCATTAAAAGGTTTTCAAAGAATTAATTTAAAGAAAGGCGAAAGCAAGACAATAAATTTTGAATTAACACCAGAACAATTGTCATTAGTGAATGAAACAGGGTCAACATATCAGCCAGAAGGAAAAATATTAATAAGCGTTGGTGGCGGTCAACCTGGTATAAAAAACAAAACAACAAGCAATGTTGTAAATTCAATCATTACTGTATTATAATAAAATGAGTATGAAAAAAATATTTGTTCTAATCAGTTTATTCTGTGTAAAGATCCTTTCTGCGCAAAACACTATTGTTTTGAATGCTGACAAAGGCAAAGACATCATCAACAAAAATATCTATGGGCATTTTGCAGAGCATCTTGGTCATTGCATCTATGGTGGATTTTATGTTGGCGATAGTAATACAACCATTCCGAATAAAAATGGTATAAGGCTTGATGTTGTCGATGCATTGAAAAAATTAAAAATACCAGTGCTTCGTTGGCCGGGTGGATGTTTTGCAGATACATATCATTGGAAAGATGGTGTGGGCCCCAAAAAAGAAAGACCATCAATGCTAAATGTATGGTGGGGAAATGTAAAAGAAGATAACAGTTTTGGTACCAATGAATTTTTGAACATGTGTGAAATGCTTGGTGCAGAGCCTTATCTCAGTGGAAATGTAGGAAGCGGCACACCACAGGAATTAAGTGATTGGGTAAAATATACTATTCATCCTAATGGAAGCAGCCCGATGCCGGATTTACGTTTGAAAAATGGACGTGCTAATCCATGGCATGTAAAATACTGGGGATTAGGAAATGAAGCCTGGGGTTGCGGCGGAAATATGAAACCTGAGTATTATGCAAACATCTATCGTCAGTATGTTACTTTCATGACCAATGGCGATCCTAAGGAGCGGATATTCCGGATAGCATCAGGTGCAAGTGATGCAGATTATAACTGGACAGAAGTTTTAATGCGGGATATTCCGTTAAACATGCTTGATGCTGTAGGTGTTCATCATTATTCTGTAATTGATTGGAGCAAAAAAGGATCTGCTACGGCATTTTCAGAAGAAGAATATTATTCAACTATGCAAAAGGCTTTGCAAATGGAAGAATTAGTCACCAAACACAGCGCTGTCATGGATAAGTATGATCCTGCGAAAAGAGTAGCGATGGTGGTAGATGAATGGGGCGGATGGTATGATGTAGAACCAGGTACAAATGGTGCTTTCCTCTTTCAGCAAAACACAATGCGGGATGCAATGATTGCAGGCACTACGCTTAATATTTTTAATAATCATTGTGAAAGGGTGAAAATGGCAAACCTTGCACAGATCATTAATGTTTTGCAGGCGGTAATTCTTACCAGGGAAGAAAAAATAATTTTAACTCCTACTTACCATGTAATGGAAATGTATAATGTACACCAGGATGCCGTAATGCTGCCTATTACTTTAACAAGCGATAATTATACAATGGGGAAAGAAAAACTAAAAGCTATTTCTGCATCTGCATCAAGAGATAAGAATGGCCTGACACATATTTCCCTGGTGAATATTGATGCGAATAAAGCACAATCGGTTTCTATCAACATTAACGGAGCGGATTATAAAACAGTAAGCGGAAGAATTTTAACATCAGACAAATTGCAGAACTATAACAGCTTTGAAGATCCAAATAAGATCACTCCTGCGGTTTTTAAGGGAGCTCAGTTAAACGGTTCAAAACTAAATTTAACTATTCCGCCATTCAGCGTGGTGGTACTGGAATTAAAATGAGAAACGTGAAAAGAATATTACTATTACTTCCTGTTTTTGTAGCAAGCAATATTTGTTTTGCTCAACAGACAAAAACGAAACAATCAAAATCGAGTGTTAAGTTAAGTATCGATAGTGTATTGACAATTTCATCTGGGAATCAAAAACTACTGACTTATCAATTTAAAACAGTTTATCCTCCGGTTGGGCAGGATACAAATTATAAACGAAGTGGTTTTATTCATCCACTTTATACGCCGCATGGACAGGTACTGACAAGGATACAACCACCCGATCATTACCATCATTATGGTATCTGGAATGCGTGGACACATACTTTCTTCGAAGGCGATACAGTTGATTTCTGGAATATAAAGGGCAGGCAAGGTACAGTCAGGTTTGCAAAATTTACTTCCAAAGTCAGCAACTCAAAATACGCAGAGTACACAGCATTGCAGGAACATGTAGTATTCAAAAAAGATAAAACTGAAAAGGTTGCACTGAATGAATGGCAAACTGTAAGAGTATATGACCCCGTAAAGAATGGAGATTATTATGTAGTCGACATTACATCAAAAATGCAATGTGCATCACAAAGCCCTTTATTGATCGTTGCTTATCGGTATGCCGGATTTGGTTGGCGGGCTACTGAATATTGGGACAAGAATAATTCTGAAATGCTGACATCAGAGGGAAAAAGAAGAGATAATACTGATAATACAAAGGGAAGCTGGTTAGTGGTATATGGTTTTTTGCCGGATAATGAGAGAGGTGGCATTGTGATGTTATCGCATCCAACAAATTATAATTATCCTGAACCGATGAGAATATGGGATAAAAAGCAAAACGGAGGAAGAGGTGATGTGTTTGCCAGCTTCGCTCCTACAAAAGATAAAGATTGGTTATTAGAACCGGGGAAAACATATACATTAAAATACAGGCTGGTTGTGTTCAATGGAGAGTTCTCTGCGGAAAAAGCAGAGAAAGCATGGCAGACCTTTGTGAAAGAAGTGAAATAATAAAGTGAAAGGTGAATAGAATTACAGAACGTACAAGTGAGTGACACAACAGAAGTTTAATAGAAATACAAAAACTGGTAAAACAAAAAATATTCATCACAAAAATTAAAACCGATGAAAAAAAGAAATCAATCCCGTCGTGAGTTTTTGAGTAACTCTCTTAAAGCATCAGCGTTACTCGCAATTCCATCAATTGTGCCTTCAAGTGTATTTGGAAGAAATGCGCCAAGCAATCGTATCAATGTAGCAGCGATCGGTACGGGACGCATTTCCCGTGTTCATGATATGCCCGGTGTGTTGCAATATGATTATGCTCAAATAATGGCTGTTTGTGATCTCGACTCAAATCGGGCCGAAGAAGGAAAAAAATTCGTGAATGACTTTTACACCAAACGTGATGGCAAACCATATGATGGTGTGAAGTTGTACACTGATTATCGTGAGTTGCTGCAGAATAAAGATATTGATGCAGTGTTGATCAGCACGCCTGATCATACACATGCAATGATCGGTGCAGCGGCTGCCCGTGCTAAAAAACATATTTATATGCAGAAGCCGGCATCACTAACGATCGCTGAAGGAAGAGTGATCGCTGATGTAGTTACAAAAAGTGGTGTGAAGTTCCAGATAGGAAGTCAGCAGCGAAGCAGTGAACAGTTTCGTTATGCAGCGGAGCTGGTTAAGAATGGCCGCATTGGTGAATTGAAAACTGTTTATGTTGGATTGCCCGGCGATCCTCCCGGCGGAAATAAAACGGAGATGCCTGTTCCAAAAAATCTCAACTACGATATGTGGTTGGCATCAACTCCTGAAGTTTATTATACAGTTGATCGTGTGCATCCGCAGGTTGGTTATGATCGTCCGGGTTGGTTACGTTGCGAACAGTTTGGCGCTGGCATGATCACAGGTTGGGGAGCACATCATATTGACAGTGCACATTGGGGAATGGGAATGGAACGCAGCGGCCCTGTTGAGATCTGGTGTGATAAAGTTGAGTTTGCAACAGGTGGATTGTGGGATGTGCATGGCATTTTTAAAACAGAAGCAAAATACGCCAATGGTGTTACGATGATCGTTAGCAATGAATTTCCAAATGGAATAAAGTTCGAAGGCACTAATGGTTGGGTGTTTGTTTCAAGAGGCGATTACAATGTTACAGGAAGTGATCCGACAAAACCAGGTGAAAGAGCAAAGAAAATCGATGCAAGTGATCCTAATATGCTTACATCAGTTATTGGTCCAAATGAATTTCATTTTACAGTCAGCAAGGAACATCATGGCAACTGGCTCGAAGCAATTAGAGATAATAAAGTAACGATCGCACCTGTTGAAGAAGCACATCGTGCCTGCTCAGCTTGTTTGTTGCATCATATTTCAATGAAGCTGAGAAGAAAATTGAATTGGGATCCGAAGACTGAAAAATTCAAAAACGATAATGAGGCAAATGCAATGTTGAGTCGCAAGCAAAGAAAAGGATATGAAACTGCTGCATAAACCCCCTGTCCCCCTGAAGGGGTGACTTAGGTAAAAACAGTTCTTATAGTTTGGAATTGTAAAATTGTTGAAGTGGAGTGTAAGGTTTATGGTCCAGGCAATATTGCTACTATCATCGTTCCTTGCGTCGCACTCTTGTACAGTTAGTTCTTTATTCAGCTTTATAAAACCACAAAGGCACTAGGACACCAAGTTACACAAAGCCCTTCGTGATCCTTCGTGACTTTGTGCCTTAGTGGTTCAAAAAAATAATCAATGAAACAAACCCCAATATTATTTTTCGTTTTTATTATGATCATGATGAGTTGTCAATCAGAAAATAAAAATGGTGAAACAGAAACTAAAATTAAACCCGTGCAATTAGTTACGCTGGATCCCGGGCATTTCCATGCTGCACTGGTGCAAAAAACAATATATGGTGATGTTGATTCTGTCGTGTATGTATATGCACCTGAAGGAAACGATCTGAAATTGCATTTAGACAGGATCAATGCATATAACTCAAGAGCTGAGTCACCCACTAACTGGAAAGAAGTTGTTTACACCGGCAATGATTTTTTTGAAAAGATGATCGCCGATAAAAAAGGAAATGTCGTTGTGCTCTCAGGAAATAATGCAAAAAAAACGGAATACATTTTGAAAGCATTGGAAGCAGGTTTCAATGTTCTTGCTGATAAGCCAATGGCCATTACTCCCGAAGATTTTGAATTATTGAAGAAAGCATTTGATGTAGCAAAAGAAAAGAATCTTTTACTATATGATATAATGACAGAGAGATTTGAGATCAACACGATCCTTCAAAAAGAATTGTCAATGATCCCTGAGATATTCGGGGAAATAGAAAAAGGAACAGCTGAAAAGCCAGCAGTAGAAATGACCAGTGATCATAATTTTTATAAAAATGTTTCCGGCAATATAGTAGTTAGGCCAGCTTGGTTTATGGATGCATCTCAACAAGGAAACGGCATTGTAGATGTCACTACACATTTGGTTGACCTGGTTCAATGGGAAAGTTTTCCCGAACAAACTTTAGATTATACAAAGGACATAGCAATAATAGCTGCAAGAAGATGGCCGACTGATATGACAGTGACTCAATTTAAAACGATTACCAAGCTAAATGAGGTTCCGGCTTTTATCGAGAAAGACAAATCAAATGATTCATTATTGAAAGTATGGTCGAATGGCGAGATCAATTATACTATAAAAGGCGTTCATGCGAAAGTGAATGTAGTATGGAGTTACCAGACTGAAAGTGGAAGCGATACTCATTATTCGATCATGCGTGGCACAAAAGCAAATTTGGTGATCAGGCAGGGCAAGGAAGAAAATTTTAAACCGGTATTGTATATAGAGCCAATAAAGAATGATGCAGCTTTCCAAACGATCGTTGAGCAACAGTTTTCAAAAATAAGTACAAAATTCCCCGGCGTTGAATTATACAAGATTACTAAAGGATGGAGTATTAAATTGCCTGAGAAGTTAGCAGAAGGACACGAATCGCATTTCGGAAGAGTTACTAATAATTTTCTTGAGTATCTGAAGAATAAAAATATGCCGGCCTGGGAAATACCAAACATGCTGGCAAAATAATACACTACAACTAAATCACTGGAAACTGCTTTAAAGAACAAAAGATGAAACACACGATTGTATTGCTTTTGCTGGCATTCACTGTGAATGCTTATGCGCAATATCCTAGAGTGGATATTCCTGGATCAGAAGTTAGAAAGATCACATCAAAAATTGTTGCCGGGCAAGAATATGAACTGCAGATAATGTTACCCGGCGGTTTCAAAAACAGCAATAAAAAATATCCTGTCATTTATTTAATGGATTCACAATGGGATTTTCCATTATTAAAATGTCTTTATGGCGAGCACTATTTTGATGGCTTTGTACCTGAACTGATCGTTGTTGGTGTTACATGGGGCGGCGTCAATCCAAATCCTGATAGCTTACGTGCAAGAGACTACACTCCGACAAATGAAGCGAGATTGCCACAAAGTGGCGGCGCAGATAAGTTTCTTTCATTCATGAAAGATGAATTGTTTCCATTTATTGAAACAAACTATAAAGGAGATAAGAATAATCGTACACTGATGGGTTGTTCTCTTGGCGGACTGTTTACTTTATATGCTTTATTTACTCATACAGATATGTTCAACGGTTATGCAGCAGCAAGTCCAGCTGTTGGTTGGGATAAAGAAGTTCTTTATAAGTATGAAAAAGAATTTGCTGAAAAGAAATTCGCAAAACCTCTCCGAGTTTATATGACGGTCGGCGATGTAGAAAGAGGCCGGCAAACATTCGAAAGGTTTGCTGCACAAATGGCAAGCAGGAATTATGCATCTGTAGCACTCAAATCAAAAGTATTAGAGAATACCGGACACTCAGGAACTAAAAGTGAAACGTTTGGACGTGGAATGCAATATGTTTTTGAAAAGGGAAAATTAAATCTCGATGCAGCAGTGCTAAATAAATATGCTGGGTCTTATCAATCATCTGCCGGGGGCAAGGTTGATATAAAGAATGAAGATGGAAAGCTTGCTTTGTACTTTTCTCCCACCAATAAATATGTATTGTATTCAGCGAGTGAAACTGATTTTTATGCCACATCAGAATTTTTCAATTTGGAATTTAAGAATGAAGGTGGTAAACCAATCGGATTCCAATTCAACAGATATAATAACTCCCAGTTCATGACGAAAATAAATTAGAATGAAAAAATTATTCTTCTTTTTGTTTATAACAAATGCGGTAACAGCTATTGCACAGAAGAATGATTCAATATTATCAGGTGTTTACTACTGGAATAAATTGGAACCAGTAAAAGAAGATACAAGAGTTAGAAGACAAGTGCTCGAAGGAAAAACATTTGCCCTTGAATATTTTGAAATACATGCTTCAACATTAGAACCAGGCAAAGCCCCTCACCCACCTCATACACATGCCGACCAGGAAGAGTTGATTATCGTAAAAGAAGGACAGGTAAAGATCACGATTAACGGACAAAGTAAAATAGTCGGCCCGGGAAGTATTGCATTCGCCATACCCGGCGATGAGCATGGAATAGAAAATGCCGGAAAAACACAAGCCACTTATTATATTTTAAAATACATAGGCAAACTACCAAATATTGAACGTGGCAAACAAGCAGGCGGTTCGTTCATGCTAGACTGGAATGAGTTGAAAACTTCAAACACCGGTAAAGGTTATAGACGAGATTTTTTTAATCGTGCCACTTCACAATTAAAACAGTTTGAAATGCACACTACTGCATTGAATGCAGATTCTGTCAGCCATGCACCACATACACATGTACAGGAGGAGATCGTTTTGATATTGAGAGGTAATGTTGAAATGTACATCGATGGCAAACTTTATAAAGGTGCTGCAGGAGATCTCTATTTTCTTTCAGCTAATGTTCCTCATGCTTTAAAGAATGTCGGAAAGGAACAATGCGAATATTTTGCTTTTCAATGGAGAGATTAAAAAAAATTGCTTGCATGAAAAAGATAACACTACTAGCCGGCTTATTGTTTTGTCTAACATCGTTAATTGCTCAACAAAAAACAGGAATGTTTGACGGGAATGAAGATGTTGGTAATCCTGTAAAAAAAGGATCTGCAACTTATAATGCCGAAACCCAGGAATATACTATGAGCTGCGGTGGCAAAAACATGTGGGCAAATGATGACCAGTTTCGTTTTCTCTGGAAAAAGATCAAAGGCGATTTTATGATCAGCGCTACTGTTCGCTTTATTGGAAAAGGAACAGACCCTCATCGCAAGATCGGCGTTATTGCAAGAAATGAACTCACTGCTAACTCACCTTACGCAGATGCATGTGTGCATGGCGATGGATTAACATCTCTACAATACAGGCATGCTGATACAGCACAAACAGTACAGATAGTTTTAGCGTCAAATAAAGCTGTTAATATCGAACTGCAACGTGTAGGAAATACTTTCACCTTTTCTGCCGCAACGCCGGGAGAAAACTACAAAACAGCGTCTAAAGAACTTCTATTGAACGAAGAAGTATATGCCGGCCTTTTTATTTGTTCTCATAATGAAAATGTAGTTGAACAGGCTGTATTCAGCAATGTTCGTATCATCATTCCTCCTGCTAAAGATTACAGGCCCTATCGTGATTATATCGGCAGTCATTTGGAATTAATGGATGTGCAATCAGGACTTAGAAAAATAATTTATTCTGAAACTGGTTCGATACAGTGTCCTAACTGGACCAAGGACGGAAAATCGCTGATCTTTAATTCATCGGCGGGTTTGTTATACAATTATTCTTTTGCCACTGGTTCCGTTAGCAAAATCAATAGCGGATCTGCGATAAATAATAACAACGACCATGTATTATCTCCTGATGGAAAACAGATAGCCATCAGTAATTATGTCGGCGATAAAAGAACGTCAACGATTTTCACTTTGCCACTTTCCGGTTCTGATGATCCCATTAAGATCACTTCTGAAGATTCAGGACATTCCTTTTTACATAGCTGGTCACCAGATGGTAAAAAATTAATATTCACCGGTTTTAGAAACAAGCAATATGATATATGGTCAGTGGATATCGCTACTAAAAAAGAAACACAACTTACCAACCTGACTACTCTTGATGATGGATCAGAGTATAGTCCTGATGGCAAATGGATATATTTTAATTCTGTGCGAACAGGCACAATGAAAATATGGAGAATGAAAGCTGATGGCAGCAACCAGGAACAGGTGACTTATGATGAATACAATGATTGGTTTCCTCATTTTTCACCTGACGGGAAATGGATAGTATATGTTTCTTTTCCAAAAGAAATTGACCCCGCAACCCATCCCTTTTATCAAAAAATTTATATCCGCTTAATGCCAGCAAGTGGCGGAATCCCAAAAACTATAGCTTATGTTTTCGGAGGCCAAGGAAGTATGAATGTTCCGTCATGGTCACCGGATAGTAAAAGAATTGCTTTTATAAGTAATACACAATTAAAAAATCCTTAATCCCTAAAGGGGAATAAAGAAGTTTAAGTATGAATCACAAAAAAATAAATGCTCTTTTTGCTTTACTTCTGTTACTAAATCTTGAATCTGTTCATGCTCAAGTAAGACTTCCTCGCCTCGTAAGAGATAGTATGATCCTGCAAAGAGATACCAAAATAAATATATGGGGCTGGGCTGCAAAGAATGAAAAGATAAATATCAAATTCAATAGTAAAAGCTATAAAACAACAACCGGGAATGATGGTCAGTGGTTAATACAATTACCACCAATGAAAGCTGGTGGGCCGTACACAATGGATATTACCGGAAACAATAAAATCTCCTTGAAAGAAATTCTTATTGGTGATGTTTGGATCTGCAGTGGTCAATCGAACATGGTGCATCAAATGAATATCCATGATGTTGCTTATGCAAAAGATATTGCAGAAGCAAACAACCCGCAGATACGACATTTCTGGATACCCACACTTACCAATTTGCAGGGTCCGCAAGATGATCTGCCAACTGGTTATTGGAAATCTGCTATCGGTGATGATGTAAGACCTTTTTCAGCAGTCGCTTATTTCTTTGCAAAAAAACTTTATGAGAAATATCATGTGCCCATCGGTTTGATCAATGCAAGTGTTGGTGGCACTCCTATCGAGGCGTGGACAAGTGAAGAAGGATTAAAAGATCTTTCTGGCATGCAGGCAACTATTCAGAAAAATAAAGACACTGCGTACGTCAATGGAACGAACAGGGCCGCATTCAGTAATGCTACTCGCCCCCAACCAAATGATCTTGGAATGCTTGGCGAAAAAAAATGGTTTGATGTTTCTTATACGCCGAAAGGATGGAAGACAATAAATATCCCGGGCTATTGGGAAGACCAGGGACTAAAAGATCTAAACGGTGTTGTTTGGTATAGAAAAGAAATTGATATACCTACTTCAATGACTGGTAAACAAGCAAGAGTCTTCTTAGGAAGAATTGTTGATGCTGATGTATTGTATATAAATGGTAAGCAGGTTGGAGCTACTACATATTTGTATCCGCAAAGAAGATATAATGTACCTGCCGACGTGCTGAAAGCCGGTAAAAACATTTTTGTTGTTAAGGTTACTAATAATGCCGGTAAAGGAGGGTTTGTTCCCGATAAACCTTATTGCATATTTGCTGGCAATGATACGATCGATCTTAAAGGTTATTGGCAATATAAAGTTGGTGAGGTTTATAAACCACAAACGGGTGGCGGTGGTGGTGGGATCAGTGCACAAAATCAACCATCCGGATTATATAATGCGATGATCGCTCCTTTAATAAATTATTCCGCGAAAGGATTTCTCTGGTACCAGGGCGAAGCAAATACAAGTCGTGCTGAAGAGTATGCAAAGCTGCAGCCTGTACAAATCATAGATTGGAGAAATAAGTGGAAACAAGGTGAACTTCCTTTCTTATATGTACAGCTTCCCGGCTTTATGGATTATAATTACTTGCCATCAGAAAGCCAATGGGCGGCATTAAGAGAATCCCAGTTACGATCATTATCTGTTCCAAATACAGCAATGGTTGTTGCCATTGATCTTGGAGAGTGGAATGATATTCATCCTGACAATAAAAAAACTGTTGGAGAAAGATTAGCGATGGCCGCAGAAAAACTTTCTTATGGAGAAAATATAATTTACTCAGGCCCTGTTTATGGATCATCAAAGGTTGAAGGAAATAAAATAACGATCACTTTCAGCAGTGTCGGAAGTGGTTTAATAACAAATGACGGAGAAGAATTAAGCGAGTTTGCAATTGCTGGCACAGATAAAAAATTTGTTTGGGCAAAAGCAAAGATCGAAGGTGATAAAATTATCGTGTGGAATGATTCGGTGGTTAATCCGATGTATGTACGCTATGCATGGGCCGACGATCCTGTGAATCCAAACTTATTTAATAAAGAAGGCTTACCAGCCTCGCCATTCAGAACAGATAAATAGAAGATAAAAAATGATGAAACAAATTTGCCTACTTTTTTATTTGTTAGCATCAGCTTCTTCTTTTTCACAAAGCAATGCAGGCTTAAAACTTTGGTACAACCAGCCATCCGGCAATACATGGGAAAATGCATTGCCGATCGGAAATGGAAGATTAGGGGCAATGATCTATGGAAATGTTGATACAGAAACTGTGCAGCTGAATGAACATACTTTATGGAGTGGTAGTCCAAATCGTAATGACAATACGTTGGCTTTAGATTCTTTGGGTGAGATTCGGAAATTAATATTTGAAGGAAAACAAAAAGAAGCTGAGCAAATGGCTAACCGGATAATTCTCAGTAAAAGATCTCATGGGCAGATGTTTGAACCTGCTGGCGAACTTCGTATGGTTTTTAGCGGGCATGAAAACTATACCAACTATTATAGAGAACTTGATATTGAAAAAGCAATTGCAAAGACTTCTTACAAAGTCAGTGGTGTTACTTTTACAAGAGAAATACTGGCATCTTTTCCCGATCGTGTAATTGTAATGCATCTGACTGCAAACAAATCCCACAATATTTCTTTTACGGCTTTTTATTCAACACTACTGCCAAATGTTGAAATCAAAACGAGCCTGTCGAAACAATTGACTTTTTCAGGAACTACTGTTGATCATGAAGGTGTAAAAGGAATGATCAGGTATAAGGGTATTGTTCAAATTAAAACTCAGGGAGGTTCTTTTTCATCAACTGACACATCAATTACTGTAAAAAATGCAGATGCCGCTACGATCTATATCTCTATTGCAACCAATTTCAATAACTATCATAACATCAGCGCCCATGAAAATGAAAGAGCCGCAAACTATCTTAATAAAGCAATAACAAGATCGTTTTCGGAAATAATAAAAGGACATATTACTACTTATCAGAAATATTTTAACAGGGTTAAACTTGATCTTGGGATCACAGATGCATCTAAGCTTCCAACAAATGATCGATTGAAAAATTTTAATTCGACAAATGATCCGCAGTTTGTTACTCTGTATTATCAGTTTGGTCGCTACTTATTGATTTCCTCATCACAACCTGGTGGTCAGCCTGCCAATTTACAGGGGATCTGGAATAATAAGGTCAAGCCGCCATGGGACAGCAAGTACACTATTAATATAAATGCTGAAATGAATTATTGGCCTGCAGAAAAAACAAATCTTTCTGAACTGCACGAGCCTTTTCTGCAAATGGTAAAAGAAATGGCGGTTACCGGTCAGCAAACTGCAAAAGATATGTACGGTAGAAGAGGTTGGATGGCGCATCATAATACTGATATCTGGCGTATCACAGGAGCAGTTGATGGTGCATTCTGGGGTGCATGGATCAATGGCGGCGGATGGACAAGCCAGCATCTTTGGGAACATTATTTATATAATGGCGATAAAACTTTCCTGGCATCCATTTATTCTGTACTAAAAGGAGCAGCGCTTTTTTATGCTGATTTCTTAATAGAACATCCGAAATATCATTGGCTTGTTATAAATCCTGATATGTCTCCGGAGAATGCACCTGCTGCACACCAGGGTTCCTCGCTGGATGCAGGGACAACCATGACCAACCAGATCATTTTTGATGTATTCAGTTCTACTATACAAGCCGCAGAAATTTTAAATAAAGACAAAAGTTTTGTTGACACATTAAAACAAATACGCAGTCGTCTGGCTCCAATGCATATTGGTCAATATGGTCAATTGCAGGAATGGTTAGATGATGTAGACGATCCGAATGATCATCATCGTCATATTTCTCATTTATATGGATTGTTTCCATCAAATCAGATCTCGCCTTATACTACACCACAATTATACAGCGCTGCAAAGAATACGTTGACACAACGTGGCGATGTATCAACCGGATGGAGCATGGGTTGGAAGGTTAATTGGTGGGCAAAAATGCTGGATGGAAACCATGCTTATAAGCTAATACAAAATCAACTTACACCAGTTGGAACTAATGAAGGTGGAGGCGGTACTTACAATAATCTTTTTGATGCTCATCCCCCATTTCAGATAGATGGCAACTTTGGTTGCACCTCTGGTATCACAGAAATGTTGATGCAAAGTGCAAATGGTTCACTCGATTTACTACCTGCACTACCTGATGTTTGGAATGCAGGTGGAAGTATTAGCGGTCTGCGTGCAAGAGGTGGTTTTGAAATTATAAGTATGGAATGGAGAGAAAGTAAGGTTGTAAAGGTTGTTATCAGATCAAATCTAGGAGGCAACCTGCGTTTACGGGTGCCCAATGAAATAAAGTTGAGTAATGGCAATTCATTGAAGAAAGCAATTGGTGAAAACAAAAACCCATTTTATAGAATTGAAAAAACACCAGCACCAGTCATATCACCGAAGGCAACTATTATGTTACCGGAATTGAAAGAAACTTTTGTGTATGATATTTCAACACAGCGTGGTCAGTTTTATACACTGACTTCAAAATAGCATTTGACAATGATAAGATCATTCAACATACATAGGATTATCAGCATACTGATCTTTTTTCTTACATCATTAAATCTAATTGCACAAAAATATCATAGCGATAACGGTGATGGAACTTTTACCAATCCTGTTATTGCCGCAGATTTTCCAGATCCGGATGTGATTTTGGTTGATGATACATATTATATGGTTACTACAACGATGTTTGTTTTTCCCGGCGTTCCTATCCTAAAATCAAAAGATCTTGTGAATTGGGAGTATTGCAGCAATGCAGTTTCACGATTTGATTTTGGTAATTGTTACGATCTGGATACTTGCAACAGGTATGGCCATGGACAATGGGCAACCAGTCTTAAATATCATAATGGAAAATTTTATCTGCTTTTTATTACGCTTAATGAAGGTGGATTTATGTGTACGGCAACAAAAGCAGAAGGTCCATGGCAGGTTACACATTTACCCAAAGGATTTTATGACCCCGGTTTATTTTTTGATGATGATGGACGAATTTACGTGGCGCAGGGTTATAATAAAATTTCGATCACAGAGGTAGATGCAAATCTTGCGCCTATAGGACGGGATTCACTCGTATACTCGGGTGATATCCGCCGCGGACTTGAAGGAACTCATGTTTATAAGATCAATGGTTATTATTATTTGTATTGCACGTACGGAGGAAAGGATGGAATACAAGTAGCCCTGCGTTCTAAAAATATTTATGGCCCTTATCAACAAAAGGTAGTGATAAGAGATACAACACAGGGTGTAAACTTTGGTATACACCAGGGTGCATTAATAAAAACACAAACCGGTGAATGGTGGACAATGTTATTTGTTGATAGCGGACCATTTGGTCGTTTTCCATCTTTACAACCTGTAACATGGATAGATGATTGGCCAATGGTTGGAGTAAATGGAAAAGCAGTGATCAATTATAAAAAGCCAAATGTTGGTAAAAATTATCCTGCAAAAAATCTTCCGACATCTGACGAATTCAATAATAAAAGTCTCGGAATGCAATGGGGATGGAGTCACAATCCTGACCCAGCAAAATGGTCACTTGATCAAAGACCGGGATATTTAAGATTAACAACAGGGAAAGTAGTTCCTGGTTTGCGTGAAGCACGAAATACGCTTACGCAAAGAACATTTACATATTATTCCGATTCGATAAATGCAGTGGGAGTTATAAAAATTGATATTGGGAAAATGAAAGACGGTGATATAGCGGGTCTCGCTATGTTCCAGGACCCATATGCATTTATAGCTATAAAGCAAATGAACGGTGACAGGCATGTTATCATGGTAAACAACGGTAAAACGATCGATTCTGCAGCGATAAACAAATCGACGATCTATTTACGGACGATCGCTTCTAACAGTATGAGTAAAGCATCGTTTGATTATAGCCTGGATAATAAAAAATTTACGCCGCTGGGAGATCAATTATCAATGAAATTTAATCTGTCAATATTCACTGGCAATAAATTCTGCCTGTTTAATTATGCAACTATAGAAACAGGTGGTTATGTTGATTTTGACTGGTTCAGAATGGGGACGGCTAATAAATTTAATTAATAACATGATTCTGTTTTTTGAACTGTTAAAAAAATGCACGATATGAATAAGCTAACTTTTATTTTTTTGGTTATTCTCCCCTCCTTAATAAATGCGCAAACAGCAAAAATCAAAATTGATATTGACAGAACGATCGGCGAGATCGATCCAAAGATCTATGGTGTATTCATGGAACCGATCCATTTTAACGGAAGAAGATTGGGTTTGCCAGATTCGGTAGAATTCAATACGCTTTATGGAAACCTATACGATCCATCTTCACCGCTTGCAGATGAGAACGGATTTAGGAAAGATTATATTGATGCGATGAAAGAATTAAAAGTAACAAACATGCGGTGGCCCGGTGGAAATTTTTTAATGGGCTATAATTGGCAGGATGGCATTGGCCCAAAAGAACAACGTCCTGTTCGAATTAACCTGGCATGGGGCGGCGTGGACAATAATCATGTAGGTACTGATGAATGGATGAAATTAAATAAATCAATGGGCAGTGAAAATATTGTATGCGTTAATCTTGGTCTCGCCACAATCATGGATGCAGCTTACTGGGTTGAATATTGCAATTATAAAGGAGGAACATATTATTCTGAACTGCGAGCCAAAAATGGCCATAAAGAACCTTACAATGTTCGGATATGGGATCTTGGTAATGAAGTGGACGGCATGCCCTGGGAACTGGGTCATAAAAATGCTGAAGATTATATAGAGATAGCAAGAGAAGCTGCGAAAGCGATGAAAGCGGTTGACAAT
>DATHDP010000078.1:0-27532 GCA_035318985.1 Chitinophagaceae bacterium
AATTGAGGAATGCTGCTGGCAATTTTTATATAAACGATAAGCCAACAGGTGCCGTTGTCGGGCAACAACCATTTGGTGGTGCAAGAGCCAGCGGCACAAATGATAAAGCAGGAAGCATTCTTAATCTTTATCGCTGGTTGAGTGCAAGAACGATAAAAGAAACGTTCAATCCTCCTACGGATTATCGCTATCCTTTTATGCAGGAGAAATAGTAAAGTTGCCACGAGAGAATACTTATCAAAGTATAGAATGTAACGTTTTGATTAATTGATATGCTGTTATATTTTCACAGCTATTTATTCATCAAAAAAATCCGTAACATGAGAAACTTTTTAGCCATTTTCATTCTTTCCTCCGCTATTTCTTTATCTACGAAAGGACAAGATGCTGTTCTTTTAAAGCCTTTTAAGGTTGATCTTAGCATTGGTTATGCCATTCCCGGGGGGGCAGGTACTAAGGGAGGTATAATATTCGCGTTTGAACCAAAGTATGCAGTGATCCCAAATCTTGCAGTTGGTTTACGTATGGAGGGTGCCATTATCGCCAAGTTCAGTGGTTATGATGATGAGGGAAATGCAATGAACACGAAAGTGAAAGCAGCAGGTTCCTATTTAGCCACAGGTGATTATTATTTTACTAACAATTATGCATTGCGTCCATTTGCCGGTGCAGGTGCGGGAATTTTTTCAATTGCAGGTATTGAAGTGAATTCATCCAGCGAAAACATTTCTGGTGGATCTAAATTCGGTGGAATGGTAAGAGCCGGATTTGAAGCAGGCCATTTCCGTATGGGTCTTGAATATAATATAGTACCAAAAACAACATTTGAAGGTTATGATTCAAATGGTAACTATGTTACCGGTTTAACTTCAAGCAACAATTATATTGGAATTAAGATTGGTGCTTGCATTGGTGGCGGTAGAAAATAAGGGTTTGAAAAACTTTTTTATAAAGGCTGTCTTTAAATGACAGCCTTTATTTTTTATGCAGGTATTTTTCGTTTTCTTTGTAAAGGAGTATAAAATTCATTTTTTGAAATCAATTCTTACAGAACAACAATTAGAAATAACAATTAAACGACTGGCTCACCAGGTATTGGAAAATCATGTCGATCTTACAAACACTGTTGTAATAGGTCTGCAGCCAAGAGGAATTTATCTATCAGACAGAATTGTGGATGAAATAAAAAAAGAAACTGCTTCAGATAAAATTCAGTACGGCAAATTAGATATTACATTTTATCGCGACGATATTCGAAAAGAACTTCATATTGCTAACAGTACTGATATTCCTTTTTCAATAGAAGGAAAAAATGTGATCCTGATAGATGATGTATTATATACAGGAAGAACAATTCGTGCAGCATTGGATGCTTTACTTGATTTTGGCCGCCCCGAAAAAGTTGAACTCTGCGTTTTGATCGATCGCCGTTTCAGCCGGCAACTACCCATACAACCTGATTATATTGGTAAATCAATTGATGCGATCGTTTCACAAAAAGTAAAAGTGTTTTGGAAAAATAAAGATGGGAAAGACGAGGTTTGCCTCTTAAATGATTAAATAATTTATTTTCTTCTATTGATTTTTTAATTCGTGTACTTCATACACTATCTTTTTTTGTTTCAGAAAAATTGCATTTTTTCATTGGTAAAAAATATTTTTTTTCAAAATTATTCCAAACAACTGTTTGGTTATCAGAAAAAAAAGTTTATAAAAAAATTAAGGATTTGTTATTTTTTTTTCTGAAATTGCTACATCCTTCTAACCAAATATTTAAAAACTGCTTGTATTATGAAAAGAAAAACTCCGCCGCTTGTCAAATTGACAAGCTATTTCTCCTTATCTATCCTTTTACTGTTGTTTGCTTTTGTTGCTAATGCACAAAAACAAGTCAATGGAACTGTCAAGAGCCCTACGGGACCGGTAGCTGGTGCTACTGTAGTAGTAAAGAGTACTAATGTTGCTACCCAATCAGATGCCAGTGGAAAGTTTTCCATTATGGTGCCTGAAGGGAAATCAGTATTAGTTATTTCTTTTGTTGGTCTTGATACAAAAGAGGTAGACGTTTCGAAAACATCTGAAGTTGATGTTTTGTTACCAACTGTTATATCTACTTTGAATGAAGTAGTAATAACTGGTTACACGGCTCAGCGAAAGAAAGATGTGACTGGTTCCGTATCCATTGTTAATATAGCCGACATGAAACAAATGCCTGTGGGAACCGGTGAAGAAGGTTTACAAGGCCGTGCTTCCGGTATAACCGTTACAAGCTCAGGACAGCCGGGTGCTGCAAGTGATATCAGGATCAGGGGTGTTACTTCCTTTGGTAATAATGCACCGCTTGTTATTGTTGATGGGGTAAGAGGGAACCTTCACGATATTAATGTTAATGATGTTGAATCAATTCAAATACTGAAAGATGCTGCTGCAGCTATATATGGTGTTGCTGGCTCCAATGGAGTTGTAATTGTTACAACTAAGAAGGGTAAAACTGGAAAAGCAAAAGTTACTTATGACTTCTATTATGGTGTTACCCAAAAGGGACCGGGCTTTGATATGGCTAACACACAAGAAGAAGCAAATGCTATATGGCTGCAACAAAAAAATTCAGGGATCGCCAATCCAAGCGATAAACAATTTGGAAAGGGAGCAACTCCCGTTATTCCTGATTACATCCAAACTTTTCCCTATCAAGATCCAAGTAGCATTACTCCTTCATTAATAAATTATGGCTATACAGGATCAAATCCAAATATTATCGGTCCGGATAAGTATGACATTAATTCCGCTCAAATTACCCAAGCCAATAAACAAGGAACAGACTGGTATGATGAAATTACAAGAAATGCAAAGGTGCAAAGTCATAATATATCAGTTAGCTCAGGCTCAGATAAGAGTTCATATTTCTTTTCAGTAGGTTACCTGAACCAGGAAGGAATTCTTCAAACCCAATACCTGAAAAGATATTCAGTGAGAGCAAATACACAATTCACCGTTAAGGATCACCTTCGTATTGGTGAAAATGCTTATATATTTTATAAGGACAATCCGACCTTCCTTAATCAAAGTGAGTCGAGCCCTTTCACTACTGCCTATCGTGAATCTGCGATCATTCCGGTTTATGACATCATGGGAAATTTTGCAGGAACTAAATCACAAGGTCTGGGTAATGCCCGTAATCCTTATGCTGATATATATCGCACAAAAGATAATAGAGGATATAACTGGGATATTACAGGAAATGTGTATGCTGAACTTGACTTTTTAAAACATTTTACTGCCCGTACAAGTTTCGGTGGTGTAATGGACTTGAATCATAATTACAGTTTTGGTTATGTAGGATATGAAAATGCCGAAGGAAATACGGGTTCTAATTCTTTTAATGAAGGAGGAGGTTATAATACAAGCTGGACGTTTACAAACACACTTACCTATGCAAATATTTTTAAAGAACATAATGTGAAGGTTCTTTTAGGTACAGAGGCTGTAAATAGTTATGGTCGTTGGACCACAGCTGGCAGAAGTTTGTATTTCTCTGAAAACCCCAATTACTGGACACTTAATGCAGGTACGGGCTCCCAGTCGAATGCAGGCGGCGCATATCAAAGCACATTATTGTCACAGTTTGCAAGGCTTGAATATGCTTATTCTGGAAAATACCTGATCAACGCCAGTGTCCGCAGAGATGGTACTTCGATCTTTACTGAAGAACAAAGATGGGGTGTGTTTCCTTCTGTGTCAGCAGCATGGAGAATTTCTGAAGAAAACTTTTTTAAAGGAATCACCTTTGTTAACGATCTGAAAATTCGTTACAGTTGGGGTAAAATGGGTTCTACAAGTAACGTTGACCCAACTAATCCTTATAATCTTTATAGTACAAGGGCAGGAAAATCAGCTTATGATATTGGCGGTACAAGTACCAATCCTTATGTTGGATTTTTCAGAAGTAATTTAGGTAATGCTGAAACTACATGGGAAGGAGATATCATTTCTAATTTTGGAATAGATGCGACCATCCTTAAAAATAGACTCGATTTCTCCATTGACTATTACCAAAAGAAAGTTAACGGGTTATTATTCACACAAAGTGGAGTTCCTGTTGATATAATATTTGCGGGGGATGCTGGTCTTCCAAAAGTAAATATCGGCGATATTCAAAATACGGGAATAGATTTTAGCGCTACTTATCATGCTATGATCGGTAAGGATCTTAAATTGGATCTTAGCGGTACGTTGACTTCTTATAATAATAAAATTGTGGATATACCAGGGGTACCATTTTTTGATGGTGCGACTGTAAGAAATGTAAAAATACAGCGTTTCCAGGAAGGCCAGGCTTTTGGAGCTTTCTTTGGTTACAAAGTACTTGGTCTTTTCCAGGATGCGGCTGATGTTACAAAATCGCCAACACAGGATGGTGCTGAACCAGGAGTATTCAAATACCAGGATGTAAATGGAGATGGTAAAATAAATACAGACGACAGGACATTTATTGGTGACCCCAATCCCGATTTTACTTATAGCTTTAACATAAGCGCCACCTATAAGAATTTTGATTTTGGCGCCTTCTTCTTTGGATCTAAAGGGAATGATATTTTTAATAACACTTTATACTTTACAGATTTTCCTGATTTCTTCAAAGGTGGTCTTAGAAGGGAAGTTGCACTTAATTCCTGGACTCCCACAAATACAAATACGTCCATTCCAAAATTGAAAACTACGGGTAGTTTTAGCACAGATAACAGTGGTTTTGCAAACAGTTATTTTATTAGCAAAGGATCTTATTTGCGTAGCAAGCTTATGCAAATTGGTTATACTATTCCGCAAAATAAATTATCAAGATTTGGAATAGATCGTTTGAGACTTTATTTCCAGGCTACTAACTTGTTTACAATTACAGATTATAAAGGTTTGGATCCGGAATTGCCAAGTCAGCCAAATTCAAACGGGCAAATTGTTAATACTTATCAGTATGGTATTGACCAGGGCAGTTATCCGAACACGCCAAGATTTTTATTTGGGATAAACCTTAATTTTTAATTCTAATCAATTTAAGCATATGAAAAGTTTAAAAAATAAATTATTACTTCTTGGAGGTATCGTGGTTACCCTTTTGGTTATTACGGCCTGCGAAAAATTTCTTGACAAGCCGCCATTGGGAACGTTAAGCCCCGAAGTAATGGCAACCGAAAAAGGTGTTCAGGGTTTATTAATAGGAGCGTATTCAATGGTTGATGGCGAAGGAGCAGCCGGTGATGGTTTTGCTTCAGGAGCATCTAACTGGATACTTGGCGGCGTAACGAGTGATGATGCCTATAAAGGATCAGATCCTACAGATGTCGGCGAAGCAGCTCCAATGGAACAATGGACAACATTGACTTCAACCAATAGCGCTATTCTTCAAAAGTGGATAGCTTGCTATGCCGGAATACAAAGGGGTAATGATGTATTGGTCACGATGGCACTTGCAAAAGATATATCAGCAGCCAAAGCAGCTCAAATTACTGCCCAGGTGCGTTTCTTGAGAGCTTTCTATCATTTTGAATTGAAAAAGGTTTTCAATAAGATAGTTTGGGCTGATGAAACTGTAAATAAAGACAATACCAATGTAAACAACTCCACAGATATTTGGCCAAAAATTGAAGCTGATCTGACAGCTGCAATAGCAGATTTGCCTGAAACGTGGGGTAATGACAAGGGTAGGGCAAACAAATCGGCAGCAAAAGCATTGCTGGCTAAAGTGTATATGTTTCAGAATAAATTATCAGCCGCTCGCCCAATACTTACGGATATAATTGCTAATGGCAAAACAGCAGGTGGTGCGAAATATGCTTTAAATCCACATTTCTATTCAAATTTTAACCCGGCGCAGAAAAATAGTTCTGAATCAGTTTTTGCAGCACAAACTTCCGTGAAAGATAATTCTTCAGTTGATTGGGGTGGAGATCCTAATGGTAACTACGGTGATATCTTAAACTTTCCTTATACAGGTGGTCCTGGTGCCTGCTGTGGATTTTATAACCCATCACAGGATCTTGCAAATGCTTTCAAGACTGATGCAGCAACTGGTCTGCCTTTGCCAGATACGTATTTTAACGGATTAGCTGTTAGTTCAGAAACTGCAACTACTTATGTAGGCACGGTAGATCCAAGAATTGATTGGACAATGGGTAGACCAGGTATTCCATATTTGGATTGGGGTGTACATCCCGGTTTTGCATGGATCAGAAATCCTGTAAATGATGGTAATAAAAGCCCTATTAAAAATGTATATGCTGCTTCTCAAAAAGATTTTACAGATGTAGGTAGCGCTTATTGGGGACCTACTGAGTTAGTTGCAAATAATGTGAACATTATCCGCTTTTCTGATGTTCTTTTATGGGCAGCAGAATGTGCAGCTGATGCAAATGACCTGGTAACTGCAAGAGATTTAGTTAACCAGGTAAGAGCGAGAGCTGCAGATGCGACTGGCTGGGTTTATAAGAGCAGTAATTATGATGCACCAACTGCTACTTATGTTACGCAAACAACTCCTGCAGATAATTATAAGATCGGGCTATATACAGTGCCATTTGTTGATAAGGCTGCGGCAATAAAGGCTGTTCGATTCGAAAGGAGGCTTGAGCTTGCAATGGAAGGACAGCGTTTCTTTGACCTTGTAAGGTGGGGGATAGCTGCTACAACCGTAAATACATTTATCGCCAGGGAGAAAGCTGCAAGGCCATTAAAGCAAACTGCAAACTTCGTAGCTGGTAAGAATGAGTATATGCCGATACCACAATCTGAAATTGATAACATGAATTCTGACGGTACAGTCCGTTTAGTTCAAAATCCAGGCTATTAATTTTTAGAACAGGTTTAATAATTTTATCAAGAGGCAAAGTATATTTACTTTGCCTCTTTTACTTTTATCCTTTTTCAAAAGTTTCTTGCATGAAAACTAATAATTGGGTATTGCTTTTTTTTGTCATTGCATTTTTTACTTCCTGTCAAAATAAGAAAACATTATTCCACCAGGTTTCACCAAAGGATTCAGGTATTGATTTCGCCAATAACATCGTGGAAAATGATTCCGTCAATCCAATTGACATTACCAATGTTTATAATGGAGGCGGTGTTGGAGTATGCGATTTTAATAATGACGGATTACAGGATCTGTATTTTACAGGCAACATAGTTCCTAATAAGCTTTATATTAATAAGGGTAACTTAAAATTTGAGGACGTAACAGCGGCTGCGAATGTTGCAGGCGATGGTAAATGGTGCAGGGGTGCCTCTGTGATTGATATAAACAATGATGGCTTGCAGGATCTGTATGTATCAGCATCTATTTTAGCAGATCCTTATAGACGGGAAAATCTTCTCTATATAAACCAGGGAGCTGGCAAAGACGGTATACCACATTTTAAAGAAATGGCGGCTGAATATGGGCTCAATGATACAACCCATACGACTATGGCTGCTTTTTTTGATTACGATAATGACGGTGACCTGGACGTTTACCTGGTCGTAAATCAAATTGTAAAAGGGGTTAATCCTTCCGTTTTTCGGCCGATCATTAAAGATGGAACTTTTCCAAGCACAGGAAGATTGTATAGGAATGACTGGAGTGATTCATTGAAACATGCTGTATATACTAACGTAACAAAGGAAGCAGGTGTTACAAAAGAGGGTTACGGTCACGGTGTAAATATTTCAGATATTAACAGAGATGGTTGGCCGGATATTTTTGTTACCAATGATTTTATTTCTGTCGATCTGCTCTATATAAATAATCATGATGGCACATTTACGGATAAGATTACTTCTTACTTTAAGCATACATCGGCAAATGGTATGGGACAGGATATAATTGATATAAATAATGATGGCTTGTCTGATGTAATTGAATTGGATATGAATCCGGAAGATAATTACAGGAAAAAGACCATGATGAATTCTGGTAGTTACCAGATCTACCAAAACAGTGATCATTTCGGTTATCAATATCAATATGTAAGGAACGGGTTGCAACTGAACCAGGGCCCAACTGTAAAACAAAATGATTCAATTGGCGACCCGGTATTCACTGATGTCGGGTTTTTTTCCGGTATTGCAGAAACAGATTGGAGCTGGACGCCACTCGTAGCTGATTTTGATAATGATGGCTATAGAGATATAATTGTAACAAATGGATTCCCGAGAGATGTAACGGATCATGATTTCATTGCTTTTCGCAGAGAGTCTGCAACAATTGCGGATAAAGAATTTACATTAAGCCAAATGCCCCAGGTGAAGCTGCACAACTATGCATTCCGTAATAATGGCGATGTTACTTTCGAAAACGTAACAGGTAAATGGGGGTTAGAAGTGCCAACCTTTTCCAATGGTGCTTCCTATGCAGATCTCGATAATGATGGGGATCTTGATATGATCATCAATAATATTAATGACCCTGCGTTGGTATATGAGAATACGACAAATACAAAAAATAAAATTTCATCCAACTACTTACAGGTAAATTTTAAAGGGGGTACAAAAAATATTAATGGTATTGGAGCCTGGGCTGAGATCTATTATAACAAAGATCAAAAACAGTTTTATGAGAATACTCCTTACCGCGGTTATCTTTCAAGCATTGCTGCAGGAGCTTTTTTTGGTTTGGGAAAAGTAACGGAGGTCGATTCTCTTATTATTCGTTGGCCAGGAAACAAAAAACAAATTCTGAAAAACATAAAAACGAACCAGGCTATTGATGTTGATATAAAAAATGCTTCAATAGAAGACTCATGGATGGATGATGGTATTGCTAAGAATACGTTGTTTACTGATATTACTGGATTATCGGGAATTAACTTTATTCACAAGGAGAAAGACTTTATTGACTTCGACCGTGAAAGATTGATCCCGCATAAACTATCTCAATTCGGACCTGGCTTAGCTGTAAGCGATATTGATGGAAATGGTTTGGATGATCTGTATATCGGATGCTCAGCAAATTTTCCCGGTAGATTTTTTCTTCAGCAGGCTGACGGAAAATTCTTAGAAAACAATATTGCATTAAAAGACACTATAGAAAAGAAACCGGAAGATATGGGTCTGTTATTTTTTGATGCAGACAATGATGGTGACCAGGATCTGTATTGTGCAAGCGGCAGTGATGAATTTCCTGCTAACACAAGTAAATACCAAGACAAGCTCTTTGTAAATGATGGGAAAGGAAATTTTTTCCTTGACACTACTGCTTTGCCAATAAACTATACAAGTAAAAGCTGTGTAAAAGCCATTGATTTTGATAATGATGGCGATCTTGATCTTTTTATTGGAGGAAGATGTTTGCCCGGTCAGTATCCGTTACCTGTTAGTTCTTTTATTTATCGGAATGATTCCAAAAATGGCCTGGTAAAATTTACAGACATAACAGTGGATGCAGCAAAGGGTCTGCAGAATATTGGTATGGTATGCGATGCATTATGGACAGATTTTGATAATGATGGATGGACAGATCTTATTGTTGTAGGTGAATGGATGCCCATTACATTTTTTAAAAATGTAAAAGGGAAATTCGAAAATTTAACGCCGCAATCAGGTATTGGTGACCAGAGTGGATGGTGGAATAGCATTGCCGGCGGAGATTTTGATAATGATGGTGACATAGATTATGTTGTTGGCAACCTTGGAAAAAACTCCTTTTTCCGTGCTGATGATAAACATCCTGTAAGTTTATATGCAAAAGATTTTGATAAAAACAGCAGGATAGATCCGATCGTGACCATTTATCTCAAAGATCAAAAAGGTGTAAAAGATGAATATACATCAGCAAACAGGGATGAAATTATTAGTCAACTTCCGGGAGTAAGAAAAAAATACTTGAAGTATAAGGAATTTGCGCAAGCTAATATTCATCACATATTTTCTGAAGAAGAAATGAAAGATGCGTTGATCCTTCGTGCAAATAATTTTAATAATTGCTATTTGCAAAATAATGGAAATGGAAAATTCTCTTTGCATCCGTTACCAAGCCAGGCACAAATGGCGCCAATCAATGGAATGGTTGTAGACGATTTTAATGGTGATGGAGATCTTGACATTGCAGTAAGCGGAAATGATTATGGAAATGAAGTTACAAATGGCAGGTATGATGGAATGAATGGGCTTGTTTTATTGGGCGATGGGACTGGAAAGTTTACTCCACAAACAATTTTACAAGCAGGGCTTTTTATCCCGGGTGATGCTAAAGCCCTTGTGAAGATGAAAGGGCCCGGCAATACTTATTTAATGGCTGCATCTCAAAACAGGGGACCATTAAAAATATTTACTCATAAAAACAGTAATCAAAAAATATTCCCAGTAATACAAACCGACAAAAAAGCTTTTCTGACATTGGCAAACGGTAAAAAAAGAACAGAAGAATTTTATTTTGGAAATTCTTGTTTGTCTCAATCTGGTAGGTTTTTAAGTGTGGATAAAAATGTAGTTTCGGTTGAGATAGAAGATTCGAAAGGGAAAACCCGTCATATAAATTTGCAATAAACCAGGAGATCACTTTGAATTTATTAAATATAAGAGCAGCTACAGCTGTTTTGTTAACCGGATCTTTATCTCTTACCCTTGTATGTTGTAAGAACTACCAGCGGAATAACAGCCATAGAGACGTATTTATTTCAAGTATAAAAAAAGGAGAAAGGTTAGCGGCTAAATATTGCCAATCCTGTCATTTATTACCTGATCCTTCGATGTTAGATGCAAAAAGTTGGGAAGAAGGAGTTTTACCAAATATGGGGCCGCGACTTGGAATTTTTTATTATGGATATAAGGCTTATCCTTCTGCCAGGAATGATTTGAGTATAGGTTTAAATTTCTATCCTTCTAAACCAGTGATGAGCTTGCAGGAATGGCAATACATCATTGATTATTATACGGCCATTTCTCCGGATAGTTTACCAAAACAAGATCGGAAGCTACCAATACAAAATGATTTGTCTCTTTTCACGGTTCAGACCCCGAACATTAGCTATGAAAACCCCACTTCTTCATTTGTGAAAATTAATACAGGCGATTCGATCCATCCATTGATCGTAAGTGATGTAACCAAACGGAATATTTATTTTTTCAATCAGCAATTAGAAGTAAAGGACTCCGTTTATTCAAGTGGTCCAGTGGTGGATATTGACTTTGAAAAGAATAAAATGCTCGCCTGTAATATCGGTGTCTTGAATCCTAATAATGGAATGTTTGGGAAAGCGCAGTTCATAAGTACGAATGGAAAAGGAAAAATGTTTGAAGACACGGCCGCATTATTTGATAAATTAAGAAGGCCAGTTCAAATTACAACTGCGGATCTCAATAATGATGGAAGGAATGACTACCTGGTTTGTGAGTTTGGAAATTTGGTAGGAGAGTTATCGTGGATGGAAAATATGGGGGACAACAAATTTGCAAAACATGTATTAAGAGCTTATCCCGGTGCTATCAAAGCTTATATCAATGACTATAATCATGATGGAGCACCTGATATTTGGGTTTTATTTGCGCAGGGAGAGGAAGGTGTTTTTTTATTTACAAACAAAGGGAATGGGGAATTTGAAACAAAAGAAGTTTTGCGTTTGCCTTCGATATACGGCTCTTCATATTTTGAATTGACAGATTTTAATAAAGACGGTTACCTGGATATTGTTTATACATGTGGTGATAATGCTGACTATTCTGTTGTTTTCAAACCTTATCACGGGGTGTATATTTTTTTAAATGATAAAACGAACCAGTTTACTCAGAAATATTTTTTCCCAATTAATGGATGTTATAAGGCAATGGCGAGAGATTATGATGGAGATGGAGACCTGGATATTGCGGCTATTTCTTTTTTTGCTGATTATGAACACCAGCCAGAAGAAGGTTTTGTTTATTTTAAAAATGAGGGCAATTTTAATTTTAGTCCATACAGTATTCCCGAAGCGCAATACGGCAGATGGCTTACTATGGATGTGGGCGACTTAGATGGAGATGGAAAAATTGATATTGTATTGGGGAATTTCACTTTAGGACCATCGGTATTTAAGTCTAAAGAAGAGCAGGCACAAACACCACCATTTATCATTTTGAAAAACACAGGTAAGTAAATTATTAAACAATAATAAAAGATTGCACCAGACATGAACAGGTTTAGACTTTATTTGACGGCATCTATTTTTTCTTGCTTTGCATTCATTCTGTTTTTCCCTTCAAGGATGAATTCTCAAACAATTCCTCCTTTTAAAATGACGCTTTCAAATAATAAGATCTTCAATGCAGCCGATCTGCCTAAAGGCAAACCATTAGTTCTTATTTATTTCGATCCCGATTGTGATCATTGTCAAAAACTGATGGCCGATCTTTTTAAAAAGATAAATAGTTTTAAGAAAGTGGAGATGGTGCTGATAACTTTTAAATCTGTAACAGAAGTAGCTGCATTCGAAAAGAAATATACAACAAGCAAATATGCGAACATGAAAGTTGGTACTGAGGGCACTCTTTTTTACCTCAAAATTTATTACAAATTAGTAAAGATGCCATTCACTGTTTTATATGACAGTAAAGGAAATTATAGTTATTCATACAGGGATGAAACTCCTGTGGATGATCTGATAAAGAGATTGCAGGGCCTTTAAAAACTATTGGCAAACTTATGTGATCAGCATGGGTGGCAGGCTTAAAACTTTTTTATAAAAAAAAACTGAATACCCTATCTTCGCTTTTTAATGAGCCTCTCTACCAGACACCTTCTTGGTATAAAAGACCTGACAGTAGACGATATTTCCCTTATTTTAACAACAGCGGAACAATTCAAAGAAGTTTTACAACGACCTGTAAAAAAGGTCCCATCCTTACGAGATGTAACGATCGTCAATCTCTTTTATGAAAATTCTACAAGAACGAGATTCTCTTTTGAACTTGCCGAAAAAAGATTAAGCGCCGATACGATCAATTTTGCCGTTTCCGGTTCTTCTGCAGCAAAGGGCGAAACGCTTCTTGACACGGTAAGGAATATTTTATCCATGAAAGTGGATATGGTTGTAATGCGTCATAGTGCAAGCGGTGCGCCGCATTTCTTAGCTAAACATATTCCTGCTGCTATAATAAACGCAGGAGATGGTGTAAATGAACATCCAACACAAGGATTGTTGGATGCGTTTTCTATGAAAGAGAAATTCGGGAAGCTTGAAGGATTAAAGGTTGCTATCATTGGAGATATAATGCACAGTCGCGTTGCAATGAGTAATATTTACTTGTTGAATAAAATGGGAGCAAAAGTTACTGTATGCGGTCCGCCAACGTTGATACCAAAATATATCCGTGAGTCATTCGGGGTAGAAGTGAATTATGACATCAAAGAAACATTAGAATGGTGTGATGTTGCAAATGTTTTACGAATACAATTAGAACGGCAAAACCAGGTTTTGTTTTCATCATTGCGTGAATACAATATTGCATACGGCGTAAAAAGAAAATTGCTTGATAATTTAAATAAAGAAATTGTGGTGATGCACCCCGGCCCGATAAACAGGGGAGTGGAACTTGACAGTGATGTGGCTGATAGTAAGCAATCAATAATTTTGCAACAAGTTGAGAATGGGGTGGCAGTGAGGATGGCAGTGTTATACTTGCTTTCAAACCGAAGTGTTCAAAACTGAATTTAAGATTTTAGATTTGCGATCCGATAGCTATCGGATGTAGATTGAATGCAGCAAAATCTGAAGTCTGTCCGAAGGAATCCTTCGGAGAAATCTAAAATCTGCAATCAAATGCGTATCTGTTTATTCCCCGGCACTTTCGATCCTCTTACATTGGGTCATGTTGATATCATCACCCGTTCATTACCACTTTTTGACAAGATAGTTGTGGGTATTGGCATCAATACATCCAAGGCGCCAATGTTTACACCAGAAAAAAGATTAAGCTGGGTAAAAGAAATTTTTAAAAACGAACCTAAGGTAGAAGGTGCCGTGTACGAGGGGTTGACAGTAAATTTTTGCAGGAAGATCGATGCAAGATTTATTTTAAGGGGTATTCGTTATGTCAGCGATTTTGAATACGAGAAAACAATTGCTGATGCTAATCGAACTCTTGACAAATCAATTGAAACGATCTTTCTTACCGGCGAACCTAAGTATACTTCTGTAGCATCTACAATTGTAAGGGACATCATTAAAAATGGGGGAGATGCTTCACATTTCCTGCCACCCGAGGTAGCAAATACATTATAGTTTCTTTCTGAATTTAAAATTTTATTGAATATACTTTTATGACAACCTGGTTTAATAAAAATGTTTCGGTTGAAGATCTGGAACCACTTGGTAAAGGAACAATGACTGAACATTTAGGCTTTGAATGGGTTGAAATAGGAAATAATTTTTTAAAAGCAAAAATGCCGGTTGATCACCGGACAATTCAGCCATATGGTTTATTACATGGCGGTGCATCTTGTGTGTTAGCTGAAACCATTGGCAGTGTGGCTTCACATCTTGTTATTGATCCTTCGGAGTTTTATTGTGTGGGTATTGAGATCAACGCCAATCATATTCGCAGTGCGAAAGAAGGATTTGTTTATGGCACATGCTTTCCTTTGCATATCGGTTCATCCACTCATGTATGGGATATTCGGATCACCAATGAGGACGGAAAATTAATTTGTATCAGTCGGCTTACAGTTGCTATTATGAAGAAAAAAGTATTAGGATGAGAATCCTGCTTCCAATACATCATTTACCAAAGGGAATGAGTTCTGTAAATATTTTTTAAGTTCATTTTTCCCAACCCATTCCAGTTTCGTTATTTGTTCTGTTGCTTGTGGAATAAGCTTTTGCTTACCATTTACATTCATGGTAAACCATTTTGTTTCTTTTAATACATACTTGCTTCCTTCATGATAGGTATGATAGGTTGTAACAAGGGGCGATATGAGCTTTATTTTTTTCAAACCTGTTTCTTCTTCAGTTTCTCTTACTGCACATTCTTCGAAAGTTTCATTTTTATCCATTTTCCCTTTAGGCAAATCCCATTTTCCCCTGCGAAACATCATCAATACTTCTTTGTTTTCATTAAGAACAAAACCTCCGGCTGCTTTTATCAGTGTAAATTTTTTAAGGAAAGCATCTTTCAGTTCCTTAAGGTCTTTGTGAAAAAAAACACCCGCATGGACAGAGGAATCCTGCATTTCATGTATCATGCTTTTTATTGTATGGAGGTTTAGCTCATCTATAAAAACTGCGTCATCATGATGAACATAAGGCTGAAGGGTAGCATCAACATTATCGCATAAGAACAAAGGCTTGTCGTCGAAATAGATTTTTATAAACATAGCATTGAAAATAAGGCACAAGGCACAAGATACAAGGTTCAAGCGGCCTAAGGCCGTAATGAGTTTTTAACCAAGCTTATTAAGTATGGCGGATAATATTTTCTTTATTTGTTCTGCTTCATCCATTAAAAATATTCTTTCTTCTTCGAGCTCTTTGGTTTCATATGTCAGAATCAGATCTAACCAATGAATACTTTCTAAAATCGTTTTTGGTCTTCGAGCCTTGTGTCTTGCACCTTGTGCCTTGTACCTTAACTTCGCCGCATGACAGATGCTAAAGTGGTAGCAGAAAAGCTGCTTCAAGTTAACGCAGTAAAATTAAATCCCGAAAATCCCTTTACATGGGCCAGTGGTTGGAAAAGCCCCATCTATTGCGACAATCGCAAAGTACTTTCCTTTCCCTTCATTCGTGACTATATAAAATCTGAGATGTGTAACGTTGTTTTTGAAAAATTTCCCGAGGCAGGGCTGCTGGCTGGTGTGGCTACAGCAGGCATTGCATGGGGTGCTATGGTTGCCGACCAATTAAAGCTTCCTTATGTATATGTGCGTCCAAAACCTAAGGAACACGGCTTGGGAAACCAAATAGAAGGCTATTATGAGACAGGACAAAAGGTAGTAGTCATTGAAGATCTCGTTTCTACAGGCAAAAGTAGCCTCCAGGTCATAGACGTCTTAAAAGAAGCCGGTCTTGAGATAGCCGGAATGGTTTCCATTTTCACTTATGGCTTCCCTGTTGCCAGCGCAATGCTTCAAAAGGCGGGTATTACCTATTATCCGCTGACTGACTATTCAACTCTTATTCAGCTTGCAGCCGAAAAGCAGATTATCTCGTCTGATCAATTGGAAATTTTGTTAAAATGGCAAACTGACCCTGTCGGATGGAAGGGAGTTTAGTAATTTGCTTTAAATCGATCTTAATGAAGAAAATAATCCTCGGAATACTTGCGGTTAGTGGCTTTGCAATGACCAGCTCAGCGCAGGTAAAAGCATCAATGACCGCTAAAATTAAGACACCAACCGTCGGTTGCGATGATTGTAAAAATCGTATCGAGACTTATTTAAAGAGATATGACGGCGTCACCTCGATCCAGGTAAACTGGCATCAAAAGATCACCACAGTAAAGTATTTAACAGACCGGACAAATATTGAAGAAATAAAGACAGCAATAGCGAATTGCGGGTACGATGCAGATGATATTCCGGCTACTGAAGAGGCATATAAACGACTTCCAAAAACATGCAAAAAGCCGGAAGACGGGGGGCCAACGAAAGCTCCAAATATTCATGCTCCGCCCGTAGTCAAACAATAAAAAATTTACTTACCCCTTGCTAAGCAGGGGGTATTTTTTTGCCCTGCGTTTTCCATAGATATTCGGTCTTGCATCGACGAAATTTCTGGTCTACTTATTTAAAAAATTCTTCGTCATCCGATCCCCAATAATTTCAATTCCTGAATAGTAGGAACTGGGTGCGAAATGACTTAGCAGCCACATTCTTCACTTGTCAAAACTTCCTGAACGTTTCTTTAAGATTCCATCCTTTTTGGTTTTCCCTTGCTAAAATCCCTTTCGAAGAAATGGGTACTTGGAAACGTAATCGCCGTATTACTGAATTTTTATTTTACTAAAATGATTACTATTTCTGATTTTCCTGTTGGATTCTTTTTAGCCAATATTAAGGGCTCTATCAAATGTGAATAAACTGTTGACAACAATGTAATAAGGGCATTTATTTAAAATTTTAGAAGCAAATTTTTAACTAAAATATGTCGATAATAGTTACTTTTTTATATTCCAACAACTGCTGGATATTTTTAATCTTATTATCTAATAATCAGATTATAATATAGAAATATTCAATTTTCATTTTATGTAAAAAGAAGGATAAAGATATTTGATAATATCAGAAAAGCTAGCTTATAAGTCAAGCGTGTTTTAAACTCATGCCCTTTTCGCTGGCTATGCCAGAACATGCAAAACATCAAGTCGTAGATTCACGATGATAATGGTAACCAGACCTTATTACTTCTACATTAAAGCCGATCTCGCCAGATCTTAAAAAATCGGCTTAAAAAGATGAAGGATTGGTTCGGTAAAGTCGTCTATACGAATACTCCTTTGAAGAACATTTCGGAATTAACTTTAACACTTTTCTTCTTAGCGCCTTTTTATTAACTTGTAAATCTTTTCTGGACCTTTTAGGACTATTGGATAAATGAAACTATTTAAGAAACTGCTGATCGGCGTTTTCTACTGTGCCGTACCTGCCTTATTATTCAGCCAGGACTTTTCTAATAAAGGAAAAGAGTTCTGGATTTCCTATAGTTATCATGTTGGTATGTCTGGTGGTGGTAATCCTGTAATGACACTCTACATTACATCAGATGTGAATACAAATTATTCAGTTGAAATTTATGGAGTATCAACACTTCAATCCGGTACTATAACGGCCGGCCAGGTAGTTTCGGCAACTATTCCTACAAGCTGTTTCATCAATAATGAAGGGTTATTTAATGGACGTACTATTCGTGTAGTCACTGATAAAAACTCTGTCGTTTATGCATACATTACCCGAAACGCTGTAAGTGGCGCCACTCTGTGCCTCCCAACTCCAGTATTAGGCAAAGAATATTACTCAACCAACTTTACCCAAATTTCAAATGAGCTGAACTCAAATTCCTTTTTCACAATTATTGCCGTGGAAGATAATACGGCTGTTGAGATCACACCCGCATCAAATACTAAGAATGGCTGGCTAGGAGGAACAACTTACACAGTCAATCTTAACAAAGGGCAGATCTACCAGGTAATGGGGACAGTAAGTGGTACAGATGGTTCTGATCTCACAGGTTCATTGATCAAATCTGTTGCTTCGGGAGCCAGCGGCTGCAAACGTATAGCCGTATTTTCAGGTAGTGGTAAAATATCGATTGGTTGTGGCTCTTCAGCCGGTACGTCGGATAACTTATATCAACAATTATATCCAACCGGTTCCTGGGGCTTAAAATACCTTACAGTTCCCAGTTATAATCGGCCTACAAATTTTTTCCGTATCATCAGGAGAACAACTTCTACAAATGTGTATTTAAATGGAACATTGATACCATCTGCATCATTTACGAATAACTATTATCAATTTTCAAATAGTACTCCTAATGTAATTACCGCGACAGAACCCATCAGTGTTGCTCAATATTTCACAACGCAAGGATGCTCTGGTAATGGTTCACCTTACGATCCGGATATGATCATGCTAAACCCGGTTGAGCAGAATATTAATAATGTAACCCTGGTAAGTTCAAATCTTGTCGCTGCAAATCAGCAGCATCATCTGCATGTTATCATGAGAAATGGAGGCACAGGTATTTCATCATTTAAATTAGATGGGATTTCTGTTTCTTCATCGTGGGTTGTTCATCCCGGCGATCCATCATATTCTTATTTATATCTTCCTAATGTCGCACAAGGATATCATAAATTAACATGCGATTCTGGTTTTAATGCGCTGGCTTATGGCTATGCGGATGCAGAATCGTATGGTTATTCTGCAGGCGCCAATGTAAAAGATCTTTACCAGTTTGTAAGTATCATCAATCAATATGCGACTGTAAACTTCCCGGCTACTTGTAAAAACACACCATTTCATTTCAGAATAGTGCTTCCTTATCAGCCAACACAAATTCAATGGGTATTCGGTTCAGCTCTTAATGCACTGGGTATTCCTGATGTTATGGATAATGGCCCAAGTTCTGATTCTACATGGGTTGTGAATGGACGAATGCTTTATCGTTTTAGCCTTCCTTCGCAGTATAATATTTCTGCAATTGGTACTTATCCAATTAAGGTAGTTGCGAATAATCCAACAAGTGACGGTTGTAGTGGTGTACAGGAAATAGACTATGATCTGCAGGTATTCAATCCACCCACCGCCGGATTTAATTTCACCAGCAATGGTTGTGTTACATCACCGGTCAATTTTGTTGATACATCTAATACCGGTGGAAGACAGATCATTCAATGGAACTGGAATTTTGGAGATGCTACAACATCTTCAATACAAAATCCATCACATACATATGCAGCTGGATCTTATTTTCCTACGCTTTCTGTAATTACTGATATTGGATGCATTTCCGATATTACCACAAAAAATATTATTCTAACACAACTGCCAGTTGCAAATTTTAGCAGTAATCTTCCTTCATGTGCGGGAAAATCTATAACATTTAATGATCTGTCTACTGTTAGTGGGGGAACAATTGCAAAATGGTATTGGGACTTCGGAGATGGTAGCCCAGTTGTTACTGCAACAAACAATTCACCACAAATTCATACTTATGCTACAACCGGTTCATACAATACAACCCTGAAGGTTGAGTCTATTACAGGATGCGTTAGTACAGTTTTTACACGACCAATAACAGTTGGTGATTTACCTAAAGCTGGTTTTATTGCTCCGGAAGTTTGTTTATCTGACCCATCGGCACCATTTATTGATACCAGTAAAATTTCCACAGGAAATATTACAACATGGCAATGGAATTTTGGTGATGCAAATGCAAATGCAGGTAATCCGAATGCTTCAGCGCTTCAGAATCCGTCGCATCGTTACATTGTTGTAGGAAATTATACCGCCACCCTGGTCGTTACATCAAATAATGGATGTAACGATACGATTGCACATACGTTTACAGTAAACGGTTCTATACCACTTGCAAATTTTACAGTGCAAAATGCAAATGCACTTTGCAGTAATAGCATGGTTACAATTACAGATGCATCAACTGTTGATTTTGGAAGCATTGTTAAAACCGAGATCTATTGGGATTGGACAAATGATCCAACTGTTAAAACAAATGATGATATCCCAACTCCGGGAAAATTATATACACATACCTATCCTGGATTCGGATCGCCGGCAACAAAGACCTACACAATAAGAATGGTTTCTTATTCAGGTATTAGTTGTCTGAATGTTTTAACAAAAACAATAACCTTATTGGCTATTCCAAGCCTGCGATTTGATGTATTGAATGAAGTGTGTTCCGATGCTCCTTCATTCCAAATTACCCAGGCAGGTATTACAAATGGACTATCGGGAACTGGGGTATATTCTGGCCCGGGAGTTAGCTCATCTGGTTTTTTCAATCCAAAGACGGCAACTGCAGGCATACAGACGATCCGTTACACATTTACCGCAGCAAATAACTGCAGCAATTACATTGAGCAAACGATAGCGGTGAATCCAACACCTGTTGCACTTGCAGGACCTGATAAAACTGTATTGGAAGGAGGGGTAGTTCAATTAACGCCGGCTTTGAATGCAGGATTCCCTGTTACATATACATGGACTCCGCCAGCAGGACTTAATAACCACAATGCACCAGATCCGCTTGCATCGCCAGTTGATGATATTACATATACAATGAAGGTAACATCAGATAAAGGATGTACTTCAAGCGACCAGGTATTTGTGAAAGTGCTTAAGAAACCCCAGATACCAAACATCTTTAGCCCTAATGGAGATAATATTCATGATAGATGGGTGATAAACTTTTTGGAATCATATCCCGGTTGCACAGTTGAAGTGTTCAACAGGTATGGTCAGCGACTTTATTATACGGTAGGTTATACAACGCCATGGGATGGCACTGTAAATGGAAAGCCTGTACCAGTAGGTACTTACTATTATATTGTTGATCCTAAAAATGGCCGGCCGAAACAAGCTGGCTATGTAGATATAGTTAGATAAAATGAAAAAAATATTAACTATAAGTGTGTTTAGTTTTATGATGCTTGCCGGTAAGGCACAGCAAAAGCCGCATTATACGCAGTATGTATTGAATCAATATATAATTAATCCCGCTATTTCTGGTATAGAAAATTATACAGATATAAAAATAAGTGCAAGGGATCAATGGGTGGGTTTAGCCGGCTCACCAAAAACAAGTTACCTGACGATCCATGCGCCTCTTGGTAAAAAAGATTACAGAACATCCGCAACATCTTATTCAATTCCTGGCGAAAACCCAAGAGGAAAATATTATTGGGAAAATTATACAGCGGCAGAACCACATCATGGTATTGGGTTCTCTGTTATAAATGATAAAACGGGAAGTTATAATCGTTTTACATCGACAGTTTCGTATGCCTATCATATTGGTTTAAGTCCAACCACAAATCTTTCCGCAGGATTTGCTGCCGGCATTTCCAAAGTAAGTATAGACAGAACAATGCATGATTTTAATGGCAATGGTGATCCTATTGATCCGGCAACTGGTTCGGCCATTAGTGGTGAGTTATTTAAAATACGACCAGATCTTTCTGCTGGCTTATATCTTTATTCAGGAGATTATTTTATTGGTCTTTCGGCTCAACAAGTCATTCCTCAAAAATTAGAATTTGTAGATGACGCTGCATTTGAAACTACAGGAAAATTAATTCCGCATATTTTCCTGACTGCCGGGTACCGGTTTTTATTAACAGATGATATTAATGTGATCCCTTCTATAATGGTGAAATATATTAGTGCCTCTTCCAAAAATGATTTTCAACCGGAAGCAAATTTGAAACTCCAATACCGCGACTTGCTTTGGGTAGGAGGCAGCTTTCGTTACCAGGATGGTTATGCAGCTATGATAGGATTAAATGTCAGCAATACATTTAACATTGGATATTCATACGATTTTACTACATCCAATTTAAATTCGGTGAGCCGTGGCACGCATGAATTGATGATCGGTTTCTTACTTGGAAATAAATATAGCGGGAAATGTCCGCGGTGCTGGTAATAATTACAATCTAACGATCTTCTTAACCTTTGCAGCTTTAATAATTGCTAATTGATCTTTCGCTTTCTGTTGATTTTCTTGTACAAGTTGTAGAGTGACATCAGAATCAGGAATTGCAGTTACGTTATTTTCTTTCATTGCTTTTTCAACATTGACCAACGTTTTCAGACTAAAGTTGATCTGCTGTTGTATGCTGTCAAGCTTTATCTGAACAAGCGAAGTATTTAGTTTCTGATTTACTTCTTCCCAGTTGATCTGTGAATAGGAGAGGCGAAGCTTATCTTCAAGATTGTTCCAATTTACTTTGTCAGCTATCTCGGCGTTATATTCTGATTTCAACTGAGATTTTTCTGCAGCGCTAAAGGCATCAGCATAATTTTTTTCCATAGCCTTCCATTCGCTTTCCTGTAAAATTTTCTTTGTTGCATCAACTGCTTCCTTCACTTTGCATTCTTCGTCAGGAGCAAGTTCAGGTACTTCAGGAACTGAATACCCTACACTCATAAATTGCGGAGCAACTGATTCCTCGCTAATTAAATTTTCCTGGTTAAAAATATCTTCAGCATTCTTAACTCCGGTATTTTTCTTTAAACTATTTTTAGCTGTTGAGGCATTCGCAATAAAATTTGAAACAGTTTTTTTGCCATTCAGAAAGTAATAGGGGCTTAATTCACTTGAAAGAGTATAGAAGCTTTGTTTAGGCTCTTGCTTATTTACAGAAACAAAAAAATTAAGTAAAGTAATACCAAGCATAGTAAGAAAAGCAATAGAAAGCTGCCTGGCAGGATTCCATCCTTTATTCCTCATACCAAGTATGGATTCAATACGATGTAACAGGTCTTGATTTTTGCCTGCCGCAGCCAACACCATTTGGCGATGTTTGCTCTGTTCTAATCTTAATAAAGCAGAAGCATATTCTCCCGGTTTGTATTGAAACTGCAAAACCATTTCATCACAACTATGCTCTCTCTCTTTTTCAACACTCTTTACTAAGAGGCTTACAAATGGATTAAAATATAAAACGGTTTTAATAAAACTAAGAATAAGGTTTATAAAATAATCATACCTGTAAATATGACTCAATTCATGAAGTATAACAGCTTCTATTTGATGAGGAGTTAAATTATTAATTGCCGCAACCGGTATCAATATGATCGGCTTCAAATATCCAATTGTAACCGGTGATGTTACCAATTCTGATAACCATATCTTCACATCTCTAGAAATACCCATAGCTACCGAAGTTCTCTTAACATACATTCTCCATGCAACATCAATTTTCTTGATTCCAGTATTACGGATCATTTGCACAAACCTGTAGTTGCGGATAAATTGCCAAACAGGAGCTATTAAGACTATTAGGTAAATGAGCGATGCATAGGGTAGAATTTTACTTGCAAAATATTTCCAATTGTCATTGCTGATCAACCCTGTGTTATAGAATGATGTTATTGAATTTGTTTGTGATACTAATGAAGTAATAAGAGTGTAAACAAACCATGCAAATCCAGAGAAGATTAGCAGTGTTGCCAAAGATGTTTTATGTGCAGGTCTGATCTTATGAAATGAAGCAGTAATAAACTGGTAAACTACCCAGAGCAAAGCCATTTGCCAAAGGCTATTGATCAATGACCATCCTAGTGATTGCAGAAAGTTTACCTGGTTCATGAAGACAAATCTTATTTGCTTTTCAAATTATCGATCATTTCCTGGATCTTCTCCAATTCCTCGGGACTGGCTTTACTTTCACCCAATGCTTGTATCACCAGTTGAGTAGAGGATCCTCCAAAAAGTGAATCGATCATTTTTCCTAATAAATGTTTTTGCGTTTTTTCTTTACTCACTGCTGCCTGGTACACATGGGTACGCATACTGTCATCTCTTTTCACTAAACCTTTTTCATTCATTATCTGCATAAGCTTAAGAGTGGTGGTATAACCAGCGTCTTTCAATGCAGCTAAATCTTCATGCACTTCACGAACAGTAGCAAGACCTTTTTTCCATAGAACTTGTAAAATTTCCAATTCGCTTTCAGTGGGTTTAATATAACGGGTAGTTGCCATGATTTTAATCTTTTATAACCCGAATATACGACTTATTTCGTATGAACATAATTCCTTTACCAAATTTAATTTTATTTAACATGGATTAACAATAGAACGGATGAGCGGTTAAAAGGTTACGATGAATGTTTTGATCGGTATACAAAAACTAAGTCCCGCTGTAGAAACAGCAGGACTTAAGTAATGGTTCTGATTAGACTCTTTAATTATTTGTACTGAACCGTGTTTGCAGAGTTAGGTTTGGTTACGACTGCTACGGGTTTAATTTCATTTTTTTGAAATGCTGCTGCATCACTCTTTTTTGCATTACTTATTTGTGCAAGAGTAGGAGCAATGACCAAAGATACAATCGACATCAATTTAATCAAAATATTCATTGAAGGTCCTGAAGTATCTTTGAAAGGATCACCAACAGTGTCGCCTGTTACCGATGCTTTGTGAGGTTCTGATTTCTTATAGTAGATCTCCCCATTAATTTCAACACCTTTTTCAAAACTCTTTTTGGCGTTATCCCATGCGCCACCAGCATTATTTTGGAACATTCCCATTAATACGCCACTCACTGTTGCACCAGCAAGAAAACCACCTAATGCTTCTGCACCAAGACCTGGCATAAATCCAATGATCAATGGAGAAATAATTGCAATAGCGCCGGGCAACATCATTTTTTTAATAGAAGCATCCGTAGAGATGGCAACGCATTTATCATATTCAGGTTTTCCGGTTCCTTCCATAATACCCGGAATAGTTTTGAATTGTCTTCTTACTTCTTCCACCATTGCCATTGCAGCTTCTCCAACTGCACGGATAGCTAATGAAGAAAATATAAATGGTATCATGCCTCCAACGAATAATGAAGCAAGAACATTTGCTTTATAAATATCAATACCGGTAATGCCGGATACTCCAACAAAGGCTGCAAACAATGCAAGTGCTGTTAATGCAGCAGATGCAATTGCAAATCCTTTCCCAGTAGCAGCGGTTGTATTACCAACAGCATCGAGCACATCTGTTTTTTCACGAACTTCCTTTGGAAGTTCACTCATTTCGGCAATACCACCGGCGTTGTCAGCAATTGGGCCAAATGCATCGATCGCTAATTGCATAGCAGTTGTTGCCATCATACCAGCGGCAGCAATTGATACCCCATATAAACCTGCACATTCATAAGAACCCCATATACCGCCAGCAAGAACAAGAATAGGGAGGAATGTAGATTCCATACCTACTGCAAGACCACCGATAACATTTGTTGCATGACCAGTTCCTGATTGACGAACGATCGACAATACAGGTCTTTTGCCCATGGCCGTATAATATTCTGTGATAATACTCATTAAGGTGCCCACTGCAAGTCCAACGCCAATAGCACCCATCACACCCATCTTTGTAAACTCATGTCCACGAAGCGACATTGTTTCTGGGAGGATCCAATAAACAAGTCCAACTGCAGCGATAGCAGTAAGAACAATAGAACCCCAGTTACCCATGTTCAAAGCTTTCTGAACACTGCTTGTATTTATGCCTGCTGAATCGCTTATACGAACAAACCATGTACCAGCGATAGAAAATAAAATTCCGACGCCAGCGATCAACATTGGAAGAAGAATGGGAGACATGCCGCCAATACCATCATCGCCACTTATAATTATTGTTTGCTGACCAAGAACGATCGTTGCAAGAACAGTAGCTACATAAGAACCGAAAAGATCGGCACCCATACCAGCTACGTCACCAACATTATCACCAACATTATCTGCAATGGTTGCAGGGTTACGAGGATCATCTTCAGGAATGCCAGCCTCTACTTTACCAACTAGGTCAGCACCCACGTCGGCAGCTTTTGTATAAATACCACCGCCTACACGGGCAAATAATGCTATGGATTCAGCGCCTAAAGAAAAACCTGTAAGTACTTCAATCGTTCTCAGCATCTCTTCTCCATTTACAGCGCTACCATCGGGAACGAAATACATTTTAAGAACTATGAATAATCCGCTAAGTCCTAAAACAGCAAGACCCGCAACACCTAGACCCATTACTGAACCACCGGTGAATGAAACCGACAGTGCTTTTTTCAAACTTGTACGGGCAGCCTGTGCAGTTCTTACATTGGCTTTGGTTGCTACTTTCATTCCTATATAACCAGCAGTAGCGCTTAGTACGGCTCCTACAATAAAGGCCCCTGCAATTAACCAATGACTATGAGGATTGGTAGTGGCCATAACAGCCAATAGAATTCCAACTATAACAACGAAGTAGCCGAGTATTTTCCATTCAGCTTTTAAAAAAGCCATGGCACCTTCAGCAATGTAAGTGCTGATCTCTTTCATCCGCTCATTACCGGCGTCTTGTTTCGAAACCCAATTGAATTTGATAAAAGTGTAAAGTAAACCGATTAATCCCATCACGGGAACCAGGTAAATCAATTTGTCCATAAGTGTTGATTCTTAAACAGTTTAATGCCCCATCGTTTTATATGGAGGTCGGCAAAGATAGGGGGAGAAAGGGGAATTTGAAATTTAGATTTCGGATTTTGGATTTATGATTTACTGGTTGATTTTATGTTTGATTTTGTGCTTAATCCCACCTTTTTCAGGATCTCATTAAATCGCGGATCATCGCGGATCGAATCAAACTTGGGGTCGATTCCAATACTGCATAATGACTCCTCATGCTTTTGATAACTTTTTTCAAGCCACTCAAAAGCTTCATCCGTTTCACCAAGTGCCGCATATACTAATGCAACCCCGCGATAGTCATTTGAACTGAGCATTTTTTCTATACCTGTGTTCTCAATAATTTTTCTTGCCTCATCTTCCTGGCCAGACACAGCATAGATATGTGCGAGTGCCACATCTGTTTTGATCTTATTACCAGTCAAGCTTCCCCATTTTATGGTTTCATTGATCGCTTCCTCATACATTTCTTTACCCGTATAAGCAAGTGAAATAAGACGATGAACAGGAACAAACCCCGGATCAATTTCCAACGTTGTCAACGCAGTTTCAATGGCTTCATCATACTGCTCCATATAATATTGAAAGATCCCTTTATCTTTTAATATTCCTTGTGATATCGGATCAAGCTCAACAGCAATATCGATCTCTTTAAATGCTTCTTTGGGTTTACCTATAAATAAAAGAAGCTCGGCATACCAGTGATGACCAGTAGCATTTTTAGGATCAAGTTGCAAACCCAACTTGAATTCTTTTTCGGCGCCTGCCCAATCCCAGTCATTCAACATTAATGAAATGGCAAGTGATATATGTGCTTCTGCAAGTTGCGGATCAATTCTGAGTGCCTTATAAATTGCATCCATTTGTTTTTGATAAAGATCTCTTCTTGAAAGATTCGTGT
>DATHDP010000079.1:0-48874 GCA_035318985.1 Chitinophagaceae bacterium
TTTTTGTCCACCCCCATTTGAAATTACTTTATGATCGAACTGCTTCCCCCGCCAGCGGGGGATAATAAAACAGCTTGTCATTTGAAAAAAAATCACTTTTATAAATTTTTTTTACGCCAGAATTAAATCACGATGATCATCGTCCCCCACTGGCGGGGGCCGGATGTACAATAAACGGAAAACATTGAGAAGGGGGTGGACCATAGCTGAATAAAAACAAGAAAGCACAAGAGTGCGACGCAACAAAAGATGAAAAAATTATTGCAGCTGGCTACCTAATAATAATTTACATTATAAAACATTCTCATTAAAACGAAAGCCTGAAACTTCCAAAGACGCCAAATCTTTTATTAGCTTCTTTGGGTAAAGGGGTGGGAAGAAGCCTCCATATAAAATCAAGTCGGATAATTTTAAAGATGTTATCAATACCCGTTCCCATTTCAAGGTAAGTTTTACCGTCGAGTGATTTAAAATCATACCCGGGTAGAAAGTTTAAAGTTTTGTTTGCATCACTCAGGCCACCCCATAATGCTTTTATAGTATAAAATTGCCGGAATTTAAGCTGTGGTATTAGGCGGAAAATGCCATTGCCGATATTATGTTCGAAACTAAAAGCAACAAATTTGTCATGAATATATTCATACCTGTTCATCAAGCTAAAAGTATATTTATTATAATAGCTTAATTCATTGCCGGGAGCAATTTCAAGAAAAGTATATGGTAAGGTGCCAAAAGTTTTACCTGCAAAAAAATTATATTCAAAGCTGCCAAACGGAGGGACCTTAATATAATCATGAACACCGGCGAGTACCTTGGTATAATTGTATGCACTTTTTCCAATTCCTGAGATCCCCTGCGTGATCTTTAATTCAGGAATAGGATAAGGGCTTCCCAAACTGCTGCGAAAAAAATTTGACTCCAGGAATTTTTCAAGATAGGCAAAGCGAAGCCGCAGTGATATTTCAAAAGTTTGTAAGGGTTTGCCGCCTGAAACCGGGAATGAATCTTTTGGAGGTATATTTTGAAGGGGATTGAATTGTTTGTACGCGGTTGCAAACAAACCTGAAAAGCCAGATTTGGTTTCATGAAAATATTCAAATCGTGTTTCTTCAATTTTCATAACCTTAACGGGGACTCCTGATTTGCGGACAGCTAATGCAAAAATGTTATCGTTCGTTAATTCGCCGATATAGCTTTGGCCATAATCAATATCATGAGAGTAAGAACCATACAAATAAGTTCGCGGATGCTTAGCCGGTAAAAAAAATAGTTCAGCTTTACCTTTCAGTTTCTGATCTCTGAAGCCATATGCTAAATAAGTATGCCACCACCATTTTCTGTCAAACTTGTAATTAGTACCAAGATCAAAACGAAGCCTGAGCCCCTCCCATGAGTTTTGTGTTATCCAATTATACCAAGGGCCTAATTGAAAATTTCCGGTATTAAGATAGCCTGTACCAATAAAACCCATTGTGTTGGTGAATTTTTTAAAATTTGGATCATTAGTCAGGGTGTCAATCATTTTAATAATGCCTGTTTCATTTTTTGACAGACCTTCATGTCGGGACGCTTCCCAATATTCTTTGGCCTTTGCCTCAGCACCGGGTAATACAATTACTTCTTCAAGCAGTTTGTTTTTATTTAGTTCATGAACCACAGAGGAGTCATCCACCACAATGTTTTTATAGGTGGTGTTTTTGCGCCCAATAAATGCGAGTTTTTGTTTTCCAAGAGGGGTGTAGTCGGCAACAAATTTATCTCTAGACAAAAACCATGTAGTGGAATCGTCCAGCAATTGATATTCCTGGATCAGGCTTAATGTCTCCAGGTAATTGACATTTGCATCTTTGCCCAGACGAAGATTCATTTTCTGAATTGCATAAGTGCCCGCATGCACCCAGCAGTCACCCTCAAAAGTATTTTCCCCCCGATGTTTTGGAGTAAATACAAGATGATAAAAACGGTTTTGATTTACTGTCTGTGTATCTATAACCCGGTAATTATAATAATTATCACCATTATCGCTGGCGGGACTTATAAACTGCTTGTCCATAACCGGGATAAAGTTTCCATAAACACTTACGTTCTGGTCCATGTTGCCAAGCAAGGGACGTATACTTTCATTATTCACACCACCGTATGTATTGACGGCTTTTATTACTTCTCTTCTTTTAAGTGGTTTCGGTTGATAATAATAATCGGAGATCACTTCGGTAAAATAGGTTGGTAAAAAAGGTCTGCCTTCTGTACTATCAATATTTTCATTGATCATACCAGTGATCGACCTCAGCGGTTTAAATTTTGAAAGCTTTTGAAAATTGATATTCTTCAGATCAAGCTCCAGTTTATTATAAACTTCATAGGAGAAGTTTTTAAACCTGAATTTATCATTGCGGGCTTTATTCTGTACGATCTTTCGCCAGAGAAATAAACCTTTGTTCACTTTAGTTTTAACTTTGGCCCCTTCATTAAAAGTTCCTCTTTCCATCGTGATCTCTACAGTGATGGAATCACTACTTGCAGGAATAAATAATTTGTAAGGCTGATATCCAACGCAGGTGATCTCTAATGTATCTGATGGCCAATGATCCAGGTTAAATACAAATGTTCCTGAGGAATCAGAAAGTTTGCCGATCGACGAGTTAATAAATTTTATAGAAGCAAAAACTACGGGTTCGTCGCTGTGAGCATCTTTAATGACACCAGCAAGTATCTTTCGTTGAGAAAGAGCAAACATGCCTGGTAAAAAAAGGAACAATATAAAAATGTACAGACCTCTGGATTTCATCATCAGCTTGCAAATTTAAGAAACGGCCGGCTGAGGCTGGTATTTTGTACATGTTAAAGTCAGGCTAATGACAAAAAATAGATTTGGAATTATGAGATCCAGATATTTACTTTGTGTTTCAAAGTGCTTTTTATGAACGAACAAAACCAGCAAACTCTCGACACACTCCAGGATATAAAACGCATTATGGAACGCTCATCCCGTTTCATTTCATTAAGCGGGTTAAGTGGGATTGCAGCAGGTATCTGCGCATTGGTAGGTGCATGGTTTGCAAGAAAAGAATTTGGGCCTTATTATAAAAACTATGATGAAAGGGGTGATTTTGCCGGCAATGACTTTCAACAATTAAAATTACGGTTGCTGATCATTGCCTTGGCTGTATTGGCTGCAGCCCTGGCTTCGGCTTTTTATTTTACCTGGAGAAAAGCAAAACATAATAAACTACCAATTTGGGACCTGACCGCAAAAAGACTTACGATCAATTTGCTGATCCCCCTGGTTGCAGGCGGCTTGTTTATTCTTGCAATGTATCAATATAATGAATGGATATTTATAGCACCGGCCTGCCTTGTCTTTTATGGCCTGGCTTTGGTAAATGCAAGTAAGTATACACTTACAGATATAAAATACCTCGGGCTATCACAGATCTTGCTTGGATTGATCAATACACAGTTTGTGGGCTATGGCTTGTATTTTTGGGCAGCAGGATTTGGTTTATTACATATCATTTATGGTTTTGTGATGTGGTGGAAATATGAGAAAAACGGATAAGAATAACTTGATAAAAAATTAGAATTGAAGAATCCGATAACAGGCTTAAATAAAATTTTTGATAATCGCATTCGCCTTGGCATCATGAGTGTGCTGTTGGTGAACGAGGAGATAAATTTTAATGATTTGAAGCAAATGCTGGAAGTGACAGATGGAAATCTCGCGACTCATTTACAGAATCTTGAAGAAAATGGTTTTTTAAAAATTAAAAAAGGATTTGTGGGTAAAAAGACAAATACAACTTATTCGGTAACGAAAGCAGGTGAAAAAGCATTTGCTGATCATATTGCAGCATTGGAAAATATGATCAAAGGGGTGAAGTAATTTTTTTTGTAGTTTCACTTTGAAATACAAAGTACTTTTTATGAATAAAGAAAAACAAATCGTTCGCAACTGGCTAAAAGTTTTTATAGCCGCTCTATTCCTCAGTGGACTTACTGCGATACCTGTTGAGCGGGAGCTTTCTTATATCGTTGCTCATTTTCCTTTTGAAGGAAGTATAAAAGGTTTCCTGGATGAAGTGTTGATAGGGATACGTCACACATCAAATGATTATCCTTTTCTTTTTTACGGGTATGACTGGCTTGCCTTTGCACACTTTGTGCTGGCCATTCTTTTTATCGGTCCATTAAGGGATCCTGTAAAAAATAAATGGGTGATCGAGTTTGGTGTGATCGCCTGCATTTTGATCATTCCTTTTGCAATGATAGCGGGACATTTCAGGGATATGCCATTTTGGTGGAGATTAATTGACTGTTCTTTTGGAATTATAGGAATCGTGCCACTGGCGATCTGTTTAAAGAACATAAAACTTTTGGAAGCTGAAGAAAAAGAGAAGTCTGAAACAAAAGAGGCATTCGATTTACTTATTGCTTAAAAAATTGTAGATGCTTATTCAAAATATGTAAAGATGTTTGTTCATACGTTTAATACATGGTTACTCGCACAACTGCTCCATCCTTTTGTGTTTCTATTATATTTCTTTTTTCTATGCCCAGTAGAAATTATTAATGTTCTCTTGATTATTATGATACCCATTGTTTTTTTTATTTCTATTCCATCGTTACTTATGGCCAGGGCTTTCTTTGGCTTGTTACCAAGAATCACAGTTCCGGAGTTTGAAAAATTATTCATTTGGATCATTTTAGTTGAACTATCTATTTTTTTAAATTTTTCAGGATTGCTATTATTTTTTAATGGCCAAATCTGGATGAGTGCATATGAATTAATGATTCCCTCAATGATCGCTGCATTCTTTGCAACACTTATAAGAGCAAAACAATTTTTTTCTTTTCAGTTAAACTATAAATCGGTAAAAAATGAAAATAGTATGGTTTAAAGGACTTGCATATTCAAAAACATTTAATTCATGAAAACATTTTTTAACGCAGTGCTATTTGCATTGCAGGGAATAAAACAATTTTTTTCCCGAGACAGGAATGGTAAAATTCAAATGGTGATCGGTACAACTGCGATCACACTTGGGTTTGCTGTTTCACTAACATCTTTTCAATGGTTGCTCGTATTGTTCTGCATTGGACTAGTTATTTCTCTTGAGATGGTCAATTCAGCTATTGAAAGATTCTGTGATCTTGTTACCACAGATTTTCATCCGGGTATCAAGATCATTAAAGATGTGGCAGCCGGTGCCGTTCTAGTCGCATCGATCACAAGCCTTGTCATCGGCCTTATAATATTTATTCCTGCATTGGTTCATTTTTTAAATTTTAAAAAATGAGTTTCAGTAAAAAGATCATTATCCCATTAGCCTTTACACTATCCTTATTGATCATAAGAATTATAATTAGCAATGAGCTTACCTATATTTTTCTTGCCTGGAACTTATTCCTTGCATGGATACCATTTGCGCTGAGCCAAAAACTCAGCACCATAAATAATCGTTGGAAAATATTTTTTATAACGGGCCTTTGGCTTTTGTTTTTGCCAAATGCTCCGTATATCATCACCGACTTTTTGCATTTAAAGCAAAGAACTCCTATACCTTATTGGTATGATATTCTTCTTTTGTTCAGCGCTGCATTAAATGGTTTGTTGCTTGGACTATCATCGCTTTTAACTGTAGAAAATTTTTTACTTAATCGTTATGGAAGTAAGATTTCAGGCATCATAATGCTATGTTCTTTTTTTCTCTGTTCATTTGGAGTTTATATAGGTCGGTACCTGCGTTGGAACAGTTGGGATATACTCGTTAACCCAGGTGATGTGGCTGGCGATATTTTAGACAGGGTGTTTAATCCCTTTGATCACTTTGGAACATGGGCCGTTACTATTCTATTCGGCAGCTTTTTTTATGTGATGTATTATTCAATAAAGAATTTAATTAATCATAAACCAAATCAATTTTAAATAAGATGGAAACAACTGAGTCAAGGAATCCTGTTTATACCCTGCTTGATAAGGGCAAGCTCTTTTTTAAAGCAGTGATAATTTTTGTAATGGCATTTTTTCTGTGGATCCCTACTAATATTATTCGTGAGGTGATCAATGAAAGAGAGAACAGGCAAAAGGAGGCAATAGAAGAAGTGAGCAGCAAATGGGCGGGAAAACAAATTATCACCGGGCCAATTTTAATGATCCCCTATATCGGGACAACGAATGGCCTGGTTAATCAAAAAAAATACGCATGGTTCATGGCCGATCAGCTAGATATCAGTTCTTCGGTATCTCCACAGAAACGCCATCGCGGTATTTATGAAATAGCGGTTTACCAGGGAGATATTTCTATTTCTGCAAAATTCAACGACATAAAATTTAGAGAACTAAATGTACCAGTCGCGAATCTTTTGTGGTCAGAAGCAAAACTTTTACTACAGATATCTGACCTGAGTCGGGGTATCAATGAAGAGATATTTATAAAATGGAAGGACAGCAGTTTTCTGTGTCAGCCATGGGCGGAGGCAAATGAAAAAATTGGTGAAGCTTTGTTTGCAGCTGTTCCATTAAAAGCAGAAAATGCAGATACTCAAAATGTATTCACGGTAAAATTTTCTTTGCATGGTTCGCAACAGCTCATGTTTGCACCAGCAGCAAGAGAAACAAAGATCCATCTGACTGGAAACTGGCCCGATCCAAGTTTTACGGGCATAAAAATTCCTGAATCACCCAATGCATCTGATAGTGGTATTGATGTAAAATGGAAATATCTGAATCGTACCACGCCGATGATCTGGAATGACCAATTTAACAACCTGGAGATTTCGGCAATGGGAGCTAATCTTATAATTCCTGTTGATCAGTATGATAAAACAGAACGTTCTGTAAAATATGCACTGCTTTGTATCATTCTTACATTCGCTGCTTTTTTTCTAATTGAAACGATCTATAAAAGAAATCTTCATCTTATTCAATATGGGTTGGCAGGATTGGCTCTTGTTTTATTTTACACATTGCTTTTATCAATATCAGAATATACAGGCTTCAACCTTGCTTACCTGATCGCGGGCATCGCTACCATTGGACTGGTAACATGGTTTGTTGGAAGCATTATGCGATCTTCTAAGTTGGCGATCTTTATCGGCTTTGTACTTACTGTCGTGTACGGATATATTTTCACGATCATACAATTACAGGATTATGCATTGCTGATGGGAAGTATCGGTTTGTTCATGGCTCTCGGTATCATCATGTTTTTCTCAAGAAAATTGCAATGGTAAAAAATAATTTAATGATAATGAGATTGAAAAAAATAAGAGAATCTATTCTTGTGGTTTTGACACACAAGATCGCTTTGCCAATGCTGAAGCTGGTAAGAAGACCGAATGAATTTACATACAATGAAGATGAATTACAGTCTTTGCCAGCGGGAACATTGGGGAATGAACTGTTTATTTTTTTGAAACAAAGAAACCTGCCATTACTCAAGCATTATGCACGACATGATCTGAAACATGTATTGCTTGGTTATGATACAACAGAGGAAGGCGAGGCCTGTTTGCAAAGTTTTATGTTTGGCAATGGTCGCATTTCATTTCCTGTATTGGCAACAGTGACTTATGGTTTTATTACGATGCCGGAATATTGGATTGAAATGAAAAAAGCATTTCTGCAGGGAAAGAAAAGCAATTCAATTCATGCGTGGAAATGGAATGAAATATTAAAAGTACCGACGGAGGAATTAAGAAGGAAAATAGTTTCAAGTATATAACGCCATTAAACTTTTGTTGGAGTTGGTTTTAGTTCGGAAGGCCTCACATCTGTGGGGCTTTCATTTTATTAAAATTACTATTACGGTTAAATATCATGATATGCCTATTCCCTTCATGAGATTTTCAAGTGGATATTTTACTTTTTTATCCTTCTCTGGAGAGTTTATCTGAATAATAATTTTATTCAAGATCTCTTTGATCAAAAATTGGTCTTGGGTTTCATAAACCTTTTTTTCATCGTTATTCATTATTGTAAATATTATTGACCCTGAAAGGGTATCGATTTGTGATTCAAATCGTTTGCTCTCAATTATTTTAGTTACACTATCGAACTCCGACTCTGTAATTTGGCTTTGATATACAAAAAACCATGCTGAATCAATAAAATCAAACGTGTTTCTTATATCTGTTCCAGGTAAATATAAAATTGTAAAAGGATGGGGTTTAGTTACATCACCGGTATATGCAATAGTGATCAAACCAGTTCGTGATGTGTTGCTGCTTGATAATGTTAAAAGGAAAGGGAGGGAAAATAATATTGTAAATAACTTTTTCATTTAACTTCTACAAGATAATAACGCAATTTATTTGAAATTTATTGGTGAATAAAATTGTAAAGAACAAGAGTGCGACGCAACAGGTGGTGATAAGAATTACAAATGCTGACTTAATAAAATAAAAAACCTCTCATAACGAGAGGTCTTGTATAAATTTCAAATCTCAAATTTTAAATTAAAAATCCAATCCCATTGCAAAATACCAAAGCGGTTTACCTTTGAAAACTCCGTTCATTTCCCAGGCAGTATCAAGACGCAGGAAATAACCAAGTATTGTACTGCGCACACCGAATCCATAACCACCGGCAAAAGGACCAATACCACCAGCTTTTATTTTCACCACAACCGGGTTTCCTGGTTGGCTATACAATACAGAAGGTCTTTCTATTTTATCATATTTACCATTCCATGCAGTACCAAGATCAAAGAACTGCACCAACTGGAAGTTTCTTAAAAATGCATTATTGATCGGTTTATTAAATAAAGTGCTGAATACTGGCAAACGTAATTCACTATTGATCACTGCCGCATTATTTCCATTAGCCACATTTTGATTGAAACCTCTCAGGTTAACAGCCAGCGATTGGAATGCATATTCGTAATCCGGATCGGGCTTATTGGCGTCATTAAATTTTGGGAACAGGTCATTGTCAACACCGCCGGCATAGTAAATAATTTTTTGCGTACCCCATGAAAGATCAAACGCTCCACGCAATGCCCAAATGAAATTACGATAGATAGGAATAAACAATCTTCCATCACCACCGAAATTGAGTGAATATGGGTTATCAGCAGTAACGCCAGATTCTTTATTTACTTTGGAGTTCCAGTCAAAATAAAATTTATAACGCAATCCATACCAAATATTCAGTGCGGGATTAATGGCATCATCATATACATACTCTGCATGTAATATGGCATATTGCTTTTTAAAATCTTCTACCTCCAATGTTAAAGGCGGCTGGTTCAGATCATCAGCAAGGATCACCACTTTATCCGAACGGAAGGCAGCATTAAAACGAATACTTCTTACACGGTCAAATGGATAAGAAACACCTCCCTGGTATAAGTTCGTAAATAATTTGGCGTTGTAAGAATTTCCATTTTGATCACCTGCAACTACTTTTTGTGTACTCCTGTAATAAGTGGCACTATAATCAAGTCGTTTCTTTAAATACTGTGCAGTCATTACATATTCATTGTTCTTCAGATCTGTGCTCAGGCGAAAACCTCCGGAAAACTTCCAATCTTCCATTAGGTCAGAAGTTCCAACTCTTATCATACCATTAAACGGATCGCCATTGGCAAGTTGAATAGGACCCGAGCCACCTGCATAAGTTTGATAACGGGTCATCAATACATTATTATTAAAACCGGCTACTACATAATCATTGAAAAATTTCGGCGGACGGTATTCAAACAATTTTGCGTCCTTTAATACCGGTTCTTTACCAGGCACTACCGCTGATTCCACTACGTTGCCGATCTGTGTCGAATCTTTTTTCTCATCCTTGAATTCATTTTCAAAGAAATCATTTTGCTTTTTTCCACTTGAATCGGGAGCATCTGGTATACTTATATCAAGTTTGCCTTCTTCCATTTTTTCTTCTTCCATTACCTTCTTCATGTACTCTGTGGGCCTCGCTGATATATTGCGACGGCGCAAAGCACTTTCATCCACCTTAAGACGATAAAGGAATTTATAATCACCCTGTCTTACTATTTCACTTACCTGCTGCTGATCGCCGGCAGTTCTTGTTTCCAATAAACTGCTTTGATAATTTGTAATTGGGAAAACATATGTGGAATCCTGTGTTACAGAAACAAAACCTACTGAATCAATATCCGGTTTATCCCATTCTTTTAATAATGAATCCACATCTTTTAAACTGGGGTTGCGCAATACATCGCCGCCAATAAACACCAATGTATCAAGCCCCGCTCTTTCAGTTCTGAAGAAACCTGCATAGCGGTTGGCAATTCCATTTTCATTACTTACAAAAGTGAAATGCGAAGTATTGTATTGGGAAGGAAGACGGGCATCGCCTTGCTTCATATCTGTAAGTTGAGAGATCTGTTTGAATTCAGATTTGTTCCAATTGTCAACCAGGAAAATATTGTAACGATTGTGCGGCAATGAATCATCAGAGCTTGCAGCAGTACCCGATGGCCTGTTGCTGGAGAAGATGATCCCGGTCTTATTTGGAAAAGCCACAAAAGATGCATCCAGATCATCATACACATCATTCGTTACCTGCTCCATTGTTTCTTTATCAATTTTATAAACGAAAATATCTGTCTGCCCACTCTTCACTGCGCTGAATAAAAGAGTATTTGCATCCAGCATGTATTTCATATCCTCTACCTGGCTGAATTTTTCAAGAATGGTTTTTGATATTTTAACCCTGTTCACCAGGTCATACACAAACAACTTCAGATCTCCTTTTTCCCAATACAATACAGCAAGCCTTGTTCCTTTTCCATCCCACGCCATTATCGGGTAGTTAGGATTCTTTTCATCCTCTCTTGATCTTGCGCCGAATTTTACCAGCACTTTGCGGTTTGTAAAATTCTCATTCAGCACGATAGAATATTTTCCTTGTTTGAATTCCACCACGGCATAACTCATATTCCGGGGAACTGGATTCGCATTGAAACGGATAAAATCTTTTTTCTTGATATATTCACTTACTGATAACTGACCTTTTGGTGCTACTCTTCTCCCACGAATATCTTTTAAGTATTTCTGGCTTTCCTCTGCCATGAAATTAGTTAGCAGGGTTTTAAATTTCTTTTGTTTAGTAACACGATTGCATGCCGCATTCAGATTACGATAAATGCGGGCCAGGTAAAGCATATAAGTTGTTTTGCTTTTACCATATTTATCACCAACCCAACGCCAAAAAGCATGACCGGCGAGCAAAGGTTTTTCATGGGCAAACTGGTAGAAATTATTATAGCGACCGCTTAGTAAAGCAGATTTCAGATCATCATCCAGTTGAGCACTCCAGTTTTCACCTGCATATGCAATGTATCCGTCGGTAAGCCATTGTGGTAGATCAAGCAATGCCTGGTTTGCGGCAAATTCTCCCAAATCATCTCCAAACAATACATTATCGACAAGCACTTTTGCAATACCTTGTCTTATTTGTCTTTTTAAGTTTTCATGATTGCCATCGAAGAACAAAATAATTTTATTATTCACCAGCTTGGTCACCCCCCCGGTGTTTTGCCAGTCAATGCCCAGTCCTATATTGCTTTGTTGGAATTCGTCAAAGTTGTTATACACAACAATGTTGGCACGGCGCTGCAAGCCATATTCAACAAATTCTTCAATGCTTGACAGTTCTCCTTCTGCCACTTGCGCCACATACTTGCCAAGCGCCAGGCCATCCTGGCTGAAATAGGTATTAAAATTTTCTGTCTGGTAAAATTTCCAAATGAACTTCTGGTATTGTACCCGGTTCTTTCCAAATTCCACCGCGTTCACTTGTGCATTAGTTTTCAGGGAGAAGAAAACCACTGTAAAAAAGATAAGTCTGAATTCTTTCTTCATAAGATCTGTCCTGTTTCGTCTATAAATTAAAAATCGGATTTAAATAAAGTATAGTTGCTGCAATAGACTTATAAGTTTTGTTGCGAGGCGAAGCCGAAGCAATCTCCTCAAATTATCTGTTTGTTATCGGCATTCGAGCCTTGATTAGACTTCCGTTGCGACGCTCCGTTTAACTTCCTGTAATTCTGATCGCCATCCCACTCTTTTATGATGCAATATGCACTCATAAATTCATAAACACGGCAAACAAAAAGGCATTTCTTATTTTTGGTTTGTGTGTTTGCTAAACCTTCCACCAAAGCGGAGAGATTTGGAGCGGCTTTTGATTTTAAAAGTACAGAAAAACCTCGATGTTAAGCGTTAAGACATTTACATTTAATCCCGTCCAGGAAAATACCTACGTTTTATATAACGAAGCAGGTGTGTGCTGCATTATTGACCCGGGTTGTTATTTTCAGCAAGAGCAGGATGAGTTAAAGAACTTTATTGAAGAAAAGGCCCTTCAACCACAATTGCTGCTTAATACGCATTGCCATCTCGATCATGTATTTGGCAACAAATGGGCTGCCAAAAAATGGGATCTCATTCTTCATATCCATGAAAAGGAAAAACCGGTGCTTGATTTTGCTCCGCAAAGCGGGGAAATGTGGCAAATGCCTTGTGAAAATTATGTTGGGGAGCTGATCTATTTAAAAGAAGGAACAAACATCAAATTGGGAAATGATGAACTGGAGATCCGTTTTGCTCCCGGTCATTCACCGGGCAGTGTTTGTTTTTATCATGAAGCTGGTGGTTTTGTTATCGGCGGCGATGTTTTATTTAATGGCAGTATTGGCCGTACTGATCTGCCCGGAGGTGATTTCAAAATTTTATTTAATAGCATTCAAACCCAGCTATTCACTTTGCCTGACGAAACAAAAGTTTATTCCGGTCATGGCCCAATGACGACGGTAGGTTTTGAGAAAATGAATAATCCTTTTGTGAAGTTGTATTAATGATTTTTATTTTTGTTTTTGGACATTTTTAGGTTGCATTGAATACTTACTCTGAAGATCATTGACCCATAATTCGGAAGTTTTTCTTTATGGGTAGTAATATAGATTCCATTATTTAAGAATTGAGCATCTGTTTGTTCAGCATAAGGGTAGGTTATAGGAATTGATATACCTCCTTGTAAAAGCAGTTTAAACGATTTGTGTTGGAGACCAAGTCCCTGGATTAATTCAGTAGCGACTCCGTAATAATTTTTTACAGTGCTGATCGGGTGATAATTAAAAGATGCATTATCGTAAAAAGAAAGAGTATCATATTTATAATAACTTAACCGAAAACCAAATGAGAATTCTACAACCTGGTTCTGAGTGATCAGGTTGGATCCAAGGAAAAGAGAATTGAATTTTCCATAGGTAAATTGTGCTGTTGCTGGGTCTGGTCTGTTAGTGTCGATAAAATCCCAATAGTTGTCTATTTTATTTTTTGAATAACCAAGATATACTTCAAGCTTACCCATCCAGGGCTTATTAATTTTTTTGTAGTATCCGAATTGGGCAGAAAATGAAGCATTATTGTTATATATGCCATAGCATGAAAGAATTGTTGATCTTTCTTCATACCAGTTATTAATACCATAAGCAAACAGGCTATAAAAATGTTTTGAAAATGAATAAGAAAAATTTGCATCATAACCATTGCCTTTCGCAATAGATAAGCTGATTTCCTTTTTATTATCAAAGTCAGAAATTTGATAGGCACTGGGGATATAAAATCTTTTCTGCGTAAAGCTGATGAATGGATAGATTATCAAAGTCAATAGAATAAGGATATTTTTCATAATTGAAAAAATTTAGGAGATAAATTATTTAAGCCTGGTACTAAAGTAGAATCAGCCACTACTTATTCCTTGGCGAATTTTGCATTGCAAAAAGTGGATTTGCAGAAAATGCAAATAAGAAATGATCGAACCGTTTCGATTCTAAGTCAGAAGATTATATTGGTTTTGCGGCGAAGTATTTGCCGATATAAGGAAACCGTTGCAGCTCTTTCTTTTCAATCCTTGAAACAAAAAAAGCAAACAATAATAAAAGTAAAGTAGCAGAACCAATGCTAAACCAGATATTATCGTAAAGCATCAACAGACCTCGATGAACTAAATATATCAACACCACCAAAACAAGATAGGAGATGAGTTTTTTCTTTGCATAAGGCACTGGATAATGTTTCTGTCCCAGCATATAGCTGATGATCATCATAAATAAATAACAACAGAACGTAGCGATGGCAGCTCCGAGATAATGAAGTTTTGGAATAAGGATAATGTTTAGTACAACTGTGATCACTGCGCCAACAAAAGTGATCATTGCACCGGTCATGTTTTTATTTGTCAGTTTATACCAAATGCTCAGGTTATAATAAATACCTAAAAAAATATTTCCAAGAGCAAGGATCGGTACAATATATATTCCTTCACCCCATTCTTTTGATTTTAATGTGATCACCCATTCCAGCACATCGCGGTAAAGCCCGATGAACAAAAACATAAAGCAACAAGCGATCACAAAAAATTTCATCACTCTTGCATAAACACGTTGTGGGTTTTCTTCTGTTGACCGGTTAAAGAAGAATGGCTCAGCCGCCATTCGGAATGCCTGTATCATTACCGTTACTAAAACTGCAAGTCGATAGAGGTTTCCAAAAATTCCAAGCTCTTTATCTGCCTCCGCAGGTGATACTTCAACCACATGCCTGTAAACTAAGCGACTCAGCATATCATTTATCATTCCACCCAGGCCAACAATGATCAATGGATAACTATACTCCATTACTTTTTTCCAAAGTTTCGTATTGAAGTTGAACTCAAGATCTTTGAATTCCTTCCAAAGCAATAAAAAAGTAAATATGCTTCCGCAAACATTTCCTAATAGGTAAAAACTTATCGGGTCAGTCTTATCAAAAATAAAACCGAGAAAACTGTCCGGGTTTTTTTTCAGATAATCCGGCAGTAATCCAAGAGCAAGGATCACCACCAAAATATTTACCACGATGCCGGCTACCCGAACAAATGCATACTTTCTGGGACGGCCTTCTTGTCTCAGTTTGGCAAATGGTAAAGTTGCCAGCGTATCAAAGAAAATGATCCAGCACATCCACGTTACATATTGTGGGTGCTTTTCAAGTCCCGCTGCACTTGCAATAGAAGGACGGAAAAAAAGAAGAATAACTGTAAATAAAATGGTCGTTAAAAAAATTGAAAGAGTAAGTGTGCTATAGAGCTTCTTTTTATCTTCTGATTGTGAAAATCGAAAATAAGCTGTCTCCATTCCATAGGTGAACAACACATTTAAAAAGGGAATAATTGCGTAAACCTGGGTAAGATCTGCCGTGGTACCAGCATGCGAAAAAATAAATGGCAGGCTCAGATTCATCAGGTAACCGAGAAAACGACTGGCAATTGTGGGCACTCCATACCATATAGTTTGCCCGGCTAGTTTTTTTATACCACTCAAAGGATTTGGGATATTTCAGCAAATGTACTCTTTGACTCCTGATTAAGCAATTGCCTGAGATGAAAGCCGTGTTCAGTTTTTTCTTTATCTTATCTTTAACCAAAACAACTGCCATGAGAAAGTTGATCCTCTTAACTATCTTTTTACCTATATCATTTCTTTTAAAAGCACAGGCTCACGAAGGAACTATTGAATACAACAAAGGAAAGCAAGCCTGCATTGTAATGGAATATAATTATCCGCCGGAAGCTGTTGAAAATGCCATGCGAGCAAAACTTTTAAAATTAGGTTATGGAGGCAAGGAAGAAAAGGGAATGTTTAATAAAGACAAAGGTTTCAGGGTGTACAAGGAAACGACAGTGGGCGAAATAAGTCCAAACAAATATGATTATGCAATTAATATAGAACGGAAAAGCCATAAGGAGGCTGATGAAACTATTGTAAGCCTTGTTATATTCAAAGATGACGCTAATGCATTATCGAAGTTGAGTAGCGAGGAGCTTGAGAAAGTAAAATCTTTTTTAAATAACCTTTTACCAGAAGTGGAAGCTTCAAATCTTGAGATCCTGATCGGTGGACAAATTCTTTCACTAGAGAAAGCAGATAAAAAATTAAAAACTCTCCAGGATGAGAATAAAAAATTACAGGAGGCGCTTGAAAAAAATATAAAAGACCAGGAATTACAAAAAAAGGAAATTGAAAACCAGAATAAGTCGCTTGATTCTTTAAAAGGAAGAAGAAAAACCTCGGCTTAATTAATGAGTTTGATAGAAACGCAGATCTTTTGTAAGTGTAGAATCGGTCAGTGCTCTTAAAAAAGCAACAAGGTCAATGATCTCATTGCTGTTAAAATGAATTCCATTTGTTAAAGAAGGATCAAGTGTAGAACTCTGCTGAATATTATTTCCATAATGTTCAATGCATGCTTTCAAACTTTGGTAACGGCCATCATGCATGTAGGGGAATGTTATAGAAACATTTCTCAGCGATGGCACTTTGAATTTTAATGAATCTTCTTTTTTACCTGTAACCAGAAACCTTCCATAATCATTTAAGTAAGGACTAACCGAGAGACCGTTATTCCTGTATGAATAATCAGTGAACATTGGTTCAGGATGACAGGATGCACACTTGGTTTTATAAAGCTGGTAACCTCTTAGCTCAAAATCTGTGTAGACATTCTCACCTCTTTTCACCTGGTCGTATTTTGAATTGGCAGTGATCATTGACACGGTAAATTGCGCCAATGCTTTTTGCATTCTTTCAATCGTTATTTCTTCTGTGCCAAATGCAGCTTTGAACATTTGCAGCGTATGCGGGTCTTTCCGAAGTTTGGTCAATACATTTCCGATCTCTTCTGCCATTTGATTCGGCGCTTGTATCGGATCCAAACATTCATCTTCCAAGCTTTTAAATTTTCCATCAGTATGAAATGCATCTTTCCATGCCAGATTAAAAAGTGGCGTTGCATTCCTGTTTGAATGCTGATTGTTATAGCCATGGCTCAGATCATGATCATAAGTGCCAAATACAGCAACCTGGTGATGGCAGGAAGCACATGGGTAATTACCATCTTTGGAAAGACGGCCATCATAAAACAACATTTTACCAAGTTGAAAACCTTCTTCTGTCAATGGATTTCTTGAAAAATCATAGCGAGGTGCGGGAAAGCCGGCAGGTATTGCAAATGTCAAACCTGTTTTGCCGGGTACATCTTCCTGTCCTTTTCTGCAGGCATTAATTAAGAAGTTTCCGGAAAGGGTTACAAGAAAAATTATAATGGTCAGTCTCCACTTCATTCAGACTGTAAATTTAAGCAATACATGCTGCATTACATATTATGAGGATCTACTCTTCTTCGGCCTTCTTTTATGTCGCCTTTTTTCTTTTTGCCATCTAAACGTTTTTCTTTTGCAGCCTTACTTATTTTGGTTGGTTTGCGTTTTTTCTTTTTTTCCAAAGCTTTTGCCACAAGCTCATTTATTTTACGGATCACTTCATCTTTGTTCTCAAGCTGTGTTCGATAAGTTTGTGATTTTACGAATAGCATTCCTTCATTATTGATACGATTGGAAAGCTTCTCAGTGATCTCCAATTTCTGCTCATCGGCAAGAATTTGTGATGCATTGATATCAAAATATCCAATAACGGCAGTCTCTACTTTGTTAACGTTTTGGCCGCCCTTACCGCCGCTGCGTGTAGTTTGAAAAATTATTTCCGGTGCCAGGTCAATTGAAGTCATAGACGAATGGTCAATATATTTGTAAATAGCAAAGGTACAAATTATGAGAGCCGTTATTCAAAGGGTAAGCAAAGCAAGTGTAACTATTGATAATAAAATTAATTCTCAAATAGAGAATGGATTGCTTGTGTTGGTAGGAATTGAAGATGCAGATACTATGGAAGACATTGAATGGCTTTCCGGTAAAATTGTAAACCTTAGAGTTTTTAATGATGATGATGGAGTAATGAACGTTTCTGTAAAAGATATTAATGGAGATATTCTTGCCGTAAGCCAGTTTACATTACATGCTTCTACTAAAAAAGGAAACAGGCCCTCTTATATAAAAGCAAGCAAGCCTGAATTTGCTATTCCCATGTATGAAAAATTTATAAAACAACTTTCAAATGATCTTGGAAAAACTGTAAGTACAGGAGTGTTTGGAGCAGATATGAAAGTGGAGCTAATAAACGATGGACCAGTTACTATTGTGATCGATACTAAAAACAAAGAATAATTTATTCACCACTCACCACTGACAAATCACTATTTCACCCCCATTCTTTCAGTAAATCTTTTTCCTTCCGCTGTTTCGAGCATTATATAAAAGATATTTTCTTTTGCCGGTACAGTAAATGAGTATGAATTGGAGGTAAGTTCTTTTTCTTCCACAAAGCGATGTCCGCTTGCTGTCCATACCATCAAGGACTTTAAATTTTGTTTTGACTGGATAGTTATTTGTTTGCCATTTGTTAAAACCTTGAAGGGTTTGGCAGTTGCAGTCGTAGTTATTTCCGATTTGGGTGATTGCTTCACCTGTGCATGCATAAAACAAGCGGTACAAAAAAGTGCAGAGACGAGAATAGCTTTCCGGATAAAAGGGTTCATCATAGAATACAAAAATTGGAATTGAATAATTGGGTTTAAATAGTATCAAGGGGTAGGAGATAACACGAAAAGGGAGATGAAAACGCCAGGAATCATGCTAAATTGCACAGACTCAATAAAAATTTTGTTATGACTATTAATGAAGCCCAGCAACAGGTGGATGGATGGATAAAAACGGTGGGTATTCGCTATTTCAGTGAGCTAACTAACATGACCATTTTAACAGAGGAAGTGGGAGAATTGGCCCGCATTATGGCCCGCACTTATGGCGACCAGTCGTTTAAAAAAACCGATTTAAATAAAAACCTAGCCGATGAGATGGCCGATGTTCTGTGGGTATTGATCTGTCTTGCTAACCAAACAGGGGTTAATTTAACGGACGCATTTCAAAAGAATATTGAGAAGAAAACGACCAGGGATGCGGAAAGACATCAGCAAAATGAGAAGTTGAAATAGTTTTATATACAACTTAAGTCATTGTAACCCCGTATCAATCCAATCTGGCTTTTCTTTGGCATTATGTATGTAAGTTTTAATCATGACCATTTTCCCTTTTATGGCACCAAAAAGATTATGGAGTATACTGAAAAGATCTGTTTCTGACTTTATAGATGATAATATACTTAAGCTAAGTTCCTCACTTGCTTTTTCAACCATTTTTTCATTACCGGGTTTATTGATCATCATAATCTGGTTTGCCACCATTTTTTATGGCCGGGAAATTATTGAAGGCACCATCTATAAACAGATAGAGGGGTTTGTAGGCTCAGCGGCCGCAAAAAGTATCCAGGAGGCAATGCAATCAACAATGCATTCTGATTCCAGTAAGCTAGCTACTATTATCGGTCTGAGTTCACTTATTATCGGGGCAACGGCAGTGTTTGGCGAAATACAGGATTCCATCAATCTTATTTGGAAATTAAAATCAAAGCCCAAAAAAGGTCGGGGCTGGCTGCGATTAATTATTAATCGCCTACTTTCTTTTTCTATAATTGTAAGCCTTGGTTTTATTCTTCTTGTTTCACTTGTGATCAATGGAGCGATGGATCTTTTGTTAAACCACCTGTTGCAAAAATTTCCTGATATGACTGTTGTTGTCCTTTATATAGTTAATCTCATTCTTACATTTTTTATCACCGCATTTATTTTCGGTATCATCTTTAAAGTATTGCCCGATGCAAAGATTGAATGGAGGCATGTAAGAGTCGGCGCTTTTACTACGGCGGCTTTCTTTATGGGGGGTAAATTTCTGATCAGTTATTATCTTGGCCATAGCCAAATGACAACTGCGTATGGAACTACTGGCTCCATAATTATTGTGTTACTGTGGGTATATTGTTCAGCAATGATCCTTTATTTCGGGGCTGCATTTACAAGACAATACGCCATTGAGATGGGATCGAATATTTATCCGAATAGATATGCGGTATGGGTAGAGAAAGTGGAAATTGCTTCTAAACAACCATTACCTAAAACAACCGATGGACAAAAAGTAGAGGAAGAGAAAAAAGAAGAGAAAATTCAGGAACAAAAAACAGCTGAAGAAAAAATACAATCACAAAACTCATAATATCCAAAGCTATTGAGAAAGCTTCTCGACTCTTATCTTTGCCGCTATGGCAAACGATTCGAACAGGTTCCAGGCAATTATTTCTCATGCGAAAGAGTATGGTTTTGTATTTCCCAGCAGCGAAATTTATGATGGATTACAGGCAGTATATGATTATGGCCAGTGGGGCAGTGAGCTGAAAAAAAACATCAAAGATTATTGGTGGGATAGTATGACCCGCATGTATGAAAATATTGTGGGTATTGATGCTGCCATCTTTATGCACCCAACAACATGGAAAGCTTCCGGTCACGTTGATAATTTCAACGACCCGATGATCGATAATAAAGACAGCAAAAAAAGATATCGTGTTGATCATTTGATCGAGGGTCATGCTGAACTTTTAAAAACCGGCGGAAAAGAAAAAGAAGCAGATGGCCTGCTGGCCGCAATGGATGCATTGTTGGCAAAGGATGATTTTGCCGGATTAAAAAAACTAATTGAGGATAATAAAATAAAATGTGCGGTTAGTGGAACAAGTAGCTGGACAGATATCCGTCAATTCAATTTGATGTTTTCAACAGAATTTGGTTCTACAGTTTCAAGTGATGATGAAGACAATAAAGTTTATTTAAGACCGGAAACGGCGCAGGGAATTTTTGTAAACTTTTTGAATGTGCAAAAAACAGGAAGGATGAAAATCCCTTTTGGTATTGCACAGATCGGCAAAGCATTCAGAAATGAAATTGTAGCAAGACAATTTATTTTCCGCATGAGGGAGTTTGAGCAAATGGAAATGCAGTTCTTTATTCAACCGGGCACGCAAAAGAAATGGTATGAGTACTGGAAAGAAGAAAGAATGAAATGGCATTTGGCGCTGGGTTTTGGAAAAGAGCAATATCGTTTTCATGATCATATCAAGCTGGCTCACTATGCGGATGCAGCCTGTGATATTGAATTTAATTTCCCAATTGGCTTCAAAGAATTAGAAGGCATTCATAGCCGTACCGATTTTGATCTGAAGAATCACCAGGAATACAGTAAAAAGAAACAACAATATTTCGATAACGAAATTGACCCGGCAACTGGCAAACCTTATGGTAATTATATTCCCTATGTAATTGAAACCTCCATTGGTTTGGACAGAATGTTTTTGGCTGTATTAAGTTATTGTTATGAAGAGCAAGATCTGAGTACTCCCGAAAAACAAGATAGCAGGGTCGTGATGAAGTTTCCGGCAAAACTTGCTCCAATGAAATTGGCGGTTCTTCCATTAATGAAAAAAGACGGGCTACCAGAAATAGCAAGAAAGATCATGGATGATTGCAGATCTTCTTTCCGTTGTTTCTATGAAGAAAAAGATACAATTGGTAAACGTTACCGTCGTATGGATGCGATCGGTACTCCATTCTGTGTTACGGTTGATCATCAAACAAAAGAAGATAATACAGTCACTATACGTTACAGGGACTCGATGAAGCAAGACAGAATTCCTCTTGAACAGGTAAAAGAAATTGTACTCGCAGCTATCAATTAATATCTCGTGCATCACGTAAGGATTTGCCTTATATTTTCAATTAGCTATCGTGGTTTACCACTTAGTATTCACTACAAGACCTACCTATAATTTTTGTTGTGGAAAAAAATGAGTGTGATTTATTTCGATGAAAGTAGGAAGAGGAATAAAACTTGCTAACAAAGAATAGTTATCCGCAAACTCTACTTTTTTGATGGGGCAGAGATTCCCCAAAAATTATTTCTGGGTTTTTATAATTTTTTTGCAATAATAATTTTGATACTTTTGAAATATCTCCTGCCCTTACTCCAATATCCTACGTCCTTTAATCCACTCCCTCCTTAACATTTTTATTCACTCATCTTAAGTCTATTTTATGAAAAAAATTTTATCCTTTAGCGTAGGTCTTATTTTAATTTCAAATTATTTATCAGCACAAAATTTCACAGCTACTGCATCCGGAAACTGGAGTAATCCTGCCACATGGGGGAGCGCAACTTATCCCGGTGCGGCCACAGGAACATTAATAGTAACAATTCCAACTGGTTTTGCAGTAACATTAGATGTAAGCCCGGCTTTTCCTATCGGGTCACTTGCGATTGCAGTTGGTAATGGCAATAACACTTTGACTGTTTCCGCTGGCCAGACCCTGAATGTAACTGGTGGAATAGCGATCTTCGGAGCAGTCACCGGCGGTGGCGGTGTCACCAAATCTCTAATCATGAATGGAGTTGGTGCAGTAGTGAATGCTGCATCTTTAACCTTGACTCCCGGCAATGCAGCTGATAAGCAAGCAAACGTAGTATTTAACGGTGGCGGTACGATCAATATATCAGGAAATGTAGCTGGGGGAACCGCTGCCAATGCACCAATAACTCAAATTAATTTTAACGGCGGAGGTACATTAGCTGTTGGCGGTAACATTACCGGCACACAAATATCTGTTATTGGTGCTGCTGCTACCAGCACAATAAGTGTAACAGGCATTGCTTCAACCGTAGGCAACCTGATAATGAATGGTGCTGCTGCATCCATCTTACAATTAAACGCAAATACTACTGTTGCCGGCGCCCTTACACTTACAGCTGGTAAAATAAATATAGGATCCAATACATTGACGCTTAGCAATGCAACACCCGCTGCCCAAATAGTTGGTGGAAGCGCTACTTCATATGTTTATACGATTCTTCCAACAGGACGTCTTGTGCGTCAGAACCTTGCCGCAGCAACTAACTATACTTTTCCGGTGGGTACACCCACCGATTATATGCCGGTGATTGTAAACACGGCCGCCGGGGTAAGCAATTTTGCAGTCAGCGTTTATTCTCCGGCAGCTGTTGATGCGGCAGTGGGGGGTCTAGCATATACTGATAAATCAAGAATTGTAGATGCGATGTGGTTTATTGACAGGCTCATTGGCAGTGGTAATTCAGCGCTTACGCTTCAATGGGTAACTGCACTCGAAGGAGCCACATTTACAACTCTAGGTAATACACAGATTGGCATTAGTCGTCATAATGGTATCTCCTGGTCGTTCCCCCCCATCCAAACTAGTGGAAATAATACTACTAATATTGTAACAGCTTCTTTTAGTGCATTTGGAGTATTTGCTGTAGCTGATATCGGTTTAGTATTGCCCGTTAAGTTTGGAGCAATAAAAGCGTATGAAAAACAAAACGGAATACAACTGGATTGGAGAGTTTATTCAGAAAATAAAGTAAAGAGCTATGAAATTGAACGGTCAGCTGATGGCCGGTCATACACTTCTGTTGGATCATTACCTGCTTTGTATAATAACACTTCCGATGGTGACTATGGATTTTTTGATGCCAACCCACTTTCCGGTACAAGTTATTATCGAATTAAAAATAATGACCTGGACGGCAAATCAGCCTACAGCATTGTAGTAAGAGTAAACAGGAATAAAACAATTAAAGGATTGAGCCTTTATCCAAATCCTGTAGTGAATGGAATTGTTTTACTCCAGGGAAGTGACCTTGGCCGCGGCAATTATAAGATAAATATATTTGGCGCCAATGGGCAGGAGATATATAAGCAACAAATTAAACATAATGGAGGAACCATTTCTCATACAATAGAGCTGCCACCAACTATTAGTAAAGGTGTTTACATGCTTTCAGTAAAAGATGAGAACGGCAATATTATTTTCAAAGAGAAACTGGTTAATCAGTAATAAAAGAAAAAGATCCCTACAGAATAAAACCATTTTAATACTCGTTTTTAACGGGTATTAAAATTTGTAACCAGGAAAAAAATTATTTATAGAGAAGCGTTAACTCTATCGAATCATTATGATCGAGTTAGAGAAATTGTATTGAAAGAAATTAAAGATCATCCCCTTCGTGAGATCACTACGCCGATATAAGCCATAATTAAAGAGATAAGAAGAAGCACTCTACCCGTCCAACGTGCAATTAATTTTATATTTTGATTTTCCATTTGTTCAATTGCTTTTCTTCCGACAATAAGGTCGTGCAACAAACTGATGGTTAACATTAAAACAAATAAAATAATTTTTAGTTCAACCAGCTGACCATACCGGGTCACAGTAAAAAAATTCAATGAAAAACTGAGGCCTCTTAAATAAATATTCAATAAACCGGTGATGAACAACATAGCGAGAACAATGTATCCGTAAAAACGGAATTTCAATCCTGTTGCCATTAATAAATTCTTTCTGTCAGGATGATTTTTAATTCCAGGAAATAAAACAAAAGGAAGGAATAACATGCCGCCGATCCAGAAAGCTCCGCCAATAATATGCAACCAAACACTTATGTAATACCATTCACTCATTTGGCGAAGATATATGAACTGGCTAGTGAGCGAGGAAATAAACTTGTAAGAAAAGGCTATATACAGGTACTTGGTGCAGTAAAGTGTGGGATATAATTTCCAAATTCATTACACACATTTAATAATCTATCCAACATTACAGACTGGCATAATTTTTTGGTTACAAAATTCATCTAACATTTAAACGATGCCATCTTCAGTTGTTGCGGCAATAAGATACAACGATACTACTTCAACACTCCGGGTGATCTATGTTTCCGGTAGCATATATGATTATAAACAGGTGCCTGAAAAGGTTTATAAAGAAATGAAAACTGCTTCTTCCAAAGGTGAGTTCCTAAACAAGCATATTAAACCTAACTACGAATTTGAAAAGATCAAATAGTTGGCCTTAACTAAATGGTCCACGATTCTTATGACTCCTTACTCCCGCTACTTTTCAAAAACGGCGTCAGCAGATCGATCGGAACAGGGAAAATAGTTGTTGAATTATTTTCTGTAGCAATTTCCCGCAGTGTTTGTAAATACCGAAGCGTTAAAGCACTAGGCTCACTCGCAAGAATTTTTGCCGCATCAGCTAATCGTTGCGATGCCTGGAATTCTCCTTCAGCGGCAATTACTTTTGAACGGCGTTCTCTTTCTGCTTCAGCTTGCTTAGCCATGGCTCTTTGCATCTCCTGCGGCAGGTCAATTTGTTTTACTTCTACATTGGTAACTTTTACACCCCATGGCTCTGTTTGTGAATCGATGATCTCTTGCAACCTGTGATTTATCTTTTCCCTTTGTGAAAGTAGGTCGTCAAGCTCCGATTGTCCAAGTACACTGCGTAATGTGGTCTGTGAAATTTGTGAAGTAGCTGCTAAGAAATTTTCTACTTGTACAATGGCTTTTTGTGGTTCTACCACCCGAAAGTATACAACAGCATTTACTTTAATTGAAACATTATCTGATGTAATAATATCCTGGGGGGGCACATCAAGTACTACGGTACGCAAACTTACTTTAACCATTTTATCGATAACCGGTATTAGCAGAATAAGCCCCGGGCCCTTAATACCATCGCCCCCGATCAAACGCCCCAGGCGGAAAATAACTCCACGTTCATATTCACGTAATATTTTTATTGCACTAGACAAGATGAGTATAACAAAGAAAATAATGACGACTGCTATTGTTGGAAATTGTTGCATGGTGTTGTTTTTAACTGTTATTGATTTTTTCTACAAAAAGTTTCAGATTCTTCATTTCTTTTATTCTTACTTTCTCTCCTTTATCAATTGTACCGCTAAGCGATTCCGCTTTCCATATTTCTGCCTGCACTTTTATAATACCGATCGGAGATAATGTCTCCATTACTTCTCCAATATCTCCCACTAATCCTTCAATACCAGTTACCACTTTACGGCGCTGGGCTTTTATACCAAGTCCAACAACAAACAAAAAGAAAAGCGCAGATACGATCGTGGCTGAAAAAATTATACTGCGTGAGATCTTTGCCATTTCCAGCGATGAGTTGGATCTGATCAGCATCATGGAACCAAGCAGCAGGGAGATCACTCCACCTATAGCAAGCAGTCCATGACTGACAATTTTTATTTCCAGCAGGAACAGGATGACAGCGAAAATGATCAGCGCAAGCCCAGCATAATTAATCGGTAAAGTATGCATCGAATACAAGGCGAGTATCAATGCAATGACGCCAACAATGCCTGGCAGTATGGCTCCCGGATTATATAGCTCAAACATACACCCATATAATCCCAACAGAAATAAGATGTATGCAATATTGGGGTCGCTGATGATGTCTAATATCTTTTCCCATGCACTCATCTTATGTTCTTTCACAATTGCAGATGCAGTATGTAATGTCTTAGTGCCTGAGCTAAGCTCTACCATTTTACCATCAATCTTTGCTAATAATTCTGTTTCGCTTTTAGCAATTATATCAATTGCGGAATCTTCAAGTGCCTCTGTTTCTGAATAAGAAAAACTTTTACGAACAGCATTTTCCGCCCACTCAATATTATGGTGTCTCTTTTCTGCAATTGATCTTATAAATGCAGCGGCATCATTGGTAACTTTTTCATTCATGGTGCTGTCCATTTGGTTCTGCAGGGTAACCGGGTGTGCGGCTCCAATATTTGTGCCCGGTGCCATGGCAGCAATATGAGCAGCCAGTGTAATAAAAACTCCTGCCGAGCCTGCCTGTGCACCACCTGGTGAAACATATACAATTACCGGAACTGTTGATTCAAGTATATCACTTACGATCTTTCTTGTTGATTTTAGTAACCCGCCTGGGGTATTAAGATGAATGATTATGCATTCCGCTTTTTCACGGGTAGCTTTTTCAATACCATTATGAATAAAATCTGCCGATGCAGGATTGATAGTACCATCAATCTTCATGGAGATCACCGTTTGTGAATCAATAACAGGTGGAAATAAAAAAAGAAAAAGACAATATAATAAAATACGCTTCATAAGAAGCCTGTCTCCTATCAGGCAGGCCGGGGTTGAAAAGACCTTTTTGTAAGTTACTGAAATCGGGGGACAGTGAATAAATAATCATGTGGTCAGATACTGCTGATAAATAAAAGGCGCCGGGAAGTTTCCAGGCAATGAAAATTGCTTTCTTCAAAAGATGAGTATTGAATATCTTAATAAAGCATATCAAACCTAATTACGAATTTGAAAAGATCAGGTGATGGGTTAATAGAAAAGATCTCAGTAGACTTACTATATATGAGCATGGAGAATTACTATTTTAAACATAAATCCGGGGTTGGTTAAAAACCTTTCCAAAAAATTATTAATTTGTATTTGTCGTAATCCACCATCCAATAAAAAGCTATGGAATTAAGCCAATACCGCCTTCACCACCTGCTGGGTAAATTAAAAACTCCCCGGATCAGCAGATCCAATATTTCTTTGAAACAATACCTGGTTTCTTTAATGCGTGAAATTAAAAAGATCGGATACAGTGAGACAATGGAAGAATATGAGTTGCGTAAACTCGGCATCTTTAATCAACTGAACTTTTTCCAATTACTTTCAGGAATAGTCATTTTTTTTACATGCATCTTTTATAACGATAAATTTGGAGGCTGGATTGGCATAGTAAGTTGCGTGCCATTGCTGGTTAGTATGCTGGTGTTATACCTGAACAGTCAGTATAAACATAAGTCTGCTCTGATTGCTTATTTTATTCTGCATCCTCTTGCTGCCAGTTTTATTTTCATGAATGGAATGCATCTTGGCATTGACCTTTATTTTATTTTATACGGCATTCTCGCTGTCTTCTTTTTGAAAGACCGGGCCTTCATGGTCTTTACGATAGCTTTTTCGATGGTCAATTTTTTTGTCCTGTCTGTCGTATTAAATCAATTTCTTTACCAGCTCGAGAATATTAATGAGGTACTGTACCTCATTAATGAAGGAGTTGCGATCGTCTTTATCTTTTATGGATTATACCTTGTCAAAAATGAAAATACTATTTACCAGCTAAGCATTCTTGACAAAAACAATGCCCTGCAGCAAAAGAATGTACAGATACAAATACAATCTGAGAAAATACTAAAAGATGCCAGCCTTCTTGAAAAGCAAACAGAAGAATTAACTGAATTGAATGCATTAAAAAATAAATTGTTCGGTATTATTTCCCATGACCTGAAAGCACCCATGTATGCTTTGCGAAATTTCTTTAGCGAAATACAGCAAAATAATATATCGGCCAGGGAATTAAAAAATATGATACCTGCAGTAGTGAATGATCTGACCTATACAACCAGTTTAATGGATAATTTGCTTCAATGGTCAAAAGCTCAAATGCAATCCAATGGAGTTTATCCACAACGGGTTGATATTCCTAAATCAATAGAAGAAACATTACAGTTGCTACGTCGGCAATCAGAAACAAAACGGATCACTATTGAAAGCGAAAGTAAGGAAGGAGTTTTCGGTTTTATGGATAAAGATATGCTGAACCTTGTCTTACGCAACCTGATCTCAAATGCCATAAAGTTTACACCTGAAAAAGGAACCATAAAAATAGGGGTGCATGAAAATTGTACTCTTGTTGAAGTATTTGTGCAGGATACCGGAACTGGCATCAGTCCTGAAGCTTTGAAAAAGATCAGCAGCAATGATTTTTATTCAACAAAAGGAACGGCAAATGAATCAGGAACCGGGCTGGGATTAAAACTTTGTAAAGAATTCATGGTAAGAAATGGAGGACAGCTTTATATTGAAAGTAAACCCGGAAAAGGAAGTATTTTTTCGTTCTCATTACCCAAAGCAAGTTGATACCAAAAATTTTCTTCTACAATTCATATACCCTCCAAATTTTATTTACGCCAAAAAGGAATTTGAAAAGATCAAGTATCCTAATTTTAGGTTCAAATGAAGATCGCTACCTATAATGTGAATGGTGTTAATGGACGCCTGCCTGTATTACTTCGCTGGTTAAATGAATCGAAACCAGATATTGTGTGTTTACAGGAGTTGAAAGCGCCAAATGAAAAATTTCCTTTACAAGCAATAAATGATGCAGGCTATGAGGCTAAATGGCATGGACAAAAAAGCTGGAATGGTGTTGCGATCCTTTCAAGAGTTGGAGAAATTCAGGAACTGAGACGGGTGCTGCCCGGGGACCCTGAAGATAGTCACAGCCGATACATTGAAGCAATTGTAAATAATATAGTGATCGGTTGTCTTTATCTCCCCAATGGAAATCCCTGGCCAGGTCCGAAATTCGAGTATAAGCAGAAATGGTTTAAAAGATTGACCATTCATGCAAAAAAATTATTAGCCCAAAAGATCCCTGTAACATTGATCGGTGATTTTAATGTAATGCCAACCGAACTGGATGTATATAAACCCGAACGATGGGTGAATGATGCATTGTTCAGAATAGAAATTCGTGATGCGTATAAAAAATTAGTTGAGCAAGGCTGGACAGATGCAATTCGAAAACTTTATCCGAAAGAAAAGATCTATACGTTCTGGGATTACTTTAGAAATGCGTATCAGCGTGACGCCGGTCTTCGGATAGATCACTTTTTATTGAGTTCCCAGTTAAAACGCAAACTTGTAAATGCAGGCGTTGATAAACATGTAAGAGGATGGGAGAAAACCAGTGATCATGCACCGGTATGGATTGAGCTAAAGGATAAATAGAGGTACAATATTTTAGTTATTCCTTCTTCAGAAAACTCCGTTATTATTAACTTCAGGCAAACAAATAGTATGCACCACCTTGCAATATGTTTTTTATTGCTATTAGTATCCTGCACAGCTCCAAAAAATATTATTAGTTATACGTCACGGACCATACCCATATATGCGGTAGATCCACCGCCGCAAAAAATTATTTTACTTAATAATTATGATGTAGCATCTAAGAAATACCGTGATAACAAAGAACAATTATTTCTGCAGCTTATTGACACGATGATGTACTGGGCAGGTAAAAGGATAAACGATAATACAGGGATCGAAACAGAAGCGATCAGGGGTTATACCCCTGCAAATGGAGACAGTACAATTTATAGATTTATAGCCGACCATAAAGCCACACATGCTATTACTGTTTCTAATTTTGATGTTTCATTTGAACAGACAAGGGTAGATGTAACAAAAGATAACAGTGGAAGCAAAAGCAGGGAAGCTTATTATGATATAGTAGCAGATATAGGTTATTCGTTTTATTCGCATAATTCACTGATCAAACAAAGAGACCTTCATCAATCCCGGTTTCATTCTTCACGGTCAGTGGCAAGTGGATTACTGGCCGCAGGTCCCAATATCGTAGTAAAGAAAGATGACGCATACCACTTTGTAATGGAGATCTGGCAGAAGTATTTGAATTATTTTTTTCCCGGTGAAAAGATGCGGAGTCACCCGGTGTTTATTAATAAAGGATTTGAGGCAGTAGGCCAGGCTATTTCCCGTCGGGATTACGAAACAGCACTTACAGAAAGCTTGCGGTTTATTGATGATCCCGATAAAACAAAAGCAGCTAAAGCCTGTTATAATTGTGCTGTGTTTTTTGATCGTAAAAGTCAACCGGAGGAAGCAAAAAAATATCTGCGTCGATCGCTTTCTTTTGCTACACTGAATGAAGCAAAACAAATGTGGAATGATTTTGAATAAGCAGGGCTCGTTCTGGATTAATAGAAAAAATCTTTCTTAAATTCATCTAATGAAAAGGATCGCCCTGTTTTATTTTTTATTCCTGGCTTTTATTCAAACGGTAACCTCTCAAACAGTCGCTATAAATTTTGATAATACTTCTTCAAAACAATTCTACGCAGCTTCACGATTAGAAAATGCATTAAAAGAAAAAGGATATAAATTATCTGCAATGCCTGCAGCATTTCAAATTGATCTTTCATTGCAGGCCAACCTTGGTGCTGAATCTTTTTCAATAAAAAAAGATAAACAAATCATTCATATTACGGGTGGTGATGAAAGAGGGTTGATCTATGGTTGTCTTTCGTTGGCAGAAGATATTGGTAACGGAATTTCTCTAAACAACTGTAAAACAAAAAATGAAAAACCGTTTCTTGCTTTTCGTGCTCTCAAATATGACCTTCCCTGGGACACTTATCGTCATAGTTATGCACTGGAATTACATGATCAAACCTGCCGCGATACCAGTTATTGGAAATCTTTTCTCGATATGATGGTGGCAGATCGTTTCAATACACTTACACTCTGGAATCTTCATCCTTATACTTTTTTGATCAGGCCAAAGAATTTTTCTGAAGCAAGTCCGTGGAATGAAGCAGAGATGAAAGAGTGGCAGCGACTTTTTCATTCGATCATTAACATGGCAACAGAAAGAGCAATTGAAACATATATTATTCCTTTCAACATTTTTGTTACTCCTGAGTTTGCGAAGGCACATAATGTAGCGATGGATAATTTAACGCATGAATATTTTGTAAATGGGGACACATCAGAAATTATAAAACGATACAGCCGGGAATGCGTGACACAAATGTTGGAAGAATATCCTGGTCTAACAGGTATGGGTCTTACATTGGGAGAAGGCATGGGTGGTATGACGCCGCAGCAACGGGAAGCGTGGATGAGCGAAACCATCATTGAAGGGATGCGATTGGCAAAACGAAAATCAAAACTCATTCATCGTATTCCTTTTTCAAGCACCACCGGTTCATTAGGTATTACAAGTATTGAAACCGAACAACTGACAAGGCAAGGGATAGAACGAGAAGCTGCAATGGGTTTTATCGAAGGGCCAATATGGGCCGATCTGAAATTCAACTGGTCACATGCACATTCTACAACAAAACTTATTAAAGTGCATGGCGGAAAATTATACGATACTTATTTCAAACCTGAACCAACTGCATATAAAATTGTATGGACTGCCCGCAATGAAGATTTCTTTTGTCTTCGCTGGGGTGTTCCATCTTTTGTTCGCAGTCATGTTTTGCAAAACAAAAGATCATATTCTGGTGGTTATATAATCGGTTCTGAAACATATATACCCGCTAAAGATTATTTCACCATAGACACAGTTGGTCTTTCATGGAAATATGCATTCGAAAGACAATGGATGTTTTATAAACTCTGGGGAAGATTAATGTATGATCCAGACATTACTGACGATACCTTTAAAAAAGAATTTACGAGGCGATATGGAAAAGCCGGTGAACAATTATTGACAGCTTCTTCATTCGCCGGCAATACACCATTGCAATTAGCTTCTTATTTCGATTGCGGCTGGGATTTTACATTATACAGTGAAGGCATGATGGCGTTGGATAATACAACTAAAAGAGTTGAGTATATTTCTGTTGATCGTCTTATCAGACAACCGCCACTAGACACAAGTTATGTTTCGATTGCTGATTATGTAAAACGAACTGAGTCTAAAACGAACTTTGATAAAAGCTCGATCACACCACCGATGCTTGCAGAGATGCTGGAGAAAGACTGTAATAATGCATTAAAAATTGTCAGCAAAATAAATGTATTAGATGATAAGGCCTTGCTTTATGAAGTAGCTGATATAAAAGCATGGTCTTATCTTGGTCTGCACCTGGCGGAAAAAATAAAAGGAGGAATTGCTTTGCAAACGTATCGGACCCGTGGTGGTGAAAGCAATAAGCAGGATGCAATAAAACATTTACAAATGGCATTGACCCATTGGGATAAAATTGTCAGCATTACAAGGCCATTATATAAAAACATGCCGCTGGTGCATTTAAGTCAGCAGGGTGGTAAAGAAAGTAATGAAAATTTTTATCTCACTTTTCATTGGGAAACGATCCGGCCGGATGTAGCAAAGGATGTTGAAATAGCGCAAAAGGCTCAGCCAAACAAGCAATAGATGATTCTATAAATATGAAGAAGACGGTTTTTAATATAGGTTTTTTGTTTTGTGCGATGGTAATGATTTCGCCATCGTATTTTATAAAACCTAAAACAAAGCCAGTTATCATTGGCTATGTCGGTGGCTTCCGCGGATTGATCGCAACAGATTCTATTGATATTTGGCGGCTTTCCCATATTAACTATGCTTTTGTTGATATTAAGGATAATCGTGCATGGCTGCACAATGAAGCGACAGATACAGTGAACCTGCGAAAGCTAAGTGAGTTAAAAAAGATAAACCCTGATCTGAAAATATTGATCTCGATCGGTGGGTGGACCTGGAGTAAAAATTTTTCTGATGCTACACTTACTGACACTTCCACCAAAAACTTTGCTTTAAGTGCAGTGGATATTGTTTCAAAATATAATTTAGATGGCATTGATATAGATTGGGAGTATCCAGGTATGATCGGGGACAGCAACGTGTACCGGCCCGAAGACAAACAACATTATACGACTCTTTTTAAGGAACTGAGGGAAGGTCTTAATGATCTTAGTCTCACAACAAGGATGAAATATTATGTAACAACTGCGGTTGGCGGATCACAGAGTTATATTGATCATACAGAAATGGATAAGGCGCAGCAGTATACTGATTACATAAATATTATGAGCTATGATTATGCTGGAGGATGGGATCCTGTCTCTGGTCACCATACTAATTTGTATGTTTCTTCAGGTGATAGCAATCAATATTCTGCACACCGATCAATACAGGCACTTATGGCAGCGGGTGTGCCGGCTACAAAAATTGTTATTGGTATGGCTTTCTATGGCAAAGGCTGGCAAATGGAATCAACTGATAACAATGGCTTATACAGGAAAGCACTCAGGTCTGCACGTGGTGGTGGATTTACTTATTTAAAAGATAGCCTTATTAATAAGAATGGCTATAAGGACTATTGGGATGCCAAAGCAAAAGCTCCTTATCTTTTTAATGCAGAGAAAAAAATATTTATCTCATACGATGATGAGCGATCTGTGAAAGAGAAATGTAAATATGTAAAGCAACATCATCTTGCAGGTGCTATGTTTTGGGAATATAACAATGATAAAAAAGAATATCTTCTTAAAGTCGTTGCGGATAAGTTTAAGTATGTAAAGAAGAATAAATAAATAGTTCAACCTCACCCCATCAATAAACTTTGGAATTGCATACTCTACACCCCCTCTCCACATGGAGAGGGGAGGCGAAGAGTTTGATTTAAGGAGTGATGATGGGGTGAGGTTTAAAAGTTTCTTAATACATAAATAAAAAAACCGGAAAGAATCTCTTCCTCCCGGTTACGAAACGTAGAAAATATAGCTGGCTTTGATTTAATCAATACTCTTCAATGTCACATATTTCTGCAACTTATCATAGTTAAATCCTTTTGACTTCATCTCCTTAATATATTCAGGAGTGACACCCGTTGCTTTTACAGAAACGATCTCATCAAGATCTATGTTTTTGAAACCAACAGTTTCAAAACTTTTAATGTATTCAGGAGTAATGCCCAATGATTTCAATGCAGTTACATTATCAAGATCAGTGATCTTATAACCTGCGGCTTCAAAACTTTTCACAAATTCCGGAGTGATGCCCAACGCTCTGAATGCAACCAGTTCTTCTGGTTTGATCTTATATCCAAGATCAGTAAATGATTTCATGAATTCAGGAGTAACGTTCTGCGACTTCATTCCAATAAACTCTTCGGGAGTGATATCTTTAAAACCTGCGTTATACCAACTCTTTATATATTCAGGAGTAACACCAACTGCTTTAAAAGATACTAATTCATTATGCGGAATATTGTTCATCCCAACTGCTTTAAAAGAATTGATATACTCAGGAGTTATATTCATTGCTTTATAACTTACAATATCATCCGCGTCATCATCTTTACCGCCTTTATCTCCCTTGTCACCTTTATCTCCTTTCATTTCACGAACTGATTCGATATATTTTTTATCAATGCCCTGTGCTTTGAAAGTAACCAGCTGATCAGTTGTTACATTTTTATAACCCGCATCGCGGATCTCTTTTATATAAGCCGCATCAACATTCAACGCTTTTAGGGGGATCAGTTTTTCCATATCAATATCTTTAAAACCGGCATTCTTGATTGATTTGATATAAGCTGCATCGATCTTCATGGCAGCCATCGCAATAAGATTATCTTTTTCAATATTGGTAAATCCTTCGTTCTTGAACATTGTCAGGTATTCTTTCTTGATATTAATAAAAAAGAAAACCATTTGTTCGTCTTTATCAAGCATTTCTTTCAGATCTTTGTTCATGTAATCAACAAACGCTTTATCAGCAACGAACTTATAAGTACCCATACCAGTATTGCCTTCAAACTTACCGGTCATTTCCATCTTGCCCGCTTCACGGGTGATGTTGAATGTTCCAGCTGTTCCTTTAGGTAGAGTTCCAAGCTCAGATAATTTAAAAGTGGTCGCATTAAAAGAATGACCAGATTTGAGATCAAATTCATCATCATCCATCTTTTCATCACTGAAGCGGATATTCACTTTATCATCTTTGATAATAGCGAACCAATACCCTTCGGTTTCCATACCGTGATTCTTTATAGACTTTTCGGTCTTTCCGGCTTTCTGACTATCCTGGCCATAGGCAACAGGCTCATTCAGCAGGCATGCTAAAAAAGCAAATACAGGCAACAGGAAAAAATATTTCCAGGCTGTGTGCAGGTTTGATCTTTTTTTGTTCATCATGGCTATACGTTTTTTAAGAATTGACTGGTTATAGTTTGTAGTTAAACTCAAAGGAAAATGCGGCGCTGATACTTTCATAAGGCTAAGCTGGTAACTCTGTTTATCCACTTTCTTTTGCAGCATCAGTTGATCGTCGGTTAAAAATTCAAGATTGCTTTCTATCTCGCGGCGGTAGATCCATGCAAATGGATTGAACCATTGAAAGATCAGCAGCAGCTCGGCGATAACAATATCAAGCGTATGATTTTCACGGATATGAATTTTTTCATGCAGCAATATCTGGTTATACGTTTCCCATTCATATTTTTCAGGGTTGATAAAAATATTGTTGCCAAAAGAACAAGGAGCTTTATCACCACTCACTTCTACGATCCTGTATTTGCCATCGATTATCACCGGGTTACGATAGGCACGAAACAATAATAATACAAGCTGGAAAAGAAAGCTCACGCCAAACACGATCACGCCAAACCAATAGATCCAGAACATCCAAATCATCAGTTGTGCAAAAGAAAATCCTGAATTCTCGGCTTTGACAGTACCGGTTTGCGTTCCATTGCTGGCATCAGTATTCTTTGCATCCTGTTTTACATTCGGAGGACTCTGTTGCACCTGCTCCGTTACGATCAATGATGGTTGTTGTATAACTGCTGTAGTTGGCTTGCGCAAAGAAAATTGTTGCGGCACCTGCACCAAAGGCAATGCAAAAGAAATGGCCAGGCAGGCGATCAGGAAAAAGCGATTCACTTTATAAAAAGTTTCGCGACGCAGTAATAGTTTATAAAAAGCCAGGCAGGCGAGCAGGATCACGGCGACATTGATGATATATGGCAGGTTCATGGTTTGTCTGTTTTTATCATGTGAAGAATTTCTTGCAATTCGTCTTCAGTAAGGTTTTGTTCTTTGGCAAAAAAGGCCAGCATCCGCGGATAGGAGTTATCGAAATACTGGCTCACGATATCTTTCATTGCATGCTTTTGATAATCTTCCCGGCTGATGATGGGAAAGTAGCGATATACATTGCCAACACTGTCATGATCCAGGAAACCTTTTTCTTCCAGGATCTTCACCATGGTAGCAACACTGTTATAGTGTGGTGTCGGTTCCGGCAGGTTAGGAATCACTTCTTTAATAAAAGCTTTACCAAGATCCCAATATACCTGCATGATCTGTTCTTCTCTTTTCGCCAACTTTTGCATCGATAAATAATTTGACACAATGTTAGTACTAATTCATTAGTAGAACAACTAATTTATTAGGAGTGATGGATAAGAAATGAAGAAATTTAAGCTAAAATGGCTCAATCAGAACTAGTTAGGAAAATAAAAAAAATTCCCTAAAGATGTTTAAAATTGCGGATAAGCGGAAGATGTTAGGAGAAATGTTTGAATGCTTTCAATAATTCAACATTCAAAATTTATAATTTAAAATCATCAGGGATCAATCATAATATGTGCACCATGTGTTCCGGGATTCATGATCCATGGCATTCCATGGCCTGGTTCTTTTTCCGATAATCCCGTACTTGCTGTTGTGGCGTATGGAATATAAATTACAGAACGCAGATAACCATTCTTTACTTCACCGGTGGCAGGATCATAATCCTGGTCTTTTGCAGAATACACATACAATGCTGCAGGTTGTTTAGGCATTTGCAGGGTGCCAGCTTTTACTTCTTTCTCCCGTTCATTAAATAACGAATCATCTTTAATGCCCTGCTTTCTAAGCTCACGACCCCTTTGCATAAAAGGTTCCAGGTCCTTTATATAACAAGCCACAGAAAAGTCAGGCTCATCTGGATTATCTGCCAGACAGATCATTTCATTTGTTCCTTGTCTTAAGAGTATAAATTGTTTATCAGCTGAATAACCATAAACTGTACAGCTATCTCTCTTTTCCTTGGGTGCAGCTAATAAGGCAGTTTTTATTTGTATGTCTGCAGAAGCTAAAACATTTTTGGCAGCGGGTGAATCTTTTTTAGAATCACATCCAGAACAAGCTGTGATCACAGTCACAAACAAAAAGATAGCTTTCATATTAATTCGTTGAGATGAAAATTTAATTCAAGATAAAAAGCAAGAGTTTTTTAAAGATAGTATTTATTATGGTAGACCTATCTGGGCAAATAAGTTGGCTGTGATAATGGTGACATTCCTTTATGTTCCGTTCATCAATCAATTACAAAGCGTACAAATTTTTTTCTTAACTTAAGAATCTAAACTCAACCGTTATGGACTACCAACTCGTCACTGGCGGACCAGATGTAGCCGACCACCTGGTATTTACAACCAGTTTCTCACACAACAATGTTTTTTACAAAGCGGCTCTTGCAGAAACCATTTCCTGGGATGGACAACTAACCGGCACCTACGATGTGCTGTTGCAATCGGGCAAAGGCACGCAACGTCTTACTCTTATAAAAGAAGGAAATCATTGGCGAGCAGGAGAAGAAGTTGAACAGATCGGCGTTCCTCAGCAAGAAGTGGTTGATTTGTTGGGCACAGTCATCAACAAGGTTCGCAGGTAAAATGATATTCTACAGACTACGCTGAATTAACTTAATAATCCTTAACAAGCATTTGCTTTTCTTTTTCCCTTGATGGAAAAAGAAACAAAAAGATCAAGGCAAAACCGAATGCTCCGCCGGTTTTGCCGGGCCAACGCACATGTAGAGTATTATCTTTGTAATTTGTTTTTAATATTGAATTGATAGGATGAAATGCTTGCTTCGTGTTATGCGAAATCCCGAAAGGCGCTGTCTTTTTCGTTTACATTCTTTAGTTAAGAGATCACTTTATGATAAACGAAAAAGAAGGCGCTGGTAGATTCATTTATTTCTGAAACAAGATGATGAGAGTATCGGGTAAATAAACAAATTTCAACTATCGTCGATGTCGACGATAAGAATTGTTTAGCTCAGTTAACAGTAGCACAGAAGTTCAATCAAGGTGTCCGGCAATGGCTGTATATCATTGCCGGTGTGCTTTTCTTTGTTACTTTCTTTTGCACAAGCAAAAGAAAGTAAATATACTCTTACAGAACATTCACACTTCTCTCCACAAACGCCGTAAGCTCCGCACCTTTCAATAAACCCTGCGCCAGCATAGCAAGATCAAAAGCCTGTTTAGCCAAAACAGTTTGTTGAGACTCATCAGAAGATAAAATTTTACTCACCAGTTTATGATTAGCATTCACCGAAACTTTATAAGTATCCGGCATATTGCCATAAAAATTCATTCCACCACCACCACCCATACGGCTCATGTCTTTCATACGACGCATCCATTCTTCCATAGTAATAGTAACCGGCATACCCTCTGCATGGTTACTATCGATCTCCACATGCATCTGCGAATTGTTGATCGCTTTTTCAAATATGCCTTTCAGTTTGGTTGATTCATCATCGGTGAGCTTGTGTTTCTCAGTATCTTCCTTTTCGATCAGCTTATCCATCACATCCGCATCCACTCTTTTCAAAGAGATTTTTTCCAGCTTCATTTCGAGGTGATGTATAAAATGCGTATCGATCGGCGAGTTCATCAGCAATACATCATAATTCTTTTTATGTGCTGCCTGTATATAGCTATCCTGTCGTTCAGCATCAGCTGTGTATAGGTACACCAGCCGGCCATTCTTATCTTCCTGGAAAGCTTTTGCTCTTACCTCATATTCTTCCAGTGTAAATTTTTCATGCTTTGTATTCTCCAGCAACAAAAACTCTTTAGCCTTTTCATAAAATTTTTCATCACTGAGAGCGCCGTACTTAACAAAAAGACCGATATCATTCCATTTCTCTTCATAGCTCTTGCGATCTTTCTTGAACAGCTCACCCAGCTTCTCCGCTACTTTACGACTGATATAGCTATTGATCTTTTTTACATTGCTGTCGCTCTGCAAAAATGAACGGCTTACATTCAGCGGGATATCCGGCGAGTCGATAACGCCATGCAGCAGCAATAAAAATTCAGGCACGATATCTTTTACTTCATCAGTAATAAATACCTGGCGGCTGAACAAACGGATCTTGTTCTTCGTGATCTCAAGATCATTTTTCAACTTGGGGAAATATAAAACTCCCGTCAGGTTAAAAGGATAATCAACATTCAGGTGTATCCAGAAAAGTGGCTCTTCGGAAAAAGGATAGAGCTCACGGTAAAAAGAAAGATAGTCCTCATCTTTCAGCTCATTTGGTTGTTTGGTCCAGATAGGAGTGGTGTTGTTGATGATATTATCCACCTCCACATCTTTATGCTTTGGTTTGCCTTCTGCATCTTCACCGTCGGGTACTGATTCGGTTTTGGTACCAAACTGTACTGGCACGGGCAGAAACTTTGCATACTTGTTCAGTATCCCGCTGATGCGAGGCTCTTCCAAAAACTCTTCTGAATCTGCATTGATATATAAAATAACATCGGTGCCTCTTTCGGTGCGGCTTCCTTCGGTCATCTCAAATTCGGTGCTGCCATCACAGGTCCAGCAGGCAGGGGCGGCGCCGTCCTGGTAGCTGAGAGTCTGTATCTCCACTTTTTCCGCCACCATAAAAGCCGAATAAAAACCCAAACCAAAACGACCGATGATCTCGTTGGCATCATTGGCTTCTTTGAACTTTTCCAAAAACTCGGTAGCGCCGGAGAAAGCCACCTGGTTGATATATTTTTTTATTTCATCGGCTGTCATGCCGATGCCGTTGTCGGATACGGTGATCGTCTTTGCGGTTGCATCAATGGCCACTTTCACTTTCAGCCCACCCAGCTCCTGGTTATAATGACCCAGCGAAGCCAGTCTTTTTATTTTCTGCGTGGCATCCACGGCATTGCTCACCAGCTCCCGCAAAAAGATCTCATGATCGGAGTAGAGAAATTTTTTAATGATCGGGAATATGTTCTCGGTATTGATGGATATGTTTCCTTTTTCCTGCACCATGTTGTTTGAATTTTTTTTCGGATGGCAAAGGTAACTCCATTGAGGAATATTTTGAATGGTGAAAGGAGGGATTATTATGTAACCAGCTGATTAACTCCGATTGGGCTGAAGTTGCGACGCTCCGTTCAGGTGACGAAATCCTATTGAACTTTTCTTTTTGGTGGCTAGCCCTTATTTAAAAGGGAACTCAACAGTTCCTGTTGGTTTTTGCCAACATCACTTTTATAAACTGTCTTTAATTGTTTTTATAAAATTTCCTGTGACTTTTTTTATTTCTGAAAATTTTTCTGACTTTTCGTTTGTTGGCTCTTTCAAGTATAAAGCTCTATTTATTTCAAGCATTATAGATTGAACGTTTTTGGTCTTCTTATAATGTTGTAATGTAACTATTGAGCCCTTATATGGCCGATCAACTCCTAATGTGTATCCTGCATTTTCAAAGAATGATATGGATAGGTCTATTAAATATTTTGGTGTATGAAAAGTATCTGTACCTATATTAAAATCAGGCCTCTCCGGATTTTTGTCAAGGTCTCTCTTTAAAGGGTTGCCTGGAAATGAATGACAATCTATGATCAAAGCCTTTTCAAAGAGGTCCAATTGTTTATTTACTGCTTCACTAAGCTTATTATGATGCTGCCAGTAGAAATTATTCAATACCCTTTCTTTGAATTCTGGTGTTACTCTTCTTATAACTTCTCCTTCATCATTTTTTTCGTAAAGAGCGCCCATTCCATATTGAGCCATTATTTCTTGTGAATCATCCGTAAATCTTTCCGGGTCGCAAAATATCCTGGAGAATTCTGCCTTTATCATTTCGTCGCCATCGGAATAAAAAAGGTCATCAGTATACCAATCGGTCAATTTAAGCATTTCATTCGCTAAAGAATTTGCATTAACAACATATCCCTCCATTGAAGGAATATTAATTGATGAATGTGGTATGTGAAGTATGATCTTGTTTTTCAAAATCTATGTTTTGTTAGATGCTAAAATTGTTTATAACACACCTTCTCCTTCTTTCCCTTTGTCTTGCAATGATTCGGTAGGTGAGATCCACAATCCTTTCTTTCTTAAGTATTTTCCGACAAATCGGCCATAATGAGATAAGATTGCTTGTATCTCTTCATCGGTAAAAGGTCTAACCTCTGTTCCCGATAAATTAATTCGTGAAAGGATATAACCATCAATAGCAGCATTACAAATATTTATTTTTCTGTCCACTTTAAGTTTAGAAAGAAAGTCTTCAAGTGCTGCCATTTGTTTTGAAAATTGAACGCCCATTGAAATTTTATTGAAGTTGTTTATGTGTGTCGTTTGAATTTGTAGTATCCTCGATGTTTTCACTTACAAGAAATGTGGCAAAATGAGATTTGAATTATGTTACCGACGATTGATCCCTGAATATCGCCATTATGAAATACGAAATATGGGTATAAACGATGTAAGTATATCCGTTGTGTCTGACAATTTCCGGTATTGGAGGAAAGCCTACCGTTCCTCCATGAATGGCTTTTCTTGAGATCTTGGTAGCTCCAATGATACCATTGACCTCACCGTAAAGTCCGCTTGGTCCTACACCTTTGTATCCTATTACATGCAAGGTCACTGGATATCCATTACACCTTTCATCGAGAGTTTTATAAAAATATATTTCAAGACCACATTCGTTGATGAGATAGCTGGCTCTGGATCCTCCTTGACTCCAACCAAAGCTGGTTAAGAGAACAAGTTTCAGATCTTCGCCTTCAATTTTGTATTTTTTTCCTATGCAGTCTGCTTTCAGATCAAGATTAAGGAATGATTCTCTGTCCATAATGATTATTTTTCTACTTTACAATTGTGTTGAGATTATATAACTCATCTTCCGATCTTATTTTAACTTCTTCTCATTCACCTTTTGCTAATGCTTCCTCGATCCAGCCAGCATTCTCAGCATATTTTGCATCGAACTCTTCAATGGTAAGGGGATCGCCGTATACATCACCATATACTCTGGTAATAAACCTAAGATCTGTTATTACAATTTTTTTTTGCGGGTTGAAACATATGGATTCACCTTCATTTTTCGAATATTTCAAATAACTACCGCCGTCTGTGATGCAATAGATTTCTTGTATAGATTCCCGCATATAATAATGAAACGCATAACGATAATCTGCAGACCAATACAAATAAGGCCAACTAAGTTTCTTAAAGTCGGGGATCCAAATTGCGTTTTCTGAATATTTGGTCTCAAATTCCTCTTTGGAAATGGACGTAGAGGTTGGTTTTTTTACTAATTTTTCAGCAAGTTTTGCATCTCTACTGAAAAGATTGGTTTTAGGATAAAAAATAAATGACCCATCACCTTTGAATGTGTACCTAACAAAAGCTCCTACATCAGTAATGCAATGGTCTTCATCAATGTAACGGGGAAATTGTTCTGTGTTCATGCTGCTGAATTTTTTAGGTTAAAAAAATATTCAGCATTACTTATTAACGCCGAGGAAACAAATAAAAGAAGAGGGATTTTTTTTCCGTTTCTTTTGACTTTGTATGTCCGCATTGTTTTACCACCGTAGCAACGGTTGCTCGGTTGGCGTCTCCAGCAAAGCCGGAGAACTCGTAATGCTTTTGCAAACCTAAGAAAGAAGATCTATTAGACATATTCTTTTCAAACAAAATGATCGCTGTCAATATTAACAGTTATCGATTCCTTGTGCTAGTCGATACCTCAAAACTGTCTAAAGTCAGGAAGAAACAAATTTTCTATCTGACAATTTCTTTTATATAGGAACTATTCAACCAAAAACATTTCTTTTTCTGCTTACTTCCATCAGCAGTTTCCATTCTGTCTTTTTCATCCGCTCCCTTAGGTCGAACATGTCCTATTCTTTTGTCAGAGATCTTTATGAAATCGTCAAAATGCTTAGCTTTTATCTTGTTGCGTGTATCGGTCCAAACTTTTTCTAACTCTTCCATATCGAGTGCAGGGATCGAGAAGAATTTTACTTTTTCTAATCTCTGTTCACCATTCTTATCTGCTTTGAATACGACAAAGAAGAATCTACGTTCCAATTCGTCGAACCAAGAGGATTCAAGCCATGTTTCATGAATGATCTCTTTGAACTGGATCTGTTTGAATGACATGCTTTCCTTCAAGGTTCCAGTTGATTGGAGTCTTACCGTCTTCATGATGACATCGGCTTTCTCAAATTCTTCTACATTTTTTTCTCTCACTCCAAGTATGGCTCTGGCAAACACCTCATACCTATTCTTTGCTTTTGGATTGGTCTTTAGCCCAAGCGTTTTGATCAGCTGTGCTTCGCTATATCCGTAATAAGGTTTGAATTTTTTTATAACAAGGTCTTCGAAAGTTTCGCCTTTTTTATAGGCGGAAGTATTCTTGACGACCGCTTCGACCTGCAAGGCCTCATCTCTTGCCTTACTTTTTCCATAAAGGCTCTCTTGAATAATGAAATTGATGTATGATGATTTCAATGAGAAAGCCCTTTGCATGGCCATCTCATTTGAGAAAGGCTGCTTTCTTAGACTAGATGCATTTGCCCCTTTTGTTGAAGCAGCTAAATAAAGCGTATCGCCTTCGGATAATTCATGTGCTTTACCATCCTTTATCTTCTGAACTATCTTTTTCCAATCATCCTTGATGATCTTTAGGTCTGTTTCTGGGAATTTCCATAGCTGTATGATTTTGAAGATATAGTCTATATCCAATTTTCCCTTCTCAAAGAGATAGAACATTAATAATATCAAGGCATTCTTTTTCCAAAAACTACTTTCATCGAAATTATATTTATATTCTTCATTGTAATCAATGATATTGAAGACCAAGCGTTCTTTCGATCTAAATCCTTTCTTAGTTTGTTTTAAAGGTGCGGTTTTCAATTCGACCCCAGCCTCTTCGAAATCCGCTCTTGATTCTGAGTTCGGCTTATAACCAAAGTATAATTCTTCTAGTAATTGACCCAGTTTGCCCTTACCCTTCCTTAATTGAACGGCTTTGTCACCAAAGATTTGAGATAGTGACTTATTCAAAAGGCCTTTAGCAAATCTTTCGATTGATAGTGGGTCTTTTACATCATATGAAGATCTGGTCGATAACACAGTACTGAAAATATAAAATAATCCGCAGAACGGATCGTAGACGATTGTCCGTTGACAATAAGCCACGATCGATGGACTTTTACTTATGGATATCAAGAAGAGATTCGCCAAAAGAATTAAACAGCTCCGAATTGGGATCGGTTTGTCACAAGAGAAGCTTGCATATAAGGCTGATATCGATCGGACCTACATGACTGATATTGAGAATGGCAATAGGAACGTGTCCATAACGATCATTGAGAAACTGGCAAAAGCATTAGAGGTCGATATCAAAGAACTCTTCGATTAATATGGCAGTAACATTAAGAGATTCAGATGATCAAACAGAAAGGGCAGTTGCTCAGTTCCTTGATCGATATTTTTATCCGAAGCATGCTACTTCATTTGCAAGGAATGATGATATCATCAACCAGATGAATGGTATTGATGTTAGCTGTACGATCGGTGAGGTTCAAAACATGCTGATCGATGAAAAATGTGTTGGTCAATATATAAATCAAGGTATTCCAACCTTTGCCTTTGAATTAAGTTTTTTTACGATGGGAGGTCAGATGATAGAAGGTTGGTTATTTGATCCTCAAAAAAGAACTCAATATTATTTACTTATATGGATCTGGGCCACTAGGACAGAAGATATTTCAGTTGATGATATAACCACTCTGGAATGCATTCTAATGTCAAGAGAAAGACTACTTTCTTATTTGAATGCGGAAGGTATAACAAGACAGCGGTCAACAGAGATCGTGAAAGAGATCCGATCTACAAATAAAGGGGGTGTGCATTATCAGAGATTAGATAGACCTTACTATTATTTCTTAACTACAAGATTGGCAGAGCGACCAGTGAATCTTGTAATAAGGAAATCGAAATTAAAGGAGTTAGGCGAAGGCCATTTTTTTGTTCGCAAATAATATTTATGCCAACCATATTCAAGCACACCGTACAATTGATACAACTACCTATACAAAACAAACCTAAGGCTCAATTTGTACAAGAAGTCAAAGATGTCCCATATCTTTTATATGAAGTAGAGCAATTATCAGATGGAAAAAAGATTGTGATCAACAAACCAGGCGGTAAAAGAAATTTCGGGAAGATCGCTCAAGGAGACCTGCTGGTCATGTTATATGACCCCAATAATGATGAGATCACTTTGTATCGACATATTGACTTATATAATGATATTCGATCCAAACTCGATGATGATTCCGATCTAGGGATAGCTCTGGTCGATGCATTAGAGGAAGTAGGAAATGGGACAGACCCCAACGATATACTAAATAGAAAAGCTTTTCAACCGCAAGAAGGTTTATCGGTCGAGTTGCTTCTTAAGATATATAAATGGATATGGGTACAAGAAGATATTAACTATCCCAATGGTGAAGGTCGATTGAGGTCTCTCAACCCGCTATTAGAATTAAGGAAAGAATACAAATGAACGCGGATTGAAAGATATAGTCATATCATGCGACCAATGCCTCAAGATTTTCTTTCTTTTTTTTCTTCGCCGCTATCAGTTCATTTAGGATTAGCCCAACTTTCTCTATGACCCCAACAACAAGTGCATTTCCCATGAAGAATGCTCTCTTTGTATCATTAGCTTCTTTAGTATGGTCGTCAGGGAACATATTCAATCTCTCTAGCTCAATAGGTGTCAGCCTTCTTAGTTTCCCATTTTGCTTTACTACATGTTTAAAACGACTTGGGGTTTTACCTCCCTCAGATGTTATTATTGTTCTTGATGATCTGTTCAAATGATCTGGGAAGGGTAAAGGTCCTTCGGTATAATAGAATATTTCACCGTTACTTTTCTTTCTCGGTTCTTTTTTTGAGCCTTTTAGATATTCCCATTGTTTTTTGTCTTTAGGGTCTAAGAAGAACTCAGCTGGTATCTCAGAGACATCTTGCAATATATCTTCAAGATTTGTGAGCCTATCATCGTAGTTTGGTTTGCTACTGAATGTCAGAACTTCGCCATTTATCATCAGACCCGTATTCCCAAAAGGATTTGCTGATTTGTTTCCCTTATTGAATGATTCAGTAAGGGAGATCAGATCTTTTTCGATCTTGAAAGGGGATATCATTATATCAGGTGAGTACTGGATCTCAAAACTTCTTGCAAATACGCCATCAGATATGAGCCAATCCTTTCTTTCAGATTTTATTTTTTTGTACGCGGTGGTTGTCTTATGGTATGCAATAAAGAAAACTCTCCTTCTCCTTTGTGGCATGCCATAATCTGCAGCATTGATGACTCGCCATTCTACTGCATATCCAAGTGCATTTAAGGACGATAGCATGATCGCAAAATCTCTTCCTCTTTGCCCGGCCGGAGATTTTAAAAGTCTATCAACATTTTCTAGAAAAAGATACTTTGGTTTTTTTGATTTTTTTTCCTTTAGGATCCGATGTATCTGCCACCATAATACTCCCTTTTTCCCTTTAAGTCCATGCGCCTGGCTCAATTGCCTCGCAACGGAATAGTCTTGACAAGGGAAGCCGCCGACCAGAAGGTCATGATCAGGAATGTCTTTGACCTTTACAGTTGATATGTCATCATTGGAATGATTTTCTTCTCCGAACCTTCTCTCATATATGTCAGATGCATGCTGCAATTTTGTTGAGGGCTCCCATTGGTTGCTCCAGACCACCTGATAATTACTCTGGTACTTTTCTTTGTAGTTACTGGTTGCAGATGTTCCATGCCAACCTTCTAGGCCGATCCTGAAACCGCCGACCCCCGCAAAAAGTTCAGCCACTTTGATTTTTTGGGTCTTATCTTTTCGATCACCTATTTTTTTGATCGTGGTTTTTCTTTTGGCCATCGTATTCTAAAAGCTTTTGCTTTATTGATTTTATTACTTTATCGATATCCTTTGGATTAAGCTCACATTCCCATACGGTCATGGATTTCCATCCTATCTGTTCTAATAATAGATTCTTCTCCTGATCTCTGCTGACATTTCGATCGAATTTTTTTTTCCAGAAGTCAATATTTGTTTTCGGGAGTGGCAGGTCGCATTTTGGACATCTATGCCAATAACAACCGTTCACAAAGATCGCAAACTTTTTATTTACAAAGGCAAGATCGGGTCTTCCTGGGATTTTTTTATAATTTTTTCTATAACCTTTTAATCCAATTTTCCACAATGCTTTTCTTAATGATTTCTCAGGATTTGTGTTCTTTGCTTTATTCGCACTCATTACCCGCGACACATTCTCATTTGCTGGGATCGGCGAACGTTTGTCTCTTACATATACTAAGGGTTTCATGTCACGTAAAATTATGAATTAGATCCTATCATACTTGATCATCGTCTTTAGGTCCTCAACAGTTATAGTATCAATGCGTCTATGCAACATTCTGTGGCAATTAGAGCAGACCACCGCCAGATCATCCAAAGTTGTTTTTTTTGCTACTTTGAAATTTGCAAGAGGTGTACGATGATGACATTCGATATAACCTTTGCCGATTGACCCATAGTATCCTTCAAATTCAAATATGCAAGCCTCGCAGGCAAGTTTTCCATAAAGGGTCCAGACCTGTTCTTTTTTTCTGGTGATTATTTTACCATCCCGTTCTCTCACTTTATGTAGTTTATAAAGTACCTGACCTTCGGTAACACTATCTTCAGCCGTCTGTTCATCATCCTCTATATTGTTTACCTGTTCACATAAAGTTGGATCATCAGTGATCCTTCTGATCTCTGTTGCGATAGCTCTTAATTTTTCACGATCATTGTAAAATTCATTGAATACGATCTCGTCTAGTTTTGAACCACCACTCATTCCTACACCCTTATGGTCAGGATCGAAATGTTTAAAATTCGAAAGCTTAAGAGTTACTCCGTTCGGGTTTCTAAATTTTTCTTTATCAGGTCGGTCATGAAAAATTGGAAGCTGATTTAAGACCTTACTTACTTCTATTATTTTGGGATTACCACTATCGATGCTTCCTCTATCCTTCGAAAAATATAGATCTAACGCAAGGATTATTTCATCTCGATGCCATTTAGGATTTCTCATTGAGATAGTTTGCTTAAAGATAACCCTTAAGGAACTCAGATATAAGAAACTCCCCGGTTTTAAGCGGGGAGTTTAGTATTTCTGATACAGCATCATTTTAATAATGACCATCTCCGTAAGACTGCGATCGCTTCGTCAATGTTTCCGTGAAAGGTCAGATACATTACAACGATAAAAAGAGCTACCAGCAACCATTCTTTAGGTCTGATTTCTAAATTAAGTTTCATTGTCTTAATTTTTTTATTTAGCGAATGTTCCCGGAATATCATTTCTCATAGACCGGTGCAAATATTAACGCTGCTTGGTATTCGTGTTACGTGTATTCGTTTTGAGGTATCTGCTTGGTATTCGTGTTGCGT
>DATHDP010000080.1:0-52940 GCA_035318985.1 Chitinophagaceae bacterium
GTGATCTCTTATTAACTCCGCTGTGTCTTGATGTAGCTTAGATGGAAAACTCGGTGTGAACGTCATTTGTAATTAGGTACTTATTCTTTTATCAATTCATGAAGGATGCTAAACTTGCCACCACGTCATAAATGTACACAACTGCTGATATAGATCAGCACAGATCAAATGCCGAATTCTGTGAAATATGCTTTAGCTAATAGCAAACGTTCTTTGCCTTCTGCTGTTGTAAAAGAAGCGTTCAAGTTATCATAAGTGTTTGTAAGAAGTGATTGCAGCCCTGCTGTACGAATAGAATGTTCGACCTGGCTTAAGGTGTATAATATTTCTACAAGAAAAGAACCTAAAGCGGCTTCATCCGTAACCCTTAAACTAGATTGCTCAGGAGTGTATGCTTTAATAGTTTTTAGCTTTTCTTCAAAGATTGCATTTGTGTTTTTAATTATTAAAGCTTCATCAGGTTTGCTACTCTGCAGTTCAACAGCAATCAAAATTGCTTTGTCTACCTTTTCTCCTGCCTGTTCCATTGCAGAATAAATTTTTTTGGCTTCGTCGTAAATACCGGCAATACTGTATACTTGTAATTTATACTCGTTTATATTTTTCCTAGGCTTGGCAAGATCTTTTTCAAGCTGGCTATTTATCCTTCTCGTAGCTCTTTGGATCCCTTGATTGTGACTGTGATAAATCTTTTCGTTATCCGGGTATTTTAAAATACATTGTCTTTCACAAAAGATGACCAAACCATGGTAACGGTACAAAGACATTTCATCAGGTTTCTCTTCTGTGAAGTTTTCATTTACTTCATATTGTTTAAGATCTAATGCTTCTCCGTATCTTTTTTCATTAACCAGTTCGACAAATTTCTTATAAGCCTTTCTGCTTTTGTTTTCTTTGCAGTCATCGCAGCAAGCGGAGGTCCATATTTTACCCCATTCGATCAGCTCTATCCGCAGCTCCTTATCGTCTTTTTTACTTTTGGATTTACCTCCTGTTATATTACTGCTATTACCATTATCTGAACCAGTAGAACTTTTATTTGAAAAACTATATTGAGAAGGATCTCCATAACCTCCCAGCGTAAGGGTTGTGCCATCGCTGTATTTTGTAGTGACTGCCCTATAGTCTTTAGTATTTTGACCGAAAGCCAATGTGCTAATAAAACCCTGGAAAAACAAAATTGCTAAAGCATGCTTCATAAGGTGGCATTTAGTTAAGCGTAAGATAGGCTTCTTTTTAAGAGCACTTACAAGTATTATAACTTATTCTCCTTGTATTACCCATAGTGCTATATTCATCTTGATTATTGTTTATGTGGGCTGCCAAAAAACGCCAGCATTTTTTGGAGAGCAGCTGTACTGTGCATCTTATCTCCATTTTCTAATGATTCTTGTGCTGACTCTGCTGCTCTTTTTCGCATTTGGTTTTCGTAAGAAGCAATTGAAGTTCGTATATCATTAAAATTTTCATTGCACAAACATTCGCTCAATTCTAACGCATCAAGCATTGCCATATTAACCCCTTCGCCTGCAAATGGCGGCATCAAATGTGCTGCATCACCGAGCATTGTAAGATTTGGTAATGCTTCCCAGGTTTGATTTAAAGGCATACAATAGATCGGGATTGGAATAAAAGGCGTTTCGGCATTTTCAAACAACTCGTGCCACACGTTGCCCCATTCAGCAAAATCTTTTTTGAACCACGAAAGCAATTTTGTTTTATCGGCGAGATCTAAATTTTTCAAATGACTTTCATCTGTTTTATAGGATAGGTAAAAAGCCAAACTGCCATCGCCTTTTGATGCTACGATAAAACACTTTCCACCACCAAAAGCCATTATTTTTCCATCTTTCAAAAGTTTATTTATTTTCGGAGCAGTTGTTTCAGGATCATATACACTGCCCAATACGCCTGATACACCCGAATAAAAGGATTTTATATCAGTAATGTATGGACGAATTTTAGAATTAGCTCCGTCCGCGCCAATTACAATATCGGCATAGACTGAAGTTTTATTTTTGAAATGCAACAACCAACCATCATTTTGTTTTTGCATTGAAGCAAATTGGCTATCCCACACAACGGTATCGGGCTGCAAAGATTCCAACAACATATTTCTTAGCGGTCCTCTGTCAATTTCAGGTCGGAAATGTTCGCTGCCAAAATCTTCTTCGGGTTTTCCTTCGTGGTCAGAAAAAAATATTTCTGCATTTTCATTTACAATGATCATTCTATCTGCACCAGGACGAAAGTTCTTTTTGAATTCATCTAATAGCTGTGCCTTGCGTAATGCCTTTAAGCCCGACTCTTCATGGAGATCAAGTGTTGTGCCTTGCAGCCGTGCATTTTTATTAAGATCTCTTTCATAAACTTTTACTGCTGCTCCTTTGAGTTGTAAAAGCCGGGCAAGTGTTAAGCCTCCGGGTCCGCCACCTACAATTGCGATTCGTTTATTTTGTAATAACATGCTTTAGAAGTTTGTTTTGACAATGCAAAACTATTTCTTCGGCAACGCAGATAATAGTATAAATCGGTCGTTTTGGTTTTTGAATAATTCCTTCGGCACTACGCCAGAAAACTTTTTTACTTCTTTTATGAAATGAGTTTGGTCGGCAAAGTTTAGTTCGGGAAAAAGTTTTCCTTCTTTGATGTGATGCAATGATGTTTTGAAACGAAGAATGTTGCAGTATGCTTTTAATGAAATTCCAAACTGCTCATTGAAGTAACGATTGATCTGCCGGCTGCTCCAAAAAACTTTGTCGGATAATTCTTTTACCGGCAAAGAACCATTTGAAGAATAGATCAAATCAAATAGTTTTTTCTTACGGCTATCAATATTTGGTTTAATTAGCGAGAGCATTTTTATAGAAACTTTTTTACAAAAGTTTTCAAAATCATTTAGGTCGCCTTTTTTGATTTCCCAAAAGCTAGTTGGCAAAGGATGAGCAGTGTTTAATAAAGATGCTGCTTTTATGTCTAACAAATATTCAATCGCAAGTAGTTTAAAGCTGACTGCAAACATTATGATCTTTGGGGAAATGGAATGTTGTCCTGGTTCTGTTCCTAAACCCATCTGCATAACATTGAAAGGTTCGGTTGATGAATAGGAAAAAATAATGTCAAACCTGCCATCAGGTAAGCCAACTGTTTCATGTGCTGTATCTGATGTGTTTTCAAGCATCCAAAAACTTTCCACAAAATCTGATAGTTCTGGAATTGGCTTGATTATTTTGAATTCAATACCGCTGTCGGTTATGTTATTAGCGCTTTGCATTTTTAAAATAAAGAAACGAAAGCAAAGATAGAATCATGTTTTTTAAAACAAATGTAACAGCCCCGTTTTTCAGGGGTATTTGGGTTGCTGGCACGAATTAATTTTCAGGATTTGTTTTCGCAGCTTCCCAACCGATCATGGCAGTTTTTCTTATACTCCCCCAATGATATTGACCAAAATCTCCTGTTGAACGTATCACTCTATGACAAGGAATTAAAAATGCAACCGGGTTATCACCAATTGCGGTGCCTACCGCTCTTGATGCATTTGGATTGTTGATTGTATTTGCAATACCCGAATAAGTTGATACATCACCCATGGGAATTTTTAATAAAGCTTCCCATACTTTTATTTGAAATGGAGTTCCTTTTAAATGCAGTTTAATTTTTGAAAGATCTTTCCAGTCCTGCGTAAAAATGAATAATGCATTTTGCTGGATCGTATCAACTACTTGCCTGAATTGCGCATTTGGAAATTGTAATTGTAATTGTTGCAATGCATCTTTTTCATCATCAGCAAATGCAAGATGGCAAATGCCTTTTGTTGTTGAAGCAACGATAATATTTCCAAACGGAGTTTCTGCAAAACTATAATTGATCTGCAATTGTTCGCCACCGTTTTTATATTCTCCCGGTGTCATTCCTTCAATGCTGATAAATAGATCATGCAATCTGCTTGAACCCGATAGACCAGTTTCATAGGCCGTATCACTTACAGTATGCTGGTGCAAAAGTTTTTTTGCATGTTGCAAGCTGATATATTGTAAGAACTTTTTGGGACTTACACCAGCCCAATCTTTAAATAATCGCTGAAAATGAAATGGACTTAAATAAACCTCTTTTGCCACCGCATCAAGATCGGGTTGTTGCTGAAAATTTGATCGAATGAATTCAATTGCTTTTTTTATCCGTTCGTAATCTGTCATTGTTTTCAATTTAACACAAAACTATATACAAGCAAAAGCCAAATCAACCCGAAACTTGCTTAAGAATAAATCACGGAGACACAACGATACAAAATAAGACGGAGGTAACTCTGTGACTCTCTGTGAACTCAGTGTCGCAGTGGTTTAAATTTTAATTTCTGCATCTTTGCTTTCCAAAATTTGCTATATGAAAGTTGCAGTGTTAGGCGCGGGAATGGTTGGCAGTGCTATCGCAATGGATCTTGCATCACGTCATCATGTTACTGCTTTTGATGTGAGCAATGCTAATCTTGAATTGCTGAAAAAAAGAAACCCACGGATCGAAATACGACAAGCCGATCTCAGAGATTATTCATCTTACCCACACCTGCTTACTTCATTTGATATCATAGTGACTGCCGTTCCCGGATTTATGGGATACAAAACACTTGAAGCTGCGATTAACTGCGGAAAAAATATTGTTGACATTTCTTTTTTCCCGGAAGATGTTTTACAACTTGACCAACTTGCAAAGGAAAAAGGAGTAACCGTGATCACTGATTGCGGAGTAGCACCGGGCATGAGCAATTTTATAATTGGTCATCATAATGAAGAAATGAAGATTGAAGCACTGGAAATTTATGTTGGAGGATTACCCAAAGTGAGAAAGAAACCGTTTCAATACAAAGCGCCATTTTCTCCTGCTGATGTTATTGAAGAATATACAAGACCAGCAAGATTGATGGAGAATGGCCATATAATTGTCAGGCCGGCATTGAGTGAAGTGGAATGGCTACATTTTGAAGATCTCGGAACACTGGAGGCATTTAATACTGATGGTCTTCGATCATTATTATATACAATGCCGCATATTAAAAATCAAAAGGAAAAAACAATGCGTTATCCCGGGCATGTTGATATCATTATATCATTAAAAGAAAGTGGATTTTTTAGCGAAACACCAATTGATATTAATGGGACAAAGATTGCTCCGATAAAAGTCACGTCACAAATTTTGTTCAATGAATGGAAGCTTGGGTTAGAAGAGGAAGAGCTAACCGTGATGAAAGTAAAACTGACGGGTAATAAGGATGGTGAATCCAAAACTATAGAATGGAACCTGCTCGATTTTTATGATCATGAAACTAAAATTTCTTCAATGGCCCGTACAACAGGCTATACTTGTACCGCAGCCGTAAACCTCTTGGCACAAGATCTTTTTTCAGAGAAGGGTGTATTTCCACCGGAGCTTGTCGGTAAACACAAAAAATGTTTTGATTTTATACTTGATTATTTGAAAGAAAGAAAAGTGAATTGGATAAAGAAAGAATACTAACTGCCTTCACAAAGTTTTTTCAGATTGTTCAATCCCGTTACAAATTGCACATTAAGGTCTTTGACGATCTTCGGGCCCATCAAACTTGCCATTGGCCAGGGAAGACCACCACTGTTTTGCCAGGTTACTTTTGTTTCATTACCATTACCCCAATGCTCAAATAGCCAGTTGTCTTTTGCTTTTGCTTTGAATGGTTTTAAAAATTCAAGATCAAAATGAATATGTTTATCATCGAGATCTCTGAGTGTTAAACTGCCAACACCAACTTTTTTTCCTTCCCAACCATACTTGTGACCGGGAGTTTTCGGAGTTCCTGTAATTGTTGATTTAGCAGAAGGGTCCATTTGTTGCCATGGATTCCATTTGCTATAATGGTTAAGATCGCCAACACGATTCATCACATCACCAACACTTTTATTAATGATCGTTGATTTCTCAACATTATAACTTTTGGGAAGCATCGCTGAAATGATCAACAACAAAACGATAAGCCCGATGATAATATATATTACGATCATAACCTTAAGTTTGTTGTAAGTTACGGATTGAATACTTGTATCACAAACCTTTTATATAATCGTTCAATGCAGCGTTTTATAGAACTTAAAGCAGATAAATAATTTACTTATAAGCTTCCCAGTCCCGGAATTTCTCTTTTTAATATCTCTATAAAAGCAGGGTTAGTTGGCTCGGGCATTTGTGCATCCAATATCTTACCATCAGGCCCTATTAAAATATAACGAGGCATATAATCAATGCCATAAGACCTTCCAAACAGGTCCTTATTATTACTACGCAAATGCAATACACGCATTGATCTTTGACTGGCTTCATTTTGCCATTCCCATTTACTATCATCAATGGACAACGCAACAAATGCGATCGCAGGGCTTGTATATTCCTCTGCAATTTTTTCAAAGATCGCAGATGGTGCAATACAAGTTCTGCACCAGGTCGCCCATACATCTATCACCACATAGCGTCCTTTAAAATTTTTAAGAGAGAAAGTGTCTTTATTTAATGCCGTAGTAATAAAATCAGGAGCGGCACTTCCACGTGTTAAACTATTTAATATGTAATGCAGTGCCAGTAATTGCTGCTGTATTTTCTGTTGTGAAATAACCGGAAGATATTTTGCGATCAGCATTTCCCTGCTTGCACTATCCCTTGTTCTGCCAACAAGTCCTTTTATTTTATTATAAACAAGATAATCTCTTAATGTGCTTGCTGGTAAAACGGTTGCTACTTTTGAAATATAAGCTGTATCGTTAGAGGGATTCAGTTTATATTTCTGCTGATAATAGTCAGCAATGTTATCACGATACAAAGCATAACTTAGAAGAGTGCTATCATTATAGCTAACTGCATTCCTGATCGCATCAATAGATTTTGGGAATTCCAGTGTTTCAGTTGGATGATATACTTTGAACCATTGTGCATATTTACCATCGAGTAATTTTATATAGTATAGAGAAAGTAATTTTTTCTGTAAAGCAATAAAATCATCGTTTGGTTTAAGATTATCTGCTGTTTTATAATTATTCAGATTATCAACCTCGTCATCCCAAAGCCGCATAACTTCAGCTGCAAATGCTTTTGGTGTCATTTCAGAACCATAATGTTCCAGCATATATTTATCACTACCATTGTCATTATTATCGGCCCCATTTCTTAAATACTCATTTTCGGGGATCCTGGTTCCTGATGAAGTAACCCGATCACGAATACCATCAATTTTTACCTTAAGGAACAAACTATCCTTGTTTCCAAAAAAGATCTTTTGATTGATAGCACCCAATCTAAATGAATAAACACCTGCAGGAATATTTTTTTCCGTGCTTGCACTAAATCGATTATCAGTTATGGGAATTTCAAGAACAGTATCCATTAGTGGCTCGGCAAACAAATACGCCGTTTGGAATTTATCTTTTGATTCAACAGTTCCAGCAATTACTGTACGACTATGTGAAGCGGGTTGAACCGGCTTATTTATATATAAAAAAACTACGACGAACAAAACCAGGGGCACAAGCATATAAAGGATCCTTGGAATGGGTTTAAAGAAAGCCCGTTTAAAAGTTTTTCGCACATACCACTGATAGCCGAGCCATAATGCGGTCACCATCCAGGTAATACTTAGCCATTCATAATACATTAAAAAATTTCCCGCACTACTGCCTTCCGGATTTAGTACAGTAAGCCCCGGGGCAATGTATGGCCACCATAATACTTTACGCATCGCAAAAAATATGGATCCTGCAATTGTGCCAACCAACCCGATGGAAAAAGGCCATAGAAATCCGCTGATGACAACAGAAAATAAATATTGAATACCCAAAACTCCCAGGCCTGCAACGAGTAATCTTAGTCCGAAACGAGTGATGAATTCAACTGGAATTGAATGTTGGGTGAAACCAGGACTGTTTTTTACCAGCATAACAATAGTGCCACCTAGTAAACTAAAAAGTATAAGAGCAAGGATACACAGAAATGCTACCACTATAGACACGCTGAATTTGCTCAGGTAAAGTGAAGGTTTAGAAATTGGTTGTACTTCTATTAACTTCCACCCACCTCCGCGATGTTCCATTTGTGTAAGACGTATCACAAGAAGTGTAAGAAAAATTGGAAAGAAAAAAAGACCAAAGCCTTGAAAGCAACTGGTGAGAAGCCTTTTCCATGAATTTTCCGAAGCAACAAATGTAAAATCACTTTCAGTTGTTAATAAACCGACCAATGTAAAGATCGCAGGGATAAACGCAGCCATGACCAATACCAGCCAAAATGTTCCAGAGTTTCTCAATTTCAACCACTCTGCTTTAAATGCTTTTATATAATCAGAAAAGAAATTCATAACAATTAGTTTGATGTCATTTTAATAAACCATTCTTCTAATCCTTCATTAGTGCGAACTCCTCTTACCGGAACTCCCTGCATCACCAATTCACGAGTGATGTTTGTAATATCATCACTATTTTCAACCGGTAAAACAAATTCGTTACTCACTAAAGCTGTTGCCTGCGGATATTTTTCTGTAAACAAACTTTTCCATCTTGCCGTGTCATCCACTTTTATCGTGACGAGTTTACCATGACCGGCACTTTCCTGCAGATCAGCCATTGTTCCCTGGAATTGCATTACACCTTTATGTATGATACCAACATGAGTACATGTTTTTTCTACTTCATTCAATAAATGGCTTGATACAAAAATTGTTTTACCATGATCTTTATTCAGTCTTTTCAGCAGCTCTCTTATTTCAATGATGCCAGCTGGATCAAGACCATTTGCTGGTTCATCAAGAATTAATAAAGATGGATCAGGTAGCAATGCCATTGCCAGACCCAATCTTTGCTTCATACCAAGTGAATATTCTTTTGCTTTTCTTTTGCGGTCATTAAAAAGTCCAACGACTTGTAACACTTCGTCAACTCTTTTTTCATCCATTTTTCTTAAACGGGTGATCACTTTTAAATTATCACGGGCATTCAAATGGAGATATAGTGAAGGAGTTTCTATCAACGAACCTATTCCTTCAAAAATGCCGGGAAGATTTTTCTTTAATGATTTGCCGTAAATAGAAATATTGTCACGATCATTTTCAAGCATGCCGGTAAGCAGTCGTATCGTAGTTGTTTTACCGGCGCCATTCGGACCCAGGAATCCGAATATACTTCCTTCAGGAACTTTTAAACTTACATTGTTCACCACCTTTCTTCCGTGGCGAAACATGTAATTGAGTTCTGAAGTCTCAATTGCATACGCATTTGTTTGGTTCATGGCTATTTATTATCTGGTAAACATATAGAAATAAAAAAAGCGAACATTAAGTTCGCTCTGTTATTTCCCAAAATCTTTATGAATGGTTATTCAGCTTCCGCCACCACTTCTTTTACTTCAGGTATCATTCTCTTCATCATTCCTTCAATTCCGGCTTTCAAAGTGATCATTGATGATGGGCAACCACTGCAACTTCCCTGTAACATCAGGTTCACTACACCTTCATCATAACTTTTGAATTGTATAGCGCCACCATCCATTTCAACAGCAGGTTTTACATAATTCTCCAATAACTCTTTAATGCGTTTTACCACATCATCATCATCAGCGCTGATCTCATTGCTGCTTTCTTTTTTTATCGTTACTATTTCTTCTTCGTTTATTACGGCCTTTCCTTCTTCGAGGTATTCTTTCAAAAACTGGCGAACACTTGGGATCACATCGCTCCAATCAGTATCAGGAGTTTTTGTAAGTGTTACAAAATTGCTGGCAATAAAAACGGCCTTAATAAAAGGATAGCCAAACAATTCAATAGCCAGCGGCGAAGGTTTCGCAGTTTCCACATCAGGGAAATCAATGCTCTTTCCGGGGTATAAAAGTTTGTTTGCCACAAACTTCATCGTCTCCGGGTTAGGGGTCATTTCCGTATAAATGCTGATGATTGGGTTACCTGTTTTTATCATGTCTCACAATTTATTATGCAAATATAACCAGCAAACGCCGGGCCTGTTTACGAATGAAGAAAAGAGATTTTGTTACCGGCTTTTGAGCCTTGATTGGGCTGATGTTGCGACGCTCCGTTCGGCTTCCGGCTCCTAATCATCATTATTTCACGCAGTGACCGCAGCGAAATAGTATATATTATATTTGCCGCGATCGCTTTTATCGCAGCGTTCGCCGCGAGAAAAAAATACATCACATGAAGAAGATCTACACCATCGGCCACTGTACTACCAGCCTGGCAATGTTTGAAGAAACAGGACTTGATAAGTTGATAGACGAAAAATTTATACTTCAGAATATCAAATTTGAAAAGATTACTCCTGCCCAACTGGATGAAATGAAAAAAATGGCTGGATCTTATGAAGCATTATTTAGCCGCCGCGCAATCAAGTATAAAGAATGGAAATTGAAAGATAAAACGCTAACCGAAAAAGATTATCGCCAATACATTTTGGATGAATACACTTTCTTGAAACGCCCCGTTATTATTATCGAGGATAAAATTTTTGTTGGCAGCGAAAAGAAAACTATAGCTGCATTAAAAGAAGAGCTCTAATAATGCAGCTTCAATAGGATCAAACCTTTGGCAGTTTGTATCCATTATGATATTTCGCAAATAAATATTCTTGATTCAATTTTTCATTTGTCAATTGTTGCTTTGCCTTATCCCATGTAATTTTTTCTTTACACCTGTATGCAATATTTCCTAATTGGCAAACAGTGGCGATATGTGCTCCTGTGCTGATCGGGCAATTTAGATCATCCTGTTTACCTGATTTAATAGCACCTACAAAATTTTCCCAATGCCTTAGCAATGCATTATCTGTTGGTTTTTTTCTTTCAACCAACACTTTTTCTTTGCTTCCTTTTTCAGGTATCACTTCCCAGCCACCACGATCTAATTCCAATGTTCCATTATTACCAATGAATGCGATGCCATGGTCTTTTCCAAACAAGCCATTGTCAATCCCCATTGCATGATCCCAGATCAAATTGAATTTATCAAACTCATACAAGGCGCCCATAGTATCAGGAGTCTCCTGGTACAGGTCGGGATAAGCAAACTCTCCGCCCAATGCTGAAACTGTTTTTGGAACATCGGCATTCATTCCAAATATTGCATAGTCCATTAAGTGAACTCCCCAATCAGTCATCAAACCACCGGCATAATCCCAAAACCAGCGAAATTGAAAATGAAACCTGTTTGCATTGAATTTTCTTTTTTGCGCAGGACCAAGCCACATTGTATAATCAACACCAGGTGGCGGATCTGAATCAGGGATTTTTTCTCCGGGCTTGCACCATCCCTGGTAACACCAGACTTTTACAGTCCGAATATTTCCCAATTGTCCCGTTCTTATAAAATCAACTGCATCTCTGAAATGTTGTCCACTTCTTTGCCATTGGCCGGCCTGCACTATCTTATTATATCTTTTTTGAGCAGCCACCATTGTCCTGCATTCTTCAATTGAATTTCCAACTGGTTTTTCTACATATACATGTTTGCCTGCTTCCACTGCATGTATCATTATCAATGCATGCCAATGATCTGGTGTGCCGATGATGACCGCATCAATATCTTTTTGCTCTAATAGTTTCCGGTAATCACCATAGGTTTTCACTTTCGTGGTGTCTACATTCATTTTTGCAAGATCAACCATTCGTTTATCCAATACATTTTTATCAACATCACAAAGCGCCACAACATTTACTCCCGGAACTTTTATTGCAGCCGAAAGATTACTCCATCCCATGCCATTGATACCAATAGCACCAATATTTAACTGATCCGAAGGCGAGATCTTATTTTTAAAAATGGCGAAGGGTTCTTTACTGAAGGAAGATAATAAAGTACTTCCGCCTAAAAGCGTTGCAGATGTTTGTATAAAACGACGACGATCAGACATAAGAAATGTTTTAAAGATGTTTGATGAAGTTAAAGCAATTATTCCATTCGTTTTTTAGAACAAATCAAACAAAACGCTTTGCATTTAAAAACTCAATTGGAAGATCTGATCTGCCTTCTATTGCAAGATCAGCAAGAATTTCTCCAATCACGGAAGCGAATTTAAAACCATGACCGCTAAAACCGCAAGCGATAGAAACATTTTCCTCATACCCCGGCAGCTTGTCAATGATAAAATTTTCATCGGGGGAATTTGCATATAAGCAGATCTTTGTATGAAGAATTGAATCAAAAACTCCGGACAAATATTTGTTCAAGCAATATTTTAAATTTTCTATATCATCTTGTGTGGTTTGCCTGTTCACATTATCGGGATCGGTTTTTTGAAAAGGGAAGTGATGCGCCAATTTTAATCCAGCCGGTTCACCAAACTTTTCTGTATCTAATAAAGGAAAGCCGTAATAACATCCTTGTTTCAGATCATCACCGATCATCCAGCAGGGAAACTTCTTTAACTCAAACTGATCATCATTTTTCGTTTTGATCCATGCAACAAATTGCCGGGTCACTTTTATTATTTCAGCAAGCCCCGGGATCATTTTACCGGCCCATGCTCCGGCAGTAATAATTAGTTTATTACATTGATAGGAGCTCTTATCTGTTGTTACAATTATATTGGCTCCATCTTTTTTCCAGGTAATCACCTTTTCATTAATGTTTATGGTCGCTCCATTTTGTTTTGCTTGCAATGCATAAAGGCTGATCGCTTTTTCGGGGGTAATAAATCCTGCTTCTGGCTCAAACAAGACTTCGAAATTTCCAGGCAAAGTAAATTGTGGAAAACGGTTAGCTGCATTAGCAAGATCTAACTTTTCCAACTCTATATTATATAAGGACGCAGATTGTTTCACTCCTTTGATCATTTCATTACTTGAAGTACCTGCATATAAAAGCCCTGTTTTGAAATAAAGCTCTTCCCCGGTTTCCTGTTCAAGGCTGCTCCAATTTTTATAGGCGCTTTCTAATAGTGGAACATAATCGGGATGCTCGAAATACGCCTTGCGAATTATGCGACTTTGTCCGGCATGCGAACCTAACTCATGAGTGATATCAAATTGTTCAAGTCCTAAAACCTTATAGCCTCGCTTAGATAAATAATAACAGGTTGCTGATCCCATAGAACCGACACCAATTACTATTACGTCAAAAGAAGTGTTTTTCGCCATTGAATGAAAATAAAAAATTACAACTATAGGCGGAAAAATAATTATCTTTTGCTGTTATAATCACCACCCATTTAAAATAGCCATCATCCACCCCGAAAACTCCCTTTTTTATTTAAGCAACCAAATATTAATTTAATGGAAGTACATGCCCATACTCATACAGCAAGAAAAAAATGGACACATTATTTCTGGGAGTTTCTTATGTTGTTCCTTGCTGTGTTCTGTGGGTTTTTAGCGGAGAACTACCGGGAGCACTATGTAGAACACCAGCGAGCCATGCAACTTGCAAAAAATCTGTACAAAGAAATACTTGCCGATTCAATTGCCCTGGAGGAAAAAATTGCGATCAGGATAGTTAAGGAAAAAGAATGTGCTTTCTTCATCGATTATGTAAAGGACAGTAGCCTAACAAATCTTTCCACACGTTTCTACCCCGCTTTTACCTGGACTTTTGTTCAGTCAGCCCAGTTGTTTTTTGAGCCCAATGACGGGATCATGAATCAGCTTAGGAACTCTGGTGAGCTGCGCTATTTTAAAAGCAGCGAACTGCAAGCCAGTATTGGTAGACTGAGCGTAGCGATAGCCAACGTAAGAACCCGCAACGAAAAAGAATATAGTTACATTGAATTCTATTTGCGTCCCTTTACGCTTAAGCATTATGATTTTGCCTGGTATGAAAGATTGACAAAAAAAGGAACCCTCACCTTATTTGAAGCACTTAACAGTAAAGAAGAAATAAAAGCTTCGGGCAGGTTAATGAATGCAGATAATTTTTCCAGGCAGGAAGCTGAAAATACAGCCTCCTATTATTTGCTGATGCTAAGAGGCACACGGCAATCACAATATGTTGCTTATGCAAAGGCTAATTATCAATTATTGGAAATTCTCAGAAAAGAATACCATCTGAAATAAATTTTTATGGAAGTACATACCCACACCCACACCCCCCGAAAAAAATGGACACATTATTTGTGGGAGTTTGTCATGTTATTCCTTGCTGTGTTCTGCGGGTTTCTTGCTGAGAACCAAAGAGAACATTTGGTAGAGAATAAAAGAGAGAAAATCTTAGTCAGATCATTACTAAAAGATCTGGAAGCTGATAGGGCAAATGCTTATGCCTGCCTGAACGATACACTAAGAATTGAAAAACTCGATTCGTTGCTGGAAATTCTTTATCAACCCACCATCGATAAAATGGATTTGAGAAAAGCATATTTTTTTAATAGGCGGTTTATGTTTGCCTGGACTCCAATGGATTTTAACCGAAATACCATTACGCAATTGAAGTATGGTGGAAATATGCGCTTGATAAGAAATCAAACAGTTGTTGACAGTCTTAACGGACTTGAAATTTTTATGATCGCATTGGACGAGCAACAACAAGCCGTAAAGGATGGTATGTTCTATTGTGAACAACTGGGTAATGAGATTTTTAGTTGGGCTTTTTTTCGTGTAGACGGAAAACTTCAGCGTTCTGATTTCATTCTAACATCTAAAACACCCCCACGTTTAATGACCAATGATATTTTATTAATTCAGAAATATGCAAATTCCATTAACACCTTGCGAGGAAGAACTATTAATTATCATTCGCAACTCAAAGACTATATTACCACAAATGTCGATCTGATTAGGTTGATAAAAAAAGAATACCACCTGAAATAAATATTCTATGGAAGTACATGCTCACACTCATACGCCTCGAAAAAAATGGACACATTATATATGGGAGTTCATCATGCTGTTCTTTGCCGTATTCTCTGGGTTCCTGGCGGAATATCAACTTGAACACAAGATCGAAAAAGAAAGAGCAGAGAAATTTTTGCAAAGCATGTTGCTGGATGTACGAACCAATATCAGCAACCTTGATTCACTTTTAAAACAAGACCACATCATTATTGATAATCATGATTCGTTAGTGAATTGGTTGTTGCGAGATAGTGCTACAATAAACAGGGGAGCATTCGCCAAAAGTCTGGGTGCTGTTTGGGTAAGAAATTTTTTAGTGCGTAAGGAAACATATGAACAAATGAAATCATCCGGTTCATTAAGGTATATAGGAAACATTGAGTTCCTTAAAAAAATGATGGACTATGAACGCATCACCAATTTTGCGCAATACCGCAACCAGGAATTTGAAAAGAAATATTATACCGAGCTATTTATCCCCGCTCTTTATAAAAGCTATGATCTTACCTGCCAGCTAAATCTTGACACAAGTAATCACTCTGATCCTGTTAAAAGAGAAAAACTGGCTAATCATCATGATATACTAAATGGAAATGATGCAACTGTTTTTCGTCATGACATGGGTGCGGCACTTACATTGAGACTGGAAAGATTAAGGAGAAGCCTGGATGCATTCAGAGATGCAAGAGAAGCTTGTATAGAAATGGAAAATTTAATAGATAAACAATTAGGAAGGCATTAAATACTTATTATGGAAGTACATGCACATTCACATTCTCATGGAAAGAAAAACTGGAAACAATATTTCTGGGAATTTTTAATGTTATTCCTTGCGGTGTTCTGTGGGTTTCTTGCAGAGAACCAGCGGGAACATTATGTAGAACATCAGCGGGAAAAACAATTTATACAAACTCTTCTTAATGACCTTGAAAATGATACGGTGAACTTTAACCGGTCAATTTCAACATTTAAATTAAATGTTGAGCGTTTTGATTCTTTGAAGACCTCGGTCAAAAATCCGCAAAACCCGGATGAGATCTTAAATGCTTATAAGGCTTCCACTCTTCCGCAAAGTTTCAGCAGCTTTAATTATAGTGACCGTACAATTGAACAGTTACGCAGCTCAGGAAATTTTCGGTTAATAAGAAATTCAGAAGTGTCTGACGCACTGATCGAATATGACCGTTATATCCGTAATACTTACCTGGGAATTGAAAAAATACTGACTGAGGAGAGTATTGGTCTTGGAGAAAAGCAAAATGAGATCCTTGATTACGATCTCTGGAATTATTTTCTTAGCAAAAGCTGGCAGCAACGCCAGTTGATCACAGCAGATTCTCTTGCACAACAACCCAAGCTGCTTACAGATAATGAACAAAAGCTACAGCAATATTATAATTCACTGGGTATGTGGCGGAATTGGTGCAACCGGATGGCAATGCATTCAGGTACTGCAAAAAAGTATGCGATAAAATTAATGAACCTGGTTAAAAAAGAATATCACCTGGAATAAAATCATTTATGGAAGTACATGCACATACACATACTGCAAGAAAAAAATGGACACATTATTTCTGGGAATTTATCATGTTGTTCCTTGCTGTGTTCTGCGGTTTCCTGGCAGAGTATAAACTTGAACACATCATCGAACATCAGAGGGAAGAACAATATATGAGATCCATGATAGAAGATCTTAAGGCCGATGTCCTGATGCTTGAAAAAAATGTTACTTTAAGAAAGAGCCGTTTAACGATGATCGACTCGTTGGCTGACTTGCTCAACTCGCCACAGCGGGATAAATACGGAAATGATATTTATTTTTTTGCACGAAGTACCTCTCCTCCCGTTAATATTTTTCCGAATGACGGAACCATACAGCAATTAAAAAGTTCGGGCAACCTGCGGCTTATTCGTCATAATCAAATTGCTAACAGCATCATGGCTTATGACCAGAAAATGCGAGGTGCATTATTTGAAATGGGAGATGAGGTAGAGGTCAGGGCTGAATACAGGCAACTTGCAAGAAAATTATTTAATACAAATATTTTTTTTGAGATGATCGCTACAGATGAGATCAGTCGCCCAGTAAATAATCCCCAATTATTTATTAATGATGCAGGATTAATAAATGAATTTATCGGGCAGCTTCAATATGTTAAACGAATTCACCAGGCCCAGCTGATCCGGTCAGAAGAATTATTAGTGCAGGCAAAACAATTAATTATTGATATTGATAAGGAATATCACCTGTCCGAAGGAGCTCCTTTGGAGAAATAAAATTTTATGGAAGTACATAGCCATACGCATACTGCAAGAAAAAAATGGACCCACTATCTCTGGGAGTTTCTTATGTTGTTCCTTGCTGTGTTCTGTGGGTTCCTTGCAGAAAACCAGCGAGAGCATATGGTAGAGCATCAGCGGGAAAAACAATATATGGCATCGTTGTTAAGCGATCTGGCGGCAGATACAACCGCACTTACTTATGGCATTCCACTAAAATTTAGAAGGATCGGCGCTATTGATTCGGTTTTTTTGTTTTTTAACGAACATCCCAGTGCAAAAACAATTTCAGGGCAACTTTTCAGAACAATAAGAAGAACAAATTTTGACTCCAGGTTCATTCGTAATGTCATTACCATTAACCAACTGAAAAATGCAGGAGGAATGCGATTGGTGCGTAATAAACAAGTTTCGGATTCAATTTCATCATATGATCAGCGTTGTGAAGTGTCAATTTTATATAATGAGTTCTATACCGAGAATTCGCTGGTTGGTAACCGGCAGTTTGAAAAACTATTTAATGCAACCGATCTGCTGCCTTTATACATTTCCAATACAAGCCCGGCGATCATTGCGAATATTCCCGATTCGTTTATTATAAGAATTAATACCGCAGAATTGAATGAGCAATTAAATTTTATGATGCTGGAAAAGGCTTATGCACGGCAGGAAATAGAAAGGTATAAAGAACTGCAGGGACGGGCGGAAAGACTGATTGATTTAATTAAAAAAGAATATCACCTGGAATAAAAATTTATGGAAGTACATACCCACTCACATACAGCAAGAAAAAAATGGACCCATTATCTATGGGAGTTTTTAATGTTGTTCCTTGCGGTGTTCTGCGGATTCCTTGCTGAGTATAAACTGGAACATGTAATAGAACACCAGCGGGAAAAAGAATATGCCAGTGCTTTATATGAAGAGCTATTAGCAGACTCTGTTTCTTATTACAATAAACTAAATGCCCGGTTAGAAAAAGAAAAGGATTGTGATTATTTGTGGGCTTATATAAAGGACAGCTCGTTAACTGATCTTCCCAAAGCATTTTATCCGGCATATACAACTGTGTTTTATCTTATCAACAGCTATTCCTTTGAACCAAAAGACGGGGTGCTTAGCCAGCTGAAAAGCTCGGGCTCACTCAGGTATTTTAAGAGCACAGCCCTGCAAAAATTATTTGGTGATATGAGTGTCTGCATTAATAACGTCCGCTACAGGAACGAGCAGGAATACCAATTCTTTGCCAACCCTATAAAACCATTCATGCTGAAGCATTATGATTTTAAATGGCCCGATGAATTACGAAAGAGAGATCAAAACGCTTACTATTTAGATCTTATTCGTGAATACAGAAAAGGTGATACTGTTATAAAAGCAAACATATTGAACCTGTCTTCTTTTGATAAAGGGGAGGCTGCCAATATGATCATGTTTTATAAAACAATGATATCTTCAAGCCGGTCGCTGCAAATGAACGATTATATTAAAACCAACAGCAGGCTATTAAATGAGCTGCGCAAAAACTATAACCTGTCCGAAAGGACTCCTTTGGAGAAATAATTTATGGAAGTACATGCACACTCACATACGCCAAGAAAAAAATGGACACATTATTTTTGGGAGTTTTTAATGTTATTCCTTGCTGTAACACTCGGCTTCTTTGTAGAGAACCAGCGGGAGCATTATATAGAACACCAACGGGCAAAGGGGCTTGTTACCTCTTTATTAAATGACTTGCAACATGACACTGCACAATTAAACATGCTGATAGAAAGGCGTGAAGAAAAAAGATTGGTTCTTGATAGTCTTAACGATCTTCTTCAAAAGCCACCCGGATCTATTGATCGCAGTATTTTTTACAGGCTTATTGCACAGACTGGGTCATATTTTAAATTCAGCCAATCTACCGGCACAATCAGCCAGTTAAAAAATGCCGGCTACCTGCGTTATTTTTCTGATAATGATTTGATCAGAAATATATCAAATTATGAATTCTGGATCCAGGATTACAAAAGCGACGAGGCTATTGAATTAGTCTGGATAAATGAAAAATTTATGGAGTTCAGGGCATTTGGACTGGATAATTCCATTACTGCCGGACAATTTATTGAAAATAAATTACCCGTTGGTACAGGTGTGGTTTTTTATACGCCAAATGGTTTACGAAATCTCAAAGCAATAGTAAATGAGTTAAGATCTGATAATTATTTTATGCTGACTTTCCAGGCACCCAGGCTTAAAGCAGTAGCAGGACAATTAATGAATTACCTGCATGAAAAATATCATTTGAAATAAAAATTTTATGGAAGTACATACCCACTCACATACACCAAGAAAAAAATGGACACATTATTTCTGGGAGTTTCTTATGTTGTTTCTTGCTGTGTTCTGTGGATTTTTGGCGGAGAATCAACGGGAGCATTTTGTAGAACATCAAAGGGAAAAACAATATATGCAGTCAATGGTAGAAGATCTGGTACTTGATACTGCAGAGCTCAGTTTTATAATGAATCATATTGATTCAAATTTATTGCCAGTTCTTAGTGTATCAAAAGAGCTTTTGTTCCACCTGCAGTTTTCCGATAGCATGGTAAAGAAGATGTACGAATATGTTCCCCGCTCCTCCCGGTTTTTAGCTTTGAATATTGAAGACAGAACAATGAATCAATTGAAGAGCTCGGGTAATCTCCGGCTTATAAGGAATAAAGCAGTAACAGATAGTCTTGCCGCCTATTGGAAAGTAGTTGATCTATTAAATAACACGTTGATCCGTAGCTATGATCTTGCAAGAATAGAAGTTAAAAATATTTCTTATTCGTTGTTCAATTTTGACTATTACACCGGTAACAATCCAATTTTACCTCTTATAAAAGACGCCAGGCCGAAACTTGTTTCAGAAGATAAAAAGGAATTTATTAAACTGGCAAATTTTATTTCCAATCTACACAGCCAGGCAGCTTTTTCCATCAGGAGTAAAATAAAGGATGCGAAAGAAAAGGCTACTAACCTGATCCAGCTGATAAAAGAAAAATATCATTTTCAATAAATTTTATGGAAGTACATGCACACTCACACACTGAAAGAAAAAAATGGACACATTATCTCTGGGAGTTTTTAATGTTATTTCTTGCTGTGTTCTGTGGTTTTTTAGCAGAATACCAGTTGGAGCATAAAATAGAAAAAGACAGGGAGAAACAGTATATCAACTCGCTATATGAAGACCTGAAAGAAAATGACAAAATGTTCAGCCAGGTATTAATTCTTCAGAAGATCCGGATCGACAGAATGGATAGTATGATCAATATACTTAATCACCCGGAAAGTATACGTGGTAATGAAGGTCTTTTATATTATTTCGCAAGAGTGTCGCCACGTTTGCAAACCCTTACCGTTAATAACCGCACATTTGAACAACTGAAAAACTCCGGAAGTTTTCGTTTGATAAGAAAAATTGAAACATCAAACCGGATCATGGCTTACTATGAAAATATTCCGTTGATACAACAGATCGAAGGGCTTTACTTTGGAGAATTTGACCATTATAAAACTATAGCCTCCCGGATCTTTGATCCCGCTGTATTCACTAGCATGGAAATGAAAAATGGTGAAATAGCCCGTACAGATCAAAACCCACCGTTGCAATCTTATGATCCTGGTCTTATAAAGGAGTTGTCACTATTTGCAGTTTATATGAATGGTTCAGGAAGAGGCATTATTCAACAGGTAAGAGAACTAAAACAGAAAGGTGAAATAATGATAGATTACCTTCAGAAGGAATATCACCTGAAATAAAATTTTTATGGAAGTACATGCCCACACACATACACCAAGAAAAAAGTGGACCCATTATCTCTGGGAATTTTTAATGCTATTTCTTGCTGTGTTTGCGGGGTTTTTAGCAGAGAACCAACGGGAACACCAGGTGGAACATCAGCGTGAACGGACATATATGAAAACGCTGATACAGGATATTGCACTTGACATCGGTGAACTTGATAGCTGTATTAGTTTTCGTTTAAGACAAGAAAAAAGGATCGATTCGTTGTTGTATCTATTGAAAAATCACAGAGATTCATTGAACGATATCTATTTTTTTGCAAGATGGAGTACCCGTACCAATGACTTGTTTTATAATGACAGAACAATGCAGCAACTAAAAAATTCCGGTGGCTTGCGTCTTATAAGAAATGAAGAAGTATCAGAAAAAATAATTTTATATGATGCCCGCATTCGCCAAATAATCGGATATCGCCAACCACTGGAAAATGAAAGCAGGCAGGATCTCCGGCATATTTATTCAAAAGTGATGGATGGAGAAATTTTCAACAACATGTTGTCGGATGACCCTAATGTTTTTGCGATCAGACCTCAAAACAATCCTAAATTATTTTCATCAAGCCCCGAATTAATAAACGAACTCGTAATGGAAGCTCAATACCTGAAATCAATTTATACTGTTACCAGGAAAATGGATGCAAACCTTGTTGAATTTGGAAAGGGATTAATTGCATTGATAAAGAACGAATATAATTTGAAATAAAATAGTACACATGGAAGTACATGCCCACACACATACAGCAAGAAAGAAATGGACACATTATCTGTGGGAATTCCTGATGTTATTTCTTGCCGTGTTCTGTGGATTTTTGGCAGAGAACCAACGAGAACATTTTGTAGAACAGAAAAGAGCCAGGGAATATGCCAAAAGCCTGCTTAACGATCTGCGGGTAGATACCAATGAGATCAGAAGAGGAAAACATTGGGCAGAATTCATGATGGCGTCGATCGATAGCCTGTCATCGATCGCTGCAAACGATAAGATGGTGAAAGATGCTCCTGGCAGTTTTTATTATTATAGCACTTTTCTGTATTACGCTTTCATTATAGACTGGAGCCGTTCCACTCTTGATCAACTGATACAATCTGGTAGCCTGAGGTATTTCGGGAATAAAGAATTGGTAGATCTGATCAATCTCTATTATTACACACAAAATATAATCAATGAGCAGAATCACCAGGATTTTATACAAAGAGATAAGATAACAGAAATACGAAACCACATCCTTCAACTGCGGTATTACAGAATATTTGGAAAACTGGATATGGGTAAAGAAGAGTATGGAGATCAACCATCACCATTAATAGATTCATTACTTACTCAACGACTTCCTTTACAAGCTGACGCAGAAAAAGAAATGGATGAGTTTATTAATCATATTATTGACAGGAGAAGCAGGTTAGAGCTCGTCAGCCAAAATTATTATCCATGGGCAAATGATCTTGCAATAAAAATTATTCAGATCCTCACAAAAGAATATCACCTCCAATAAAATACTTATGGAAGTACATGCCCACTCACACACTGCAAGAAAAAAATGGACCCATTATTTCTGGGAATTTCTCATGTTATTCCTTGCTGTATTCTCCGGGTTCATGGCAGAATATTTCCTGGAGCATAAAATAGAAAAGAACAGGGAGAAACAATTTATGGTGTCAATGATCGAAGACCTGAAAGCAGATACCAGCGCCATTTCAATACTTAATAAACAACGTTACGGCAGGATCCAGATGTATGACTCGTTAAGCAGTTTTATCATTGAAAAAAAATATTCAGAGAATGGCGGCGCCTTTTATTATTGGGGACGAAATATTTCCCGCAGAGCTTTTTTCTTTTCTGCTGACGGAACCATGCAGCAATTAAAAAATTCAGGAGGGCTTCGGCTGATAAGTGATCAAACTATTTCAGATAAAATAATTGCTTATGATGTTCTTTACAGGAACGTCATGCTTCAACAGAACCTGGAAGAGGTGCAGCTGAACGAATACCGTGGTATAGCCGCCAGGATATTTGATGCTGCTGTTTTCAGCAAAATGACAAAAGGGCTTACAAATGAAAGGCCAGGAGCGAACTATCAATTAAAAGACAGCACCATTTTATTAAGTGGGTTTTTTGAAAAGCCGGCGGATAATCCTCAATTAAAAGATAGCTCACCAATAGCATTAAATGAATTGGCAAATACGCTTAATTACTGGGCAGCCGGCTCGCAACGTCTCCTTCAACTTTTAGAACAACTCAAAAAAATGGCCATTGAATTGATCGACCTGATAAAAAAAGAATACCACCTGAATTAAAACTTATGGAAGTACATGCACACACTCATACTGCAAGAAAAAAATGGACACATTATCTATGGGAGTTTTTAATGTTATTCCTGGCTGTGTTTTGTGGATTTCTTGCGGAGAATGTCCGGGAAAACATCAAAGACAAACAACATGTACATGAATACATGGAATCGATCCTGAATGATCTGCAGAGCGACATTAATATGTACAAGTCCGGAAATGAGTTTAATGCAATTCGTTTACAAATGATCGACAGCCTTATCATTGCGCTGGATACAAAAACCATTGTCGAGCAGGATTATTACAGGGCCAGGCAACTGACCATGGGTTCTTCGATCATCGCTCCTACTACAAAGACCTACGAACAGATGAAAAGCAGCGGCGTACTACGTCTTATCAATAAACATTTCATCGCTGACAGTATCGCTTCTTATTATCAATGGAACAATAAATTCGATTATTGGTCCGATCTCCAGAAGCAACGGATCAGCGATGTGATCGGCGTTAATGAAAAGATCTTCGATGCTACTTTATTTTATAAAGCACTCAAACAAATGCAATCCGGCGGAACTTCTGCCGGTATCCAAAATGTAAGATTGATCAGCACGGATCAAAAGGATATCAATGCTGTGATCATGAAATACCAGTATTATTATGGTATGTTGATCTTAATGGATCAGCGTATGGCGATCGCTTCTGCAGAAGCAAAGCGACTGGCAGACTTGATCAATAAAGAATATCACCTGAAATAAAATTTTATGGAAGTACACAGCCACACCCACACCGAAAGAAAAAAATGGACACATTATTTCTGGGAATTCTTAATGTTGTTCCTTGCCGTTTCATTGGGCTTTTATGCAGAAAACACCCGGGAAGGAATTCTGCATAATAAAGAAGTGAAGACACAGTTGAACTCTATGTTATCCGATCTTCAATCAGATATCACTCTTTTTGATTCGGTAACAGACCGTAATAGTTATGGTGCAAAGATGGCTGATTCACTGGTGGAGTTGTTACACTCGGATATTACAAATACCAGCGAAATCTATTTTGCCGCCAGAACTGTTACTGCCAATCTTGGGTATTACTATACCAACTCAAAGTCTTTTGAGCAGCTTAAGACTGCAGGCTTGCTCCGGTATATAAAAGACAAAGAATTACTCGATAGTATCGGCACTTATTATGCATCCTTTCAGTGGCTGGAAAATCAGATAGACCTGCTGCGTTTGAAAATGGATGAAATTCACAAAGGAAATACCCGGTTGTTTGACAGTTATGTTTTTCAGGAAATGACGATGGATATAAAAATTATCTCTAGTAGTAGTTCGAATGGCCAAAGAACAACAATCAGCAAACCTTTGGTAAAGCCATCTCTGCTTTCTACTGATGTAAAGGATATAAACACCGTATCGCTAAACTATCATTACTATTCCACTACCATTAAATTTTATATCCGTAATGCTATCGCCCTTCAAAACCGGGCAAAAGGACTTATTGAATTAATAAAAAAGGAATACAGTTTTGATTAAAATATAAACTTATGGATATACATCGCGATTCATATAATTCGCTATTCTTAATACATTTTATATTTTAAACGCATTTTTATGAAAAGTAAAATGATCGTTCTGTTTCTTTTGTTCCATGTACTTGCTTACGGTCAGGCAGACAGCACTGACATCATTGTACAGAAAATGATGAAAGATCAAAAAATTGCTGGTCTTGCACTCGCTGTTATCAAAAACGGGAAAGCCGAGGTAAATAAGGGTTATGGTTTAGCCAATGTAGAACTCAACGTGGCCGTAACAGAAAAAACCGTTATCCGGCTTGGTTCTGTGAGTAAACAATTTTTTACCACAGCTATTCTTAAATTAATGGAGGAAGGTAAACTCAGCATTGAAGATCATGTCCATAAATTTTTTCCGGATGCTCCTGAAACATGGAGACCGATCCAGCTAAAACACCTCATGTCTCACACATCGGGATTAAAAAGAGAAGGGCCAGCGTATAATAATTCAGTTATTCAGCCAGACCTTGTTATTATCAAGTCGGCTTATTCCTTACCACTCGATTTTAAGACTGGCGAAAAATACCAGTATTGTAATCTTGCTTTTTTTATGATCGCAGAAATTATCACACAGGCGAGCGGCATGCCCTGGCAGGATTATATACGTGAAAAACTTTTTATACCCGCCGGGATGATGAATAGTGGGATGACCGATTTTTATCCCATCATTCTCAATCGTGCAAGTGGTTATATGCACAAGAAAGATGTGCTGGTAAATGCTGATGCCATGTATGCGGTGAGGCCAAGCGGCGGATTTCTTTCCACTAGTACCGACATGATCTTATGGGATAAAGTGCTGAGAGAAAAAAATATCATTCTGAAAAAAGAAAACTGGGAATTGTTATGGCAGCCTTTTATTAAAACTTCGGATGACGCCACTTCTAAAGAGTATTATGGTTTTGGATGGTCAATAAATGAACTCAATGGACGAAAAGTAGTTCAGCATGGTGGCTCCAATATTGGTTTTCGTTCCTATTATACACGTTTTGTAAATGACGGTTTGTCCATCATCATTATGACCAATACAGATGAGGCCAACCCGGGAGCTATTGTCAGGGCTTTATCAGAATACTATTTCAGAAAAAAATAATTTATGGAAGTACATACTCATTCACATACACCACGAAAAAAATGGACACATTATTTCTGGGAGTTCTTAATGTTATTCCTTGCCGTGTTCTGTGGTTTTCTTGCAGAGAATTTCAGAGAGCATAAGATCGAAAAAGAAAGGGAGTTGCAATTTATCCGCACATTAAAAGAAGATCTTGCAGAAGACACCATTGTCCTGTCTGAATCCTCAGAAGGTCTTAAGGAAAATGTGCTGAGAATGGATTCGCTAAAGAATTTTATATGTGACCCTGATGTAAAAAAGTATGGTTCTGAAATGTATCAGCTTGGTCGCAGGGCTTCAAGAGGCGAACGACTTGTTATTCATGATCGCACTATTCAGCAAATGAAAAATTCAGGAGGCTTCCGGCTTATTCGTAATGAAAAAGTTTCCAAAGCAATAATTGAATACTATAACCAGCTTGGTTTTATTGATATGCTTCAATCGATCGAATTAGATGAAGTGAACGAATACCGGAACACAGCCATTACTGTTTTTCATCCATTGCTGTTTGATGGTATTGTACGAAAGGATAATACAATTGCAAAACCAGAAGGTAATCCTTCTTTATTAACTTATGATCAGGCAGTGTTACTTCGGCTGGCAGGGCTTGTTTCTTATTTAAAAAATACAAGGCTTGCAATGGCAAAAGCAGAAGGAGAAATGAATGCTTCAGCCAAAAGTCTGATAATATTGTTAAACAGGGAATATCATCTTGAATAAAAATACTTTATGGAAGTACATGCCCACACACATACCGCAAGAAAAAAATGGACTCACTATTTCTGGGAATTCCTGATGTTATTCCTTGCGGTGTTCTGCGGATTTTTAGCGGAGAACCAACGGGAGCATATGATAGAGCATCAACGTGAAAAACAATATATGATCACCATGCTGGAAGATCTTAAAGCAGATGCCCCACTACTTAATGGAACAGTAAAAAACTGGAATAAAGTAAGCAAAAGCATTGACTCAGTTGCTGATGCCATTTCATTTCCTATTGCCGGCGCCGATCTTCTAAAAGTTTACCGGCATATCAATGAAGCACTTAATGTTTGGAGCTTTACATATAATGACAGAACTATTACCCAACTCAAGAATTCAGGGGGCTTCCGCATGTTACGCAATAAAGAAGTTGCTGGTAAAATAATTGCTTATGATCAGTTCAATAACGATGCCGTTAAAAACATTTTCTTATTTCATTCTAAATTTTATGAAAATGCGACGCCACTGCGAAGCAGGGTTTTATCAGAAAATATAATCACAGAAATTTATAAGTTATATGAAAACACTCCGGCACCATATTCAGCGAATCCCTGGATTGACAGTATGATAAAAAAAAGCAATATACCATTGCCTGCTGAAATTCAAACTTCGCAGATGTTTGAATTCAGAAATTCGTTGATAGCACTTAAGAGAGATTATGATTCCAATATGACCTGGGGCTATGAGCAGTTACAGAGATTAATGAATGAATTAATACAAGTGATCCAAAAAAACTATCACCTGGAATAAAACTGTTTTTAACTCTGTGCTGGTTTTAATGAAGTAGTTGTTTGAAGTAACTCCAAAATTCTCGGATCTTCTTTTATACCTATCATGGCCGGATGCTCCAGGTAATAATAGATCGAGTTAAGGTTTTTATTAATACAATTTCTTACATAATAAAAAACTTTTTCTCTATCCTCAAGAGCCCACCAAACCATAAACAGATCTCCGTCCATTGCTGTATCTGGCTCATCTTTTTGCCGTTGTTCAAGCTTGCTAATAATTTCCATTGCTTTTTCTCTCTGTCCAAGTTTAGCATATGCATATCCTATCGGTGCCAATCCTTTCAGAGGATGATTTGCCAGTCGATGGACCTCCTGGAATAATTCAAGAGCTTTTTTCCAATCACCTTTCATTCCAACGCACCAGCCTTTGCTTTCGATAGCAACACGCATAGTTGGATTGATCTCCAATTGTTTTTCTGCAACAAGATAGGCGTCATCATAACGATTTGCCATTATATAAGCTTCGCCGAGATAATTATTAATAACGGTTGAGATCGGATCGATCGTCAAAGCTTTTTCAAGGATCATGACTGCTTCATCTTTTTTCCCGACAACGATATAATAATAACCCAACAAGCGGTAAGAGTCGATGGCTGCCGGATTTAATTGCAATGCTTTTTGTAATACCCCGTAAGCTGCTTCCCATTCCTTTTCATAAAACAAATAGATCCTTGCTTTGGCAATATGACTTTCTGCAATGGTATTATCCATTTGCAATGCTTTATCGCTATACTGGTTGGCAAGACCAAAAGCTTTTTCAGGTTTTAATTGCCCCGTAGCTCCCAAATTAGAATAAGCAACAGCAGCCATTGCATAAGCTTGCGCATAGTCCGGTTGCAAGTCAATTGCCTGCTCAAAACATTCAATTGCTTTATAGGTATCAGCAGGTGTGAGTTTATTCCAGTAATGCAATCCTTTTAAGTAAAGTGTATACGCATTTATGTTTTTAGTGGAAGGCTTTACAAGATGTTCTTTTTGTGAAGCAAGCGATAAATTTTCACGAAGGCGATTAGCAATTATATTACTGATCTCATCCTGCACCTGGAAAATATCGGTGAGATCACGGTCATAGTTTTCACTCCACACATTATATCCATCGGCTGCGTTTATTAATTGTGCCGTTATTCGAACCCTGTTGGAAGCTTTGCGAACACTGCCTTCCAGAATTTTATCTACGTTTAATTTTACAGCTATTTCACGAACATCATCCAGCTTGCCTTTAAATGCAAATGCAGAAGTACGGGAAGTGACTTGCAATCCTTCCACTTTTGTCAGTGAATTCAATAACTCTTCTGTGATGCCATCGCTGAAATATTCATTTTCCGGATCGCCGCTAAGATTTACAAATGGTAAAACCGCCAGGCGATTTGCAGGTGGTTTTGTTTTTCCTTTTAATTCATCACGGGAGGGGACAACCAGGCCACTATTTGAAACAGCATAAATGCGAACAGGAGTTTTTACATTTTTCAATTCAAAATAGCCGAGCTCCCGGAGCGAAATGTCATTTTGATTTTTTACTTCATCAGCCACTTTCTCTGAAATAAAAATACTGCCGGGCACGGCAAGTGATTCAATTCTTGATGCAAGATTTACACCATCACCATATATTGTTTCGTCTTCAATGGATATATCACCTGTGTGTAAACCAATTCGCAGATCAACTTTTGGCTCCTGTTGTAATTGCTTTTGAATTTCAATGGCACTGTTCACACCATCAATGGCACTGGAAAATATGCTGAGTGAACCATCTCCATAATACTGCAGAATTTTTCCGTTATAATTCTTTACGGTTCTCTCCAATACATCTTTAAGATGCTTTTGTTTGGCTTTTGCCAATTGTTCATTCTCCTGCATCAGGGCTGTATACCCTGCCATATCTACAAACATTATAGCTGCCAGTTGTCGCATAAAAAGAATACGAAAATAAGGAGAATGTCTGTTTGATTTGCAAGCCAGCATAGGAATTAAAAAATCCATCCTGATAGTTTGCAAGTGCTAACTTTAATGCAGCCAGCCAATCCAACAATCGACTTTACAAGCAACCAAAAGTTATACTGAACCAAACATGGAAGTACACCACCATTCTCATACAGAAAGAAAAAAATGGAACCATTATTTCTGGGAATTCTTTATGTTATTCCTTGCCGTGTTCTGCGGATTCCTGGCAGAATATCACCTGGAACACATGATAGAAAAGAAAAGGGAAAAGCAATATATAGGATCATTATTGAAAGACCTGGAGAACGATACACTTCGGTTTGGAAAAACGATCACAAGACTTGAACAGAAAATTCCATATTACGATTCGGTTCTTTCTTTTTTCAAAAATCCCTTATTGTATAATAACAGCCTACCATTCAGGTTTTATATTAAAACCAATCTTGAACAATTTTATTCGCCGTCAAATTCTACGCTTGAACAGCTGAAAGGCTCGGGAAATCTACGGTTAATACATAAGCAATCTATCATTGACAGTATAGTATTCTATGACTCCCGCATCAACGGTGCTTATAAAAACCAGGTTGAATATGTAATTGAAGCTAATAAAAGATTGATCCATTCTGTTGAAACCATTTTTGATTTTACAAATTTCAACCGTTTTATTAATGATGTATTTGCAGATACTGCCGCTAATGATGAATCGGATTACGATAAAAAATTATTCACAAATGACAAGGCCGCCATGCAGGCTGTTTATAATACTTATATAAGTACAAAAGCTACAGACGTTTTTTATATTCAATCGATCATATCAACAAGGAAAATAGCCTCGGGTTTGATCTTATTTTTAAAAAAAGAATATCACCTGGAATAATTTTTTATGGAAGTACATGCACACTCACATACTGCAAGAAAAAAATGGACCCATTACCTCTGGGAGTTTTTAATGTTATTCCTCGCGGTGTTCTGTGGATTCCTTGCAGAATATCAACTCGAACATATTATAGAAAACCAGCGGGAGAAAAAATATATCAACTCATTTATTGAAGATCTTAAGGCGGATACTGTTTTTATTAATCAGTATGTAAATTCCAAGATCGAGAAAAGAAAAGATCATGATTCATTGATCTGGTATCTTAACTCACCCAACCCAAACCAGTATGGGCAAAGAATTTATCTTCTTGCCCGCCAGTTAACCCGTGGCATGAATTTCATTCCTGCTGACGGAACAATTAAGCAATTAAAAAATTCCGGCGGACTGCGATTAATAAAAAATCAACAGGTTTCAGACAGCATCATGGCATACGACCAGGCGATTGACCGGGTATTGCTTACGCAAGCCAGACAGGAAAATGAGATCACTGAGATCCGGCCAATGATGGGAAAACTATTAGATGCGAATGTGCTGGAAACAATGGTTTATGGCGATGTTATTCATGCTCCTTCAGGAAATCCCGCACTGCGAACAACAAATAAGGAGTTTATTCTTGATTTTATTTATGCTATCCACCAGTTAAAGGGCAGTGATGCCTTAAATGCTGTTCGCTTACAACGGTTAAAAGAAAGAGCAATTGGAATTATTCTTTTTCTAAAGAATGAGTATCATATCAAATAATATTTATGGAGGTACATGCACATTCACATTCTCATGGAAAGAAAAACTGGAAACAATATTTCTGGGAGTTTCTAATGTTATTTCTTGCCGTAACGCTTGGATTTTTTGTGGAGAATCAACGGGAACATATTGTAGAGCGTCAACGAGCAACTCAATATGCAAAGGCATTGCTCAGAGACCTGGAAAAAGATACTGTTGAGATACGTGATGTTATGCGTGAAAATAAAATTATACTGGCCTGTTTTGATAGCGCCAGGTCAATTATTCATCGGGGTATAAAAAATTACATGGCTCCCGGGGCTTTTTATTATTACACCAATGTGGTTGCCAGTGCTCCTTCTGTTTCCTGGAATGACGCAACGATCATCCAAATTACTCAATCAGGAAACCTGCGCTATTTTACAAATCCCGAACTGGTCAACAAGATCAGTTATTATTATTCCCAGATCAATTATGTAAAACTGCTGAATACTAATGACAGAGGTGTAAGAGACAGATCAATGGAAATAAGGAGCCGCGTATTGAATAATTATGAGTACGCAAGGTTCTCCACTTATTCAACCGATGACTGGTTACGATTGCCCGATACTTTAATGAAGAGGCTGTTCCCTGTTCAAACCAATGATGCAAACCTGCTAAATGAATTTGCCAACAGTTTTGAAAACAGGAGGAGGGTCCTTAACCTTGTAATGAAACGTGTTTACCCTGCGTCAATTAAAGATGCAGAGGAACTGATAAGTTTATTGAAAGAAGAATATCATTTGAAATAAATTATATGGAAGTACATGCACACTCACATACGCCAAGAAAAAAATGGACACATTATTTCTGGGAGTTTCTCATGTTGTTTCTTGCAATAACACTTGGCTTTCTTGTAGAAAATCAGAGGGAACACTATATAGAAAAGAAAAGAGCGAAAGAATATGCTGTTTCGTTATTAATGGATTTGAAAGAAGATTCTGCTAATATATACAGCATAATCCAAAGTAGAACTTCAAGAAAGCAGAAATTAAGCAGCTTGATGGATGAGCTTGAAAAAAAGCCTGCCGATCAACAGGACAGCATTATATTTTTTATTGGCGTAGACGAATTATCCAGAAGGGCATATCCAATTTTAAGAATCGGCACTTATGAACAAATAAAAAACTCTGGCTCTTTACGTTATTTTACTAATAAAACTGCTGCTGCATTAGTTGAGTATGAGTCTTATCGAATATTACTTGACAAACAGCTTGAAATTGAAAATAAATATGTTCTCGAAAACATTATCCCGCTAAGAGAGAAGTTCATTAATCCAAAATATTTAAGAGATGAGATAGAAGAGAAGACCTATATTATTACCGATCCTTTAATCAGTAAAGATCCTGTCATTCAATTAGAGGTATACAGATCAATAAATTTTTTGCTGGAAAGAAATCGGAACTATATAACATATTTAAATATGACTCTGGAATTTGCGATTAAATCAGCTATTCACGAATTAGAAAAAGAATATCACCTGAAATAAAATTTATGGAAGTACATGCACATACTCATACCCCAAGAAAAAAATGGACGCATTATTTCTGGGAGTTTTTAATGTTGTTCCTGGCTGTGTTTTGCGGATTTTTAGCAGAGTATCAGTTGGAACACAAGATTGAGAGGGACAGGGAAGAAGTGTATATGAAAAATATGCTTGCAGATTTGAGATCCGACACGGCCACATACAAAAATTATATTGCACAAACATTCCCTGCCCTGGATGCTATTGATTCGCTGATGAACTTGCTTAAAAGCCCGGATAGAAACAAAAGGGCAAACCGGATCTATTACCTGGCAAGATCTTTTACTATGCGAAGTGATCTGTTGTTTCCGAGTGAAAGAACTTATACTCAGATGAGATCTTCAGGTCACTTAAGGCTAATACATAACCAGGAAATAGCGGACAGCGTTTCTTATTATTATAATTCATTGAGGCAGATCGAAAATCAGAATGAAAGGATCACCGACAGAATGAATCAATATTTTCTTACTGTGCATAAGCTTTTTGATGCAGCAATTTTTTTACAAATAAGTAAAGACAAAAAGGTGCCCGAGGGTCCTTCTGTACAACTATTAACAAACGACCCGTCTGCGATAAACGAGCTGCTTACAAGGGTCCAATATCTTTATGCCACATTCCTTTTTACAGCAAACCTTGGATTGGCGAGAAACAGTTCAGCACAAAACTTAATTACTCTGATTAAAAAAGAATACCATTTTGAATAAATAGTAATTACATCATGCAGCAACTCTTAAATCAAAAAAGAATTACCTCCGTCGATCTTCTCCGTGGCATCATCATGATCATTATGGCGCTGGATCACACAAGAGATTTTTTTCACTATGACGCACAATTAAATAATCCGCTGAATATGAACTCGACCACCGGAGTGCTTTTTTTCACACGATGGATAACGCATTTCTGTGCCCCGCTGTTTGTTTTTTTATCTGGAGTGTCAGCATATTTACAATCTGCCCGAAAATCAAAAAAGGAATTAAGTATTTTTTTGATCACAAGAGGTCTTTGGTTGATATTGATGGAACTTACCATCGTCAACTTTGTGCTTACATTCGATATACACACTTTCGCATTGGAAACTATATGGTCCATCGGTATCAGTATGGTGATATTAGGATTGGTGATCTGGTTACCGTTCGAAGTAATATTCGTCTTCGGCTTAGTGATCGTGTTAGGACATAACTCACTGGATTTTTATGAAAGAAAACAAAACGGCCAGTTCAGTGTTGGTTATAGTCTTATGCATCGCTTAAATTTTCTCCCTTTAGGGGGTAAATTTCAGCTATTGATATTGTATCCATTTCTTTCCTGGTCAGGCCTCATGATGTTGGGTTATTGCCTCGGTAAAGTCTTACGAAATGAGAATAGATCGTATCGCAAAAAATTTTTGGTCATCACGGGTCTTTCTATCATCGTATTATTCATTGTTCTTCGTTTTATAAATGTATATGGAGATCCATCTCAATGGTCAAAACAACCTACAGGCTTCAGAACTTTTCTTTCTTTTATCAATTCAAGTAAGTATCCGCCGTCCCTATTCTTTATGTGCATGACCATTGGTCCTTCATTATTATTAATGGCGTGGTGGGATAATATTCAGAATACTTTTACAAAGTTTGTTTCTGTATATGGACGGGTTCCTTTTTTTTATTTCGTAGTTCATCTTTTCGTACTTCATTTTATTACTATGATCTTTTATTTCTACAGGGGTCACACATTCGCAGAAACGATGAACGACCAGATAATCACAAAATTTGTAAAAGGGGGCGAAGGGTTTTCGTTGACGATAGTTTACGTTATCTGGTTATCAGTTGTCATTGGGTTATATCCTTTGTGTAAATGGTATGATAACTATAAAACGAATCATAAAGAAAAAAAGTTGTTGAGTTATTTGTAAAAATTTCTTTTGCGATCTTTTAAATAAATAAATATGAAGAAGTTTGCTGTTCTTATTTCAATCCTGTTAATTCAACTTTACGCCTACTCACAAAAACCCCGTGCAAGAGATATCGGAATTCCATTTGACGGAACGCCGGGGAAATTCAATGCAATCACTGATGTGAAAGGTGTTGAAGTTGGTTACAGCACCATCATTTCCGGTGAAGGAAAAAATATAAGAGGCAAAGGCCCTGTACGTACCGGCGTTACTGCTATTTTACCAAGAGGGAAAAACAATAATCCTGTTTATGCAAACTGGTACACACTAAACGGTAATGGTGAAATGACCGGAACAACATGGTTGACTGAATCCGGATTTTTGGAAGGCCCGGTCATGATCACAAATACCAACAGTGTAGGCACAGTAAGAGATGCTGTATTAAAATGGTATGTAAAAAAAGGTTGGTATAAAGAAGATTTCTGGTACACCTATCCTGTTGTTGCAGAAACCTATGATGGTTTTTTAAATGATATTTATGGTTTTCATGTAAAAGAAACAAATGCATATGAAGCATTGGACAGCGCAAAGAGTGGTTTCATTAAAGAAGGAAATGTTGGTGGCGGTACGGGTATGATGTGTTTGGGATTCAAAGGAGGGTCAGGTTCTTCTTCAAGAGTTATAAAAATAAGAGATTCGACATATACACTGGGTGTGTTTGTTCAATCCAACTTTGGCAGAAAAAGAAATCTCACTATTGCCGGTGTGCCAGTTGGAAAAGAATTAATAGATACATTAAACAATGAATTCAAGGCACCTCCATCTTACCAGGCTGGTGATGGATCTATCATTGTAGTAGTTGCCACCGATGCCCCTTTATTGCCACATCAATTAAAAAGAGTTGTGCAAAGGGTTTCATTAGGCATCGGGTTGGTTGGCGGACAGGGAACAAATGGTTCGGGTGATATTTTTATTGCTTTCTCTACTGCTAATCCAACTGCTTTTCAACGGGCAAGTTTTACAAAAGTTGAGTCATTACCCAATGACGAGATCAACCCTTTGTTTGAGGCAACCATACAGGCAACAGAAGAAGCCATTATCAATGCAATGGTAGCAGCAGAAACCATGGTGGGCATCAATGGAAATAAATCTTATGCTCTACCACATAAAATGGTAATTGATATTTTGAAAAAATATAACCGAATACAATAATAAATATTGCAGGTTAAGTAATTGAATAATGAAAAAAATAATAACTCTCCTTTGTTTTGTTTCAAGTATACAAGTTGCTTTTACACAAAATAAATATGCAGATAGTTTAAAAACTGTTTTAGCTAATACCACCAACCCTCTTGAGGGATTTAATCTGCTTACAAAAATTTTAGAAAATCAAAGCTTCATCCGTGGCGGCAATATAGATTCTGCTGAATGTGTCCGGTTGCTTCAGATAGCACAGCAATTGAAGAATGATTCACTACTTGCCGCCAGTTATAACTGGATCGGTTCTTACTTCTCTTTTACAAAAGGCGATAACGCTACTGCGTTAGAATATTATTTTAAGGCTCTTCCATTGGCAGAAAAAGCAAATAACAAACGAAGAATTAGTTCATTGGACTTTGATATTTCCTTAGCATATTATGCCCTTCAAAATAATAAAGCGGCGGTTCAATATGTACGCAAGGGAGGCGATGACTTACCAGATAAATCACACCCCTTGTATGATTTTATGCTGTTGCAATACCAACGTGGCATGGCAACCTGGTATTTATGGGCAAAGCAGCCAGATTCTGCATTATATTTTGCCCAGGCCTTCTATGAGACCAGCCGCAGAGTAAACAGCATTGCTCAACGGTTTAATGCACTGGCATCAATTGCAGACGCCTATACACTGTCAGATGAAAATGAACTTGCAGATGTTTATATAAAAAAGGTAATTGCAATTTCTGATTCTGTTAAGATGATTCCTATAAAATTGAAGTTCAGCAATTATTATATTCCCGCCTTGTTAAGTAAAGGGAACATACCGGAAGCCATGGTGCAGGCAAAACAGTTGTTCACTCTTGGAGAATCAAATAGCAACAACAATGTGAAACTGGCTGCATCAGGTTTTATGCGGCAAATTTTTGACTCGTTGCGTAATAAAGACAGCGCCTATTATTACTCAAGAATGGAAGCAAGCATTAATGCGCAGATCTTCAGCCAGAGCAATATCAACAAAATTCAGTCGCTTGCTTTTAATGAGCAGATAAGATCGATAGAAGAAGAAGCAAAAAAAACAGAAGAGGAACAGAGGCGGAAACAAAATATTCAATACGCCTTATTGGCCCTGGGTATTATAAGTTTTATCATTTTGTTTTTAATGCTCAGCCGCCGCCATATTACTAATACAAAACTCATTCAGTTTCTCGGCGTTCTGGCTTTATTATTAGTATTTGAGTTTTTAAACTTACTACTCCATCCTTTTTTAGAAAGCATAACTCATCATTCTCCTGCTTTGATGTTACTGACACTGGTTTGTATTGCTGCTTTATTAGTTCCATTGCATCACAAATTAGAAAAATGGGCTACCCATAAATTAGTGGAGAAGAACAAACAGATACGGTTGGCTGTAGCGAAGAGAACGATCGAGGCATTAGAAAAAGACACACATTAAAGTTTATACTCAGTTACTGATAATTATTACTATACTTTGCATTTCGGCGCTGATGATAGGTATTGATAGGTAACATGAATAATACGTAAGTTAGCAAACCAAGATTACAGGATCTCACTACATAAAACAAAGATGATCATGAGAAAACTTCTCTTTATACTTTTTGCACCTCTTATCGTTACTGCGCAAAAAGATCATGCACAATTACTGCAACAGTATATGACTGGCCAGAATAAATATTTCCAATTCAATGGAACTATTCTTGTGGCAGAAAAAGGTAAACCTATTTACCAGCAGGCATTAGGATATGCCGATTACAATAGTAAACGAATGCTGAATGATAGTTCTGTATTTGAACTGGCCTCCGTTTCAAAACAATTCACAGCAATGGGAATTATGATACTGAAGGACCGGAAATTGCTGAGCTATGAGAATAATATAAAAAAATACTTTCCGCAATTACCGTATGATAATATTACCATAAGAAATTTATTGACACATACCTCGGGAATTCCATCTTATGAAGACCAGTTTGAAAAGAACTGGGATAGGAAAAAGATAGCTTATAATAAAGATATTATTGACATGCTGGCTCAGCGGCATGATACCTTATTTTTTAAACCCGGAACAAAATGGCAATACAGTAATACGGGTTATGCATTGCTTGCTTCCATCATTGAAAAAGTCTCGGGAATGAGTTACAATGATTTTATGGCGATAAATATTTTTCAGCCCCTGGGCATGAACCATACATTTATATATAACAGTCGCCGCACTACAAACAAGATCCCTGATAATTACGCATTGGGATTTGTGTATTCAGATAGTTTAAAGAAATACATTTTACCAGATGAATTACCTGCGTTAGATATGGTTTATTATCTTGATGGCATTGTAGGCGATGGTACCGTGAATTCAACGATCGGCGACCTTTTTAAATGGGACAGGGCTTTGTATTCAAATAAACTGGTAAGCAAAACGACACTTGATGAAATGCTTTCTCCCTTAGTTCGGACTTCTCCAGCTGATTCAACATCTTTTTATGGTTTTGGAGTGAGTGTGCAACCAAAGTCAGATAAGGGAAAGGTGATCTCTCATACAGGCGGCTGGCCCGGTTATCGTACAATGATATTAAGATGGCCCGAGATCGAAAGAACGGTTATTATACTTTCCAATGCTGAATCAAATCTTCCATTTTTCCGGGCAGCTGTTGAATCCATCCTGGATGATGAAGATATTGTAATGCCTTATGAGCATAAAGAAGTAAAGATCGACACAACAATACTTGTTAATTATGCGGGGAAATATTTTGGAGGTGTTACTATGCAGTTCATAACAAAAGATGGAAAGCTTTTCAGGCATCGTAACAACACACCAGATATTGAATTAAAGCCTGAATCTGCCACAAAGTTTTTTTATGGAGATGGTACCGACAGGCAAATAGAATTTGAAACCGATAGCAATGGCAAAGTGACCAAAGTTTGGTTTTTAAATATGGGTCAAAGGGGAGAATTGAAAAAAGTTGAATAGTTAAACAAGCAAACTACCACCTAAATATGGAAGTACATGCCCACTCACATTCTCATGGAAAAAAAAACTGGAGATCTTATTTCTGGGAGTTTTTAATGTTATTCCTTGCAGTGTTCTGTGGGTTTTTAGCAGAGAATCAAAGAGAGCACATGGTAGAGCATCAGCGGGAAAAAACATATATGAATTCATTGATAACTGATCTGAAGGAAGATACTGCAACTATAAGATATGTTATTTCATTTAGTATTACAAAGTTCCATGGAATGGACACATTAGCCCAGCTGTTAAATAAGGATATGCTTAGCAATGAAGAAGAAAAAGAACTTTATTATTTAAACAGTCGCTACGCTACAAATGTTTCTTTCATGGTATTTAACGAACGTACTATAAAACAGTTGTTGAATTCAGGCAATTTGAGGTTAGTAAGAAAGCAGGAAACATCTGATAGTATTATAAATTATTACGGCCAGTTCATGGATGTTATTAAAGGACAGGAAAACGTTTACGATGAAATGAGTAAAAGACTTCTTTTTTCCACTGAAGAAATTTTTGATCGTTCAGCTTCGTTGACAAAAATGAATGCTGATAGCAGCTTTTACCAGGACATACGGCAGGAAAAAATGAAACTTATCACAAAGGATAGAAATGTTTTAAAAAAGTATTCCCAGATGATCATCACCGCCCGGGGCATGTTGGCAAATTATCTCAGTATGCTTTTTGATATGAAGAAGACGGGAGAAAATTTATTAGTTTTTCTTGAACACGAGTACAAATAAAAAATCACAATAAATAGCATTTTTTTTATGAGAAGTCTTTTGATCTGTCTTTTAATCGCAAATATTGCTACCGCCCAGCAATACGATGTTGTTATCGCCAATGGAAAAATAATTGATGGCACAGGCAATAGCTGGTATTATGGTGATGTTGCAATAAAAGATGGAAGGATAGTATACGTTGGCAAAATGAATAACATCAATGTAACGGCAACAACAGTCATTAATGCAAAAGGTTTGGTCGTTGCTCCCGGTTTTATTGATGTGCATGCACATATTGAAAACGGCATTTTTGAAAACCCAACCGCCGATAATTATATATATGATGGCGTTACTACTGTGATCACGGGTAATTGTGGCGGCTCAGCTGACGATCTGAAGAATTTTTTCTGGCGCATTGATAGCATGAAAACTTCTATCAATGTTGCTTCACTGGTTGGACATAACACAGTAAGAAGACAGGCAATGGGCCTGGACAATCGATTGGCAACAGCAGGCGAACAAAAGAAAATGGAAGAATTGGTAGCACAGGCAATGAAAGATGGAGCCGTTGGTTTATCAACAGGGCTTATTTATTTACCCGGAATGTATAGCAATACAGAAGAGGTGATCGGTCTTGCAAAAACTGCAGCAAGTTATAACGGAGTATATGCATCGCATATTCGTAATGAAGAGAATGGTGTGAAGGATGCAATTAATGAAGCAATAAACATTGGTAAGGCTGCAAATATGCCTGTTGAAATTTCTCACTTCAAAGTAAGCGGTCCTGCAAATTGGGGAAGAAGTAAAGAAACACTACCATTGATTGAGGCAGCAAGAAAAGAAGGATACGATGTAACCATTGATCAATATCCTTACTCGGCGAGCAGCACCAATCTTGGTATTCGTTTACCAGATTGGGCATTAGCAGGAGGACAGGATTCATTGAAGAAAAGGATCGGTGATGAGCAAACGCATAAACAGATCATCAAAGAAATGCTGGAAATGCAGGATAAATATAAATACAAGAATTATAGTTATGCGTATGTGGCTATGCATTCCGCAGACACAAGTTTGAATGGAAAAAATATTTCTGAGATAAATAAATTAAAGGGACGAAAAGCAAAGATGAAAAATGAAGCGGAAACAATTTTAGATATGATGGTGGCAGGGGGCGCACAAATGGTTTATCATAGCATGAATGAAGATGATGTTCGTTATTTTATGAAATATCCTTTTAATATGATCGGCGCCGACGGCGGAGTAGTAGTTTACGGAAAAGGAATGCCGCATCCAAGAGCTTATGGCACTAATGCAAGAGTGCTGGCAAAATATGTAAGAGATGAAAAATTAGTTTCTCTGGAAGAAATGATAAGAAGAATGACATCTTTAGCAGCACAAAAATTCCAATTGAAAGACCGGGGATTAATAAAAGAAGGGATGGCTGCGGATATTGTGATCTTTGATCCTAATGAAGTGACAGACAAAGCAACCTTTGAGCAGCCACACCAGTATTCTGCAGGGTTTCATTTTGTTTTAGTAAATGGACAATTAGTAATTGAAAATGGAAAACATACCGGGGTAAAAAGCGGTACAACTTTAAAGGGTCCGGGTTTTAATCGATAAAAAATTATTTCTTTCACTATATTACAAGTAAATCATTTTTATATGAGTCCCGAAAATAAAGGCCGGATGATTCGGATGGTCATTTATATAATTGTAGGATTTGCAGCAGCATTCCTTTACAGTTATTTTAAAAAAGATTGAGAGGGCTCATCGTTAACCGGGCAGTACCTAATGTTCAAAGTCTAAAAAAAGTTTTTCGTTTTTGAGTAAACCAAATTCAATATGAGAAAGATCTTTTTCCTTTTTATTATTTCTGTAAATATTAGTTACGGTCAAACAATCGAAAATTATTTATCCGCTCCTTTTCCAACAGAACTGACCGCTTCAATCAATGGAAAGACAATTGCATGGGTTTTTAATGATAAGGGGTCCCGCAATATTTATGTGGCGGAAGCACCCGGATTCGCTGCAAAAAAAATAACTAACTACATAGGAGATGATGGAATGGAAATAACCAGTCCTGAGTTTACACCCGAGGGCAATCAAATAATTTTTGTAAGAGGCAATGCGAATAACAATAGAGGTGAGCCGGCTAATCCTGCTTTTTTACAAACATCTACCGCAAGAGATATCTGGGTTATTAATAAAGATGGAGGTCAGTTAAGAAAAATCATTGCAGGTTCTAATTTTAAGATCTCTCCGGATGGTAGAAAGCTTGCATATACTTCGTCAGGACAAATATGGACATTATCATTAATTGATACTACAAGTAAACCTGAAAAACTTTTTCAATCGAGAGGAGGTCAGTCGCAAATTCGCTGGTCGCCTGATGGAACAATGATCGCTTTCACCAGCGACCGTGGTGATCACTCTTTCATTGGCATATATCATTTGAATACAAAAACCGTAAGCTTTGCCGAAACCAGTATGGATAATGATACTTACCCGGTATGGTCACCTGATAACAAGCAACTGGCTTATATACGTATTCCCAACATGAATGGTGTAATACCTTTTGTTCCTGTAAGGGAAGGCAATCCATGGAGCATTCGGTCATTCGATATTCAATCAGGCAAAACAAAAGAGTTGTGGAAAGCATCTGCCGGAAAGGGAAGTATTTTTCTAAATGATATTCCTGTTGAAGAAAACCTGCTTTGGTGGTGTGCAGGCGATCAACTTATTTTTCCCGGGGAAAAAGATGGCTGGCAGCATTTATATTCATTAAATATTAATACAGGTGTATCCAAATTACTTACTCCTGGAGATGGTGAAATAGAAAATGTAACTCTTTCTGACGATCGCAAAACAGTTTATTACACAACAAATATTTCTGATATCAATCGGCGGCACATTTGGAAATTATCAGTTGCTGATTCCAAAACAGAACAACTAACAAAAGGAAATGAAATAGAATGGAGCCCGGTCATTATTAATGATGGCATTGCTATACTTCATTCTTCAGCAACAAAACCCGGCTGGCCTGCAATTGTAAAAAATAATTCAGTAAACGATATTGCAAAAGATATTTTTCCGAAAGATTTCCCGTCCACGCTGATCACCCCGCAATTTGTAACAATAAAAGCAACTGATGGGATGAATGCATATGGTGATCTTTTTTTACCGCCGAATCATAAGCCTGGCGATAAACATCCTGCCATAATTTTTATACACGGTGGGTCAAGAAGACAAATGCTTTTGGGTTTTCATTATAGTCAATATTATTCAAATGCCTATGCCCTTAATCAATATTTTGCAAGCAAGGGTTATGTTGTGTTGTCATTAAATTATCGAAGCGGCATTGGCTATGGTTTTGAATTCAGGGAAGCATTGAACTATGGCGCATCAGGCGCCAGCGAAGTAAAAGATCTGATCGGTGCCGGTCAATATTTAAAAAGCAGGGATGATGTAAATGGAAGTAAGATCGCATTATGGGGCGGCTCTTATGGTGGCTATCTTACGGCACATGGATTGGCACAGGCTTCCAGTCTTTTTGCCTGTGGAGTAGATATTCACGGAGTGCATAACTGGAATACAGAAATACCAACATTTGCTCCATGGTATGATCATGCAAAATTTCCTGCGATCGCAAAAAAGGCGTTGGAGTCATCACCCGTTTATTATATTAAGGGATGGAAGAACCCGGTGCTGATGATACATGGTGATGATGACCGCAATGTGCCATTTAGTGAATCGGTAAATATGGCGGAAATGCTGAGGAAACAGGGAGTACATGTAGAGCAATTAGTGTTGCCGGATGAAGTGCATAGTTTTTTACTGTACAGTAATTGGGTAAAAGCGTATACAGCAACTTTTGAATTTGTAGAAAGACAATTCAATAAATATTAGCAATGGAAGTACATGCACATACCCATACTTCAAGAAAAAAATGGACCCATTATTTCTGGGAGTTCCTGATGTTATTCCTTGCTGTGTTCTGCGGTTTCCTTGCGGAATATTATCTTGAACATACAATTGAACATAACAGGGAGAAACAATTTATTGAATCGCTTATAAAGGATATTGATGCAGACACTGCACAATTGTCAAAAATAAAAACTTTTCGACTTGTCCGCCTCAGTTCTATTGATTCATTAAATAACTATTTGGCTAAAAATACTTCAGCGACCATTTCCCTGCGTGGCATACAGTTACTGAATAATTTGAAAGGACATGTAGCATTTTTTGAAAATAGTGGTACGCTAGATCAGTTAAAAAATTCCGGTGGACTCCGGCTTATTCGAAAAAGGAACGTTGTTGATTCCATCCAGCTTTATGACCAGCAAATAAAAAGAATGGCATTGCGTGATCTTTTTGAGACAGATGAGATGCGACATGCTGTCCGGTTATCTTATAAGATGATAGACGGCATCATGCTTTCTAATATCTATGCTGATACGAGCTATTTTAATAATAATACACTGAGAATAGACGCATCCAGAACAATTGCATATAGTTCAAAGGATGCAAGTGAATACCTGAATAGCCTGGTAACTTACCGCTTTGTTGTGGTGAGCAATATGCAGGTGCAGGAAAGCCTTAGAAAAATAGCTGAGCATTTATTGGTGTTAATTAAAAAGGAGTATCACGTTAAATAGAATTTTATGGAAGTTCATCATCATGCACATACGCCAAGAAAAAAATGGACCCATTATTTCTGGGAGTTCCTGATGTTGTTCCTTGCCGTGTTTTGCGGCTTCCTCGCAGAATACGCTTTAGAACATAAAATTGAAAAAGACAGGGAAAAGCAATTTATAAGTTCACTGGTGGATGATATAAAGGCTGACATTCTTCAATTGAATTCTGTCATTCAAAAAAGAGACGAGAAAATTCAACGTCTTGATTCATTACTTCTACTGATCAACTTACCCGATTTTGCAAACTACGGGAGTGATATTTATTTTAATGCGATCCATACTGCACGATTGGCGGATATCAAGTTTACTGCAAATGATGGAACGCTATTGCAACTAAAAAATTCGGGAGGGTTGCGATTGATCCGAAACCGCGCCGTAGTAGACAGCATTGCTCATTATGATGTAAGCGTACGCAATCTCGAGGAACTTGGTCAACAGGAAATGCTGATAGCCCACGACTACCGTACGATCGCTAAACGGGTTTTTAATTCCCTCGTTTTTGATAGAATGCTGGATGAAAATAATATCTCACACCGACCTCCTGGCAACCCTCCACTTCTTACTTTCAATAAACAAGATCTCGGGGATCTGAATTTTGCTATTTACACGATAAAACTTATCGTCAAAGGAATGCGCCGGGATTCACGGAAACTATTACAACAAGCGACGAATTTATTAGCTACAATAAATAAGGCATATCACCTGGAATAAAATTATGGAAGTACACCACCACGCACATACCTCACGAAAAAAATGGACACACTATCTCTGGGAATTTTTAATGCTTTTCCTGGCTGTGTTCTGCGGGTTCCTTGCAGAGAATCAGCGGGAGCATATGATAGAAAGCCACAGGGTAAAAGAATCAATGAAAGAGGTCGTTGAGAATTTAAAATATGATACTGTTCGCTGTAGTAAAAATTCGGAATCAAATGTTGAGTACGCATTGGGGATAGATTCTCTGAGAAGCGAACTAAAAAAAACTATTGCAGGGCAAGCTAATGGTAACGCATTGTATTATTTTGTTATCCGCTATCTCGGAGAAATTGGCCAGGCAGTTTTTAATACCTCAGCGATCACTGAATTAAAAAATTCAGGTTCGTTGCGGTTAATAGAAAACAAAAAAATAGTTGTTGCCATGGCGGATTATTATGAGCGGAAAGTTTTTGCAGCAAAAGACATGATGCCTTCTAAAGAACAGGTTGATGCATTACAAAAATCATTAAATCAATTTTTTAGTTTTCTATACCTGGATAATTATATAGAAACTTTTTATAACAATAGGTCGAAAGAATATAATAACACTTACAATTACCGGGATATCCTTGAACATAAACCCGCTTTGCAATTACTAAATAATGAGCCAAAAGAATTGGAGAAACTTTATACACAAGTAAGTCAATTTGAAATACAGTTAAAAAAATATAACTTCTGGCTGCATCATAATAAAGAGGCAGCAGAAAAATTAATGGAAGAGATACAACAAGAATACCACCTGAAATAAAATTTTATGGAAGTACATGCACATGCTCATACTGCAAGAAAAAAATGGACACATTATTTCTGGGAGTTCTTTATGTTGTTTCTTGCCGTTAGCGCCGGGTTCCTCGTAGAAAACCAACGTGAACACTTTGTAGAACATCAACGTGCAAAAATATATGCAACTAACCTGTATGATGAATTAAAAAAAGACACGACGCAGTTAAATGATCTGTCCCGAAATCTTATGAACGTATCAAGTAAACTGGATACTTTTTGTATACTAATTAAAGAAGATCATAAACAAACCGTGACCAATGGAATGCTTTATTATTATAGCTCGTTTGTTACAAATGTTGAATATTTTTCTTCTAATAACACAACGATCGAGCAGCTCAAGAGCTCAGGCAACTTGAGGATCATGGGAAATAAGCTGGCTTATAAAATAAGTGAGTATGATAGAAAAAACCATGAACTGGAAAAAGAATACAGTTTGTCAAAAGTGGAATTTTCAAAAATGGAAGACCTGCACTTTAAACTTTTTGACATATATATATCGGAAAAAATGTTTGACGAACGAACTGTAAAGCCAAGAGATTCTGCTTTTCTTCTCACTAACTTACCCGTCAACAAAGAGCCGGGATTAATGAACCAGTATACAGGCTGGTTGAAGTTTGAGTCTGGTATATATAAATACCAGGCTAATCGTTATTTGGGGCAATTAAAAAAAATAGCAATGGAATTGCTTTCGATCTTGAAAGAGGAATATGACTTTAAATAATTTTTATGGAAGTACATGCACACTCACATACTCCACGAAAAAAGTGGACACACTATCTCTGGGAGTTTATAATGTTATTCCTTGCTGTGTTTTGTGGTTTTATGGCGGAAAACTTAAGGGAACACGAGATCAATAAAGACATAGAAAGGAACAATATAAAAAGTTTAGTAAGAAACCTGCGGGAGGATAGCAATCTTTTAGTTCGCTCTGTCAAAGTCAATGAGGAAAGATTCAACTATCTCGACAGCCTTATTTCTTTGAAGAATAAAAATATCCCCGATGATGTTTTTCAAAAGGAGTTTATTTTTTATATGTTAAAGTTGGGATACCTCGACTACTTTGTATCCAATCAATCTACATTTAAGCAAATGCAATCTTCCGGCACTTTACGGCTTATCAGTGATCCAGGCGTATTAGATAGTATTTTAAATTACGAGAACAGTTATGAAGGGATCAAGCGACAGGAAGAGAGATGTTCAGCATGGTGGAATAAGTCAATTGAACAGGTGTCTTCTATAATTGATCTTACTCCTTTAGCCCACATGGCGCCAACTACTTTAATGGAAATTAAGATCGGAGATCTTGAAAATATTGATGCATCAGACGTTTCAAAAAATTTGCCCGCCCTTCGGTCATATTATAACTGGAGAGTTAACGAGAGAATTGCTTTGGGCTATTATATTCAGTTTTTACATAAGCAGCTTTCTTATCTTGAAACATTGATCCCTTTTTTACAAAAACAATATCACCTGAAATAAATTTTTGTGGAAGTACATACCCACTCCCATACTGAAAGAAAAAAATGGACCCATTATTTGTGGGAGTTCTTAATGCTGTTTCTTGCTGTCACATTAGGTTTCTTTGTAGAGAATCAGCGGGAACACCTTGTAGAAAATAAACGGGAAATAGTTTATATACATAGTTTTATTGAAGATCTGAAGCTCGATACCTCACAATTAAACGGATTAATAGAACTACGAAAAAAGCGTATAAAAGAGCTTGATACTTTATTCCAGTTGTTAAGCAGTGATCAATACATGCAGGAAGGAGGATCAGTATACCGGCTTTATTCTTTTCCCTATTGGGACATCCTGCGTTTTTATCCTAACGACCGCACAATGCAGCAATTGAAAAACTCAGGTGGCCTGAGGCTTATCCGAAATCAAAAAGTCTCGGATATGATCATTAATTATGATGTATTGGTACGCAACAGAAAAGAGTATGAACCATTACAGGTTGATCTTGCAAATCAAATGAACAAGGATATTGAAAAACTTATTGATCCTGTGCTGTTAAATAAGATACATCATCGGTCAGACAGTGTCGCCCAACTGGCCATTATAGAAGACTTGCAGATCGCAGACACTTTAATAGACATTCCTCAAAAAATAACAATTCCATCTATCGGAGTTGCAGATAAAAAGACGTTTCTAAAAAATCTTTATACTATTAAAGCTCTCTTTTTAGCATATATGCGAGCCAATTTGAGAGAAAGACAATTAGCCATCGACGCTTTGAAACTTATAAAACAAGAGTATCATCTTGAATAAAAAAATATAATGAAAAACATATTTCTGTTTTTATTGATCATTTCGAACAACGCCTTTTCTCAGCAGGGAAAGCTGGATTCACTATTTGCTGCGCAAAAAGATTTTAGCGGTGTTGTATTAATTGCAGAAAATGGCAAATCTGTCTATCAAAAAGCATTTGGCTATCGTGAATTCGCAGATCAAATTCCTTTGCAAACAACAGACATTTTTGAACTGGCTTCAGTTTCAAAGCAATTCACTGCCATGATCATCATGATACTGAAAGAAAAAGGACTGCTTAATTATGATGATTCTGTAAGTAAATATTTGGAGATACCATACAAAGGAATGACGATCCGCAATCTTCTTACACATACGAGCGGCTTACCCGATTACCAGGATATCATGGATAAATATTGGGATAAATCAAAAGTTGCCGGTAATCCTGATTGTATTGAGTATTTAAATAAGTATGCACCGTCAAAACATTTTGAGCCTGGAGATAAATATGAGTACAGCAATACTGGCTATATGTTGCTTGCAAGTATTGCAGAAAAAGCAAGTGGAAAAGATTTCATAGAAATGTGTCGCAAATGGATCTTCAAAGAATTAAAAATGAAAAGCACGGATATCAGAACACTGGAAGAAAAGAAAGCAACTAAGAACTTTGCGATCGGTCATATTTATGTTGAAGAAAGAAATAAATATGTACGTGCCGATTCATTCCCATCTTCTAACTATACAATTTGGCTGGGTAATCGAAAAGGCCCCGGCCGCATTAGTTCCACTGCTTCCGATCTGTTGAAATGGGATCAAGCTTTATATACAAACAAACTTGTAAAGCAATCAACATTGCAAGATGCCTATACTCCGATGAAATTGAATGATGGAACTCTATCTAATTATGGTTTTGGGTGGGAATTAAGAAATGATCCTTCATTTGGAAAAATTGTTCAGCATAATGGCGATAATCCCGGGTATAAAACACAGATCATCCGGTATATTGATAAAAGGAAAACGATAATTCTTTTGAATAATAATGCAACTAAAGATTTTGCTCTTATTCTAAAACAACTGGAAGGGATAATTAAATAAAATTATTCTTTTACACGTATCACCATATTGATAGGGGTTAAGAAGCCATACATGCTACTTACCCGGAACAAATATTCGCCAACCTTTTCCGGCGTGAATCCAAAATCAAGTGTTTGTCCCACAGAAACTGGTTGGTTTAGTGCTGGTCTTATTATTTGTTGATAAGAAGGAAGATCTGCTCCATCTTTCGCAAGAGGTTTCCAGTTTACCGGCTTATCGTTATGCATGATCGAAGTTTCAATATCAGCCCAGCCCGCAGTGATATTAACTATGCGAAAGTGATAGTTAATTCCTTTTTTCATATACAAAGTATCTGGTTGTTTTTTCCCGTTCACAAAAACTATACCCACATTATTTTCTCCAAAAATTATTACTTTGTTTTTATCAATGTCATAATTTTCTTTCGTGTCCTTTACTATTATAGCACCATACATACCTGCAAATAATTGTTGGTTGTGCATGTGAGTATGATAAATAAAAGTACCTGAACGGGGCGGTCGCATATGCACTATAAATGAATCACCGGGTTGAAGGATAGGGGCAAGCATAGTTTTAAAATTGCCCCAACCGGATACGCCATCAAAATAACTGTCGATCTCCAATCCATGCCAGTGAACAGTAGTTGCTTCTTTTAATTTGTTGATCACTTTTATTGCTACAGGCTCATCACGATTCAATATGATCGATGGTCCCGGAATACTAACATTTTCATTAGCGGTATGATTGCCTTCCAATAAAATAAATCCATTTCCTGTTGTAGAATCACACCAATTTGGTTTTTCTTTTACGATCAGTGTAAGATTTCGTTCTTTTAATTTTTCAAACTTTTCCAGTTTCCAATTTTTACCAGAGGGTAATATTTGCAATCCCATAATAAGCCCACCCATTCCATTTATTACATGGTCATGCAGATCTTTTGGATCCATTTCTTCCATCTTAGGTTTTTTTCGCAGAAACGATTCGGGTGCAATATGAAAGATAGTATGACAATGAAATAACCAGCCACCCGGTCTTTCAGGTACCCATTTCATTGACATCGTTTCGCCGGGGTTCAACAGTTCCGTTACTGCTTTATGAATACTTTCCTTATCGGAGGCAGAATCTTTATATAAATTTCCATGACTATTTACAGTATAATAAAAACCGTGCAGGTGCATTGGGTGCTGCTGATTACTTGCGTTGATCACTTTCCAGGTTACTTCTTCTCCCTCTTTATAAGTAAGTCGTTCAGTAAACGGCCACGACAATCCATTAATAGAAGCTTGCTCTTGTGTAGTGGAATCAAATTTTATATTGTTATTCCACAAGCTTATCATCATGATCCGCTCTTTCGGATCCGGTTTTTTACCAGCGGGATCAATAATGAATGCGCCGAATAACTGGCTATCTGTAAAGTGCGGAAGTATCAATCCAAAAAAATCTAGATTATCACTCGCTGATGATCTATAAAAATAAGTACCGGGTTGTCCGGCCTTAAACGTTACTTCATACGTTGCACCTGGTTGAATGATGATACTGTCTCCGGCAACAGCAGGTCTTGAACAAAAGCCATGCAGCGTCATTGCAGTATCCAGTTTATTTTGAATAGTTGCTTTGATGATCGTTCCTTCCGGTACACGAATAGCCGGTCCGGGTAATTGCAATGGCTTTCCTTTTTCTGCAAACGCATAAACATGGATGCCCTGGCCTTCATGTGTTTCAGGAAACCACATACCTTCTCTTGCTTCAAGTTCTATTGTAAGAACTCCATCTTTTAAAATACCGGCTAATTGTTTATTATCATTAGTAAAAATTTCTTCAGTGCCGGGAGGTGTTGGAAAGAATTGTTTATCAGGAGCACAGCCTATTGCTTTTATTTGAGAAGCATTGGGGCTTTCAGTAAAATAGTTAGTAGTAGCATCGGCAAGCAATACAGTATGCGACTTACTGAATGCAATTAAAACCAATACTATGACCAAAAAGGTGGTTAGGCCAAGTAGCTTGTTCAAGTGTTTAACTATATGCTTGAAAAGATATGCTTTAATCCAACGATAACTTGTTAACCGTAAAGTATTATTTTTTATTACCTTTTATCCCAGCAGCAGTCTCGATTTCTTTAGGCACTTCTCTTATATGATATTCCTGTATCAACGGCGGATTTTCAGGTGAAAGAGTAAAGTAGATCTCAATATTTGTATTCTCACCTTCAATGATAAATGAACCCCGAAGTTGATTGTCTGGTTTTACTTCTTTTACTGAAATAATCTTTCCTGCTTTTGCATAAAGATCTCTTGCATATTTTTTCAATGTGTCAATTGGATAATCAGGAAAGAAATTCTCAGCAAAGATCCCGCTTTGTTCCGCATTATTCCAGTCAGGTAAAATTTTCACCAGGTCATTTTTTCTTTGTTCTAAAATTTTTGATGGAGATAACTGCATCGGTTGCAATTGGGCGATCTTAACAATTGTATCAAGTACTTTAAGATTTACAAAACCCATTGGTGAATAGGTGCGGTTAGCAAATGAAACAATGCCAATTCCATAATCGGGCATGATGCGCCACTGGCTTCCAAAACCGGGCAAGCCACCGCTGTGAGCAATATATGTTTTGCCATCACAATCTTTTAACCAGCCCAATCCAAAACAGTAAGCTGTTGTGACCGCACATATTCTTCCATTTGGAAAAGTGTAATTAGGATTAAACCCATTCCATCTCCACGGATGATGCATTTCTCTTACTGAGCTTCTTTTAACTGGTCCGTTATCTGGTGCATTATTGGGTGGCCATGCAGAAAGATGAAATGCCATATAGTTTGCGAATTCATCAATGGAAGAGATCATGGCGCCCATTGCACCCCAGCTTCCGTCTTTTGTATCATGTAAAAGAGTTTCTTCATTCCACTTTTCATTTAACCACCTATAACCATGTGCTAATTTATCCGGAGCCACATCAGCATATTCGTAAGTTGTTGTTTTCATTCCCAATGGTTCCAGGATATTTTTTTTGATATAATCCTGGTACCGCATCCCTGAAACCGTAGTGATAATTTTTCCCAGCAATGCAAAACCAAGATTGCTGTATTCATAGGCAATACCCGGTGGATTACTAAATGAAAGTTGTTTGCCGATCAATTCGAGAAGGTCTTTATCTGTATCTGCAAGCTGACGATCTCCCCATGGATTATCTTCAGGAAAACCTGCGCTATGTGATAATAAATGACGGACTGTGATATGCGGTGCATCTGCAGTTGGATATTTTAAATTCTTTAATTCAGGAATGTAGAAATAAGCAGGATCATCCAAATTCAATTTTCCTTCATCACGCAATTTTAGAATTGCCATTGCTGCAAAACTTTTACTCATGCTTGCAATACGAAATAAAGAAGATGAGGTAACAGGAATTTTCTTTTCGATATCGGTATAACCAATATTCCCTTTGTAAACTAATTTACCATCTACTACTAGTCCATAAGCAACGCCGGGTAAATGGTTTGAATCCGCATAATCTTTAAAAATTTTATCGATGATGGGAAAAGCCTGCATTATTTTTTCCATTCGGCCAGAATCGGCAAAAGTTGCAGATTGATAAGCCGGATCAAAATTGACAGTTGCTATACTGCTGCTTGCAGTTTTATTTTGGTCACAAGAGGTTAATGCAATTGTAATGAGTAGCAGTGATAAAACTTTATTCATTTAGAAAGTTATTAGCGATGTATTTTTCACGAACCTTATCAAGCATTGCCTTGATCCTTGGATCATCATCCACTCCTCTCATCATCGGTAACTCCAGCACATAATTGAATGGTCCCATTTCCTCACCAATGCATCTTTTCATATAATAAAACACCTTGTCAAAATCTCTTAATGACCACCACACCATCATCAGGTCCCCATCGATCACTGCTTCGGGTTCTTCGGCCTGTCTTTGTTCAAGCTTCTTAATTATTTCAAGCGTTTTTTCTCTTTCACCCAGCCTGCCATAAGCAAAACCAAGCGGCGCC
>DATHDP010000081.1:0-17712 GCA_035318985.1 Chitinophagaceae bacterium
TTTGTATTTCATCAGCAATAAAAAGAACATTTGCTTTTTCGCATAGTTGTTTTGCTTTTGATAAATAGCCGTCATCCGGTACTAATACTCCTGCCTCGCCTTGTATTGGCTCTACAAGAAAGCCTGCAACATCTTTATCATTCAAAACTTTTTCCAGTGCATTAATGTCGTTGTATGGAATAGAAATAAAGCCCGGCATGTAAGGGCCAAAATTTTTTCTTGCTGATGGATCATTGCTGAATGAGATCACGGTTGAGGTTCTTCCATGAAAATTTCCATCACATACAATGATGGTTGCTTTTCCTTCTGCAAATCCTTTTACTTCATAAGCCCATTTCCGACAAAGTTTGATTGCCGTTTCCACCGCTTCAACACCTGTATTCATCGGAAGCACTTTGTCATACCCGAATAGAGATGTGATGATTTTTTCAAACTCACCAAGCACATTATTATGAAATGCCCTGCTGGTTAATGTAAGTTTTTTCGACTGCTCAATAAAAGATGAAACAATTTTTGGATGACAATGCCCCTGGTTCACGGCAGAGTAACCGCTTAGAAAATCATAGTAACGTTTACCATCAATATCCCAAACATAAACTCCTTCGCCACGTTCAAGTACAACAGGAATAGGATGATAATTATGAGCTCCGTATTTTTCTTCGAGATCTAAATAGTATTGTGTCTTTTCTGACATATTAATTGTTGTTTCCATAAAATCTAAAATGAATGAGAAATACAAAAGAGAAGTTTCCTCCCGATCGGGAGGTGAAAGCTATCCTATCCTCGGTGATTGAGTAAGTCGAGATTTTGCTTCAGAAAAAATGATATGAATAAAGACTGTTGAATGATTTGAAATTTTATGCAAGATAATGAAAAAGTTGCGGCCAGTCAACTGAGGCTGAGAAGTAATTGATGCATGATAAGGTTTAACCAATCAAGCTGATTTAACTTGCATACTTAAACAATCAATAATAAAATGAGTTACACAATTCCGGCGGGTACCAGGATCGGTCATATTCATTTGAAAGTTGCTGATCTTGAAAGAGCTTTAAAATTTTATCGTGATCTTTTAGGGTTTGAGGTACAGCAATATTATGGGGATAGTGCTGTTTTTATTTCAGCAGGAGGTTATCATCATCATATCGGGCTAAACACATGGCACAGTAAAAATGCCGGACCGGCGCCCATAAACTCTGCCGGACTTTATCATACTGCTATTTTATTTCCAACAAGAAAAGACCTGGCTATTGCATTAAAAAGATTAATTGATGGAAACTATCCTTTAACAGGAGCATCAGATCATGGCGTTTCAGAGGCTATTTACTTAAATGATCCTGATAGAAATGGGGTGGAACTATATTGGGATAAGCCAAAAGAACAATGGCCAAAAGATGAAAAAGGAAATTTGCTAATGATGTCCGATCCTTTAGATCTGAATGATCTGTTGCGGCTAGCTGAATAATGTTTTTACAAAATAGTTATCGGGAAATGAAATTGAAATGGCATTTTCATTTTTAAAGATGCCATAAACAGCAGAGCCGCTGCCACTCATTGAAGCATAAATTGCCCCCGCATCATATAGACTATCTTTTATATTTTTTATTTCCGGATATTTTTCAAAAACAGGGTTTTCGAAATCATTTATTAACTCTGTTTTCCATGTTGATATTGATTGCTGAATTATTTGCTTTATAGATTTAGCTGGTCTCAATGGCTTGATAGTTGAAAAAGCCCAGGCGGTACTGATATGGATAAGCGGTTGAACAATTAGGAATTTGTATTCGGAAAGATCCAGTTCTGTTTGTTCCAATATTTCACCGCGACCAGTTGCAAAGCAAGGTTTGTTTAAAATAAAAAAAGGGCAATCACTCCCAAGTTGTAATGAATAATTGATCAATTGCTTTTCAGAAAGTGACAGATCAAATTTTTTATTCAGCAATTTTAATGTGAATGCTCCGTCTGCACTACCGCCACCAAGTCCTGCACCCATCGGTATTGCCTTGTGTAAATGCATTTGCACCATTTGTAAATGCGGAAGATCCACTTTCAGCAGATTGTAAGCTTTGATGCAAAGATTTTTTTCTGATTCACCTTCTATCGAAAACCCGCTTGTTGAAAATTCAAACTTTTCTTTCTCGATCACTTCCAATGAGTCTCTTAAATGAATAGGGAAGAAGACGGTTTCAATATCATGATAGCCATCGTTGCGTTTGTTTACGATGTTAAGGCCAAGATTTATTTTACAATTGGGAAAAGAAACCATAGAATAAATAATAAAGACAATTAGGACAAAGAAAGTAACAAAAAAGGAAACTGGCATCGCCAATTTCCTCTTAATCTTTTTAAATCAAACAAATCGTGGTTCTATTTTTTCTTCCTGTTATTTATTTCATCCCTGATGGCAATAGCACGAATATAATCTTCACTCTCAAGAACCTCATTAAGCAATGTATTCAAGTCTTCAAGACTCATCGTTTTCAGATCTTCATTGCTGCCGCCAGTTTCTTCGACAGGTACCTCTTTTGGCTCTTTTGATTTTTTCTTTTTACCCGTTGTTTCTTCCATCAATATGCCGGCGCTGTCAAGAATATTTTCATAGGTATAAATGGGACAGCCAAATCGAACGGCCAGGGCCAGCGCATCGGAAGTGCGAGAATCGATCTCAAGAGTATCTTTTTCCGTAGAGCAAACTAATTTAGAATAAAAGATGCCTTCCTGCAGGTCGCAAATGATGATCTCATGCAGATCAATACTAAAGCCAGTCATGAAATTTTTCATCAGGTCGTGGGTAAGGGGGCGGCTGGGTTGCATTTTTTCCAAAGCCACAGCAATAGCCTGCGCTTCAAACCCCCCAATTACAATCGGAAGACGGCGAAGGCCATTCACTTCGCCCAACACAACTGCATAGGAATGAGTTTGAGTTATACTGTGCGAAAGGGCAACTATTTCCAATTCTATCTTCTTCATAATTATGCTACGAAACTAAGGGATTTTAGTTAATTGATTAAGTGAGTTTCCCGATTAAAAACCTGATAATAAACATGTAAAAATAAAGGCTGACTGGTTTCCCAGTCAGCCTTTTAAAAATTGTTTCTTATTAGTTTATGCTTTTATTTTCTTTATAGCTTCGGTCATCTTTGGCACAACTTCAAATGCATCACCTACGATTCCATAATCGGCAGCCTTAAAGAAAGGAGCTTCTGGATCTTTATTGATAACAACGATCACTTTACTCCTGTTTACACCTGCGAGATGTTGAATGGCTCCCGAAATTCCAATGGCAATATATAAAGTTGGAGCAATAGCAGTGCCTGTTTGTCCTACGTGTTCATTATGCGGACGCCAATGTGCATCTGCAACGGGACGGCTACATGCCGTTGCTGCATGCAAAACTTTTGCGAGTTCTTCCACCATGCCCCAGTTCTCAGGTCCTTTCAAGCCACGACCAGCACTTACCACTATTTCTGCTTCGGTCAATGGAACTTCGCCACTTACTTTATTAACTGCAGTTACTTTTACTTTTGGAGCATCAACCGCTATATCGGTAGCAATAACTTCAGCGGTTCCTTCACCTGCGATTGTTTGATATGCATTAGGATTGAGTGCAATGATCTTTACATCTGTATTCAAGGAAATATTTGCAAAGGCTTTTCCGGAGAAAACATTTTTCTTAACTATAAATCCTTTACTTGTATCAGGCAATGCAACAGCGCCTGAAACAAGACCGGCTTTCAATCTTGCAGATAATCGCGGAGCAATTGCTTTTCCGTCCACATTATTTGAAAACACAATTATTTTGGCGCCTGTTTTTCCAGCAACATCAGCAATTGCTTTAGTGTAAACCTGTGCATCCAAATGATCAAGTGTCGGCTTGTTAACATGATGAATTTTCTTTACACCATATTTTCCCAATGATGCAAGATCATCTTTGGTTGTACCAAGTACAACACCCTCGGCAGTTGTACTCAGCAATTCGGCAACCTTCGCACCATAAGTCATTGCTTCGAAAGAAGCCTTCTTTACATGACCTTCGGCAGTATCTATGAATATTAAAACAGACATATTAGCCCCCTGTCCCCCTGAAGGGGGAACTTAGCTTTAAGCACCCCAACAGAAAAGGAATTTTTATTTTATAAATGTGTTGAATAGAATTTATAAAGTTGAAGTGTGCGACGCAACATAAGCTCAATAATGAACCAAAGCTGGTTACACAATCATTTAACTAACCTATAAAGAACTTTATCTAATTATTTAGTATCTGCCACCTAAGTTCCCCTTTAGGGGACAGGGGTATTAGATCACTTTTGCTTCTTCTTTTAATAATCTCACCAACTCTTCCACATTATCCGGCGACACAAGTTTTACTCCGGCTTTAGCTGGCGGTAATTCAAAACTTGCAATTCCTGTTAATGCATCTACGGCAGTTGGTTCAACTGCTTTCAAGGGTTTTGTTCTTGCGGCCATTATGCCTCTCATATTGGGAATACGTTGCTCTGCCACACCTTTCTGACAACTAACTACAGCCGGTAAGTTCACTTCACAAACTTCTTCGCCGCCTTCGATCTCTCTTGTTACAGTTGCTTTGGTTCCTCCCAATTCAAATTTTGTTGCAAGTGAAATGTAGGGCAGGTCTAATAGCTCAGCTACCATACCACCGATCGATGAACCATTATAATCTATCGTTTCTTTACCGGTAAAGATCAGGTCGTACACACCTTGCTTCGCCACTTCAGCAATTTGCGAAGCGATATAAAAACTATCATGACTATTGGCATTCACACGAATGGCTTCATCACCGCCGAGTGCCAATGCTTTGCGGATAATAGGATCGGCATCGGGAGCACCAACAGTTATTAAATGAATAACAGTAGAAGCATTCGCCTCTTTCAATTCAATGGCACGAACCAATGAATACCATTCATCGTACGGGTTGATGATCCACTGTACACCATTCGTATCGAATTTCGTGTTGTTATCGGTGAAGGCTATTTTTGCCGTAGTATCAGGCGTTTTACTGATGCAAACAAGAATTTTCATGTAGATGTATTTCTTTTATCAGAAGGATAGTTGTTTATGCAACCAAAGCAAAGATAGGGTGTGCCAATTAATAATTATAATTAGTAATTAATAATTTTTCCAGATGGATAGAATTGAGAAAATAAAGGAGATGATGGCAGCCAATCCAAAGGATAGTTTTCTTTGCCACGCATTGGCGCTGGAGTATATAAAATTGGGGAATGATAATGATGCCAGGAAATTATTTGAATCAATACTCGAAAATGAACCGGGCTATATCGGCAGCTATTATCATCTTGCCAAATTATTGGAAAGGATTGGAGAAACGAACGTGGCGATAAAGGTTTATGAAAAGGGAATGGAGGTGGCGAAGGAAGCTGGCGATAATCATTCATTGAGTGAGTTGAGAAGTGCTTTTGAGGAATTGACTTTTTAGCCCCCTGTCCGCCTAAAGGGGAACTTAGATTCGAAAAGTTCTTTAAAGAAATATTAAACAATAAAACGAAATATTAATTTGTTGTGTCGGCGTCATTGCTACTATCATCGTTACTTGCGTCGCACTCTTCTACGTTCAAAACATTATTGAGCAAAATTGAATCTGCTTCAACAATACAAGGAGTTCATTAAAAAGGAAAATCTTTTCTCACCAAAAGATAAGCTGCTGCTTGCTGTAAGCGGTGGCATAGATTCCGTTGTGCTTTGTGAACTATGCAAACAAGCTGGATTTGATTTTGCAATTATCCATTGCAATTTTCAGTTGAGAGGGGAGGAGAGTGTGAGAGATGAAGAGTTTGTAAAAAAGCTTGGCGAAAAATATAAGGTTGATGTTAAGATTAAAAAATTCGATACTCAAAAATTTGCAGAAGAAAATAAATTGTCGATCCAGGAAGCTGCAAGGGATCTTCGATATAAATGGTTTTTTTATTTATGGCAGAACGAAACTTTAGGAAATAATATAAATACAATTGAAAAAGACAATATTCCTGGATGGCATACATCAACTACCCGAAGTTTTGTTTTAACAGCGCATCATGCAGACGATAATATCGAAACTCTTTTAATGAATTTTTTTCGTGGTACGGGTCTGCACGGGTTGACAGGCATTCCTATTTCAGGCCCGTCAAGTGCTCTTGCTTATATCAAGCGACCATTGCTTTCATTTTCAAAAAAAGAACTTATTGAGTTTGCAAATGAAAATAAACTTGACTTTGTCGAAGACTCATCAAATCTTTCAACCAAATACACTAGAAATCTTTTTCGTCATGAGATCATTCCTGCCATCAGTAAAGTTTATCCGCAGGTAAATGAGAATTTAACTGATAACATTGGTCGGTTCAAAGAAATTGAGGAGTTATACAAACTTGCAGTTGGCGATATCAAGAAGAAACTAACTAAAGAAAAAGAAAATGAATGGCATATTCCCGTTAAACAATTAATGGGTTATAATAATCGTGCATTGATCTACGAGATCATTGCAGATTTTGGTTTTACTGAAAAGCAAATTGATGAAGTGATCAAGCTGTCAGAAAGTGATTCTGGGAAATACCTCGACTCGCCAACATTTGACTATAGGATCATTAAACACAGGCATTGGTTTATCATCAGTCCGATCAACTCAGTTGATTCAAGGATGATAATCATTGAAGAAAAAGATAAAAAAGTACTATTTGAAGAAGGAATAATTGAAATTGAAAGACTACAAACTACAAACCACAAACCACAAACTTCAAACAATATCGCTTGTCTTGATTCAAAAGAAATCAAATACCCCTTTATCCTTCGCAAATGGAAAACCGGAGATTATTTTTATCCATTAGGCATGAAGAAAAAGAAAAAGCTCTCCCGTTTTTTTATTGATCAGAAATTATCAAAAACAGAAAAAGAAAAAACCTGGGTCATTGAAATGGATAAAAAAATTATTTGGGTTGTTGGAAATAGAATTGATGAAAGATTTAAAGTGACAGACCAAACAAAGAATGGTTTAAAGATCAGTTATCTACCGAACGTAATTAGCTGACTAGGATCCATATTTCTTATTACATCAACAAATATTTCAAGTACAGGATAATCCGAAAATGCCTGGCAGGCAATGATCGTAAAACCGACACCAAACAGTGCGCCGAAAATATGTGCTGAATGATTAATATTTCCTCCGCCTCGCTTACCAAGCCATCCTGAAACAAATAGATAAATAATACCAAAAAGAAAGCCGGCAACATAGATAGGGATAAAGAAAAGACCAAGTTTTGCAAGGGGGAAAAAAAGTATCCCGGCAAATATGACTGCGGACACAGCTCCTGATGCGCCTAAACTGCGATAGTGATAATTGTCTTTATTATTTATATATGTTGGAATAACAGATGCCGCCAGTGCCAATACATACATGCCGAGGTAAACAAGTTTGCCCCATGGGCCGAACGCTTCGATGAATTTTGATTCAACTGCTTCTCCAAACAGGTACAAAGAGATCATGTTAAAAATGAGATGACCCCAATCTGCATGGATCAACCCACAACTAAAGAAACGATATATCTGTCCGCGGCGAACTGCCGGCGGATAAAAAATAAACTGGTCCATTAATTTATGATTGCTGAATGCAATAAAAGAAATAATGCCTGTAGCGACGATAATGATGAGTGTGATCGAAATTTCCATTCGGTAAAACTAAATTATTTGTGATGATATTTTTCATTTCTTAAAATACTGCAGGCCCTGTAAACCTGCTCGGCCAATATCAGTCTTACCAATTGATGTGGAAAAGTAAGTTGTGAAAGACTCCATTTATGATTAGCTCTTTTTAGTACTGCTTCATCAATTCCAAAAGCTCCACCGATCAGGAACACGAGATTTTTTATACTTTCATTACCTCTTTTCATAATGAAATCGGCCAGTACCTCCGATGTAAATTGCTTTCCTCTTTCATCAAGGGCAACTAAGTAGTCGTCTTTGTTCAGCCATTCCAACACTATCTCGCCTTCTTTTTTCTTAAGGTCCATTTCACTCATCATCCCGGCATTTTTTGGTAAAGGAATAATTGTCCATTCGACAGGATAATACTTTGAGATGCGTTTTGTGAAATCTTCCACACCTTCTTTAATATATGGTTCATTATTTTTTCCGATGCTCCAAAAATGTATTTTCATTCTGTCATCATTTTTTGAAAAAATGTATTTGCTAAAGGTAACAACTGATCTTGTAAATAAAAGGCTTCTCGAAATTGAGAAGCCCTGCTATTCGTTGTAAACTAGTATTTTTTAAAATGCTTTTTTTACTTCTTCTTTTATTTGCACCTCTGTAACCGGCCCGTATTTTTCAGCTATCTTTTTTATATCAGCTGATTTACCCACCATCACAAATTGTAGTTTGTCTTTTGGAAAATATTTTGCAATGATCTGTTTTGCTTTATCCAGTGTAAGTCCATCAACATTTTTTTCAAAATTATTGATATACGATTCGTCAAAATTATACCAGAACATTTGGGTCATCAGACCTGCTAACTGGCCAGCAGTTTCATACCGGGGAGGAAATTGGCCCTTCACATAATTTTTTGCTGAAGCAAGGGAAGTTTCATTAATGCCTGTTGAGTGTAATTTATTTAATACTTCAATTGCTTTATCAATTGCAGACTCAGTGGTTTTTCCGGCAGTAAAAGTAGAGATCACAAATGTGCCGCCATTTTTTAAAGCATTAAAACGGCTGTTGGCTCCATAAGTTAACCCGGTATTAACACGCAATTCATCATTCAGCATAGAAGTAAAGCGGCCTCCAAATAAAGTGTTTACAACATCAATGGCAACATAGTCAGCATTATTTCTGCTGATGCCTGGTGCACCGATATAAAACGTGGTTTCTTTTGCATCATCTTTATTTATCAGCAGCACCTGTTGTTTTGCTGGCACAGGTATAGGCTTGGAGGCAAGATTCACCTGGGGCTTTGTCCCTTTTTTCCAATCAGAAAATAAACTGGTGATCAATGTTTTCATTTCTGAAGACTTGAAATCGCCGGCGACAGCAATAGCGGAACCTTCCGGTAAATAGTTTTCCGAATAAAATCTCTTTACATCAGCAACGGTAAGTGGACTTACTGTTGAAATTTTTCCCTGGACAATATTTCCGTAAACATGATCGCCATAAATAAATTTATCGAAGTAAGAAGCGATCACCGCTCGTGGACTTTCTTTTTGCTGCTCAAGACTAACCAGTAATCTTTTCTTTTCTTTATCAAATTCTGTTGCATCAAAGGAAGGTTCTAGTATTATTTCTTTTAAAAGGTTTAAAATTTTGTCTTTATCCTTTGCTGCCATTCTTGCTGAAAGACCTGCTGATTCTTTTGAAGCAAATGTATTAATGCTTGCGCCGTGAAAATCCAGTTCCTCGTCCAGCTTTGTCTTGGTAAAATTCTTTGTGCCATGTTTTAATGCCGTTGCAGATAAAGAAGCAAGTCCTGCTTTTTCCCCATCATAAATAGCTCCTGCGGGAAGTATAACTGAGACATTAATTACCGGAACTTCATGCTGCTCCATGAGATAAACGGTAAGGCCATTTTTTAATTGAAATTTTTGGTAAGGCGGTAGTTTATATGATTGCGCAGTTAACTGGACATTTGATCCGTACAACAATATGATCAATGATATAAGCTGGTGAATTCTTTTCATAAAAATTCTTTTAAATAGTTATTATTCTTCTGTATTTGATTTCAGTACACCGACAGTGCGGTTTTTCTTTGTAAAATATTTTACAGCTACTGTTTTAACGTCTTCAGTTGTTACTTTATTAAATGCTGCCGGTGCGTCAAACATTTTTTTATAATCACCAAAGAACACTTCGTATGTCCCGATATTATTTGATTTGCCATTGATGGTTTCTACCTGTCCATAAAATTCCATCAGTTTCTGGTTTTTTATTTTTTGCAATTCATTTTCAGTTATTCCATCCTTTTTTATTTTTTCAAGTTCTTCATAAATCGCTTTTTCCAGGTCATTTTCATTTATATTTTTTGCAGTTACTGCTGCTATTATAAACAAAGTGGGGTCAAAACTTTCTCCAAAATTGGTAAACACTTGTGTAGCTAATTGCTTTTTATCAACCAGTGAGCTATAAAGCCGTGATGATCTTCCGCTGGCAAGAATATCGCTGAGGATCGTGAGTGCATAATAGTCTTCATGTTTTGCTTCTGGTACGTGCCATCCGATCCCTAAATAAGGAGTAGCTACATCTTTTTGCATCATCACTCTTCTTTCCCCGGTTTGTGGAGGTTCAACAATATTCACTTTTGGTGGTGCAGGTTGCGCAGGAATAGGTTCAATATATTTTTCAGCCAGTTTTTTTACTTCATCAAATTTTACGTTACCCGAAATAACAGTTACGCAGTTATTGGGAGCATAGTATGTTTTAAAATATCTTTCCAGGTCGGTCTGCTTCCAGTTTTTCATATCATCTTCATAACCGATGACCGGCCAATGATAAGGATGCTCAAGGAAAGCGAGACCTTGTGCAGTTTGAAAAAGTAATTGCCAGGGAGAGTTTTCCAGGCCCGTACTTCTCTCACTTAATACAACGCCTCTTTCACTCTCCACCATTTTGGGATCAATACTTAAACTTGAAATACGATCTCCTTCCAGGTCAAAAATTACTTCAGTGGCTGAAGACGGGAACCAGTTTGTATAAACTGTTACATTTTCTGTTGTGTAAGCGTTGTTGGCGCCCCCATTAAACTCCATTGTCTGATCAAACATTTTTGGACCAAATTTTTTGGCGCCGTTAAACATCATGTGTTCGAAAAAATGGGAGAGCCCGGTAATGCCCTGGTATTCGTTGCGACTGCCAACTTTATAAAACAAATACATATTTGCATTGGGTATAGAGTTGTCTTCAATCACAAGAAACTTCATCCCGTTTTTCAATGTAAAAGTTTTTACATCTTCGGCTTTCATTTGTGCCTGTGTAACCATGGTAAACAGGACAAAAGCCATTGTAATAGTTCTTTTCATAAAATGAATTTTGATCAGCGCTAAAGCTAAGGAATCATTAGCTATCAAATCCGCCATTCATAAAAAATAAAAACCCGTCAATTGACGGGTTTTTAACTACTAATGTTTTATCTTATTTTATTTCAAAATCTTTTTTGAAAGACATAAATGTAAAACGGTAAAGCGAATTGGTGGGATCAAGCTGTGTCGCCTTCATATAATGATTAAAAGCTTCCGCTATATAATGATTTTCCTCCAACACAAAACCAAGACGGAAATTCATCTCTGCTTCGGTTTCCGCAGCGTCATGTTGTTTAACTGAATTAAAGAAACTCACATAATTGTCTTTTGTAACATAGTGAAGATATTTCCTGTCTTGATTTTCCGGCTCACCCTTCACTGTTGCACTCCAGTAATAAACTTTACCCGGCTGCAATAATTTTAATAGCTCAGAAATATCTACATGCTTTTTCTTTACTTCTTTTGCCAATAAAACTTTTGTTTTACTATCGTCATATAGTTTAAAATCAAATTCTTCAGCTTCTGTATAAGCTTTCCAGGAAAGAGGAATAGTGCCGGAAACATAATTCACTGAATCCAGGCGTGGATCAACCCAAACATTATTAATATCGCCACGGCCAACAGCTCCCACATTTGCCATGTAATTCTTACGATTTTTTTCAGGTGTGCCTTTTGATTTTGTCAGTTCACTCCAGATGTATTTCATGTAATTGGCGCTAACAGAGCTATTATTTGTTTTGCAGGAATCTGCAAGGTTAGCTGTAGTATAATTGCCGGCCTTGCTCAATGAAAACATTTTTGTTTCATTACACAGCAAAGTGGCGAAAGAACCAGCTGCAACTTTGATCGAACTATTGGCATTGAGGATCGTGCCGACCTTTGCTTTTGTTTCCACTTTGTTTTCAACAACGGTTACAGTGCCTTTCACACTGTAAACAACAAACATGTTTTCCTGTGCCGATATGACAAATGGAAAAGATGCAATAATAAAAAGATAGATTACTCTTTTCATAATAAGTTTTTGATTAATAGTGTTAATGTGTTGTAGGTTCTTGTGTTGTAGTTTCATGTTTATGGTGGTCGTTAGTTTCGTGTTTAAGATGATCATTTGTATGATGTGTTGCGTGTTCCAGAGGGTTATGATGATGGCCGAAAATAGTCTGGTATTTATATTTTCGATGCAACCAGCCTACAAAAGCTTCGTAAAAGTATATGACATCAACCGCGAGGGCAATTACGTACAGCGTGTACTTCATGTCCAATTTCACCTCAAATTTATCGAAAACAAAGATACCAACATAAGCAAAAAATACAACCGAAAATAACTGGGCCAGTTTGGCTACCAGGTGAAACCAAATATGACTTTCAAGATAATACCTGATAAAGAGAGACATATGTATCCAGCCGATAACAATTGCAACAAGCCACGCTACCCATTTCGGCATTTTTTTAATGTAATTGCCATCAAGTACCATTGAGATGATATTTGCCTGTACTACGATACCAAACATATCCGGATGCTGTTTGCCATAGAACTTGTGGTTCATTGGCGTAAATTTTTTATCCTCTATATCAAATTCATCTTCCAGGTTAATATATCCAAGCAAGACGATCTTATCTTTTAGCATATTACTATCAATGCCGTCGCTATTTAGTACGTCAGGCTCTATGACCTGGTACTTTTTCTTGTCTTCATTGTTAACTGCTCTTGTATAGTTTATGCTTTCCACCTCCTTATGTCTTTTTTCCAGCTTTTCATAAGCAACATGATCATATTCTTTTACAATCGCAGAAGTGATCTGTGGATATTTTTTACCATCTACTTCATCGAATGGCGCATAATAACGAATGGTGCCGATGTCCTCACCAAGAAGATTTGCATAGCCACGTTTTGGAATTACATCGTCAAAATTATTCTTCCGGATCGTTATACGATGGTCCAGCGTATCTGCAACACTTACGCCAACCAGGTTTTTTGTTTTCCTAAAAGCTTCTCTTAGTATTGAATCTTTTTCGGGCTCTCTTTCACCGTCAAAATATATATCGAGACCAATTACTTTTGGTTTGTAGGCGTTCACTGTCTCGATTAAAAATCCCAGTTCTGCTCTGTCCAAATGGCCCGTGTTCACGATCACGATCCTGCGGTCTATTTTTATATTTTCATTTTTGTGAGCTTTCGCATAAGCAATATCATTAAAATCAAAATCCTTTAAAGCAAGCTTCATTGGATTCAGAACATAAAAGTTTAACGGGATCATACCCAGCAGTATCAGGAAAACAAATACAGCGATCGTGGCAAAAAAGGTATCCCTTTCATACAGGTATTTGGTTACATGACTGACGTATTTCTTTGTATGTCGTGCAATGTGATGGTGTAGCGCCATAGTTCGGGTAAATGATTCGCAATTTAAGCGATTGTCTGCCACTGTTTGCACACTATTTACGTCAACAACCGGCTATCCTGAGTGATCTTTAAGTTAAAGGGGGTTTTTACGAAGACTGATGGCTCAATGTCTTACTGAAAACCTGTAAATTAGCGCCGAATATATGCAACGAGCCCTTTTAGCATTCCTCTTAATGATTCTTTCCTTTTGCCTTATCGAAAATGATGTGGCCGGGCAGGGTGCACAAGACACCTCCGGTCACCGCACTTTTGCGATGATCATGGGCATATCTAATTACAAGTTCATTCGCCCCTTATCTTTTGCTGATAGCGATGCCGAGCTTTTTCGTGATTTTTTAAAATCCGGCGGTGGTGGTAAGTTACCGGACTCTAACATTTATTTTTTAAAAAATGAAGAAGCAAAGGCCGCAAATTTTTTAGTGAAAGGAATGAGCTGGCTTCGTAATCGCAATCTTAAAGCCGGCGACCGCTTATATATCTATCTCGCAGGTCATGGCGATGCTATCAACCAGGATGAATATTTTTATCTGACCTATGACTGCAACCCAGCCGGAGATAAAAATAATTACCTGATCACCGGTACCATACAGCTTTACAATTTAAAAGTTCGGATCGCTGAAGCTAGCCGCAAGGGGGTAGAAGTTATTTTTATAATGGATGCCTGTCGTACAAACGAATTGCCGGGCGGTGGCGAAGGGCAGCAGCAATTGCAGGCCGCTATTTCTGAAAAGCAAGCCGGGGAAATAATTATGCTTGCAACAGGCGCCGGCCAGGAATCATTGGAAGATCCGCTGATCGGTAACGGGCATGGTTTATTTACCTATTATCTTGTTGATGGGCTTACAGGCCTTGCAGATGCCGAAGGTGATCATAATAACCTTGTGTCTCTTGATGAGTTAGAAAAATATATTGGCAAAACAGTTCCAGCTTATGCACAACAAAAATATAATCGGAAGCAAAATCCTTTTCTATGTTGTGATGAAGGCAAAAAGAAAGTGATCTCGAAAGTTGATACTGCGTTTTTAAAAAAATGGATGGCTACAAAAAAATTATCAGGGCAAATAAGAAGAACAGATGGCTTATTGCAAAAACGTATTGGAACAGCTGGTGTTCGTGGCTTTAAAATGAGTGGTGATCATGATATTCTCTATAATATATCAGATACCGCGATCCTTGAACTTTATAATTCTTTCAACCTGGCGTTAAAAAATTTTAATTTAACGGGTAATGGAAATTCTGCTGAAGAGCTTTACCAGCAATTGAATAAGCTGGCGCCAACCAGTAGTTATACATTCGATGCAAAACTTAGTTTAGCAACCGAGTACATAAATTTTGCGCAAAGCAAGATCAATCTTTATCTCGAAGGACGTGATGTGTCAGCAATTCAGCGCATACGTTCGCAACTTGACGCCGATGACAAGTCAGATGAAATAACTAATAGCCTCGATCGGATGGAAAAAGTTGCCCGCCAGGATTTTTCTGAAGTAGGGAATATGCTGGAAAGAGCAATTGAGTATGCTGAAGTGGATGATGAAAGTTTCAGAAAAAAATTAATAGCAAAAAGATTTTTCTTTAAAGCTCAGGGCTATTTTGATAAAGGATCAAGTACAACCGGGCTTCATTTGGCGATACAAGATGCAATGCAGGCTTATAAGGCAGATCCTACCGCTGCATATATTCTAAATACACTCTCTTCTTTGCAACTGGATAATAATATGCCAGACAGCGCCATTCATTTTGGCCGGCTAGCTATGGCACAGGCACCACTTTGGCGTTATCCATATATGAATATGGCTAACGCATTTATTAAAAAGAATAAACAAGATTCTGCATTGGTTTATTTTAAAAAAGCATTGGCAGTGGATGATTCAAGGGCCGATGCTTATGTAGATCTTGGTTATTTTTATTTCCAGCAACACAACCTTGATTCTGCAAAAGTTTATTACGAAAAAGCGTTATTGCTTGATCCGAAAAATGCACCGGCAAATAATAATATGGGTTGGTTGTTGCGTGAATCAAGACAATTTGACCAGGCCCTGATCTATTTCAGAAGAAGCCTTGCAAATGATCCGGCATTCTTTAATGCATATAACGGGATCAGCCGTGTATTCACTGACCTGAGAATGTATGATTCGGCCCGTGCTTATTATCAAAAAGCGATGAAGAATTATCCGGATAAATTGATCACTGCAAATTATCTTGGACAATTTTACCAGGAGATCAACCAGGTTGATTCAGCCCGTGCATACTATGTACAGGCCGCCGTGTATGATCCAAACTACGATGCACCTTTTATTAATCTCGGTAGATTATATGCGCAAACAAAACAATACGATTCTGCATCATATTATTATCGTAAAGCACTTGATCTTAATAGTAAAAATTTCCGGGGCTATAATCAATTGGGGATGTTATTCACTGATATGAAAAATTATGACTCGGCTTATTATTATTATAAAAAAGGGCTAGAGCTGAATCCTGACAATACTATTGTGCTGAATAATATGGGACTTGCTTATTACAACAGCGATAGACTGGATTCAGCATCCGTATATTTTCGAAAAGTATTGAGTGTAGATCCTGATAATCCTTATGCGGCCAATAACCTTGGACTCGTTTATCATAAAATGAAAAAGTTGGATTCCGCTATGTTTTATTATTCCAGGGCGATGGCGCTGAAAAAGGATATGCCTTCAGCCCAAGGAAATATTGGAAGATTGTTATATGAAACCAAAGATTATGAGGGAGCAAAATTTTATTTAAGAAATCTTGTAGAAGCACACCCTGACGATATGCGGGCCTTATCAAATCTTGAGCAAGTGTACAAGCAAACAGATCAATTTGATTCCGCCGTTTATTATTACAATCGTTCATTACAAAAAGGGGTTGTCAACTCTTCTATGTATAATAATCTTGGTCGTTTATATTTCTCTGATGAAAAATATGATGAAGCTGCGAAATGGTATAATAAGGCTATTCAGTATGATCCTAAAAACGCGATGGGCTATTATAACCTGGGTACTGTTTATGCAAATCTTCAGCATGCTGACTCGGCGGTTGTTATGTACAAAAAAGCTTTGGCGCTTGAACCAACTTATTTTAATGCCAACCTGTATCTTGGTGTCGCCTATCATGATCTGAAGAAATACGATTCTGCGATCACTTATACCACGAAGGCTATACTTATTAATCCAAAAGAGAATCTTTCTTATTATTATTTAGCACAGAGTTTTGCAAAAAATAATAAACCGGAAGATGCATTGCGTTATTTAGAGCAGGCATTGCAAAGAGGATATAATCTTTATGAATTTATTGTTGTAGATCCTGATTTCAGCAGCATTCGCAAATACCCTGCTTATAAAGCAATGATGAAAAAATATTTCCCCAAGAAATATAACCCGGCTGACGATGAATAACGCTTTCCTTATCGCAGTTGCTTTTTAATTAGTAATTTCCTTTTGTAAATCTATTGTTATGAGAAGAATTGTATGCATTCTTTTTGCCGGCCTTTTAAGTATTTATTTATCTGCGCAAATAAAAAAAGCACCGGAAGTAAAAGATGGAGATGGGCCGTGGCCGCAATTAATTATTCGTGGAGTTACTTTGATCAATAGCACAGGTGCACCGCCTGTTGGCCCGGTTGATATTGTAGTTGAGAAAAATAAGATCGTGCAGATCGCTAACGTTGGTAACCCGGGATTGCCAATAAATAATGAGGGGAGACCAAAATTAAAAGAAGGTGGAAAGGAAATGAATTGTGAAGGAATGTTTTTGCTTCCCGGCTTTATCGATATGCACGGCCATATTGGCGGCACAGCACAAGGCACGCCGGCAGAATATGTTTTTAAACTTTGGATGGCACATGGCATCACAACAATTCGTGATCCAAGCTGCGGCAATGGACTTAATTGGGTGCTGGATGAAAAAAAATTAAGTGCTGAAAATAAAATTACTGCCCCGAGAATCTTTGCTTACACAGCATTTGGGCAGGGGGCTAAACAAACACTTAACACACCTGAGCTGGCAATAGAGTGGGTGAGAGAAAATGCAAAGAAAGGTGCTGACGGAATAAAATTTTTTGGTGCTGCACCGCAAATAATGGATGCTGCGATTCGTGAAAATAAAAAACTGGGGTTACGTAGTTGTTGTCATCATGCGCAGATGAGTGTGGCGCAATGGAACGTAATGAACTCTGCAAGAGCCGGTATGACATCGATGGAACATTGGTATGGGTTGCCCGAAGCGTTGTTTACTGATAAAACTGTACAAGATTATCCTTTGAATTATAATTATAGTAATGAA
>DATHDP010000082.1:0-44205 GCA_035318985.1 Chitinophagaceae bacterium
AATTTTTCTTTCTAAACCTTAAACTCAAATCTTAATACCATGTTACATAAAATAAAATTATTGATCCCGCTTGTTGGTTTGCTGGCAGTATCGTGTAAGAAATTTTTAGATATCAACACAGATCCCAACAATCCAACAACAATTGAAGTATCAAAATTGTTACCGACAACGCAAAGGACATTAGGCGATGCATTATCTATGGATGAACAGAACGGAGGCCTGTCTGAGGTACTCGCTGTTTATACACATCAAATGAGCACAAGAGAAGAAGCCGATAAATATGGAATAACAGGTGCAGATCCTAATCTTCAAACCGCCTGGTCCAAATTGTTTGCTTCTACCGCTAACCCGGGAACATCCTTCCCTGTATACGGCGTGTTACAAAACCTGGAAGACATTATCGCCAAGTCAACAGAAGCAGGTAACTTAATTTATGCAGGTATTGCTAAAATTCTGAAAGCATACACATACAGTGTAGCAGTTGATGTATTTGGAGATGTGCCTTACTCTGAAGCTAATAAATTAAAAGCAGGAATACTGCATCCAAAATTTGATGATGATGCCAGTATCTATGAAAGCCTCTTCCCATTGATCAATGAAGGCATAGCGGATCTTAACAATACAACAGCTCCAAATGCGCAGGAACCCGGGGCCGATGATCTTATGTACGGAGGAGATGTTGACTTATGGATAAAAGCTGCCAATACCATAAAACTGAAATTGTATACGCAGATAAGGAAAGTAAAAAATGTTTCTGCCGAAGTAAATGCATTGATCAGCGGAGGTAACCTAATAAGCAATACAAGTGAAAGCTTTCTTGTGCCTTATGGACCCAATGGAGCAACCGACGATAGAAACCCTGGTTTTTATACCTATTTCGCTACACAAAGGAGTAATCATGTGAGTCCATGGTTCTATGAGATAATGAAAGGATACAATCCGAATATCTTCAAAAATAACCCTGATCCAAGGATCAAATACTATATATATAACCAGGTAAATGCAACACAACCTTCGCGGGACGGAAATCAAACAGAATATAGGGATGGCCAATTTGTTTCAATTTATTTTGGTTCAGTGGGTCCTGATCGTGACAGAACTCAGCAAAATACGATCAGTCTTTTTGGAATTTATCCCGTGGGTGGTAAATATGATGATGGCAGTGCCACAATAGCTTCAGCAAATAGCGGAACTGGTGCCGCTCCATACAGGCTTATAACTTATGCTGACAGACTTTATCTGGAAGCAGAGTTAATTAATACAGGTGTTATAACCGGCGATGCAAAAGCAAAACTTGCAGCAGCGATGGATGAATCATTCAAGCAAGTTGATTATGTAATTACAAACTTTGTAAACCCATCACAAAATGTTCCTGCATTATTTGGAACAACTGCGGTCGCAACTTATACTGATAAGGTATTAGTAGAATATGATGCCGCATCAACTGCAAAAAAATTAGAGATCATCATGACACAAAAGTGGTTGTCATCTGTTGGTAGTGCAGTTGATCAATATACAGATATAAGAAGAACCGGGTACCCGGTAGTGTTTGATCCTTCAAATCCTGCTATGGCTCCCGGCGGAAGAGTGCAACCGCCAATAAATGGTGACCCTGTAAATCCAGGTAATCAAAAATCAGTACCGGTACAACAGAGCAGAACATTTGCATTGGCATTGCCATGGTTCCAGACAGAATTGGAAAGCAATCCAAATGCACCAGCACAAAAAAATCCAAGCACATATAAAGTTTTCTGGATGCCTTAATTAACATCAAAAAAAAATAGCATGAAAAAAACAATCATCCTTAGCTTATATATTTTTTCAATCGCAGGTTTATTTACTGCCTGCTCGAAAGATGAGAATGGAGAATTACCGGATAACTTAACACAGTTTCCCACTCCATTAGTTGCGAAGGTAGCAGGCACAGATCAGTCAATATCTGCAGCGAATCCAAATGCCTTTTCAGGAAAATTCAGGGTTGCCCTTTATTTTCCTACTGGCGCACCACCCAAAAAGTATGATGTAGTAGTGATAAAGAATAATGATAAAACAAATGTCAAAGTAATTCAAACGGATGTAACAACGTTTCCGACTGATATAACAATTACAGGATCACAATTGGCAACTTTATTCGGCGCCCCCATAGTAGCTGGAGACAGATTTGACATTAGTGTTGACGTGACAGTGTATACGGGAGAAAAGTTTGAAGCGTTCCCTGTAACAGGTAATGCTTATGCTGCCGGAATTAATGCGCAGCCTGGCTCCAGCACTTTTGTTCGCTACAATACAATTTGATAAATAATACTTCAGTATGAAACTTTCATGCTTCAGCTAGTTTATCAAAAATTGAAGTGGTATTGAATATAATTTTATACTGTTAGTTATGCTCAACGACAAACGCAGTTAAAATACAGTTTTCTCATGTGGGGGTCAAAAAGACCCAAAGCAGGGGGTTGTCTAGCCATCCTGCTTTTTTATTCTTATACTTTGAAGTGAAATATAATGCTCCTAATAAATAATAGTAATTAGTTGAATGGGAGTTTGATCAGCCAAATACCATGCATTTCTTAAATCCTGCAGACCGATATTTAAGATGGGATTAAAATATCTTATCGTGATTATATGATCCAATTTCCAATTATTGCTGGCATAAAAATACAATGATTCTCAAATAAAACTTATGCCAGCTATGGCGTATATTTAAGAGTTGTATGCAACCCTAAAAAATCATTTCAATTATGGGAACGATTCAAGATATGATAAACAAATTGGAGCGATTTAAAAATGAGATCGAAAGTTTATCAAATATAAAAATCCCAATTATTCCAGACAAAAATGGAATGATTGACCGACAATGTCCCAAAACAGAATGTAAATCTATATTTAAAGTAAGCAGTACTGATTGGAAAAATACATTTAAAGATGAAGAGGTGTTTTGTCCTTTTTGTAGGAATAATTCTCCAGCAAAAGAATATCTTCCAGAAGATCAAAGAACAGCTGTGGTTAATAACATAAGAAGTTCAGTAAGCGATTTTTGGAATCATGGTCATTCAATTTCACTTAATATGATTTCAATAGAATCTAGGGAAGAATTTGAATTGAAAATTCAATGTGAAAAATGTAACGTTCACTTCGCCGTAATCGGAGCTGCATATTTTTGCCCCTGCTGTGGTTACAATTCAATTGAAAGAACTGCACAAGAATCGATAGAAAAGATAATTTTAAAGGCCAATAAAATTTCTATTATTCAAGAATCATTAGAAAGTAAATTATCTAAAGACGAGGCAGCAATTATTACTAGATCAATTATCGAAAATTCAATTCCAGACTGCATAAGTACTTTACAATCTTTTAGTGAACTTAAATACAATTCTATTTCAAACACAAAAGCACCCTTTAATGCTTTTCAAAATATTGAAAAAAGCAATACGCTCTGGATGTTGGCAAAAAATGAAAATTACAGTACATGGTTAACAAAAAATGAACTCGATTCTTTATCTCTTTTCACTTTACGTAGACACTTGCTTGAACACAAAGGAGGGATCGTAGATTTAAAATATTTGCAAAATTCTGGGGACAAAAATTACAAAGAAGGCGACAGAATCATCGTTACAGCCAACGATGTAGAGCTTTTGGGAACGATTGTACTTAAATTATTGAACCAAATAAATAAGCCCTAAAACTGGTATGCATACAACATAAGGCTTAGCGCAATTGGGGCTTGACGGAAAAGCTCTCAGCTTTTGTTCACTATTCAGCTTCAGCTATCGGCTGGCCCGTTTGGCAGACAGCTTTACGATAACATTAAAATTTCGTTCCTTTATATCATCACAGGCCGGGCAGACGGAATACTAATTCCCCAACTGCGCCAAGCCCTGGACGTTGGTGCAATTAAACGACCTCACAATGAACGCAAAATCTTTTACCACTTTAAATAAAATATTTCTTACGACAATTGTTTGCTTTACTTTTCTTTTCTCTAGTGGACAAAGAATATACATTGATACTGTTACTTATGAAGGAACTATTAAGATTAAAAACGACAACTTCAGATACAAAAGAATTAAAAGTGTTGTAGAAAATCTAAAAAATAATTTTAAGGTTTATGACCCAGAATTGAGTAATCCCGAAGATGAGACTTTGTTAATTTTTGACAAAACAAATAAATGCATATTGAATTTCAAACTTAATGAAGTTGAGGCTGACCATAATAATGCAACCATAATGGAGACAGAATGTTATGTTACAGACAGCTCCTTAAAACTGACTAGGTATAATTATTGGTGGGCCTCATATGATGTAGGGTATCCCGTCGGAATTGAACATTATGAATATTGTATTAATAATTCAGGAGCTCTTTACTTAAAGGATAGCAGTTCTGTATTTAGTGACAATTCAAAGCAGAAATTAAAAATTTCAAAATCGGACAATATCAAGTTTCGAGAAATAATAAAAAAAGCGTTTACCAAAGAAGTTGATAGACAAAAAATGTATGAATTTTTAGACTAAAAGATTGTACCTAATAAAAGCACTTGCAAAAGGAGGGCTGGACATTCAATGAATTCCCTGCCTTCGCAAATAGTCGACCTTTAGACTTTGGTTTAAATAATTATCCTCACATTAATTCATATTACCACAACTTCATTCCTTTATAAAAGTCAAGGATCTTTGTGCGAAGCACATAATCATATTTTGCATTGATAAGATTGATAGTTGCACGATCAAGGCTATTCTTTACTAATAAATAATCATAAGATGTTCCAACCCCTGAATTGAAACGGATCTCTGCAGCATGAAATGATTCGGTAAATGCATCAACCTGCTCAAGCAAAATTTTATGCTTGTCAAATGCCGCTGTCATATTTACGTAAGCCTGCTCAATAGATCTTTGTAATTGCGTCCTTGCAGTTTTTTCGATCAGAACATTATTCTTCAGATCAATTTTTGCCAGCTTGATCCTGTTTCTTTGTTGAAATGAATTAAAGATCGGGATTTGCAGACCAAGCCTGATATTCGAATTGCGGTTATTATTTAGCTGATCGAAATAACTTATTTTCTCATTTGAATAATGATCTTGTTTTTTAAAAACCGGTGATTGACCACCATTCACAACTACATAATCGAATGACTGATCATAGGTAGTATTTATAAAATTTTGAGTTGTTCCGGTATTGGAATAATTTGTTCCATATCCTGCACTTAAACCAAGCAATGGAAACAATCCTCCTTTTGCAACCTTCACAGCCTTTTCAGCACTTTGCGTAGAATAATTAACAGATTTTATTTGTGCAAATTGCTCCAATGCTGTTTCGTATATCTTTTCTGGAGTATCTGCATATTTATCAGTAAAAGTTGTTACATCTAATCTTTCAACGGCCATATTTTTATCATATGGCACATTCATAAATTCGCTAAGATTGATCTTAGCTGTTTCTACGTCGGTTTGTGCATTGATGATACCTACCTGGTCACCGGCGTATTGTCCTTTTACATCAGAAAGATCGGATGGTCGAATAGACCCTTCTTTATTCAATGTTTCCAGGCGATCAAGTTGTTGTTTTGTCAGCTCCATTTGATTACGGGCTTGTACTAGCTGATCCTCGTTGTTCAACACTTGCAGGTAAGCAAGAATAATACTAAGGGTCAAATTATCTTTTCTTTGTTGCAGGGTCATTTTTGAAGCTTCATAATTTAACCTGTTTTGCTTCACAAGATTTTGCATGGAAAATCCATTAAACACAGTAACTCCACTACCCAAACCAAAATCAGATGACTTATTGTTTTCATTAATATAAGTATTGGTGAAGGGGTCAATGCTACGGCCTGCCCTGATCGCATAGCCTGCAGAGCCATTCAAAGTGGGGAGCCTGTTAAGCTTTGCCTGTTTCCAACTAATTTCATCTGCTTGCGCCTGTAGATCGGTTTGCAATACATTAAGATTGTTGGCTATACCCGTTTCAATACATTGCTGCAATGTCAATTTCCCCGAAGTATTATTCTGTGAAAAAATATTTACTCCAAATGCACAAAGAATGCCTGTAGTTAAAAAAAATCTTTTCATAACATTTACATTGATAAAAAATATTTCGATAAATCAGTTTACTATCATCCCATCAAGCAGGTTGATGATCCTTGAACCATAAGAAGCATTTTTCTCCGAATGGGTTACTTGTATAATAGCGACACCTTCATTATTTAACTCTTTGAATAAATTCATTATTTCCTCTCCTTGTTTGGAATTCAAATTACCGGTTGGTTCATCTGCCAGTAATAGCTTCGGCTTGGCAATTAAAGCCCTTGCAATACCCACTAATTGCTGCTGTCCTCCAGAAAGCTGTGTTGGAAAAAGATCCTTTTTTCCAACGATATTGAAACGATCAAGTATATCAGCCACCATTGCCTTTCGCTCTGATGTTTTTATATTTTGATAGATCAATGGCGTTTCAATATTCTCATACACTGTTAATTCATCTATTAAATGATAAGCCTGGAACACAAAGCCGATGTATTGTTTATACAAAGATGTTCGTTGCCTCTCTTTTAGTTTATGAACAGATTCATGAAGAAAATTATATTCACCTTCATTAAATTCATCAAGCATACCAATTACATTCAGCAAAGTGGATTTCCCGGATCCTGAAGGACCCATGATAGAAACAAATTCTCCTTCTTTTATATTAAGATTGACATCCTTTAATAAAAAGGTACGGTTGTTACCTGTGTTCACCCATTTGTAAATTCCTTTTAGATCGATCATAGATTTATTTTTATTCTGTTAAGTTAAATTATTCAGATCTTAATGATTTTACCGGGTTAGTTACAGCTACTTTGAAACATTGTGCAGCAATCATTGCAAAAGCAAAACAAAATACCAACAATCCAACCAGTATGTATAAAAGGATATGCTGTTCGATCCTGTAATTATAATTCTGTAACCAGTTATTAATAGTAAAATAAGCAACCGGCCATGCAATGACATTGGCTATTAGTATCGCTAGTCCATACTCTTTCAGAAAAAGCCTAATGATGCCACCTGCATTCGCACCCAAAACTTTCCTAATGGCAATTTCTTTATTACGCCTTGCCAGCGTGAAAGCTATTACTCCAAATACACCCATCAATACAATTAATAGATTCAGTATTGTAGCCACCTCCGCAGATTTCTTTAATTGCAGCTCCGAATTATAAAGAGATTGAAATTTTTCATCCATAAAAAAATATTCAAAAGGCGAATTAGGTGAAGCCTCCTTCCATTTTGATCTTATATCTACAAGAGCCTGGCTGATATTTTCAGTATTGAGCCTGATAGTTAAGAAACGGTATGAAAGTGCATCCCTGACATGTATAATAGCCAGAGGTTCTATTCCATCCTGGATATTTGAATAATTGTAATCCTTAATTATACCTGCAACACTTAAATAGCCGCCTCCCGCAGCCGCGGGCAATCTAATTTCACGACCGACAGCGGAATTGATATCGACTCCTAACGATCTTGCAGCGGTTTCATTCAAAACAATTTGACCTGTAACAAAACTCCCTTTCCTATGGTTGAAGAAATTGCCGCTTTTCATTTGCATCTCATAAGTGGCCGCATAATCTTCATCCACATTAATTAAAGGAATATTTAACGGCTGATCATTCTTCCCATCGACCGATAATAATGGAATTACATTTGGTGGCTTTCTATCGGGAACTTCATAACACAACGAAGCATTTTTTACCACCCGTAGCTGTAATAATTTTTGCTTAATGCTTTCCATCTTAAACACGCCGGTTGAATCCCATTGTTTAGGAAAAGCCGTTATGATTAATAATTGTTCTTTATTATATCCAAGGTCTTTATTAAAAACATAAGAAACCTGTTTTGATACAGTTAATGCTCCAATAAAAATAATGATGGTCAATGTGAATTGAACTATCAATAAAGATTTTCTTAAAAATGATCCCGAGCCTGCACTTGACATTTTCCCTTTTACAGAAAGAGCAATTCGTGATGAACTTAATATGAAAGCAGGATAAATACCGGAAATAATACCAACCAACAATATCAAAACAGCAAACGAAATGAGTTTTAATACAGAAAAGTCGAAAAGCGGCGCAATAGTCGTATTTAAAAGCTGGTTGAAAACAGGCCGCAATAACTCATAACAAACGAGAGAAATAATTCCTGCAATAATAGCAAGCAATAAAGACTCAAACAAAAATTGAAAAACAAGCTGCCTCTTTTGACCACCAAGCACTTTGCGTAACCCTATTTCTTTTAACCTGTAGGAAGAAGTACCAATACTGATGTTAATGAAATTAATAATCGCCATTAACAAGATAAATATTCCTATTAATATTAGAATAAATATCATTTTCTGTACAGCACCATTGTTGTCCTTTACATAATAATCTTTTATACCAGCTAATTCTATTTCGAGATTATTCCTGATATTTTCAGGAGCATATTTTGCAAGTATTTTCTTGAATGGATCAACCAGTTCCTTCACTTTCACACCTTTTTTTAATTCAATCAGTCCGACCTCATAAACCTGGTTCCAGGATGCTGATGGATCGCCACCTTGATAGTAATGATTGTCGACAGTCGGGACAAATACATTATAATTTTTTACAACAAGACCTGTTACTGAATTATAAGGAATATCTTTAAGCACCGCGGTGATCAAATAATCCTGTTTTTCGTTGTTGACCAAAGTTTGTACTGAAATAGTTTGACCGATCACATCAGTTTTTCCAAAAAGCTTTTTCGCCATCGTTTCCGTTATAACTGCAGACCTGTTGTCACGAAACGGTTGTTCTCTATTACCGTAGAGCAATGGAAAGCCATACATTGAAATAAAAGTGGTATCACCTATCGATATGTCTTCTTTAAAATGATTGTCACCTGCTGATACAACATTTGCAACAGGATTATACCTGTAATAATTTGCCACCAGGTTCGGATATTCTTCCTTTATTGCCTTTGCTAGTGGTCCAAGTGTCGTAATATCAAGCCCCAGGTTCTTCGTCTTCCATTTGCTTTTGACCAGGTATTGTTCACCCGCATTTCGCAGATCAGCATTTACATTCTTCTCTTTGTTTATATAAACCCCAATGAGTAGTGAAAAAGTGATACCCAATGAAAGACATATTATATTGATAAAAGAGAACAGTTTGTTCCTTTTTAGATTTCTAAAAGCTATGATCAAATAATTTTTTATCATACATGTGTTATTCTGTTCTCAGTGATTTTACGGGATTAGCGATCGCCGCTGCAGCTGTTTTCATCACAACTGTTGCTAATGCAATGAAAAATATAATGCAAAACAAGATCATCAACAATTTGAAATTAACCCCATCATTAAATGCGAACACATTTACGACTGAACTACTTACTAAATATCCCAGCGGAATGCATATTGCACCCGATATGATTATTAATTTTAAAAATCCAACAGACAACTCTTTTACTATAGCCGATACGGAAGCTCCCATCACTTTACGAATGCCGATCTCTTTTAGACGTTTCTCCGTATTAAAAGTTACCATTCCAATCAAACCCATAATAGAAATAACAAACACCACAAAAGAGATCATTCCCATGAACTGCATATCAGCCCCGGGGTAATAACGGTTGTACAACTCCTTTTCATAATCAGAAAAGGAGAATTCATCATAGGGATAATATTTTTTCCAGATCAACTGCATATCTGCTTTAAAGTCTTTTGCAAGCAGGGCATTCTTTGTTTTAATACTTAATACATGAAACTGCGCAGGGTTATATTGCATAACCAGGGGCTGTGTTGCAAACTGGTAAATAGAATAACAGAAATTTTTCACGACCCCTTGTATGATCACCATTTTCTCATTATTTAAAAAAATTGGCTTGCCTATTGCTTCTTGTGGGGTACCTAATCCCATCATAGAAAGGGTCTGTTCATTTATCACAACAAAATTTGAAGCAGAATCGCTTATACTTTCGGGTAAATTCTTGCCTGCAACAAAGTTCAAATTCATATTCGTGATAAAATTCGCATCGGCAGCATAATAATTAGCCAGACTGTTTTCGCCGGTATTTTCTTTTTTAATAATGCAGGTTGCAGATGTGCCACCAAATGGAGTTGAAACAAGACCGATACGCTCCACATTTTTATTTATAGCGATATCATTCTGCAATGGTTTGTAATTTCCGGTAATAGAAATATTATAAATATCCTTTCGGTTAAAATTTTCATTGTCAGTTGCCATGTATTTAAACTGGCTGAAAAGGCTGCCGATCAAAAAAACAAAACAGCAGGTAGCCACCAGTTGAATTACAACCAGGCTTTTTCTGAATCCCATTTTCCCAAATGAAACAGGACTGATAGTACCCTTTAAAACTTTTACAGGTTGAAAACCTGATAATATTCTCGCCGGGAAAAAACCAGCAATTATGCCAATAAAAATCGTAAACGAAATAAACACTATCCATAAAGCAATATTATTATCCACTTCCCACGTTATCCAGTGCAGATGAATGAACTGCTTCATGAGATTCAAAATAAAATACCCGGCTATCAACGCCAGGAATGAAATAAGAACAGCCTCACAAACAAACTGGCCGATTAACTGGTAACGTAGTGCACCAGTTACTTTGCGAATACCTACTTCTTTGGCACGGCTTAAAGAACGGGCAAGTGTAAGGTTGATATAATTAAAGGCCGCCATCAGAATAATAGCTAATGCCATTCCCAAATTCACGGCTATATCACTATAGGATTCCACATACGAATCATTCTGCAGTTTTTCATAGGCAGGTGAAATATCAGTAACAAGTTGCTTGCGATAATGAAATGTTTCTTTTGACTGTGTAATTTCTGTATTTGTATTGGCCGCACTCATTGCCAATGCAGCATCAAGATCTTTTTTATCGCTATTTTCTTTGATCAATACATATGTAAAGGCAGAAAGATCCTTTTTGAGATTGTCTTTTGAAAATTGCTTAAAGGATTTCATTGAAACCATAGCATCGCTGCGAAAATGTGTGCCTCGCTTATAAGGTTTCAAAACACCGGTAACAGTAAACACTCCGTAATCATGATGTGTAAGCGTTTTGCCAACTGGGTTTTCTGCACCAAAAAAAGTTTCTGCCATTTCGTGAGTAATAACTAAAGTGTTGGGCAGTTCAGGCAAAGTCCCTTTTTCAAGAGGAAAAGAAAAGATTTCAAAAAAAGAAGATTCGACATAAATAGGATTAACATTGATCTTTTTTATGTTACTTGTAAGTTCCCAGGTAGATCCTCTTACAACTGGTGTAGCATTTTCAACAACCGGGTAATTGGTTTTTAAATTATCGGCCAATGCAAAAGGTGAGGTTGCATAGTTCGTTTTCGAGCCATTTGCATCTTTTACATCCGTGATAATTCTATAAGTCCTGTCCGGATAAGGATGAAAATTATCTGCCTCAAAAACCACAACCACTTGTATCAGGCATAATAAAGAAAAAGGGATCGCAATTCCAAGGCCGGCAATATTGATGAAGGAAAACAATTTGTGCTTCATCAGATTTCTCCACCCTATTTTTAAATAATTCCTAAGCATATTTTAAAATTCTTTCCTGATTATCCAACACTTATGCCAATGGCAAAAGCCGCTGCTACACAAGGTTTCGTATTTCTTATTTTATCATAGGTGTACGAAAACGAACAGTAGGTGTACATATTCGTACGGCCTATTCTGTTCGTAAATTTTTAACAGGATTGCTCAATGCAGCCCTTATCGCCTGGTAGCTTACAGTTATTAAGGCAATGATAATTGCTGAAGCACCGGCCAAACCAAATACCCACCATTCAATATTAATATGATAGGCGTATTCCTGCAGCCATTTATTGGTTGCCCACCATGCAACAGGAAAAGCAATACCATTAGCTATTAAAACCAGTTTCAAAAAATCTTTTGATAACAATGAAGCGAGGTTGACCACGGTTGCTCCCAATACCTTTCTTACTCCTATTTCTTTTATTCGTTGCTCAGCAGAATAAGTCGCCAAACCAAACAAACCCAAACAGGCAATAAAAATAGTTGCCAATGCCACCCAGATAAGAAGTGTTTGGCGACGTTCGTCCTCAACATAAAACAATGCAAGTTGATCATCCAGAAAATGGTACTCAAATGGATCACCTTTATCATTGTTCACCATTACAGTTTTTAATTTGTCCAACGTTCCCTGCACATCTTTTGCTTCTATTCTTACAGAATAATAATCAATAACCTGAATTGGATTATTATTATAAGCAAGAACCAACGGTTCTATCTTATCACGCAAAGACTGAAAATGAAAATCTTTTACAATGCCAATTATTCTTGGCCTAAACGGGATATTCTCACGATTAAGGGGTTCATACGATCCACCACTGGTGGAAGCAGGTATTTCAACAATTCGATCAGAAGGCTCAGTAACGCCTAACATTTTTGCGGCCGTTTCATTTACTATAATGCTGGCTGAATCATTAGGGCTATCAAAATTTCTCCCTTTTAAAAGTTTTACCTCAAAAGTTTTTGCAAAATCTTTGTCTGCGCCAATCATGTAAGCTACCTTAGGTTCATCAGTGCTCCCTGCGTTTTTTATTTTAATAGTCATGAAAGTCTTCCATTCACCCGGTACTCTCGAAGTGACCGATACATTTTTCACTGCAGGTATTTTAGCCATTTCAGTTTTTACCGCTTCAAAATTTGCTCTTGCTTTGCGTGTATTCACATCGATCACCGCCAGCAGATCTTTATTAAAACCCAAATTGGTGTTATTTAAATACCGCACCTGGAGAAAGAGAACAATTGTGCCAATGATCATCACAACTGAAATGGTGAATTGAAATACCACTAATGCTTTTCTTAATGAAAGATCCGTTCTGTTTTGAAGCTTAAAGCCCTTCAATAATAAAACAGGTTTAAACCGGGAAAGAAGTAATGCCGGATAACTGCCGGATAAAAGGCCAATAATAGTTACAAAAGAAATTGCATAAACCCAAATACGATAATCAGATGTGAAACTAAGCGTAAGTTGCTTATTAGTAAATTGGTTAAATGCCGGAAGTATAAGGTTTACGACACCTAAAGCAAGGAAAAAGGAAATAAATGTCACCAATAAAGATTCAAATAAAAACTGCCTGACCAGGTGACTTTGAAATGCACCAACAGATTTGCGAACTCCAATTTCTTTTAAACGGGCAGATGCTCTTGCAGTAGTAAGGTTCATATAATTGATACCAGCGATCAACAAAACAAAAAGAGCTATAAAAGAAAATATTTTAATATAAAAACTACTTCCTTGGGGAATGGCATCCACATTTGAATTTCTTGCACCATCAACAATCCCTTTAGAATTAAGATGAATGTCTTTCAATGGTTGAAGATGAAATGAAAAACTTGTACCTGCAGGTGTTTGAAAATTATCATGAACCAGCTTTGTCATTTTTTCCGAAACAGACTTTGCATTAACATTCGATCTAAGCAAAGCATACACTGAGTAGTTATTGGATAACCAATCCCTGTTGAGGCTGTTCTTATAACTGGTATCAGCCAAAAAGGTTGCTTCAGAAAGTACTGAACTAAAATCAAAACTTGAATTGCGGGGGTGATTTTTTACTATACCCGTGATCTTTAGTGGTGTCGATTCTATAAAACTGAACTGAAGGATTTTACCTAATACATCTGTTTTATTAAACAATCGTTTTGCCAAATCCTCACTAATTATAATACTGTTGGGATCTTTTAAGGCAGTTTTTCTGTCTCCAAGGATCAATGGAAAATCAAAAATCTGCAAAAAGTTTTCATCAGCGGCTGTAACAGTTTCCTGGAAAAAATTAGCAGGGTTTTCAGAGCTCAATATATTAGCCCTGCCCATTCTTTGCATGTGAGTTGTATTTTCAACTTCAGCAATGGATTTTTTTGATTCCTCAGCAAGTTTGTATCCTGCAGCTGCAATAGTAGTCGCTTCACCATTCACGGTTTTGTTTTCTATTACACGATAGATCCTGGCAGCTTTACTGTGTTGCTCATCAAAAGTAAGTTCATCAAAAAGATAAAGACCAATCAATAAAAAACAACTGATACCAAATGTCAGTCCTGCTACATTAAGCGTAGTGTAAAGTCTGTTTTTCCAGAGACTACGCCAGGCGATCTTAAAATAGTTCTTTATCATAGCTATAATTTTACTCTGTTTTTAGTGATTTCACCGGGTTTGCAATTGCTGCTTTTATAGCCTGGTATCCCACTGATAGTATCGCAATAAGTAATATGCTTACTGATGTTATTATATAGATGCTCCATTTCATTTCGGTATGGAACATATATCCTGAAAAGTATTCCTTAACAAGATACCAGGAGATCGGTAAGCCAATCAATAAACTAAGGATGATCAGGTTTGTAAATTCACTACAAAGCATGATAGCAAGATTCCCAACGGAAGCTCCCATCACTTTGCGAATCCCTAACTCTTTGGTTCTTCTTTCTGCGGTGAAAGTTGCTAAACCCAATAATCCCAAACATGAAATAACAATGGCTATTACTGTAAAGCTTAAAGAGAGTTTTCCTATTACAGCTTCTGCCCGGTATTCCCTGTTAAAGACATCCTCAAGAAAAGTATATTCGAAAGGATAATCAGGATTATTCTCCTTAAATATTTGACCGATCTGTGTTATAAGCCCGGGCATCGGTGATCCACCACTTACTTTAATAAAGTAATGAGAACCGACATTTTCAGAATACATGAATATGAGTGGCTGAATGCCGAATTTTAAGTTGTCATTGTGAAAGTCATTTGTTATCCCAATTATTCTCCCCTTCCCATTCCACATTTCAAGTTCCGTTCCTACTGCGTTCTCCAGGCTCAATCCCATTGTTTCCATTGCCTTCTTATTGATAATATAGTTTGATGCGTCATTCTTACCTATAAAATTTCTTCCTTCCAGTATTTGAATATTCATCGCAGGAATGAATGCGGTGTCGCAGCGATATATCTTAAATGTAATGGAAGAGTTATTGGGCTTACCACTCCATACAGGGTCTGTTGTTGTAATGGGAATGGTAAATATATTGTTGCCACCAAACGCAACATTTTTTACTGCTGGTAATTGTTGCAGAGCATTTTTTATTGCCTCATAGTTTTTGACAATCCCTTCATTCTGGTCAATGACGATGATATTGTCTTTATTAAATCCGAGGTTTTTTCCGCTGATGAAACTTATTTGTTTATACACAGCAACACTACCCACAATTAATATTATTGAAGCGGTAAACTGTACAACTACAAGAAATTTGCGAAGGGCATTTCCAGAGAGTCCGGGTTGAGTAGCTCCTTTCAGTACTTTAACAGGGTTGAATCTTGACAAAATAAAAGCCGGATAACTCCCTGCCAATACCCCGGCAACAATTGTGATACTTAAAATTCCTACTACAAACACAGGATCACCTAAGTTTAACTGAATAGATTTGCGGGTAACATCGTTAAAGAATGGAAGCAATAATTTCACCATCACTATTGCAAAGACCATGGCAATGATGGATAGAAATAACGCTTCGCCAATAAACTGTACAATGAGATGAGATTTTTGAGCACCTATTGATTTTCGTACTCCTACTTCCCGACTACGGTTTGCTGATCTTGCAGTTGAAAGGTTCATGAAATTAATGCATGCCATCAGGAGAATAAGTATAGCCACGACACTAAAAAGGAAAACTTGTTGGATCCTTCCTCCGGCCTTCTTCCCGTTTTCAAATTCGGAATATAACCTGGACTCTGTATATGGAAAGAGAAATGGAGTGGTAGAACAATCAGAACAATTTTTTTTAATTAAGTTAATAAGTTTGTTGTTTGCCTGATTGGTCACTGCAGACGACTTCAGCATCACTACAGTGCGAGTACCACCGCTTTTCCAATTTTGCATCCATGGATTCTCTTTTACATAAAGTTCAAAAGGGATCACAAACTCAAATCGAAGCGTTGAGTTTTGTGGAATATCGGCAAAAACACTATTTATCAAAAGATCATACTTTGTTCCTACCGATAATATTTTGCCTATCGGATCTTCATTTTTAAATAATTTTTCTGCAAGGCTTTTAGAAATAGCAATTGTATTATTTCCTTTTAACGGTTCGGTTGCATTTCCATTTACAATTGGGAAACTAAGAATATTAAACAACGTTGAGTCAGCATAAATACCATTTTCATTGAACGTATTGGTTTCGTGCTTCACTAATAATTCTGTTTCCATACTGTACTGGGCGGCTAATTCTACTTCAGGAATTTCATTTTTTATTACATCCTTCAATTTTGCCGGAGTAGCAGGATAAGTTTCAATTTTTCCATCGGGGTATTTATTATTGATAAAAACCTTGAAAATCCGGTTTGAGTTTGAATGAAATTGGTCATATGAAAATTCATCATACACCCAGAGAAATATAAAAATACTTGCCGAGAGACCAATTGCAAGACCAAAAATATTAATCGCAGAATAACCTTTGTTTTTCCAAAGACTACGCCATGCGATCTTGAAATAGTTTCTTATCATAACTATAGTTTTATTCTGTTCTCAATGATTTAACCGGGTTTGAAATTGCTGCTCTTATTGCCTGGAAACTTATTGTTGCTAATGCGATCAATAAAGCAGATGCACCAGCCAGTATAAATATCCACCAGCCAATATTTACCCTGAATGCGAAGTCCTGTAACCATGTATTCATGGCCCACCATGCCAATGGAAAAGCAATGACTGCAGATAATAAAATAAGCTTGAAAAAACTTTTTGATAATAACAGAACAATACTAGAAATAGAAGCCCCAAGAACTTTCCTTACACCGATCTCTTTTGTCCTTTGAATTGTTGCAAACATTGTAAGACCCAATAATCCCAAACAGGCCACAAAGATTGCAAGGCCGGCAAATATGCCAAACGCTTTTCCAAATAGCTGATCATTCTCATACTGACGATTAAACGTCTCATCCAAAAAATTATACTCAAATAAATTACCGGGAAAGAATGATTCGTACTTCCTTTTTATTTGAGCAATAGTATTAGGTAGATCGCCTGGTGTAAGCTTTACAGATATTTCACTGTTGGTACTGTAAAAAGGCATGAAGATCATCGGCTCAAGAGGATGACGAAGTGATTTTTGATGATAGTCTTCTACCACACCAACTACATCCCATTTTCTTTGACCACGAAGTATAGATTTACCAATTGCATCTTCGGGAGATCCAAAGCCAAGTAATTTCGCAGCTGATCTGTTAATAAGCATACTACGCAGCTTGCTTCCGTTAGGATCATGATCTGTTTGTTTAAAATTTCTCCCGGCTATTAATTTCACCCCATATACATTAAGGAAATCATAATCAACTGAGGTGTGACGAACAGTGAATTTATTTGTAGTTGCCGAATCAGCTTGTCGCACATTAAAACTTCTTCCAATATCCCCACCCGGCACATTCCATGATGTAGTTGCAGCTTGTACATGTGCAATTTGCTTTAATTCTTCCTTAAAACTGTTTACCCTGCTAATGAATGTAGAATCAAACCTTGTAAGTGTAGGCGATTTTATCACTAATATCTGATCCATATTAAAACCAAGCTGTGTCTTATTCATATACCTGATCTGCTTCATCACAACCAATGAACCCACTATCAAACCAATTGTTACTGTGAATTGACCAAGTACCAATGCCTTTCTGAAAAGGATACCTCTTTGTGAACTGGCAAATTTCCCTTTTAATACTGCGATCGGTTTGAATGAGGAAAGTACAAACGCAGGATAAAGACCAGAAACGAAAATACCAGCAACAACCATTAATACTAAACCAATGAGTATGCTGTATCCATTTAATCCTTTTGTTAAAAGATAGGATAATGATAACTGGTAATGTAATAACTGGTTAAATGCAGACTGTAATAAAAACACCAGCAGAATAGCTATACTCATGCTGATCAAATTCACTATTGCCGACTCAGCAAGAAATTGAAAGATCAATTGACGACGTTCGCATCCTACAACTTTTCTAATTCCAACTTCTTTTGCTCTTTCTACGGATCTTGCCGTGGCAAGGTTGATATAATTTACCCATGCAATAGTAATTATGAATAATGCAATAACTAATAAAGCCCAAACAACGGTAGCGCTGCCTGTTCTTCCGATCTCGTATTCAAAATCAGAATATAGATGGGCCTTTGAAAGTGGTTGCAGGTAAAATGTTTCGTCGCTACCAGAAATTTTATTTCCCTCGAAATGCTTTTGACTGAATGCCCCAAGCTTTGCATTAAGTGCTTTGTAATTAGTTTCGGGTTTTAATTGCACATAATGCCAGAAATCAGACTGCGTAAAATCATATTCTGCCTCTTTCCAGTTATTAATTAAAGTACGGTATGAAATAAGCATCTGGAATTGCAAATGGGAGTTTTCAGGAACATTTTTTAAAACCCCTTCAATTTTATAAGGCATGGAATCTGTCCAAAGCGTTATTGCTTTGCCCAAAAATTGATTGTAATCTTTTCCTTTGTAATCAAAGATCTTTTCAATAAGTTTTTCTGACAGTAAAACAGTACTTGGTCGTATCAACACAGTATTCTTATCACCTGCGACAAGGGGAAAATCAAATACAGAAAGAAAATTACTATCCGCAAAAAAAAGATCCGGCTCTGCAATTTTTTTATCATTATATGTAATGATGGCCTCGCCAGAAGGTTCAACAACGGTATTTTGAATTACTTCATCAAAGTCATTATTCATTGCACGTCCAATGCCAGAATAAGTTATAGTGCCATGCTGTATCAACTTACCTTGCTGGTAGCGGTCATTTACTACTCTATAAATATTATCGGCCTTTTTATGAAATTGATCAAAGCTGAGTTTAAAACTTACGTACTGCAATATCAACAGACATGCCGCCATGCCAATAGCAAGACCAAATATATTGATCGCTGAAAAGCTTTTGTATTTCCAGAGATTACGGAAAGAAATTTTTAAATAATGTTTTATCATGGCTTTAGTTTTATGCGATCAAGTGTTTATCATTCGGTTCGTAATGATTTTACCGGGTTAGCAAGAGCAGCTCTTATTGCCTGGAAACTTACCGTGAGTAATGCAATTAGTAAAGCAGCGATGCCTGCAACTGGAAATACCCACCATGCAATATGGATCCTATAAGCAAAATCTTCTAACCATTTATTCATAGCCCACCACCCAAGAGGGAAAGCGATCAATGCTGCGATGATCACAAGTACAAGAAATTCTTTTGACAATAATCCGACAACACTGCCAACACTTGCCCCCAATACTTTTCGAATGCCGATCTCTCTTGTTCTTCTTACAACAGTGAGAGTTGCAAGACCGAATAGTCCCATGCATGCAATAAAGATGGAAAGGGCAGAAGCTATTTGTACAATTGTAGATGTTCTTTTCTCCTGGCGGTATTGTGCAGCAATAGTTTCATCAAGAAAACGGTATTCAAACTCCTGGTCGGGAGCTACCTGTTTCCAAACTTGTTTTAATGTAGCCAGGTTTGCAGCCAGGTTGCCAGCTCTTAATCTCACAGAAATTCTTGGTTGTGCCGGGGCGCTAAAGTTTATATCATTGATACGACGGAAAAAAGTATCTGGTTTTATTACCATGGCAAGTGGTTGAACAGGAGTATGCAAAGATTCATAATTAAAATCTTTTACCACACCAATGATCTGTTGCTCTATCCTTCCCGGTAGTTTTTTTCCAACTGCATCTTTCCACCCAAACAATTTTAGCATAGCTTCATTCACGATCATTGATGAAGTGTAATCAGCCGGGTTATCTGGAGAAAAATCTCTGCCTTGCGCCATCTGAATTCCCATTGTTTTTATAAAGTATGGATCAACGGAATTAAATTGGAAATTCCTGTAAACATTTTTGTCATCACTGTAGCCAACGTTGACCCATGGTGTTTCTGAAAAACTCATTATGGATACTGTTGCTCCTACTACTTGTGGCTGTTTTAATAATTCGTTTCTATACAACTCAGCCATCTCCATGCCTTTTGCTCTTGGTTTATTAGTAGGAACAACAACGACTTGTTCTTTTTGATATCCGAGGTCTTTATTCTGCAAATAGTCCAGTTGTCCGCTGATCACAATAGTGCAGATGATCATTCCAATGGAAGCAACAAACTGTCCTGCGATCAGGCTTTTGCGGAGTAGACCTGTATTATTTCCAAGCTTCAGTTTTCCTTTTAAAATTTCAACTGGTCTGAAACCCGAAAGAATAATAGCGGGATAAACACCGGCTATCAAACCGATCAATATTATTATAAGCAAACAATAACCGATAAAGACAAGATCGAAATGTAAACTGAGCTGGCGATTTGTTATCTGGTTAAATGGATTTACAAGCAATACTGCTAAAACAATTCCTATAATTACAGAAATAACCGTAAGCAAGATCGCCTCACCCCAAAATTGCCTGATCAGCTGCTGGCGTTCTGCTCCTAACACTTTCCGAACGCCAACTTCCATAGCCCTTGTTGCAGACCTGCCAACCGAAAGAGTAATAAAATTGACACAGGCAACAAGAAGAATAAGTATCCCTATTGTTAAAAGTATATAAGAGTATTTTGGATTACTTATAGGTTCAATGCCAGCAGGGATACTTGTATCAAGATGGATCTTAGTAATTGGTTGAAGACTTACCATATATCCACCTTCCTTATAATCTTCGCCAAGATTTTGTTTAACCATGGAAGGGAATTTCTTAGTAAGTTTTTCTGCATCCACATTTTTTTTAAGCAAAACGTAGGTTTCTGAACTTACATTGAACCAGGCTTTCATTGCCCGTTCGCTAAAGAGAAATTTTGCATTGGAAAAAGGTATGAGAGCATTGTATTTGATACTAGATTCTTCAGGGGCCGATCTTACAATACCGGCAACTGAAAACACAACTTTTTCATTGGCCATTTGCATTTCAATATTTTTCCCAATTGCATTCTCTTTTCCGAAATATTTTTTTGCAGTATTTTCTGTAAGAAGAATTGAATTACTTGTTGGAAAAGGGTTTTCCCTGCTGCCTTCAATAAATTTAAAATCAAAAATTTGAAAAAAACTGGAGTCAACCATTCGAATATCTTCACTGAAAGATTGCTCTCCTATTTTTAAAAGAGGTGCCACACTAAAAACACGGCATGTTGATTCTATATCCGGGAAACTTCCCTGTAATGCGCCTGCAAGAGGTAAAGGAGTAACGATATCAATAATATCTTCCATGCCTTCATTATGTTCCCTCACCCAAGCCCTGTATATCCTTTCAGATTTGCTGTGAAACTTGTCATAGCGGAATTCACTACGAACAAACAGCATGATCAGTACACAACAGCAAATACCGATCGCCAAACCAAAAATGTTAATGGCGGTATATCCTTTATTTCTCAAAAGATATCGCATGGCAACTTTTAAATAGTTTCTGACCATAAAAAATATATTTATTCTGTTCTTAATGATTTGACAGGATTGGCAAGTGCAGCTTTTATTGCCTGGAAACTAATCGTTAATAATGCAATTCCAATTGCAATGACTGCTGTAATTACAAAAACTACCCAGCTAATATTTGTCCTGTATGCAAAATCCTGCAACCATTTATTCATTACAAACCAGGTGATCGGAGAAGCGATCACGATTGCAATAAAAACAAGTTTTAAAAATTCTTTTGATAATAAGCCGACTACATTTCCAATACTGGCGCCTAATACTTTTCTTACACCAATTTCTTTTGTTCGTTGCTCAGCACTGAAAGCAGCAAGACCAAACAATCCAAGACAAGAGATCAGAATAGCAATGATGGTAAAGTTTTGGACGATGGCGGCCAAACGGTTATCCGCTTCATAATTCTTTTGAAAATCTTCATTCAGGAAACTATACTCGAAAGGTTCATTAGGATTAAGTTGATGCCATGTGTTCCTGATAGATTGCAACACACTACCCATATTGTTTGTTTTAGCATGGGCAACCAGGTAATTGTATTGTGGTTGATTATTCAATTGAAATCCGTAAGGCTCAATTGGTGTATGCAGATCTACAAAATGAAAGTCTTTCACCACACCAATTATTTCCCAGCGATAATTTTGCCCCTGCCAGTCAATCGCAACATTTTTTCCAATGGCATCAGCTGCATTCTTAAAACCCATTTTCTTTATTGCTTCTTCATTCAAAATCATTCTGAAACTTGTATCTGCCGGAAATTCAGCCGAAAATAATCTGCCAGCAAGTGTTTTTATTTCCAGGGTTTGCAAAAAACTTTCATCCACCCAATTCATAAATGTCCTCTTTGAACTATTCATATTCTCTCCCACTTTATATATAGGCATATCACTGGGGTTAAAAATTCCCGGATAATAAAGAGCCCCACCGGCATTTTCTATCTGCGGATTCTTTTTTATTTCTGTTTTTAATGCTGTGTAAACATTTTTAGATGAGTTGCTCCTTAGTGGTATTACGATCTGTTGATCTCTATTAAAGCCAAGATCTTTACTTCTCAGGTAATGCATTTGATCATTGATGATAACCGATGCAACGATCAAGCCTGCAGAGATCACAAATTGAAACACTACTAATCCTTTCCGAAGCGAATTTGCAGCAAGTGAATTGCTGATCCTTCCTTTTAAAACTTTTACTGGTTGAAATGAAGAGAGATAAAAAGCAGGATAACTTCCGGCCAGCAACCCTGTTAATAATGCCAGGAGAAAAAATCCTCCAAGCAACAAGCCATGTTCCTGGAATGAAAAGAATAACTCTTTGGCAGATAATCTCGAAAATAAAGGCAGCAACAATTTTGCAAAGATCAATGCAAATACAAAAGCGATCATTGACATCATGATCGATTCGCCAATAAACTGGCGTATCAATGAACTCTTTTCGGCACCTAACACTTTTCTCACACCCACTTCCGCAGCTCTTTTGGACGAACGGGCAGTAGAAAGATTCATAAAATTGATGCAGGCGATCAATAAGGTGAACAACGCTATAGAACCAAGAATATATAAATAAGTAAGACTCCCTCCTGCAGTTACATTCGTTATTGTATTTGCATGCAGGTGTACATCTTTGAGAGGAGTAAGAAATTGTTTTTTATAAAATCCCATCGCCTTCAGACCTTCAGCAGCATGTTTGTCGATGAATGCAGGAAATTTAGCTTCCAGCTTTTTTGCATCTGCTCCCGGTTTTAATAAAAAATATGTATAGAACATATTATTGGAAGCAAGGTCATTTCCTCTTTCAAAATAGACCCTTGCACTACCGGCCGATATAATAAACTCTGCGTCGATATGCGAAGGAGTTGCTGGTGGAAAAAAAACACCCGTTACTGTAAAGCTTGAATCACCAATGGAGCTACTGCTTATTTGCAACAGTTTTCCTACTGCAGATTCTTTCCCAAATATTTTTGTTGCAATTTTATCTGAAATAACAATTGTGTTTGGATTAGCAAGTGCTGTTGCAGGGTTACCTTCCCTGAACTTGTATGTAAGCACCTGGAAAAAAGTGGAATCAGCCACATACCCTTTAGATTCATAAAAAGACTTTGTATTTCCATTCGCTTCGGAATATTGGAAAAGTGTTTTGTCATCAGAAAACAACTTCATCAGTCTTGTTGATCTTTCGATCTCGGGGAACTCCATTTGCATGGCATTTGCCATGGGTGCAGGTGTATTCGCCATTCTTTCTTCTTTTCCTTCTTTCACGAAAATGGTTCCAAGCTGGTAAAGCCTGTCTCCATTTTTGTGATAGGTATCGTAGCTTAATTCATTATAGAGATATAAGGAGATAAGCATGCAGCAGGTAAGTCCTATTGCCAATCCAAAAACATTGATAAAAGAAAATATTTTATTCTTCTTCAGATTTCTCCATGCCACTTTTAAATAATTCTTTATCATAAATTATAATTTATTGTGAACGTAAATTTTTAACCGGGTTAGTAATGCCCGCTTTTAGCGACTGGTATAAAACAGTAAGTACAGCGATCGTGATGATCATCAATATTGGTAAAATGAAAAACCAAATACCGATCCCGACATGAAATGCATAATCCTGCAGCCAGTTATTTACAAGTATAAATGCAACAGGCAGCGCTACAACACCTGCCAATAGCACCAGCTTTAAATAATCTTTCGTGATCAAACTGGTGATCTGGAATAAGGTAGCTCCCAACACTTTTCTAATGCTGATCTCTTTATTTCTTTTTGCAATCGTAAAAAGTGATAAGCCAAACAATCCAAGACATGCGATAACAATTGCAATTGCCGTGAACAGCCAGAGCACCGTTGCAAAAAGTCTATCAGTTTTATATTGCGCATTGAATCGTTCATCTAAAAAGAAAAACCGGAAAGGGCTTTGAGGGTAATAAACGCTCCATTTCTGTTTAACAAAATCCATCAGTACAGGAAGGTTTGTAGTATTTAGTTTTAGTGAAAAATTTCCCAGATTTCTTTCTTCTTCAGGATAAAAAACGATGGGATCAAAACTATTTTGCAAAGATTCCTGGTGATAGTCTTTTACCACACCGATCACTTTGCAATGAAAACCACTTCCATCAATGTATTGGCCAACGGCATCTTCGTTCTTTGTAAAACCAAAAACATTGACAGCCGTTTCATTAAGAATAATATTGACCAAAACATTTGTATCAACTGCTGGCCTGTCATTTGTAAACCCTCTGCCGGCAACGATCTTTAATCCGTAAGCATCAATGAATTTATTATCAACACCAAAATTCCTGCATCGCTTTCCTGATTGTGAATTCTTCAACGCATAATCAGACGATCCACCAACTTCTGCTCCAGGTACTGAAGTTGAGGCAGTCACAGATTGAATTGCCGGGTTTGCAGTCATATCATTAATAAAAGAATTAAATGACGGTATGGTTGAACTATCCGTATTTGCTGTTTGCTGAACCACCAATGTCTGTTTTATGTTTACTCCAAGATCACGGGTCTGCATATAATGAAGCTGTTTGTAAAAGCCCAGTGCTCCAGAGATCAAAACGATCGCAGCAATGAATTGCAAAACCACTAATGATTTTCTTAAAAAATCTTTTCCACCTTTTATACCTGAAGCACCTTGTGAAGTTTTGATAGAATAAATTGGCTGGAAAGAAGAAAGAACAAATGCAGGATAAAAAGCTGCAAGCAATGTCCCCAGCAAAAAAATAACGATCACAAACAACCAAAATCTCCAATCAGCAACAATCAAACTGTCCAGATCTTTTTCTACAAGATTGGAAAAAGCAGGAAGCGTAAGTCTGAAGACCAGGATACCAATTATTATCGCAATGATATTTAGAAAAAAAGATTCAGTCAGGAATTGACGGACAAGCTGAAACTTTCCGGCGCCAACAACTTTTCTTATCCCAACTTCCTTTGAACGATCAAGTGAATGTGCTGTGGAAAGATTTACATAGTTGATCCATGCAATAAAGAGTATGAACAAAGCGGCAATACCAAGATATTTTAGATAAGAAAAATTTCCATTGCCAGCCATTTCATAATCATACTTAGAACGCAGATGAATATCCTTTAATGGCTGCAGGTAAAATGAATTCTGATAATCCCGTTGCTTCATATCTGTACCCATGTATCTCTCAGCAAATGCGGGAAGCTTTGCTTCTAACGTTTTTGCATTGGTTCCGGGTTTTAATAATACATAAGTATAAAAGTCAGACCAGCCCCAGCTGGTATTTGCAGCTCCTTCCGTTAGCTGTATATATTTTTCATAGTTCAGAATAATATTGAAACGGATATGCGAATTAGCAGGTAGATCTTCCAACACTGCTTTTACAATATAATCTTCATTGCGGTAATGAAGCGGTTTACCGATGGGGTCATCGTTACCAAAATATTTTTTTGCCGTTTGCTCAGTTATTACAGCGTCATTTAATTCTTTAAAAGCAGTGGCAGCATTTCCTTTTACAAATCGAAATGAAAATATATTGAACAATGAAGCATCTGCATAATAAAGCGTTCCACCTTCTACGATCTTTTGATCTTTATAAGTCACAATACCACCTTGCCTGCGAAAACGAGCTGCTTCTTCAATCTCCGGATAATCTTTTTTTAATGCCGGCGCAACAGCAGGATATGTAAATGCAAAAGTTTGTTCCTTCCCACCTTTTTCCTTTGTCATCATCGGCACACGATAGATCCTGTCCTTTTTTACATGGGCGTCGTCGTAACTATATTCGAACCGCAGGTAATTTATTATTAATAAAAATGCGGCCACTCCAACTGACAAACCAAAAATGTTTATGGCTGAGAAGGTTTTGTTCTTCCAAAGACTTCTCCACGCAGTTTTAAAATAGTTTTTAATCATAGCTATAATTTTTTGGTATCAACATTTGTAATTCTATTTATCGTCCCTTGCGACGCTCCGTTTATCATTCTGTTCATTGCTCAGCAATAGCGAAGAGAAACCTGAATGGAGCGTCGCAACAGAAGTCAAATTTTTATTCTACAGCTTGGTTCATAAACCTTTCCTCAAAATCTTTTTTAATCCCACAAATCGTGGTTCTATTCCGTTCTTAATGACTTCACAGGGTTTGTCAATGCTGCCCTTACCGTACGTATACTTAATAAAACAAGAGCGATCAACAGCATGCTGACCCCGCAAGCAGCAAATACCCACCAACTTATATTGGTGCGATAAGCAAAATCCTGCAGCCAGTTATTCATTGCAAGCCATGCCAATGGCGTGGCAATGATGAATGCTATGAGTACAAGCGATAAAAGATCTTTTGATAATAAAGAAACGATTTGAACAACTGATGCACCAAGCACTTTTCTTACCCCTATTTCTTTTGTTCTTGTATTAGTAGTATAAATAACCAATCCTAATAAACCAAGACAACTGATAAAAATGCAAAGTCCTGCCGACCATTTTAATAATCTTGAAACGTCCTGTTCCTTTTTATAGAATGCGGCAATTGTTTCATCAAAAAAATAATATTTAAAATCATCTTCAGGATATATATATTTGAATTCTTTCTCAACTTTTCCAAGTGCCGATTTCCATAAACCCGGCGACCCCGATTCTGATTTTAAAGCTATATTAATGACATAACTATTTTTCTCTACACTTGAATAGGCCAAAGGCTTTATAGGTTCATGTGTTGATTTGGTATGAAAATCTTTCAACACACCTACAATTGGCACTCTTCTATTACCACGAAATACCGATTTTCCAATTGCTTCTCCCGGATTTGTAAATCCAAACGACCTTGTAAAAGATTCATTTACCAAATATTCTTTCAATGTGTCACTTTGAGCAGGTAGTTTACCAGCTACAAGTTTCAATTTATAGATATTGAAATATTCCGGATCCGCCATCATTGTTTCTGTCATCAGTTCAACTTCTTTTTTCCCATTGTCCACTTTCAATGTAGTGGATGATGCTCCCTGGTGTGCAGGTGAATTACTTGACAGGCTCGCTTTCTCCACTTCTGGCATCTGCTTTATTTTCTCAAGTAATGCAAACCGCCTGTCATCAGGTTTGTCTGAAAAGAAATTCCATTCAGTACGAAAATAAACGATAGCATCTTTTTTATACCCAAGTTCTTTGTTCAATGAAAAATTAATTTGCTTGCTGACAACAAGTGTGGCCATAACAAGAAATTGTGCAATGACAAATTGAGTAACAGTTAGCGATTTTCTTAACCAGGCTTTCCTTGTTTTTGAAGTAACGGCGTGTAATTGATTTTTTAAAACAGTAACAGGCTTAAATTTTGTAAGGATCAATGCAGGATAAAAACCTGAAAAGGCCGTCATTACCAAAACAAGCAGTAAAAGAAATATCCAGACATGTGGCTGATCGATCGAATTGAAATTTATTTCGGGTGGTATGAAATCACTGAAGATCTTTAGCAACCACGGAAGAAGAGCAATTGAAAGTATTGTTGCGATTAAAGTAAGTAAAAAAGTTTCGCTCAAAAATTGAAATATCAACTCTCGTTTTCCACTGCCTAATGTTTTCCTTATACCCACTTCTTTTGCTCTTTGAGCCGATTGAGCAGTTGTAAGATTGATAAAATTGATACACCCAAGTAATAAAAGAAACAAAGCAACTGCAAGTAATCCGTATAAAGTTGGTTTATGGGCCTGGCGGCCAACATTGTCAAATGAACCATAATCAGCATTAAAATGAATATCGTTTATAGATTGCAGATGATGTTTTGTATCATCTTTTTCTTGTTCCTTCTTATCCCTGTATTTTTCCCGAAGCATGGGAAACTGCGCATTTAATTGTTCAGGCCTTGTTCCCTCTTCTAATTTCACAAAACACTGGGAAGCTGAATTTATACTTCCCCAATCGCTACCGAAATGATCTTTCAATCCTGTTGCCATTACTGTTGCCAGTGAAATAAATTCTTTGAACCGGAAATCTGTTGCCTTTTTAGCTTCATCTTTTACGATACCTGAGACAGTGGTCTTGATACTGTCATCATAGGTTATTTGTTTACCAATAATATCGGTAGCCGGAAGATTTCCAAAATAGGTTTTAGCTCTTTCTTCAGTTAATACTACCTGGTAAGGATCTTTTAGTGCCGTTTGCTTTGAACCTGCAAGCCAATCCCGTTCAAATAATTGAAAATAAAATTCATCAGCAAAAATGATGCTTGTTTGCTTTTTAAACTCAGCCGGTGATTGACTGCCCGCGACAGGCATAGAAACTTTTGTATCATAACTAGTAACAAAATGAGTAGCTGTCTCTATACCGGTTAGATCTGCTCTTAATGCTTTTGGCATTGGCATGGGTACACCTGAATTTTTAAATACCGATTCACCGGGAAAAGTCATATCAGTTACTACACGATAAATCCTGTCATTGTCTTTCCTGAATTTTTCAAAACTAAATTCAAATTGCACCAACAGGTAAATAACCAATGCTGCGCTGATACCAATAGCTAAACCCGAAACATTAATCAGTGAAAAAACTTTATGTTTCCAGAAATTCCTGATGGCAATTGTGAAATAGTTTTTCAGCATAAAAAATGATTTATTCAGTTCTTAATGACTTCGCTGGATTTGTGATCGCCGCTTTGATCGCCTGGAAGCTTACAGTTATTAATGCTATTAAGATCGCTGATGCTCCGGCTATCAGGAATGCGGTCCATCCAATATTTATTCTGAATGCAAAATCTTGTAGCCATTTATGAATGCCCCAGTATGACAATGGCACTGCGATAACAATGGCGATGCCGACCAATATGATGAAATCTTTTGCCAGCATCGAAACAAGATTCGGTACTGATGCACCAAGTATTTTTCTTATTCCTATTTCTTTTACCCGTTGTTGTGCCGCAAATGTTATTAATCCCCATAGGCCAAGACAGGATATCAGCATTGCCAATACCGAGAATATTTTAAAAAGGCTGAATAACCTCATCTCAGATTTGTATAATGCATCCAGCTCCTGATCTAAAAAATTATATTCAAATATTCCATCGGGAAATGTTTTCTTATAGCTTGTCGTTATTTGACTGATCACACCGGGTATATCTGTGCCCGCTTGCACTTTGACTCCCACTTTGTCTGCGAAAGGCATATACTGAGTGATCAATGTTGGTTTGATGGCTTCATGTAAAGAACCAGTGTTAAAATCAGCCACGATTCCTGTTATTTCTGCATGCCATCCGTTCATACCGATCCAGAATCTTTTACCTAATGCTTCTTCATTTGATGCAAACCCAAGTTCTTTTACTAATGTTTCATTAACCACTGATTTTGGGAAACGCAGATCTTCCGGTATTGATTCTGATACTGCGCTGGTATCTTCAACTGTAAAAAATCTTCCTGCCACTAAATGCAACCCATATACCTGGCAAAACTTATCATCGGTCATAATTGTGGTCACAGATTTTAGATTCGGATCCTCAGGACCTATCAGGCTCATCCTTGTACCCCAATGTGTATTTTCTCCACCGCTTGGCGGACTTGTTGAAAATGACCAGTCTTTTACACCGGGAATAGTTTTGAGTTCAGCAGCAAACAATTCTTTTTTTGCAAGGCTACTTTGCTCCGGTATCTGCATCATTACAATATTATCTTTATCAAAGCCCAAATTTTTGTGACGCATATAATTCATTTGCTTGCCGATAAGCAATAGCCCGATAAGTAAACAAATTGAAATACTAAATTGTGTTATTACCAAACCTTTTCTTAGCAAAGGTGCTCCCTGGTTTGTATTTACAGAACCGGACTTTAACACAGCTGCTGGTTGAAATCTCGTAATGATCCAGGCGGGATAAATACCAGCCAATAAAGCAGTGAGAAAAATACCTGCTAATAACGAGATCATTATTCCCGGGGATTCCCAAAGATCAAAAGTTATATCCTTACCCGTAAGATCATTTATATATGGTAGTGCAAGTTTGGAAATAAAAATGCTAATTATAGCAGCAAATACAACCAGCATCAATGCTTCACTAAGAAATTGCCTTATCAACTGGAAACGTCCGGCACCAATTGATTTTCGTACACCAACTTCTTTTGCACGGGCAAGTGACTGTGCAGTGGAAAGATTTACAAAATTTATACATGCGAGTATCAACACTGCAAAACCAACGGCTCCAAAAAACCATAGCCATTGGGTATTGATCGCTTTGACCCATTGACCACCTCCGGCATATTTAGAATTAAAATGAACATCACTAAGTGGTTGTATTTCTGTTTCAACATGTGAATCCTTTCCCATCCATTTCTGGTTATTTAGAAACCTGTCATTAATACTTTTCAATCCTGCATTAAGACCAGCGCCGGGCTTAGTTCCTTTGGGTAAAACAATAAAGGTGGATCCTCCCGATACTGAACCATAATGTTTGGTGCTGGTCATCAAATATTTTTCATTATCAGAAAATGAGAGCAACATCGAAGGAGCTAAATGGGTGTTTCCCGGAAAATCTTTTATTATGCTGCCTACTGTAATATTGAAACTATCATTGTAAGTAAATGTTTTTCCTATTGGCTCTTCATTACCGAAGAATTTTTTTGCTGTCTCTTCTGTTAACACAGCCTGGTAAGGTTTTCTTAAAGCTTCGTAGGCATTTCCTTTTACAATTTTAACATCAAACACATCAAGGAATTCAGGATCGGTCATCATGACATGATCCTGTTTGAAACGTTTAGCAGGATCGATCTGAATTATTGATTGAAAAGGAGAATGGGTTTTTGTTACATTTTCTAAACCCGGGATATCTTTCCGTATTTGATCTGCCAAAGGGAAAGGAGTTGAAAAATGAAATTCTTTTTTTCCAAAATCAACCCAAACAGTATTTAAACGATATGTCCTGTCGGCTTTACTTTCATAAGCATCAAAACTCATTTCATATTTTACAAATAATCCTATTAGCAAACAGACTGTAATTCCTAATGTCAATCCAACAATGTGTAATGAAGTAGTTAACTTTTGGCGGCTAAACCGGCGAAGTATGAATGGGATGTTTTTAAATATCATAATTATACTTTTTATTCTGTTCTTAATGATTTAATTGGGTTTGCTAATGCGGCACGCAGGGCTTTGTATCCTACCGTTATCCATGCGATCATGGCAGATGTGACTATTGCAATTATAAAGACCCATGCGCCAATATTGACCCGGTATGCGAAATCATTTAACCATGTGTGCATTAAATACCATGCAGCCGGCGCTGCCAGTATAAATGCAATGAATATAAGAATGGTAAATTCCTTTGAAAATAAATACACAAGGCTTTGGACACTTGCTCCCAATACTTTTCTTATGCCAACTTCTTTTGTTTTTTGAACGACAAGGAAAGAGACCAGGCCATATAAGCCAAGACAGCTGATAAAGATTGCCAATGCAGCATATACTTTATACAGTAAGCTCAATCGTTGCTCCTGTTTATAGTAACGATTGATGCTTTCATCGAGAAAACTTGAGTTATATACATACTCAGGAAAATACTTATCCCAAATGATCTGTATTTCTTTATTACTTGCTAAAAGATTTTTACCCGAAAGTTTTATTCCCGCAGATTGATAATATTTTATTTTCGGTGAAATGGCTATCGGTGCAACCGCTTCACGTAAAGATTGCTGTTTAAAATCTTTTACAACTCCGACAACCGGCATTGGACGGCGACCTCCAAGTCTAAAAAGTTTCCCTATTGCATCTTGCGGATCTTTAAAACCGGTTTTCTTTACAAAAGTTTCGTTCACTACATATTCCCGGCAAGTATCACTTGCTGTATAAAATCTTCCGGCAACTAATTCCAAACCATAAGTAGTTGCATAATTTTCGTCGCCGAACTTTAAGTTGACCTCAAAGCCTCTATCCTCCATTTTATCAAATGCAAAATTGGATGCCCATGTGTTTTCGCTGCTGGGTGCATCAAAGGCAAAACTTACCTGCTTTACATCACTACGAGCCATCAATTCATTTTTAAAAGCTTTTAACCGTAAGTGGGTCGCACTATCGGCATTTAATTGCAGCATTAAAACCGATTCTTTATTAAACCCAAGATCAGCCGTGCGAATAAAATTCATCTGGCTTACTGCAATGATGGTAGCAATAATAAATATCTGGGAAAATGAAAATTGCAATACAACCAATGCTCTTCGCAACGAAATATTACCAACCTTTGAAGTATTGATCTTATTTTTTATTGCTTCAACCGGTTTGAATTTACCCATGATAAAAGCCGGGTAGATACCCGATAAGATCGTCGTAACGATCGCAATACTCAACATAAAAACAATGCTGCCCGTATTGAAAAGGTTAAGTTCCCCTTGTGCTGAAGTAATGCGTTTTACATACGGAAGTGCAAACCATGAAAGCCATGCACCAATAATAACTGCGGTACTAACAACCAATGCAGCTTCGATAAACACTTGTGTTCTTAATTGTGTTTTACTGCTTCCCATTACTTTGCGAATGCCAACTTCTTTACTGCGTGTAACAGCAAGGGCTGTAGAAAGATTTACAAAATTGATACATGCCATCAGTATAACCAATAGACCAACAAAGATCAATGTATACAAAGAGGTTTTGGTTGTGACATGATCCCCATTGTTCTCTAAACGATCATCAAAATGTATTTTACTTAATGGCTGCAAAAAATGGGTACGGGTACTTTGCTTATTACCGGTATTATATTTTTTTTCAAAGAGATTGAGCTGATCATTAATGGCAATTGTATTTTGTTGGTTGGGCAATAGCATATACACCTGGTGATTGCTGGTATTAGATCCCCAATCGTTTATTGGCCAGTTACTGCTATCATGTGCAATAAATTCAGCATAGGAAGCAACCATTTTAAAAGGGAAATCGCTGTTTTGAGGCACATCTTCAAATATGGCTGCTACCTGCAGATCATGATCTGAATTATTAAGATTAATCCGCTTGCCAATTGCATCATTCCAATTACCAAAATATTTCTCTGCAGTTGATCTGCTTAGGGCAACACTGCTTACATCATTTAGCACATCCTTATTCCCCACTAAAAATTTTACTTCAAACATTTGCAACAACTCCGGCTCACCATAGAACATCCCGGTTTTCTCATAAAATTTTTTGCCGATTGCAGAAGCCGTATCAGCTTTAATTGTAACCTGTATCTCAGAATTCTGCATCACCTCGGCAAACGTGTATTGAGGAAAATCCTGTCGCAAATATTTTACCGAAGGAAAAGGAACACCTGAAGTATAATGTTCTCCTTCAGCATCCACATCTTTAGTTACAACCTGGTAAATATTTTTATAATTCTTTAAATGCTTATCGTAGCTGGTTTCATATTGTATCACCAGGAAGACAATAATGCATGCACCCAAAGCAACAGATAGCCCTAATATATTCAGCAAAGAATGTTTGCGGTTTTTCACTAAGTTTCTAAATGCTGTTTTTAAATACGTTTGTAGCATGCGTCCTGATTTATTCTGTTCTTAAGCTTTTTATCGGGTTAGCAAGGGCGGCTCTTATTGATTGAAAACTTATTGTCAACACAGCAATAAGCATTGCCAGTACACCAGCTATTGCAAATACTGTCCAGCTTATACTTATTCTATAGGCAAAGTCCTGCAGCCATTTATCTGTAAGCCACCAGGCTATCGGTACTGCAATAAGAATGGCAATGAAAACCAATTTCAAAAAATTCATAGCAAGTAACCTGATGATGCCTCCAACATTTGCGCCCAATACCTTTCTTACGCCGATCTCCCGTGTACGTACCTGGGCCGTATAAGTAGCAAGACCTAGTAATCCCAAACAAGAAATGAATATTGCAATTGCAGCAAATATGTTCAGCAGCAGTTCAGTCTTCTCTTCCGATTTATACAGGTTATTATATGCCTCATCGAGAAAGTTGTATTCAAAAGTAAAATCTGCATTGTATTTTTTCCATTCATTTGACAAGGCTGCAATTGCTTTTGGTGCATCTTTTCCTGTAGTTTTTACATAAAGCTTGTAGTAATCGTGTCGGTTATAATAGAAAACGGCTGGTTCAATTTTTTGCCGCATGGAAGCAAAATGAAAATCTTTTACAACTCCAATGATGGTTCCCATGGTTTCCTGCAGTTTAAATCTTTTTCCGATCGGATCTTTTAATCGTGCTGCTTTTACAGCAGTTTCATTTAAAATAAAATGCGTGGAATCAGCGATCGTTCCGGTAAACACATCTCCCTCTTTCATCTGCATCTTAAAAAAGGAAATAAAATCTTTGTCAATACCCATAGGGCTTAGCATCAGGGTTTCTCCATCTTGTTTTCCATCCCACCAGTTATTGCCTGTATGGCCTCCGTAACGTATTATATTCACACCTGCTGAAGTAACACCTGCAATCCCGGGTTGTTTTAAAAGTTCAGCCTTCACAGCATCGTAATGTTCACCCATTTTCCTCATGCTGCAGGACAATACATAACTTTTATCATAGCCCAATTGTTTTGAACGCATAAAAGACATTTGCTCTTTTATGATAATTGTTCCGGCTATCAATACAACAGAAAATGTAAATTGAACAACGACCAATGTCTTGCGAAACGTAGCATCATTTATCCTGGCAGAAATTTTCCCTTTCAATGCTTTGAGTGGCTCAAATGAAGAAAGTAATAATGCCGGGTAGACACTTGAGATGATCAATGTACCGCAAACAGTAAACAATATTATCTCCCAGATCCTGTGATCGGCCAAATTCAGTATAAGCTCCTTTCCTGATATTTCATTGAATAAGGGCAGTAATACATATACAAGACCCAATCCCAAAACAGTTGCAAAAAGAAACAATAATGTTGTTTCAATGATAAACTGAAAAAATAACTGTCCTCTGCCTGCTCCAACAATTTTCCGCAGGCTTACTTCTTTTGCACGTAGCATTGAACGGGCAGTAGATAAATTCACATAATTAATACATGCAATAACAAGGATCAGTATCGCTATTATAAAAAACATTCGAACGGTCGAGTATCCGCCATCACTTCCGTCTGCCCTGTGAAGATGCATCTTGCTGAGAGGCAACAAAAGATAATCAGCGTCTGTATCGTCAGGCTTGATCTTTAAATGGATCTGCTTTAATTTTTCTGCAAAGTCAGCAAATGAAAAGCCCGGCTTAAAAAGCAAAAAAGTATTGTAACTAAACTGCGTAAAATCATTTTCAAGATTTTTACCCTCTTTATTATTGGCGTACATGTTACTTCCCAATAAACTCATCGGGAATAACATATCTGCTCTGAAAGTTGAATTCTTTGGAAAATCATTTACAACTCCCGTGACCTTGAAATTCACTTTATCATCCGCAACTATCACTTTGCCCATCGCCTCATCATTACCGAAATATTTTTTAGCCATCGTTTCTGTGATCACAACAGAATTGTCATCGGGAAAAGGATCAGAAGGATTTCCTTTAATTAATTTAAAATCGAAAACAGAAAATAATGACGGATCGGTAAAAAAATTATTCTGTTCACTAAATACCTTGTCTTTGAATTTAAATAACTGGTAATAGCCATTGCCGCTTATTCTGACCACATCTTCCACACCCGGAATTTCTTTTTTAGCCAAGACACCGATCGGTGCAGCTGTCACTGACCATAGTTGACGACTGGGACCAGTGCCTACCATATTCTCTACCTTGTATATATTCTTCTCATTTTTATGAAATCCATCGTAACTAAATTCATCCTGCACCCATAAGAGAAGTAGGATACCAACTGCTAACCCAACTGTAAGACCTTTGATGTTTATCAATGAATACATTTTGTGTCTCCAAAGATTTCTCCATGCTGTTTTAAAATAATTTTTGATCATAGCTATTGTTTTATTCTGTTCTTAAACTTTTTACTGGATTGGCCAGGGCAGCTTTTATTGCCTGGAAACTCACTGTTAATATTGTAATAAGGACCACTGATGATCCGGCGATCAGGAACACAGCAGGGTTCATGCTGATTCGAAAGGCAAAGCCTTGCAGCCAACTATTCATTGCCCACCATGCCAGCGGAAAAGCAATAAGCACAGCAATGATCACCAACCCTAAAAAATTTTTTGACAACATTACCGTGATGTTATTTAATGAAGCACCGATTACTTTACGTATGCCAATTTCTTTTTGTCTCTTTTGAGCTGTAAAAGCAGCTAGGCCGAAAAGACCAAGACATGAAATAAAAATTGCAAGACCTGCAAAATATCTTGATAGTATCCCTACTCTCGTCTCTGACAGATATTGCTTCTGGTAAGCTTCATCAAGAAAATTAAAATCAAAAGGAAAACCGGGGCTATAAGATCTATGCAATTTTTCTATCTGTGCAATTGTTTCCTGCTCATGTCCGGCCTTGATACGAACCATCATTTTATTCCATGGATTGTTTCCACCACTCAGTTTAATATAAGATTGTTTTACCGGTTCATGTAATGATTCAAAATGAAAATCTTTCACAATACCAATAATTTGATTGGGCTGGTCATTCAATTTAATAGTTTTACCCACAGGATCTTTTAGCTGCATAAGTTTTACAGCTGCTTCATTCAATATTATTTTATTATTCTCATCACCAAATTCTTTGGAGAAGTTTCTGCCACTTGCCATCTGCATTCCCATTGTTTCGATAAAATCATAACTGACGCCAAATCCTTCAAAATAAATAGATGTGCTAGGGCCCTTACCTTCCCATTCAAGGCCGTACTGGCCATAAATTCTTCCCACCATATTATTGAAGGTGTAGCATGTATTCGCCACCCCCGGAATTTTTTTCAACTCCGCCATAAAAGCTTCCTCATTACCCAATATTTTACCTTCAATATTAAAACGGAGCACATTGTCTTTACTATAACCGGGATTTGTCTTTTGTATGTATTGTACCTGTTGGTATATAACAATCATAGATACGATAAGTATTACTGAAAGTGTGAATTGAAAAACAACTAACCCTTTCCGGGATATTATCTCTGCAAAAGATGAGTTTAGTTTTCCTTTTAATACAGATAGCGGATTAAACTTTGACAAATACAAGGCGGGATAACTGCCGGACAACAAGCCGGTAAAGATCGTAATACAAATAAGCGCTATAACCAATCCTGTATCGAAGTTGAAACTGATCTGTTTACCAGTAAGAAGGTTAAATTGCGGAAGTAAAAACCATGCGATACAGACAGCAAGTATCGTTGCAAAAATTGTCAGCATAATTGACTCAGAAAGAAATTGCAGGATCAATTGACTACGACCAGCACCAACCACTTTTTTAATACCTACTTCTTTCATCCTTCTTGAAGCCTTGGCGGTAGATAAATTCATAAAATTGATACAAGCTATACCTAAAATAAAAATAGCTATCAGTGAAAACAACTTTACGTACTCTACTTTACTGCCTACTTTGGATCCATGATCAAATGTATTGGCGAGATAATTATCGGAGAATTTTGCAGCGTATGCTATCCGGGTGGTATCGCCGGTGTTTTCTTTTATAATACCAGCTATTCGCTTATTGAATGATGCAATATCGGTTCCCTTTCTCAGCAACACATAATTATGAGGGCCGGTATTGTACCATGACTTCACCCAGCCTTGAACTTCGGCCAGATATTCGAATGATAATACAAAATCAAACTGTGTGGAGGAATGATAAGGAAGTCTTTCAAATACGCCGGAAACAAAAAAGTTTTTTTCCTGTTGAAAGCGTATTGATTTGCCGACAACGTTTTCGGCAGTGCCAAATAATTTCTTAGCCAATTCATCGGAAATAACGATCGAAGATTTATCTTTTAGTACATCATCTTTTTTCCCATCAATTAATTTGAAAGAAAAGACATTGAAATAATCAGGCCCCGCATATTGTCCTGTGGCTTTAATATTATTATCATCGAAAGAAAGGGTAAATTTTTGCCACCATTCGGGTGGTGCAACTGCTGTTGCATATTCGATCTCAGGCATACGAAGCTTAAGTGCTTCACCCAGCAAACCTGATGATTCATCAGATACTCCGCTCATTTCATTATTATTCCTGCGTTCCATCAATTGATATAGCTGGCTTTCTTTTTCAAAGAATTTGTCAAAACTCATTTCATCATTGACCCACAAATAAATTAACAAAGTACATGCTATTCCTATTGAAAGTCCGAGCACATTCAGAAAAGTAAACTGCTTGTCTTTTAACAATGTCCGCCAGGCAATTTTTAAATGATTTTTAAACATGCTCTAAATTTTTATTCTGTTCTTAATGATTTTACCGGGTTTGTAACAGCAGCTTTGATAGCCTGGAAACTAACTGTGATCAATGCTATCAATACTGTCACAATTCCTGCAACAACAAACATCCACCAACTGATCGTTATTCTATAAGCAAAATCCTCAAGCCATTTATTCATCAGCAACCAGGCAATTGGAAATGCAATAAGGATGGCAAGGAATACAAGTTGTAGAAAATCTTTTGAAAGGAGTGCTGTAACACCAGTTACGGAAGCACCAAGAACTTTCCTGATCCCAATTTCTTTTGTTCGTTGCCGTGTAGCATACATGCTTAATCCAAACAGTCCCAGGCATGCAATGCATATTGCAATAACTGCAAATAAGCTAAGCACATTTAACAACCTTATATCTGATTTATAAAATTTATTCAATTGTTCATCAAGGAAAAAATAATCGTAAGGATAAGTAGTCTCGAGCTGTTTCCATGTTTCTTGAATAAAAGCAAGAGAAGCTTTTGTGTTTCCTGCCTTCAACTTGAGAGATACATACGCAGGATTGGACTTGAGTATCATCGCCGTTGGCGAAACAACTTCTCTCAATGAAGACGTGTTGATATCTTTTATTACACCGATCACCTTTGCTTTTCGTACTCCTTCTATTTCAAAATTCTTTCCTATAGGATCCTTCCAGTTCAGAAATTTTACCATTGACTCGTTTATTACGACAGCATCTGTTGTATCTGTTGGCATTTCAGGAGAAAAATATCTTCCCTCTATCATTGAAATATTGTAAGTACCAGGGAATTCCGTATCGGTTTCTAACACATCAGCCTCTATATGTTCATCGGCAGTATGCTCTTCAGGAATTATTCCATAACTATTAAATGTGTGGCCAGGAACACGGTTTGTGACTGAGATGTGGCCTATACCGGGATATTGGTGTAATGCAGCAACTAACTCCTTCGTCTTGTTTTCTAATCCTGTATTGGCTATATGCAATACCAAAACCTGTTCTTTATCAAACCCAAGATCTTTTGTCATCATAAACCTGGTTTGTCTTTGAACTACCATCGTACCTACAATAAGTAAAAGAGATAAGGCAAACTGGGTTGTTACCAATGACTTTCTTACCCAAACGCCTTTACCTGCCTTCACTATATTTCTAAATATGTCTGTGGACCTGAATCTTGCAAGGAAGATCGCAGGATACATTCCAGCCAATATACTTACCACGATCAACAGGCCAACCAGCCCTATAATAATTTCTGGTTTGAACAATATATTAGCGTCAATATTTGTATCAGCCAGTCTATTGAAAAAAGGAAGTAATAACAGAACAACTAATAGTGATAATAAAATGGCCAATGTGCAAAGTGCAAAAGATTCACCAAAAAATTTTCTTATTAACAGTCCTTTATTAGCCCCCAATACTTTTTGTACACCAGTTTCCTTCGCTCGTCCTAATGCTCCAGCGGTTGTGAGATTTATAAAATTGAAGCAAGCAATAAGCAAAATAATGGCTGCAATACCCAAAAGACTAAAAACTATTTTGCTGCTATTGGTGCTAAAAGACTCACCAAATAATATGTCGGATGAATACAAATGAATTTTATCCAGAGGTTGCAGGTAGGGATTGTATTCTGCTGCCCTATTAGGCAAATTAGTATGAAGCAGGCGGGTAATTTTTTCTGACACCTTTAGAGGATCACTATTTGCCTTTAATTTGACAAAAGAATAATTGACCTGTGTATTCCAATTATTCATCCACGAAAAATAATCGGCATTGGCCTGGGTAAGGGTCGTAGCCCAAGAGATCAACATCGTAAACCGAATGGAAGAATTCTCCGGAACATCTTTGCATACACCAGTTATCTTAACATCAATATTATTAAGAGTAGTAAGCGTTTTGCCAACCGGGTTTTCAGTATGGAAATATTTCTTAGCAACTGATTCAGATACTACTGCCGTAAAAGGTTCGGATAGCACTGTTTCTCTGTTTCCTTTGATCAATGGAAAATCAAACACATTCAAAAATCCTTCATCTGCATAGGTAACATCACTCAATTTAAAACGAACAGTATCATAACTCACCAGCATTTCGCTAAACCAGGGTCGAAAGACTGTCGCGTATTCTACTTCTGGTATGCTTGTTCTTATGGCAGGCGCCAATTTGCCCGGAGTAATGCTATGAAGTTGGGATGGTTTACTTTTTTCGGAGGTTACTTTATTTATTCGATAAATATTGTTGTGTCCGGAATGAAATTTATCAAACGACAATTCATTATAGGCGTATAACCCTAATAACAGACAACAGGTAACACCTACGGTAAGACCGACAATGTTGATAAATGAAAATGTTTTATGTCGCCAGATATTTCTTAAAGTCAATTTTAAATTATAATAAACCATAAAACCGTTTTTAGAGTTATTGGTTTTCTATTCTGTTCGCAATGATTTTACCGGGTTGGCTAAAGCAGCTTTGATCGCCTGGAAACTCACAGTCAGCAATGCAATTGTCAACGCAGCGATTATTGCAATTCCAAATACCCACCAACTGATGCTAACCCTGTATGGAAAATCTTTCAACCAACTGTTCATTGCCCACCATGCAATAGGAAAAGCAATAAGAGAGGCGATCATAACCAGCACAAGAAAGTTTTTAGACAATAAGCCAACAATATCAAAAGCATTTGCTCCCAATACTTTTCTTATACCTAATTCTTTTGTTCTTTGTTCTGCGCTGAATGCAGCCAATCCAAATAACCCCATACATCCAACAACAATCGCCATGATCGTGAATATCCAAAGCAAGTCGCTCAATTTTGCTTCTGCCTTATACATTGTTGCATAAGTTTCATCCATGAACTTATAATCTAAAGGAAAGCCGGGAACGAATTTGTCCCAGACATTACTTATATAAGCAATTGTGCTTTTAATATCCGCAGTTTTTAATTTTACAGCAACTGCAAATAACTCCTGCGGATAAATTTGAATTACAGACGCAGTAACTTTTTCATGAAGGCTCTTATAATGAAAATCTTCCACCACGCCTATCACATTTCCTCTTTTTACCTTGTTGAGTGTATCTTTCGGCGACCATTTATCCCAACTTATTTTTTGTCCGATCGCTTTTTCCGGTGTACCAAAACCCCATTCTTTCACAGCAGTTTCATTGATAAGAAAACCTTCTTCTACATCCGTCGCCATATCTTTTGAAAAATCCCTGCCGGCAATAATTCTTAGTCCCAACGTTTTTACATAATCATGATCACCTATAAATACATTGGCGGAACGTTCTTTTTCGCCATCAGCACCGGTGGTTTTAACCCCATCACCAGCATATAGATCACCAGGCAAACCATAACCGGAAGTGATAGAGACAATATTTGATGAACGTTTTAATTCCGATTTGAATGACTCTAAGTTTTTTTCCAGGCCACCTGTTAACTGGAAATAAACCACCTGCTCTTTATTAAACCCAATGTCTGTGTTATTTAAAAACTTTGTTTGCCTGTAAACAATAGTTGTAGAAACGATCAGCAAAACAGAAAGTGAAAACTGGATCACAACCAACGCTTGTCTTAACCATGCACCACCTCCACTGCCAATAAGCTTCATGTTCTTTAAAACTTTTATTGGCTGAAAACCTGATAACACTAAAGCTGGGTAAATGCCTGCGATCATACCGATAACAATTCCCGCTGCTAGTATTAATAAACCAAGAACTGGATCTGTAAAGGGATTAAACTGTATCGATTTTCCGGTAAACTGATTTAGCAACGGAACAATGAGGAATGTAGCAACAATTGCGATCAGCATTGATAAAACGGAAAGCAGGATCGTTTCACCGATAAATTGTATGATAAGTTGCTTTCTTTCTGCACCGATCACTTTTCTTACACCAATCTCTTTTGCTCTTCTGAATGACCGTGCAGTAGCGAGGTTTACAAAATTGAAACAGGCGATCACTAAAACAAATAAGGCGATAATGGTTAATGCTTTTACATAAGTTTGATTACCCCGAACTGCATTGTCATAAATAAAATCTGCAGATCTAAGATGAATATCTTTTAATGGTTGAAAAAAAGGAAGAAATGTAGAACCTGCCTGCGTCAATGTAGGAAAGATTTCCTTTTTCATATATGCCTGGAGCTTATTCTGCAATTGTTGAACATTTGTTCCGGGCTTTAATTTCACATAAGTATAAAACTGGTGCCACGTCCACCTTTCCATTCTTGCTTTCGGAATTCCTGTAGTTTGCATGGATACCAGGTAGTGAAAATCTAAATGAAAATGATCAGGTAGCCTGGCAAGCACTCCTTTTACAGTCACTGTATCCTTGTCGATATAAAGGGTTTTATTAATTGGGTCTTCATTATTAAAATACTTTTTCGCCAGTTCTTCAGTGAGCACAATAGTTTTTGGTTCAATAAGCGCCGTAGCAGGATCTCCTTTGCTAAATTTTAAAGGGAATATTTGGAAGAAAGAAGATTCAACAAACCAACCTTTCTCTTCGTAATTTCTTTTTTCTCCAACCTCCATTAAAAATTTATCTATCGACATTAATATGCGGGTCGTGGTATCAACTTCAGGGTAAGTTCGTTTTAAGAAAGTGGCAAATGCTGGCGCTGAAATAGCAGCGTAAGTAATGTTGTCATTATCTTTTCTCTGCTCGTATACACGATAAACATTTTCTCCCCCCGGGATCTTTTTATCATACTGCCATTCGTCCCACACAAAAAGGGCGATTATCAAACAACCAATAATTCCAATAGTAAGACTTAAGATATTAATGATTGCAAATCCTTTATAACGTAATAAATTTCTGATCGCTGTTTTTAGATAATTTCTAAACATGGCTATGATTTTTAAATTATTTCCTCTAAATCACGGTTCTATTCAGTTCTCAAAAGTTTGATCGGGTTCGTCCTTATAGCCTGCCATACTTTAAAACCCGATGTGATCGCAACTATAATAAATAATACAAGCACTGAATTCACTAATGTAGATAAGGCAATCCCTGCATTCACTGCGAAGATCATATCAAGTAAAAGTTTTGTAAGTGCATACCCGCCATAACAACCTACTGCGGCGCCAACAATGAATACCCAGAAGTATCCGCGATTGACTAGTAAGAGTATATGACCCGATCTTGCACCAACAACTTTTCGCAGCGCTATTTCTTTCATTTTTTTAACGATAGTAAGCGAGATCAATCCAAACAGTCCTGTAGCAGTCAATAAAATTGAAATGATCGCAAACCAGGAAAATATTTTTGCAATATTACTTGTCACCTTATATGCTTCTTGTGTTATTTCGTTCTGATAAAAACCGGTGAACGGCTTCATAGGAAAAATTTTCTTCCATGCATCTCTTGTTTTCGCATACACCATTTCGAGGTCGGAAATTTTTGTTTGCAAAACAAGAAACTGAAACCGGTTCTCTTTTGCCAGTTTCATTACAACAGGTTCTTTTGGGTCAAACAAACGGTCAAGCTGGAAATCTTTCAGCACACCAACCACTGAATAATTCATACTATCAATAAAGATCTGTTTGCCTAAAGCCTCTTTAT
>DATHDP010000083.1:0-4396 GCA_035318985.1 Chitinophagaceae bacterium
ATCTTTAGAAGACCTCAGGACCTATGCTATTGAAAATGGTGAGCCTGCTACAAAAAGCGGCAAGCAGGAATATTTCGAAAACATTATCAACCGATTTATTTAAGACTTAATATTTATAACCAAAACAGATTGCTATGCTTACTACGTTAGACTGGATCATCATCCTATTTTATTTTGCAATTATTGCAGGTATTTCATGGTGGGCCGTAAAAAAGAAAGATAAAACTTCAGCAGATGATTATTTTTTGGCTGGCCGTCACTTGGGATGGTTTGTTGTCGGCGCTTCCATTTTTGCATCCAATATTGGTTCGGAGCATTTGGTTGGGCTTGCAGGTTCAGGTGCAACGGATGGAGTTGCATTAGCACATTATGAATTGCATGCCTGGTGTCTTTTGGTATTGGGTTGGATAATGGGTCCTTTCTTTATGCGTTCCAAAGTGTATACAATGCCTGAGTTTCTCGAAAAAAGGTTTACTCCGCAGGCAAGAACGGTTCTGTCTCTTATTTCATTGTTTGCATATATCCTTACTAAAATTGCTGTTGGCATTTTTGCAGGTGGTGTTGTATTCAGAGCACTCTTGCCGGATGTAAACATAATGGGAATGGATTCATTCTGGATCGGTTCTATCCTGCTTATTATTTTAACCGGTATCTATACTATTATTGGCGGATTAAGAGCAGTTGTTTATACTGAAACACTTCAAACATTTGTAAAAATTATCGGGGCCCTTCTTGTAACCTACTATGGACTGCAAGCTTTGGGAGGATGGGACAAATTGAGGGAAATATGCGGCAGCGAAATGTTTAATTTATGGAAACCTGTTGTACCGGATGGGGTGGAAAGTACATGGGCACCTGTAAAAGAAGCAACAAGACAAGCCTGGTATTTTAATGATAAATATCCGTGGCCAGCTATGTTGTTATGTGCGCCAATTATTGGTTTATGGTATTGGTGTACTGATCAATATATTGTTCAACGTATTTTAGGGGCAAAGAATGATAAGGAAGCAAGACGTGGTACTATCTTCGCCGGCTTTTTAAAACTCACTCCGGTTTTTCTTTTTATCATCCCCGGTATGATCTGTTTTGCATTGGCAAAAAGCGGATTGAATCCGGATATACACAAAGAATTGTTTGATGCAAATGGTCAATTGATAAGAGAACGGGCACAGGCAGCATTTCCATTGTTAGTGACGCATGTACTTCCTGTTGGTGTAAGAGGAATTGTGGTTGCAGGTCTGCTTGCAGCATTAATGAGTGCATTGGCAGGTGTATTTAATGCATCATCATCACTGTTCACGATGGATTTTTATTCGAAACTAAAACCAAAAGCTACACAAGCCCAATTGGTGAGAGTTGGTCGTATTGCTACTGTTGTAATGGTAATTATTGGATTATTATGGATACCAGTGATACAAGGAGCAAAAGGCCTTTACGATTATTTGCAAGGGATACAGGCATACCTGGCACCTCCAATATTTGTTGTATTCTTCTTTGGCGTATTTATGAAGCGATTAAATGGCCCGGGCTGTTTGGCAACATTACTCACAGGTTTTGTAATGGGAGTTGTAAGATTAATTATTGATACACCGGTGAAGTTAGGAGGTACACCTTATGAAGAAGGGTCATTTCTCTGGATCATGAATAATATTTTCTTCCAGTACTATAGTCTTTTAATCACCATTGTTTGCATCATTGTATTCCTGGTAGTAAGTTATGCAACAAAGCCGCCAGATTATGCAAAGATCAGCGGACTTACATTCTCTACGTTGTCACCGCAAGACAAATTGGAAACCCGGGCAAGCTGGAATTGGAAAGATGTGATTCTTTCAATTTTGTTGGTCGCAGCGATCATTGCAATCTATATGTATTTTACTGGTTAATTTTTTCGGTGGTCAATGGTGAATTAGCAATTTATTCACCATTGACCATTCACTATTCACACCAATCTTTCGAGTATTTTTGCACCTATGTCTATGCTAATGCATCAAACCATGAGATGGTTCGGGCCAAATGACCCGGTAAGTTTATCTGATATAAGACAAGCAGGCTGTGAAGGTGTTGTTACTGCACTTCACCATATTCCTGTCGGCGAAGTTTGGACAATTGAAGAGATCAATAAAAGAAGATCAGTCATTGAAGAAGCAGGGATGACATGGACTGTTATTGAAAGTTTACCGGTAAGCGATGATATAAAAAGACAAAGCGGAAATTATCTTCAGCATATCGAAAGTTACAAACAGAGCATTCGCAATGTTGCTGCTTGTGGATTGAAAGTGATCACTTATAACTTCATGCCGGTTCTTGATTGGCTGCGGACAGATACTCAATATGAAATGCCTGATAAAAGCACGGCGCTTTATTTTAACCGCATTGATTATCTGGTTTTTGAACTGTACATATTAAAAAGACCCGGCGCTGAAAAAGATTTTTCTGCAGATGAACTTGCTAAAGCTAAAAAACGAAATGAGGAATTAACGGTAGAGCAAAAACAGAAATTATATTCCAACATGATGTTGGGTTTGCCGGGAAGTGACGATTCATTTACTCCTGAGTTGGTATTAACAGAATTAAAGAAATATGAAGGCATTGATGCAAAGAAATTAAAAGAACATCTTTTTTATTTTTTAAACGAAGTAGTTCCAGTTGCTGAGGAGTGTAATGTAAAAATGGCCATACATCCAGATGATCCTCCATATTCAGTATTGGGCTTACCAAGAATAATGAGTACAGAAAATGATGCTGCTTCCATGCTTGAAGCTGTCCCTTCTCCTGCAAACGGTTTATGTTTTTGTACTGGAAGTTTTGGCGCAAGAGCGGATAATGATATTCCGAAAATGCTAAAGCGATTTGGAGATCATGTTCATTTTCTTCATCTGCGAAATACAAAACGTGACAGCGAAGGAAATTTTTATGAAGCTGATCATTTAGCTGGCGATACAAATATGTATGAAGTTGTAAAAGAGGTATTGCAAATACAAAAGCGAAGAAATATTTCCATTCCCATGCGTCCTGATCATGGGCACCAGATGCTGGATGATCTAAAAAAGAAAACTTATCCCGGTTATTCTGCCATTGGAAGATTAAGGGGTCTTGCTGAATTAAGAGGTCTGGAATACGGTCTTCATCAAACCTTACAGTAAATATTTTACTTCATCGTAACAAACTATTCCAATATTCATCCGCGTATAAACTTATTTTTGTACTTGAATGAAAGAACTTAGAGCACTCAATAAATATTTCTGGAAATACAGAGTAAGGCTTGGCATTGGCGCATTGTTCATTATTGTCTCAAACTACTTTGCGGTACTTGTGCCACAGGTAACAAGGTTTATTATTGATCATGTTCAGAAAAGCATTGACGCAACACAAAATATTACCAAGCCTGTTACAACTAAACATGATCATGAGTATGATTTTTTTGTACTAAAATTTATAAAATGGATTGAGAGAGATTTTTCACAAAGTTCGGATCTCTCCAAGATCGTTATTCTCTGCGGCATCACAATTTTATTACTTGCATTGCTTCGCGGATTTTTTATGTTCCTGATGCGGCAAACGATCATCGTCATGAGCCGCCATATTGAATACGATCAAAAGAATGAAGTGTTTCAGCATTACCAGCAACTTGATACCTCGTTTTACAAAACACACAGCACCGGCGACCTGATGAGTCGTATGGCAGAAGATGTAGCAAGAGTAAGAATGTTCACTGGACCTGCTATTATGTATCTTATCAATCTTGTGGCCCTTATTTCATTGAGTCTATTCTATATGTTGAAAAAAGATGTGGAACTGACGATTTATGTTCTTGCGCCATTGCCAATACTGGCCATCACAATTTATTATGTAAACAGCATTATCAATAAAAGGAGTGAAAGGATACAGGCATTACTCGCCAACCTTACAACAAATGCACAGGAATCATATTCCGGTATTCGTGTTATAAAATCATTTGTTCAAGAGAGAGCCATGTTTGGTTTTTTTGATAAGAATAGTGAAGAATATAAAAAAAATGCGATCGGGCTCTCTAAAGTGGAATCATTATACTTTCCATCGATGGCTTTGCTTATTGGCTTAAGTACACTGCTTACTATTATGATTGGTGGATATTATTATATTAATTATGGACTGGATCGAATGTCACTTGGAACAATTACCGAGTTTGTGATCTATATAAACATGCTCACATTTCCAGTTAGCGCTATTGGCTGGACAGCGAGTATGATACAAAGAGCGGCCGCTTCACAAAAAAGACTAAATGAATTTTTAGATACTAAGCCAGCTATTTATGACCAGCCATTGGCTAAAAAAATTAAGATCGACGGGAACATAGAATTTAGTAATGTAGATTTTACTTATTCTCATACAGGCATTGAAGCATTAAAGAATTTTA
>DATHDP010000084.1:0-42477 GCA_035318985.1 Chitinophagaceae bacterium
GGAAAGCAAAGTTTAGTGGTCAACCCTGGTCGGCCTTACCATTGGCAACGTCGGCTCTACTTTCCGTTTATCCTGTTGTCTCCACCCCCGAGACGAGAGGGCATGTCTGCCGGGCTTACGCCTTTTCATCACCCCACAGTATGATCAGCTATTTAAAGAGCTTGATAGAACAAAAGTAAGCCGTTTGACTGTTTCGTTCCAAAATATTCAACAATTATTTTAAAAAATTAGATATTATTCAATTAATTTGCAATCCACTGAATTTAATAAAAAATAAGGTATGGAAACGACTTCTAAATTAAATCTTGACAAATTGGATCACCAGATCATTCACCACATGATGAATGACGCCAATGTTTCTTACGCTGAATTAGGAAAATTTTTTTTTGTTTCTGCCGGCACTATTCATGTACGCATAAAAAAATTACAGGATGCCGGAGTAGTAAAAGGAACAAGATTTAATGTGGACTTTAAAAAGCTTGGCTTTGATGTGATAGCTTTTATAGGAATTTACTTAAAGGAAAGTTCCATGTATGATGCGGTGGCAAAAGAATTGGGTAAAATGCCCCAGATCGTACGCTTAAATTATACTACCGGCAATTATAGCATGTTTGCAGAAGTTGTATGTCGGGATATAAATGAATTAAAAACGGTATTACATGATGAGCTTCAAAAAATAAAAGGGATCGAACGAACAGAAACTTTTATTTCGCTTGAAGAAAGTTTTAACCGAACTATTAAAATCATCTGAATCGTTTTCGTTTTATCAGTACATAAAATAATCTTATCTTAGTTTCTCGTTTAAAATAGTTTTATGAAGAAAAGGTTATTACAGTTATTTATAGTGCCCGCGATTATTTTCTGTATCGGCAGTTGTTCACAAGGTGGCGGCGGTGGAGGAGGTAATGGTGATGAAGCAAACCTTGTTGTTACATTGAACCCGCCTGCAGGTTCAACTCAACCTGCAGCACCTCAAATTGATTTCCCACTTACAGTTTCTATTACATCGACAATGCCTCCACAAGGTGTCACTATTGATGTAAAGGCTGCACCTGATGGATCAAGTACAAATTTTTTTAGTGAATCAAAATCCTCTACAGCAGCGAATAATAACTTTACTATAACCGGTACTCCAACAGGTGTTGTATGCGTGACTACGGTAACAGTTACTTCCAAAACAAAAGCAACTAATACGGTAACGCTTTCTTATCGATATACAAGAAAACCATGATGAGTTAACGAACATCTAAAGCATCACGAAGACCATTGCCCAATAAATTAAAAGCGAGAACAAGTAACATAATAGCAAAACCCGGTGCCAAAGCAAGCATCGGGTTTTGTGTAATTATAAAACTATAATTCTCCTTTATCATCAGGCCCCAGCTTGGTTGAGGAGGCTGCACACCTACTCCCAAAAAACTTAAACCGGCTTCAATTACAATTGCCGATGCAAAATTGGAGGCGGCAATTACTAAAACAGGTCCCATGATATTTGGAAGTATATGACGAAAGATCGTTCTGAAGTGTGAGTATCCTAAAACTCTTGTTGCTTCAATATATTCCAATTCCCGTATGGATAAAACCTGTCCACGCACTAACCTGGCGACATTCACCCACATAGTTAAACCAACTGCAATAAACACTTGCCAAAAACCTTTTCCTAATGCAAAAGTGATCGCAAACACAAGTAATAGTGTTGGAATACTCCAAATTATATTGGTGAGCCACATAATGATATTATCGATTCTTCCCCGGAAATAACCCGCCAACGAACCAAGCAATACTCCAATTGAAAGGGAAATGATCACTGTGATGAGTCCAACACTTAAACTGACTCTTGTACCAATGATGATGCGGCTTAAAATATCACGACCAAACTTATCAGTGCCTAACCAAAATTTATTTGTAACAATAAATGATGCCGGTAGTTTATTTATCGCAAAGGTTTTTTCTTCTTCCACACCATCATCAATATATTTTAAAGCAACGATCGAATCTTTATTGATGGAACGATAACCATTGATCGGGATAAATTCAAACTCATCATCAGTTCCATATAACAGGTGACTGAAGAATCCGTTTTTTGTATTTGTTTCTTTTGGAATTTTTAAAAATGTTTTTTTGAAACCTGGTTTTTGTTTTCGTATCTCAAGAATTATCCTGTTTGCGTATGGCGATGAATCAGGTGCAATGAAATAAGAAAAGATCGCAGTAAGTATGGCAAGAATAATAATGATAAGACCAGCAATTGCCCCTTTGTTTTTTTTCAAACGCTTCCAGGCAGCCTGTTGTGATGATGTTGACGCCATACTCATGAGAGGGAAAGATACAACCAAACTATTTTACCCGCCGGCCTTTCCATTCAAAACTTCCAAAGACACCAAGCCAGCCTGCAATAACAGTATACACAATATGCATTGGCTGGAAAAAGGGAAACCACTTTATTAAATTTTGTTTATTGTAAAATTTTGCAACAGGGGAGATGAATGTTAATTCAATAATAATTTTTAAAATGAGAATGACACTTAAGCCCAACCATAAAAAATGCAACCAGAAACCGGATATGAATAAGGCTAACAGCGCACAATTAAAAAAGTAAACAAGAAATAAGGTGCTGAAGATCTTTATATCATTATAATCTGTCGCTTTACTTGCCCACCGTATTCGTTGGCTAAAAAATTCTTTCCATGTTTTTGCTGCCTGGGTAGTAACAATGGTATCTTTCGACAAGAGGTAAGAAACTTTAGTAGGGAAACGCTGTGCTATTTTTTGCATTAATAACATATCATCGCCGGAGGCGATATGATCTATGCCGGTAAAACCATTTACTTCAAAAAAAGCTTTTCTTTCATATGCAAGATTGGCTCCGTTGCACATATTGTGAAATCTCTTTTGTACAGATGCAGCAGTAATTCCCTGCAATACAAGAAAATCAAGACCTTGAAATGCCTGTAAAAGATTTGATTCGCTTTCCAGAACAACTGGTGCAGCAATAAAAACAGCATTCGTTTTTTCTTTAAAAGAGGCAATTGTTTTCAACCAGTTCTTTGGTACAATACAATCTGCATCTGTGGTAACGATCAAATCACCCGAAGCAGCAGCTACACCTGTTTCTATCGCTTTCTTTTTATAAGAATTAATATTATCAAATTCAAGTTTTATAAGTTTTGCAACTGAATAACTATTTACTACGGTTACAGTATTATCTGTGGAGTCATCATCAACAACAATTACTTCGAAAAGATGAGGAGGATAGGTTTGGTTTTCAAGTGAAGTCAAAAGATTGCCGATATTTTCTTCTTCATTCCTGGCTGGAATTATTACGGAAATCTTCAGCGAAGCCTCATGGTTAGTTTGGGAAAATGGCTTTAGCTCCCGCCAGCCGGAACGATAAAATAAGATCAGGATAGAATAGAAAATTAACAGGCCAATGGTTATATAAAGGAGGATCATGCGTTAAAGCAAATCTAAATAAACAATGGTAACAAGAGGAAAGAGCAAATAAACGAGGGGCAAAAATTACGGCAATTTAATTTGACTTTATAAACGTTATTACTAACTTTGAATAGTTGTATAAACAACTATATGTCAAACAACCATTTTAAGAAAGGCGAATTATACAGTTTTATCACTGGCAAGGCTTCTACCGCTATTGCCAGAAGGCTTCAAAAAAAATTCAATGCATCTGCTATGAACCTGACCATTGAGCAATGGAGTGTTTTATATCACTTATGGAAACAGGATGGGATCAGTCAGCAGGAATTATGCAATGCTACTTTTCGTGATAAGCCGAGTATAACCAGGTTAGTTGATAACCTGGAAAAACTAAACCTGGTAAAAAGAGTGGCATCAGAAAATGACCGGCGTATCAATAAGATCTTTTTGACAAAGCAGGCGCAGAAGTTGCAGGAACAGACAATGGAGCTGGCAGAAGAAACTTTGAATGAAGCGTTGGATACTGTGCCTCCGGAAAAGATCGAGGTATGTAAGGAAGTATTGCAGATCGTTTATGATAATTTGAAATGAACCCCCTGTCCCCCTAAAGGGGAGACTTAGGTAGTACAAGGGTTATGAAAAGTGGAATTATATGATGAAAAGAATTACCGCAGTAAAAGAGTGCGACGCAAGAGACGACGATAGTAGTAATTCAGTTGGGTAAATAAATATTAACCTACAAAACTTTTAAACTTAATACTATGAGCACTGAAGTAAAACAAGCAGCGGCACTAAAAGGTGGTGAATGGTTGATAAAAGAATCTTCACCATTTGATGTGTTCATTCCTGAAAATTTTTCAGAAGAACAATTGATGATCCGCGATATGTGTGAGCAGTTTCTCGATAAAGAAGTTTATCCAATACTTGATCGCATCGATGCATTGGAACCAGGGTTGATGAAAGGCCTTGTTAGAAAAGCTGGTGAACAAGGATTACTGCTAACTTCTTTTCCTGAAGAATATGGCGGATTAGGAAAAGATTTTGTTACATCAACAATTGTGAATGAGTATCTCGGCGCTGGTCATTCTTTTTCAGTTGCGATCGCTGCGCATACAGGTATCGGCACGTTGCCTATTTTATATTTTGGTACTTCTGAACAGAAGAAAAAATATATACCGAAACTCATTACGGGTGAATGGGCCGGGGCATACGGATTAACAGAACCCAATAGCGGCAGTGATGCACTCGGCGCAAAAACCTCCGCGAAACTTAGCGATGATGGAAAGTTTTATTTGATCAATGGACAGAAGTGCTGGATAACAAATGGTGGTTTTGCCAACGTATATACTGTATTTGCAAAAGTTGATGGGGATAAATTCACGGGCTTTATTATTGAAAGAGGAACGGAAGGATTTACCCAAGGGCCTGAAGAACATAAAATGGGGATCAAAGGTTCATCAACTGTTCAATTATATTTCCAGGATTGTAAAGTACCGGTAGAAAATGTATTAGGAGAAATTGGTAAAGGACATAAGATCGCCTTTAATATTTTAAATATTGGTCGTTTAAAATTGGCTGCTGCTGCATTGGGAGGTTCGAAAAGAGCAGCAACGGATTCAGTGCAGTATGCAAAAACAAGAGAGCAATTCAAACAACCTATTGCAAATTTTGGTGCTATCAAACATAAGCTCGCTGAAATGGCGATTAAAATTTTTGTTGGAGAAAGCGCCTTATATCGTACTGCAAATTGGATCGACAAAAAAGAACATGAACTGCTTACAGCTGGCAAACCTTTTAATGAAGCATTACTGGGAGCAGCCGAAGAATATGCTATTGAATGTGCGATGCTAAAAGTCTTTGGCAGTGAAGTTTTGGATTTTGTAGTTGATGAAGGTGTGCAGATACATGGTGGTAATGGTTTCAGCGCTGAGTATAATATTTCAAGAGCTTATCGTGACAGTCGTATCAATAGAATTTATGAAGGCACAAACGAGATCAATCGCTTGCTTACACTTGATATGACTTTGAAAAGAGCAATGCAGGGAAGGCTTGATCTAATGGGGCCGGCGATGTCAGTGCAAAAAGAATTAATGAGTATTCCTGATTTCGGCGCAGAAGAAGAAGGCTCGTTTGTAAAAGAGAAAAAGCTGATTGCTAATCTTAAAAAAGCAATTTTAATGGCATCGGGTGCAGCTGTGCAAAAGCTGATGATGAAAATTGAAAATGAACAGGAAGTATTGATGAACCTGGCTGATATGGCTATTGAAACATTCAATGCTGAAAGTGTATTGTTAAGAGTGATGAAGATGGTTGATCAAAAAGGAGAAGCCGCCTGTGCGAATTATATCGACATTATGCGTGTCTATTTATATGATGCGGCTGATAATGTAAATAAGTTTGGTAAAGATGCGATCAATTCATTTGCTGAAGGCGATGAGCAACGAATGATATTAATGGGACTGAAGCGATTTACAAAAGCAGAACCATTTAACACGAAAGATGCAAGACGAAGAATTGCTGATAAAATGATAAGCGAAGGAAAATATTGTTTTTAAACTATCAGTTTAATTTCCATTGACCGGTTGTTCCTTTTGGAGTAGCCGGTTTTTTTTCATCACCAAAAAAACTCATTAATTCTTTACGGGTAATTAAAAGCTCATACAGCTTACTTTTCCTTTTACCTTCCATATAAAGCCCGACTGATAAAATGATGCAATAAATTATTGTGATAAAATAATAGATCAGGAAAAGATTAGAAAGATCCTGCAAGCCCAATACATAATGCATAAGGTAAATGATAATGAAACACCCATAAGCAAATGTCAACGCAGTGGCTATTATAGCTTTCCCAACGAACTTATTATGAATAAAGCTTCGCTTAACTGTATAGACAAAATAGTATAACGAATATCCAAACACGATCATTAACCCCGGCCCCATCGTCAATGTTATTGTTTTGACCGTAATGCCATACATAAGTATCAAAACAATTTCAAAAACAATAAATGCACCCAATAATATTTTCATTCTTTTTCTCTGGACCGAAGAAGGGATCTGAAAAATTAAGAAGCCGAGCATAAGAGGCATATCAGTCAGGTTATTTGAAATACCATAAAAACGTTCTATGCTTTTTGGCACATTTACCAAATGCTCAGTCATCAGGTTAAAACCAAATGCTAATAAACAATATATAAAAAGAGGAAAGTATTGTTTGTAACGGATCAGTTTAATTACCACAATAATAAACACCGGGGTAAATAGAGCAAGGGTTGATAAAATACCTATGGCGTCTTGCCAGTTCATGGATAATGGTTTTTATAGGATAAGCTACATGCTTATTTTGGATCAATTATTAAACGATGTGTTGTGAACACTAGTGTAGTAAAAGACTGATTTATAGGAAAATCGAGCAAAAGTGCTCATGCGGAGGGTAATAATACCAGAATCTTTATGGGAGTTTTTTTGTGTTAAAACATGAAAGAATTACTTATCCTTTTTTTCATGTTTAAGATCAGGCCTGGGGAACCCATCGTGACAAGTATAACATGAAACAGCCATTATCTCGCCGGCTTTATAAACGATGGTATAATCAAAATAATCTTTGTTTACTGTGGCCGTTAGCTTCATCATCATCCTCGTAATTTCTTTTTCAGGTTTATCATCACTTGCAAAATCAATATCGGTTTTGGTTTTATTTTCAGCATGGCAAAAATCACAACCTACATTTAATGCTTTTGAATAACCCTCCATTACTGAATCAAGGTCTGCATTGCTAATATCTTTTGGAAGTACTTTCAGATTTCTCTCCTTATTGCCCCCAGGTTTGCTTGCTGCAATTCCAATAAAAACAAATGCAGCAAGACCCAAAATAACAACGACCTTATTTTTCATGCTAATAAATTTAAGTTTTGAATTTACTAAATACTTATTTAGCCTCATAGGATTTTATCATTTACTTCATCTGTACAGGTAACTTTGAACAAAACTTTAAATATGTCATCATTAGTTAAAGAATTTAATGATTACCGCAGCCGGATGAATGAGGTGATCCTTAGTAAGAACAATCTTGTGATGAAAAGGCTTTGGAACCTTGACACCAACACGTACGAAAACGGTGCCCTGGATACAAAGACGAAAGAAATGCTCGGTTTGGTTGCCAGCATGGTCCTTCGTTGCGACGATTGTATCAAATATCACCTAGGGAAATGCCATGAACTAGGAATAACAACAGCTCAGATGTACGAGATCTTTGCTGTAGCGAATATCGTTGGCGGTACAATTGTGATTCCACATACCCGTCGGGCTGCTGAGTATTGGGATGAATTGGGAAATAACGAATAATTAAGGGTTTGATTGATAAAAATCAGCTTCAATAGCTTTGAAAACCCTTGCTTCCTATCCGTTATTCTTTAAATTTGCATCAATATTTTTTTATGAGTGAAACTACTGTTGCCCCCGCCTTGACCTCTAAAGATTTTGCAACCGACCAGGAAGTACGCTGGTGTCCTGGTTGTGGTGATTATTCTATTCTTGCACAAGTGCAAAAGGTAATGCCAACACTTGGTATACCCCGTGAGAACATTGTGATCATTTCAGGTATCGGGTGCAGTAGCCGTTTTCCCTATTACATGAATACTTATGGAATGCACTCAATCCATGGAAGAGCTACTGCAGTTGCAAGCGGATTGAAAGCTTCAAGACCTGAACTGAGTGTTTGGATAGTGACTGGTGATGGCGACAGCTTGAGTATTGGCGGTAATCACACGATACATTTATTACGCAGAAATTTTGATGTAAATATTCTTTTGTTCAATAACCAGATCTATGGTTTAACGAAAGGACAATATTCTCCAACATCAGAAGAAAATAAGGTGACAAAATCGACTCCTTATGGAAGTATCGATCATCCTTTTAACCCGCTGGCACTTGCAATGGGCGCCGATGGAACATTTGTGGCAAGAACAATGGACCGTGATCCGAAACATTTGCAGGCAATGTTGCTTCGTGCCAATGCACACAAAGGAGCTTCTTTCCTTGAGATCTACCAGAACTGTAACATATTTAATGACGGAGCTTTTGAAATGTTTACCGAAAAAGGATCAAAAGCAGCTGAAACATTGTTCCTTGAACAAGGCCAGCCATTGACTTTTGGAGCAAACAAAGAAAAAGGGATAAAGCTCGATGGCTTTACACCCAAAGTTGTAAATCTTGCAGATGGTCATAGCGCTGATGATCTTTGGGTGCATGATGAAAAAGATATTTACAAAGCGCAGATACTTGTCCGCATTTTTGATAATCCAAGCATTGAAGGTCATTTACCAAGACCATTCGGTGTCTTTTATCAAACAGATCGTTCGTGCTACGAAAATGTAATGGAGCAACAAATAAAAGATGCGAAAGCAAAAAAGCCGGCTGATCTTGATAAACTTTTAAGAGGAAATGAAGTGTGGGTGATCAACTAAGTGTAACTGGTTTTCTTAATTCTCTGTCGGCATTTTCAAAAACCTTTTTCTTCTTTCTTTCATACCACCAGATGGGTGCAGTCTTTTTCATTACTGTATCAATGCTGCGCATTCCGAAGATGTTCCAGGCGCCTCTCATTTTCCCCGCTAGCGATGGTTGTAGTGCTCTTAAACTCATCGCAAACCCACTGTCAAGATATTCCATATGATGCCACCAGCCTGCAGGCATAAATAAAGTATCCCCATGATCCAGGATAGCCTCTTGTCCTTGTGCAAGTTTCAAAGCAGGAAATTTCTCATAATCAGGGCTGCCGTTTTGCATATAGTAATTTGAAAAATCAGCTAATGACAGAACTTCATAAGGCTTGCGGTAGAGTTTATATTGTTCTTCAAAGGGAAATAATAAAACTCTTTTTCTGCCGGCAAACTGTGTATGTAAAATATTGGAAAGATCAATATCAAAATGCATGTGAGTAATGGAAGTGGCGCCCCCTGTGAAAAGCATCGGGTATTTTTTTACAAAACCTTTCATCATATGCTCGGGCCATGTAAAATCATTTATCAATTGTGGCGCATGATCAAAAATGTTGAATAAAAAAATTCGCCAGGCCGCGGGTCCCTGGCTTATCATATCTATGTATTCGCCGAATGTTTTGTAATCATCCGCTTTATTTATTGGAGTATAAGCATCACTTTTTATATTGTTATAAAGCGGAACTTGTTTGTCGCCTACCAATTGTTTAAAATAATCCCAGTTCCATTTTGTGTAAGCAGGCCATTGATGCGAGAGGTCCCTAATGATAACCGGCAAATTCTTATCGTAGAATTCATTTTTGAAATCTTCCGGCGAAATCGTATCAACAACAGGAAGTGGCCTTAATTGCATGCAGAACAATTTTGACAAAGATATAGACGGACATCATACAGCTTGTCAACTAACTGATAAAATTTGCAAATGCGGTTAATTGATAGTTAATTGATTAGTGTTAAGGGAGAGTTTCTTTTGCAAAAAGCTCGGGCTGCTCAGTAAAAAGCTTCCAACTTTTACGATGATATTTGCATACACCATGTTCATCAAGAGCTTTTCGATGTTCAGGAGTTCCATATCCTTTATTGCTAGCCCAATTATAGTGAGGGAATTCTTCATGAAGTTTTTTCATATACTCATCACGGTAAGTTTTAGCAAGGATACTTGCCGCTGCAATTGATGCATAAATACCATCGCCTTTTATGATACAACGATGAGGAAGTCTTTTATACTTGACAAAATAATTTCCATCGATCAATAGCAATTGAGGCTTTGGCTTTAGTTGGGTAACGGAAATATGCATTGCTTTTATCGATGCCTGTAAAATATTGATGCGGTCGATCTCATCATGGCTAATGCTGGCAACAGCAAAACTGATCGCTTCTTTTTCTATAACGATCCTTAATTCATTTCTTTCCTCTTCGGTCAGTTGCTTTGAATCATTCAGTAATGGATGAAAAAAATCCCTGGGAAGAATAACAGCTGATGCAAATACAGGTCCTGCAAAGCAGCCACGTCCGGCTTCATCGCAACCGGCTTCAGTTAATTGGTCCTGGTAAAAAGGGGTTAGCATTTTGTGAGGTTGTACAAATATCGCAGAACAAATATTATTTTCAGCGACTCTAGCAACTAACTTTGCGCCGCAATGCCAGAAATTTTTCCACAAAAAACTTCTCAGAAGGAGTCCTTACGGACAAGAGCTGTAGCCATTTGGTTAATAATAGGCCTTGCTATGCTGATCATTCAAATTTTATTAGGGGGTGTTACACGTCTTACGGGTTCGGGGCTTTCTATTACTGAATGGAATGTAGTTACAGGAACGCTGCCACCACTGAATGAACAAAAATGGATCGAAGAATTTAATAAATATAAACAGACCCCGCAGTTTTTAATTCTCAACTCGGATTTTACATTGCAAGATTTTAAATCCATTTTTTTCTGGGAATGGTTTCATCGCTTTTGGGCAAGATTGATCGGGGTAGTATTTGCAATTCCGTTTTTCATTTTTCTTTTTCAAAAGAGATTCAAAGATGAAATGATAAAACCATTGATCATTCTTTTTCTGCTCGGCGCTTTACAAGGGGCTGTCGGATGGATCATGGTTGCAAGTGGCTTAACAGGAGATGCTATTTACGTAAAGCCAACAAAACTGATGCTACATTTTGTATTAGCATTAGGATTGCTTTGTTATACATTTTGGTTTGCATTGCAATTATTAGTGCCCAATGAAAAAAGGATCGTTAACCGGTCATTAAAGAATTTTACATGGTTAATAATTGGAGGGTTGATATTACAATTAGCATTTGGTGCATTAATGGCAGGACATAAAGCGGCGACTGTTGCGCCTACCTGGCCGGATATTAACGGCACCTTTATTCCGGCTAAAATGTTTTCTCCTGATGGATTATTGAATTTGATTGAGAACAACATCACCATTCACTTTTTTCACCGGTCTCTTGCTTATATTCTTTTTATACTTATTCTTATCTGGACATGGAAAGCTGTTAAGATGAATGGCAGCAAATTATTCTTAAAAACGAGATGGCTCCCTTTTTTACTCGTAACTACACAAGTTTTTCTTGGTGTTTTTTCCGTTCTTACAAGTATTCAAATAGTGCCGAACCATTGGGGAATATTTGAATGGTTAGCACAGTTTCATCAATTAATTGCAATGTTCCTGTTATTATCACTTATTTGGATGACCTACCTTATAAAAAGTAAATAGCAGTTACTTTGAAATAACCCCGGTTTAATATTAATTTTAAGAAAATAAATAGTCTCTCCTTTACTTATGAAAGCCTGGCTTCGCGGATTCTTTTATTCTTTTCCAGTTCAACTGTTGTTTCTGCATTTCAGAAAATACCAGGTGTTACTTATTTTCTGGTTTGTTTTGTTTAGCACTATCAATGGCACTTTCATGAAAAGCTTTGGTGCCGATTCACTTTATCTGGCACCGGAATATCTTGGCAATGTAAATGCGCTTGGGGCCGCTATCGTCGGCATTGCTATTGGAATGTTTATCATGAGCTGGAACATTGCCAGTTTTATTTTACTCAGTCGCCACTTCAGGTTTTTAGCAGCAACCACCAATCCGTTTTTAAGGTATTGTATAAACAACTTTGTAATACCCGCAGCATTTTTAATTTTTTATTTTATTAAGGCCTGGCAGTTTATCAGGTACAAAGAACTTATTCCCACGGGCGAATATTTAATGTTAGCTGGTGGTTTTTTGTTGGGGTTAATATTAATACTCTTTATTTCGTTCATTTATTTTTTCAGAGCTGATCGTTCTATTTACCGCCGGATGATGCCAGTGATAAGAAACCCGAAAGATTATATTAGGCATTTAAAGCCCGGTGAATTGCCACCAAGCGAATCAAAGATCATTAAAGTGGAATGGTATCTTGAAACACCGATGTCTGTAAAAAAAACAAGAGATGTTTCTCACTATACCCGTGATTTTATTGAAAATATTTTTAAACGCCACCACTTTGCCGCGGTGCTTTCTGTATTTGCCGCCTTTTTATTTTTGATCGGTATCGGTTTTTTGCAAGACTCTGCTTTTTTTCAAATACCCGCCGCAGCAAGTATCACGGTTTTTTTTGCAATACTTATCGGGGTGGCTGGCGCCTTTACCTATTTTTTACAAAGCTGGAGTGTTCCCTATCTTCTTGGTTTAATAATCATCCTTAATCTTTTCTATACATGGAATTGGATCGATCCGAGAAATAAAGCTTTTGGTTTAAATTATTCTAATACTAAAGAACGACCTGCCTATACCCGGGAACATATACTGGCGATGGCATCAACAAAAAATATTTCTGATGATAGCCTGAACATGATCCATGTGCTGGAAAACTGGAAAAGAAAACAAGGAGAGGAAAAACCATTGTTCGTCGTTATTAATACAAGTGGTGGGGGACATCGGAGTGCAACGTTTACAATGAGTATTCTTCAAAGACTCGATAGTATTACCAATGGGGATATGATGAAAAAAACCTTTCTCATCACCGGAGCATCGGGCGGAATGATCGGTGCTTCTTATTTCCGGGAATTATACTTGCGTAAGCAAAAAGGAGAGAAAATTCATTTGCAGGACAAAAAATATGTTGATGATATTGCTGGTGATCTTTTGAATCCTTTGTTCTCATCTTTTGTAGCAAGAGATCTTATTTCACCATCATTGAAATTTGAGGTTGGTCCTTATATATATGTAAAAGACAGGGCTTATTCTTTTGAGTCAAAATTGAATAAGAACACAAACGGTTTTTTAAATAAGCAATTGAGGGATTATAAGGAGGATGAAACAAATGCGACCATTCCCCTTGCGTTTTATAATTCGGTTGTTTCAAGGGATAGCAGGAAAATGATCATCAGCACACAGCCAGTAAGATTTATGATGCGTAGTCGTTATGACTCTACATCGCTTCCTGAAATGGATCCTGATGTTATTGACTTTACTTCTTTTTTTGAAAAACAAGACCCTTTTAATATAAGAATATTGACCGCCTTGCGAATGAATGCAACATTTCCTATTGTATTGCCCAATGTATGGCTGCCTTCTGAACCGGTAATTGACGTAATGGATGCGGGGCTAAGAGATAATTACGGGCAAGAAACCGGTTTGCGGTTCCTTGAATTTTTTGATGACTGGATAAGTCAAAATACAAGTGGTGTGCTGATCATTCAATTAAGAGATCGTCCGTCTGGTGGATGGGATTATCCTTATGTTACTGAAAATATAGGCGATCATGCTACTAAACCTTTCCTGATGCTGCAGCATAATTGGTTTAAAACAATGGAATATTTTCAGAATGACTTGCTGAGTTATTATACACAACATGCAGAACATAAGATCAACAAGGTCACTTTTCAATATGCAACAGAAAAACAGGAAGATAAAGCTGCATTGAATTTTCATCTTACACAAAGAGAAAAGAAGAACATAATGAGCTCGCCAGATTTTTTATTTAACAAAGAAAGTTTTGACAAAGTGGTTAACCTGCTCAACAAAAAGGATTCTTTAGTTACTAAACCGGCTGAATAAGTTTAAAACATTTCTTCTTTATTTCAACCACAAGTTTGCCAGGTGTTTCAGCAGGATCGCCATCGATATGCAAAGGAGCTTGTGAATGATTAATGATCTCGATCTTATCAGTTTGAAAATAAATAACACCACTTTTTTTTGTTATTATGGATGAAGCCTCCATCACGTTCCAACCCGCCATTTGTTTTAATGTTTGCAAAACAAAGCTTACTTTATTCTGGGCAGTTACAATTACAATATCGAGTAAGCCATCGGATAAACTTGCTTTTGGTGCAATGGTAAAATTATTTCCAAACTGGTTGCTGTTAGCAATGCTGATGAAAAACGCATCTGTGTCGATCTTCACTTTATCAAACTTCAATTCAAATCGAAATGGATTTATAGAAAAAAAATTTTTCAGTGTCAGTTGTGCATAGGTCATCAGCCCTCTTTTTGGATGATCAGCAAATTCATGCGCCACCTTTGCGTCAAACCCAAGACCGGCTAACATACAGGCAAAACGATCATTGACAAAAAACCCATCGATCGCAGATGCCTTTCCATTAAAAATTATATCAAGGGCTTTAGCCGGTTGTTTTAAGATCTTTGCTGTATGCGCCAATCCATTTCCCGATCCGCATGGAATGATACCAAAGTTTATATTTTCATTTAACAGGCTGCCGACCACATTGCTAATAGTGCCATCTCCACCGGCAATTACTATATCACTGATCTTTTCTTCTTTTATAATTGAATGAAGGAAAGAATAATTCCCATCAGCCACTGAAGGGAAGACAGAATAAGGAATACCTCTTTCTTTTGTTTTTGCTTCAACAAATTGTTGAAGAGCACTTTTGGACTTTGTTCCAGAAATGGGATTGATGACGTAAATGATCTTTCGGCTCATCGTGTATATAATGTACACAAAAGTAGGCGTCGAACACGAACCGTAGCTGCGACTGCAGGATCTTTTGGAATAGCCCAGCTATATACTCTTACTTTTTGCCGGCCTTCCATGATGCCTGCAATTTCAGAATTATGTATTTGCAGGAAAAGAGTATTGTTATATTCTCTTATGGGTTTGTCTGTGGAATCATAAAAAGCAATGGTGCGTATCCATTCTGCCTGCTCCGCAGCAGGTTTAAATTCGATAACAACAAAGCCCGGTCCCTCCAAAAACCGGTTCAAAAGCAAAACCCTTCTTTCGTCAGAAGTTTCTTTTTTATTATTAAAAGAACTCACCTCTTTTCGGTTTTGATAGATCTCCCATTTATCATAGGATTGTGCCTGTACAGTTGCAGAAAATAAGATCAACGTATATAAAAGTAGTTTCGCCATTGTTTGTAACAGTTAAAACGAAGTTCGGGGAAAAAACGTTGCATTAATAAATTTACTAAAATCACATTTTTATCTATCTCACCACTTCAGCAATGCACTTGCCCATGTAAAGCCGCTGCCAAATGCAGCAAGACAAACCAAGTCACCTGGTTTTAATTTTCCCATTTCATAAGCTTCGCATAAAGCAATTGGAATAGAGGCCGCTGTTGTATTCCCGTATTTCTGAATATTGTTATAAATCTGGTCATCATTTAATTTTAATTTTTTTTGTACAAACTGCGATATGCGAAGATTGGCCTGGTGCGGTATTAGCAATTTAAGATCTGACGTTTGGTAATTATTCTTGTTCAAAGCTTCCATTATTACTTCAGGAAATTTTTCAACTGCAACTTTAAAAACAGCGGGCCCATCCATGTTTGGAAAATTTTGAGCATTATCGATCATTGCATGGCTCATGAACATATCACCAATTTCTGATTCATTAAAATCAGCAAGCTTATTTTCTCCAACCCAATAATTTGCATGAGTACCGGGATTATACATCGCAAGGATCTCTGCATTATTTCCATCGCAGTGTAAGTGAGTACTAAGAATACCGCGGTTATCATCTTCTGTTGGTTGCAAAACAACGGCGCCTGCACCATCACCAAAGATCACGGAAATGTTTCTTCCACGTGTACTAAAGTCAAGTCCGAAAGAATGTTTTTCACTGGCGACAATAAGTATGTTCTTGTACATGCCTGTTCTTATAAACTGATCTCCCGTACTAAGGGCATACACAAAACCAGAACACTGATCTCTTATATCTAATGCACCGATCTCTTTCATCTTCATAGCACGTTGCACCAATACGCCACAACCGGGAAAATAATAATCAGGACAGATGGTCGCGAAGATGATAAAATCAATATCCTGTGGAGTGATGCCAGCTCTTTCAATGGCGATCTTTGCTGCTTCAATACCCATCGTAGCTGTAGTTTCTTTTGTACGATCCGCGTATCTTCTTTCTTTTATGCCGGTACGTTCCTGTATCCATTCATCACTGGTATCCATATACTTCATGAGATCATTATTGGTAACCACATTTTTTGGTACATACATACCAATACCGGCAATCTTTGATCGTAGCATGGCAATTGTTTATTAAGAAAGAAAGATAGCAAATCCACGTCAAAGGCTGGATAAGTTGTGCATGAAAGCTAGTTGACCACGACAGTATGTTGCTTCCAAAACACGAAATGGGCAAATTCTGCCACACTCAATTTTTATTTCTATTCACTGTATTTATAGCATGATATTTTCTAAGATTAAAAAAAGACTTCAGTAAAACCCCATAGCGGACTGCATGGACCAGGCTAAAAAGAATATTTGGGTCAAACCGGCACGAATAGTAGCGAAGACTATTCTGTTCATTATTTTATTTATACTAGTGATATTTTTATTGATTCAAACTGGTCCTGTACAAAGTATTCTTCGTGTAAAAGCAGTTGCTTATCTCCAAAAAAAATTAAAAACCAAAGTCGAAGTTGGAAGGGTTTATGTTGGACTGCCTCAAAATATTATTCTTGAAAATGTTTATATAGAGGATAGGCAGAAAGATACCTTATTATCCGGAGGTAAGATAGAAGCTAACCTTGATTTGTTCAAGTTGATCTTTAACAATCAAATGGATATTAGAAGCATAGCGCTGGATAATATAACTGCGAAGATCAAACGACAACTTCCCGATACTGCATTTAATTTTCAATTTGTGATAGATGCTTTTGCCATTCCGGACACGACTACAAATACTGACACTTCATCTTATTTTATTTCAATTCCATCTGTAGAACTAAATAAGATCAGGATCATTTATAAAGATACGATAAGCGGGACTGATGCAGAAGCCTGGCTCGATCATCTTGATACAAGAATTGATAAAATGGATTACGAACATTTTTATTTTGATTTTCCTAAAACAAATATCAAGGGACTGACAGCAAGAATTTACCAGGTAAAGCCTTTGGCAAAATTAGAACCTGCTATAAAAGATATGGTGGAAGCGCAACAGCCTTCTGCATTGAAACTATTATTTAAAGAGTTGAACCTGGAGAATATTAAACTGGATTATCGGAATGATGTATCTGCAACGTATTCTATTATCGATCTGGGATCAGCGAATGTAAAACCAAATAATATCGATCTTGATAATCGGGTCATTGATCTGCAAAATGTTTCCTTGGCCAACACCATAGCATCAATAAGATTTGGAAAAAAAGAACAGGCAAAAATTGTAATAAAAGAAGTAAAACAGGAAGCGAAGAGCCAGGTTGAAGCAGGTTGGAGAATTTTCGCATCAACTGTAAACCTGGAGAATAATAGTTTGCAATTTGATAATGATAATAATCCCAGGATAAAATATGGAATAGATTATGGTCATTTCAAAGGTGACTCTGTAACGTTAGAAGCAAATGATTTTTTGTTATCTGCTGATTCGGTCTCCGGAAAAATAAAAAAAGGATCTTTCAGAGAGCAAAGTGGTTTTGTATTAAATGAATTGCAGGGCGAATTCTTATATGCTAATACACAAACTTTTGTAAAGGATCTGCTTCTTAAAACACCGGGAACCGAATTGAAACGATATGCATCACTCACATATAATTCATTCAACGATCTTTCTAACAACTTTCCCCACACACAAATTGATGCTGATATATTAAACAGCCATGTACAGGTAAAAGATATACTTGCTTTTGCTCCCCAATTGCGATCACAGCCAGCATTTGCAAACCCTAATGCTATATGGTATATCAATCTGAGGGGAAAAGGAACACTTCAAACAATGCATATTGCAAATCTGCAATTCCGTGGATTGAAAAATACACAGATCGATGCAAGCGGTTCATTGGCGACAAGCAGTGATCTGAATAAAAGCGGCGGCACTTTAAAAATAAGAAGACTGCATACAAATCAAACTGACATTGCTTTGTTCACCGGGAGACGTCTATCGAATGATCAGATCAATTTGCCGGAAGAATTTGATGCATCTGGGACAGTTGCTGGTTCTATCAATGATCTTTCAACTAATCTAATAATCCATTCTTCTGTTGGTACAGCTTTCGTGAATGGACGGTTTAAAAATCTCAGCAATCCGAATGCTGCAACTTATAATGCTTTGATAAAAACAAATTCCCTTGATCTCGGATATATTCTAAGAAATGACCAGGTTAAAAACATCAGCGCAAATGTTACAGTTTCTGGAAAAGGGTTTACTGCCGATAAAGCGGACACAAAATTTAAAGGAGATATTTATTCAATTGCATATAATGGTTATGTATATAGGAATATAAATATAAATGGAAGTATCAAAGGCTCTTCACTCAATGTGGTTACGGACATAAATGATCCGAACATTGATCTGAATGGTACACTTACAGGAAATATATCCGATAATCCCTCATTTCACTTTATAGGAATGTTAGATAGCATTAAAACATTTCCGTTGAATCTTACACCCAAACCAGCAATAGTAAGAGGAAAAATAGACGCAGACATTCCAGTAATCAATAAAAATTATTTAGAGGCAAATGTTTTAATGACAAATGCTTTATTAGTAACAGCAGATCAGCGATTGCCATTGGATACGATTGAATTTGTTTCTGGCAGAAATGATACTACTCAATTTATGACATTCAGAAGTGATGTTGCTAATGCAAGCTTAAAAGGTCAATATCGATACACGGATCTCGGAAAAATTTTTCAAAAAAGTATAGAACCATATTTTCAAGTTGCCCCTGCAAACACTCTTGCTGATGTGCAACCATATAATTTTTCTTTTACTGCAGATATTGCTAATGCTCCAGTATTAATTGCTTTTGTTCCGGGATTGAAGTCATTTGAGCCAATTCATATTGATGGAAGAGCATCCAATACGCAAGGATTAAACGCTACCGCGAACACACCATTTATTTCTTACAATGGTAGCGAGATAAGCGGAGTAAATCTTAAAATAAATACGACAGACAGAGGATTGCAATTTACCGGGGATGTGCAGCATATCACTGGTATTGGCCATAATCTTTATCATACAACATTCAATGCGATCGCATTGAATAATAAAATTGATTTCAATTTAAACATAGATGATAAGAGTGGAAAGGATAAATATTATTTGAGTGGGTTACTGACCCAACCATCACAGGGAAATTATACGATCAATCTCCGTTCTGATAGTTTGATGCTGAACTATGATAAGTGGACTGTTTCTACTAGCAACTCAATTACCATAACTAAGGATAATATAATTGCCAATAATTTTTCACTGCAAAAAAATGAGCAACGATTGTCTCTTCAAACTGAGGGGCCATTATTAAATGTTGGATTTACAAATTTTCAATTATCAACTATCACCGCTTTTTTGAAATCAGATTCATTGCTTATTAATGGTTCTATGAATGGAACGATGGCATTTAAAAACATTTTAAAACAGCCGGTTTTCACAAGCGATCTTACCATCAATGATCTGAGCATGAAAGGGGATACGGTGGGAAATGCGGTGATCAAAGTTGATAACACGTCCGGTGATCGCTACAATACTAATGCAACAATAACAGGAAGAGGGAATGATGTTTCCCTGACAGGTTCATTTGCTCCAAAAGGGGAAAATGATATTGCATTGGATCTTGATCTTGCAGTGCGGCAAATTCAACTTGCCACCGTAGAGGGAGTTTTTGGTGGAATGATCAAGAATGCTTCAGGTAGTGTAAATGGAAATATCAGCATCAAAGGATCGGTGAATGAGCCCAAGATCGATGGCCCGATCAGTTTTGATAAAGCAAGTTTTGCAACGACCATGTTAGGAAGCCAGTATAGAATAGATGGTGAAAAGATCATAGTAACCGAAAATGGATTTCATTTTGAAGATTTTGTTATAAGAGATACAGCCAACAATTCACTCACATTAAATGGAACTGTGCAAACTCCCAATTTTACCAACTACAATTTTGATTTCGATGTGAATGCAAATAATTTCCAGGTATTAAACACTACAAAAAAAGATAACAAAATTTATTACGGAAAGCTTGTCATTACATCGAATATGCATGTGGGCGGAACAGAATTAGCACCGGATATTGATGGCAACATTACCGTGAATGATGGAACCGCTCTTTCTGTAGTTATTCCACAACAGGAACCCGGCGTTGTTGCAAGAGATGGTATTGTTGAATTTGTAGATGTGGATGCACCAGGGAATGATTCACTCTTTCTTGCGTATGATTCGCTGAACATTTCTCCTTTCAGGGGAATGAATATTATAACGAATATCGAAATAAAAAAAGAAGCGATCTTTAATATCATCATTGATGAAGCGAATGGAGACTTTATCAATTTACAAGGCGAAGCGCTTTTATCAACGGGTATCGATGCGAGCGGAAAGATCACATTGGTAGGTAACTATGAATTGGAAAAAGGTGCTTATGAGATCACATTCAACTTCCTTCATCGCCGTTTTGATATTCAAAAGGGAAGTAAGATCACATGGTTCAATGAACCGACAAAGGCAAACTTAGAGCTCAACGCAATTTATATTGCAAACACAGCGCCTATCGATCTTGTGCAATCTCAGATTGCCGCTTCTTCACAAGCTATACGTAATACTTATTTACAAAAACTGCCATTTGAAGTTCATTTAAAAATGACAGGAGAATTAATGCAACCATCGCTTGAATTTGATATTGTGCTTCCTTCAAATAAAAACTATGGAGTTTCCAATGATATAATTACCCAGGTAGATAGCAGGCTTGAACAAATAAGACAAGAGCCGGGAGAAACCAATCGCCAGGTGTTTGCTTTGTTATTATTAAACCGTTTTGTTGGCCAAAATCCTTTGGCGAGTAGCTCACCTTTATTTAGTGCTTCATCGTATGCACGCCAGAGTGTAAGTAAGTTAATGACTGAACAACTGAACAAACTTGCAGCCGGTCTCATTGATGGAGTTGACCTGAATTTTGATGTTACCTCAACTGATGATTATACAACAGGAGAACAAAGAAGCAGGACCGATCTGAATATTGGCGTAAGTAAACGTTTATTAAATGAGCGGCTGACAATTTCAGTTGGTAGCAATTTCGAATTGGAAGGACCCAAAAACAGCAGTCAAAAGGTGAGCAATGTATTTGGGGATCTTAGTATCAACTACTCATTAAGTAAAGATGGCAGATACATGCTCCGCTTTTATCGTAAGAATCAATATGAAGGCATCGTTGATGGATACATTATTGAAACAGGAATAAGTTTTAATATCAGCGTTGACTATAACCGATTCGCAGACCTTTTTAGAAAAAGAAGAAACCAAAAAGTTGCTGGAGTGGATTACACAAATAAACAATAGTGAAAGAAAATAAATATCATATAATCATTTTTGCAACGATTTGTTCTCTTCTAACTGCCTGCAGCAATACAAGACATTTGCCGGCTGGCGAAAAACTATACACAGGCGCAAGAATAGCAGTAAATGGTGCTTCCACTGTACGTGAAAAAAAAGTTCTGAAAGAAGATCTTGGGGGGTTGACAAGACCAAAACCCAATACAAAATTTCTTGGTATTCCCATAAAACTCTCTATTTATAATTTATTCAGAAATAAAAAAGAGAACTCTTTTTTTGGAAGGATCAGGGATAAGAATGGCGAACCACCGGTATTACTCAGCCAGCTTGATCTGCCTCGTAACATTAAAGTATTGCAAAGTCACATGGAAAACAAAGGTTACTTCCAGGCAAAAGTTACGGGTGATACAATTGTCAGACGCAGAAAGGCACATGCCAGTTATGTCGTCGTTGCAGGAGATCAATACAAGATCGCGGCGGTTAGTTTCCCTTCTGATAGTAGTATACTCACTTCAACAATTGCAGAAACCAGCGATAAAACTTTATTAAAGCCCGGAAAACCCTTTGACCTCGATGTTATCAAAGCAGAACGCATTCGAATTGACGCCTACCTGAAAGAAAATGGGTTTTATTATTTCAGCCCGGAATTCATTCTTATAAAAACGGATACCACGCTTGGGAATCATCTTGTAAATATGTATGTAACTATTAAACCGGATGTACCAACTGAGTCAAGAGAAGTTTATAAAATAAAGGATGTTCAGATCTATGCAGGTTACAGTTTAAATATGGAACGAATTGATAGCAGCCGGTCACAAGCCCAGTATTACAAAGGCTATTATATTATTGACAGGAGAAAAAGATACAAGCCCTACATGTTTGCTGAGACAATGAATTTTGAACCGGGTGATGTGTATAACAGGACGGATCATAACCAAACGCTTAGCCGTCTTGTCAATCTTGATCTTTTCAAATTTGTAAAAAATCGTTTTGAGACCAATACGCAAACCGATTCTGCATATCTAGATGCTTTTTATTATTTAACTCCATTGCCAAGAAGAGCATTGAGAGCCGAGTTTACTACGATAACCCGTTCTAATAATCTTAACGGATCAGTGATATCTTTAAGTTGGAGAGATAGAAATGTATTCAAAGGCGGCGAACATTTAAGCATTAGCGGATATACAGGTTCAGACGTTCAAATTAGCGGAACATTTAAAGGCTATAATACAATACGTTTTGGCGGAGAAATAAATTTTTCTATTCCAAGGGTTCTTGTTCCATTTGGAGATTTTGGAAGCAAAGGCGGTTATATGCCGCGAACAAATATCCAGTTAGGCTATGATATGTTGGATCGTGTAAAACTTTATTCACTCAATTCTTTCCGTATTGCTTATGGATATTTATGGAAAGAAAGTTTGCAAAAGCAGCACGAGCTTTATCCTATAAGGATAAATTATGTGGAACCAGGAAAGATCACTGATGAATATAAAGCCAAAGTTCACCAGGATACATTGCTTGCCCGTGCTGTACAAAAACAATTTATTCTTGGCGCCACCTACCAGTTTAATTACAATCAACTGGCAAATGGATTACTGCGAAACAATGCATATTACTTTAATAGTTTTGTCGACCTGTCAGGAAATTTAGCGGGTTTATTCTCCGGCGCTGATCTGAAAGGAGGAAAAGTAGTGACGATCCGCAATGTTCCTTTTTCCCAGTACGTCAAATTTGAACTAGACGGTCGTTATTACCGAAGGCTTGGATTGTATTCGTCATGGGCAAACAGGGCGATCATTGGTGTTGGAATTCCTTATGGAAATTCTGTCCAGCTTCCCTTTATCAAACAGTATTTTATTGGAGGTACTAATAGTCTTAGAGGATTCAGAAGTTATTCCGTAGGACCGGGTACTTATAAATATGTTGATACTACCAATACTTTTTTTCCTGATGAAACAGGAGATCTCAAACTTGAATTGAATTCAGAATTTCGTTTCAGATTAACCGGCCCATTGTATGGAGCTTTATTTGTAGATGCCGGAAATATCTGGTTGATGAATGATAGCACCTATACTCATAAACCCGGCGGCGAATTCACCAGTAAATTTTTAAGCCAGTTGGCAATTGATGCAGGCGTTGGTTTTCGGTTTGATATAACATTATTTGTTATCAGGCTTGATATTGCTTTTCCATTGCGAGAGCCATGGAGACAAAATCCATGGGTGATGGACCAAATAAAACTCAATCAGAAGTCTTGGAGAAGAGAAAATATTATTTATAACCTTGGCATTGGCTATCCTTTCTGACACACACTTCTCATTTGATCTATCCGAAAATTATTTTAGATCAATTTTCTTTTTAAAAATTACCGAAGCGTTTCTGTAATATAATTTCTACATTCGGAAACTAAACGACTGCTAATGCAACCAACTCCACGCTTCACCGCCCTCGATGTTTTTCGGGGTATGACGGTTTGTTTTATGATCATTGTAAACACGCCGGGTAATGGCGATACGTCTTATGCTCCATTGAATCATGCCAGTTGGCACGGCTTTACACCAACCGATCTTGTTTTTCCTTCCTTCATGTTTGCAGTTGGTAATGCCATGAGTTTTGTAATGAAGAAGTGGGTGAATATGAATGATGCAGCTGTGCTTGGTAAAATTTTTAAAAGAACCATCATTATTTTCTTATTGGGCTACCTGATGTATTGGTTCCCTTTTGTGCATTGGAATGAAAGCGGGGGTTTATCCGCCAACCCGATCGGGCATACAAGAATTATGGGAGTATTACAAAGAATTGCGTTGGGATATTGTGCCGCTGCATTGATGATTCGTTACTTGAAATTAAATACAGTGTTAACGCTGTCAGTAAGTTTTCTTTTCATCTACTGGCTTATACTAAGAATGTTTAGCGGAGGTGATGATCCTTATGATATGCTGACAAATGCTGGAACAAGACTGGATCTATGGTTGTTTGGATCAGATCATTTATATCATGGTGAAGGAGTGGCATTTGATCCCGAAGGGTTGTTGAGCACATTGCCCGCCATTGCGAATGTAACTTTTGGTTATGCTGCGGGTAAATGGATACAGGAAAAAGGAAATAGTTATGAAGGACTAACAAAACTATTATTAGTGGGAGTTACGATGATCTTCCTTGCATTGTGCTGGAATAATTTCTTTCCTATCAATAAAAAATTATGGACGGGAAGCTTTGTGTTCTTAACTGTGGGAATTGATTGTGTATTGTTATCAGCACTGGTTTATGTTATTGACTTTTTACAAATAAAACGATTCAATTACTTCTTTGAAGTATTTGGCAGAAATCCATTGTTTGTTTATCTCGTATCAGAGCTTGGCGCTACCTTAATGTGGTTTATTCCTATTGGCGATAAGCCTCTTTATCAATGGTTGTATCAAAATATATTCAGTAAAGCAGGCCCTTATTTTGGTTCGTTCTTATTTGCAATAAGCTTTATGCTCTTTTGTTGGTTGGTAGGATATATATTAGATAAGAAGAAAATTTATGTGAGGGTGTAAATATTATTGTTTTGCAACTGGGAGTTTCAGAATTTCTATTGCAAATTTTTCCACTTCGTTTTTTACACTCTGTACATCTTTTGATTTAATAGGTGAAGCAAGCACATGATCCTCTGCATTTGGAATAGCAACCTCTCTTTTCAGGCTGTCAGGTGTGCCAAGTTGTAAAAACATTCTTTTCATTGCCGATACTTTCACAACGGGATCCTGGTGATCTTTATCTTTAAAATAATAAAGCAACAGTAATGGTTGTGTAACTTTTTTAAAAGTTGATTCTTTCATTGTTGATTCCAGCAATTCTTCTAATTGAACTAATGAATTTGTTGAATAACGTTGATTCCAGTATTGTTTATATAATGCCGTGGTGTCATCTACAATTTTATGTTTACCTACAATTACTTGTGCAATTTGTAAGCCCCAGTGATTATTAGCCATCCATGCATTTGGGTCATTGATCGCAATATTTGGCGACATCATAATATTTGCTACTATATCCGGAAACTCAGCGCAAAGCTTTAATGCTAATGTGCCACCTGTTGAGGTTGACATTAAAATTATTTTTCTGCCAAGCTGTTTGCCGATGGCGTAAGCTTCAACAGCAGATCGCCAGCTTTTTTCAGCCGTATAATTTGCTAGAGGCTCTGTTGTATCAATTCCATGTTCTGCCAGTCTCGCTAAATACAAGTTACACCCGAATTTTTTTGCAAACTCTTTATGAACTGGATCGCCTTCTTCTTGTGATGCGCTGAAGCCGTGCAAATAAACAACTGCATATTCTGTTCTCTCTTTTGTAGAGTCGTTGTGCCATAAAATTCTTGCTTCGTTATCGGGTTTCAGTTTATGTTTTGCTTCATTACTGGCAATATATTTTTCTAATTGTATTGCATCGGACGGGATATTGGGTAATTCGTTATTGTATTTGGGAGTGGCGGGTTGGGGACCGAGGAAATAGATGATTATTAAGACCAATAAAAAAATTCCGAACCATTTGAGAAAACGCATGGGAGATTTTTTATAAAGCTAGAAATTAATTACCCTGAAGCAAAGAAGCACAATAATAGACGTAAATGAGCAGTTTGGGGTTACAAAAAGCCGAATGGAATTGAAAAAGTCCAAGAGCCCACCTTCGCTAAAGCTTCAGCGGAAAAATGCGACCCTTCCACTTCACTTTGCTCAGCATCTATGTAAACTGCGCCGAAAAATGATGAACAATGATCAGAAAGATGAACACTTCGCTTTGCTCAGTGCAGGCTGTGCGTCGCAAGCAAAGCCTAATCAAGGTACTTATGTTGATAACAAAATAATCACTTTCATTTCCTTCGCTGCCCCGCTGAATTGGCGTACATTTGCCGCTCGTTTAAAAAAGAGTATGGAAATAAGAAATATAGCGATCATAGCCCACGTTGACCATGGTAAGACCACCTTGGTAGACAAGATATTACACGCTACAAAAGTGTTTCGTGATAATCAGGAAACGGGTGAGCTGATCATGGATAGCAACGACCTTGAAAGAGAACGTGGCATTACTATTTTTAGTAAGAATGCGGCGGTGGTTTATAAGGATGTAAAGATTAATGTGATCGATACACCTGGTCACTCTGACTTTGGTGGCGAAGTAGAAAGAGTTTTGAAAATGGCCGATGGTGTGCTGTTGCTTGTGGATGCTTTTGAAGGTCCTATGCCGCAAACAAGATTTGTGTTGCAGAAGGCATTACAGCTGAATCTTCACCCGATCGTTGTTATCAATAAAGTTGATAAACCAAATTGTCGCCCTGATGAAGTACATGATGCAGTGTTTGAATTATTCTTCAATCTTGACGCGACAGAAGAGCAATTGAATTTCCCGACCTTTTATGGTTCAGGAAAGAATGGTTGGTTCAATGACACCAATGTACAAATAGAAGGTATTGACCCATTATTAGACGGGATCATAAAATATGTACCGCCACCAAAAGTGAACGAAGGTTTTTTGCAAATGCAGATCACTTCACTTGATTATTCATCTTTCTTAGGCCGTATTGCAATTGGTAAAGTAGCCCGTGGTGTGATAAAAGAGAATCAACAAGTGGCATTGATGCAGGCGGATGGTTCAATTAAGAAATCGAAGGCGAAAGAATTATATGTGTTTGAAGGAATGGGAAAAAAGAGAGTGAGTGAAGTAATTGCTGGTGACCTTTGTGCCGTTGTAGGTATTGAGGATTTTAATATTGGTGATACAATTGCAGATCTGGAAAATCCTGAAGCGTTACCAGTGATAAGTGTTGATGAGCCTACGATGAGCATGCTTTTCAGCATTAACAATTCTCCATTCTATGGTAAAGATGGAAAATTTGTTACCAGCCGTCATCTTCGTGACAGGCTGATGAAAGAAACAGAGAAGAACCTCGCTTTAAAAGTTGAGGATACTAACAGTGGCGATAGTTTTAATGTTTATGGTCGTGGTATTCTTCATTTAGGAATATTGGTCGAGACCATGCGTCGTGAAGGATATGAATTAACAGTGGGTCAGCCGCAGGTTTTGGTAAAATTGATCAACGGAACAAAATGTGAGCCTTACGAAAATTTAGTGGTAGATGTGCCACAAGAATATGCAAGTAAAGTAATTGATCTTGTAACAAGACGTAAAGGTGAGATGCATGTGATGGAAACAAAAGGTGCGATACAACACCTGGAGTTTGAAATTCCATCAAGAGGATTGATCGGTTTGCGTTCGCAAATGCTTACAAATACTGCCGGTGAAGCTGTAATGGCTCACCGCTTTGTAGAATATAAACCATGGAAAGGTGCGATACCAGGAAGAAATAATGGTGTACTGCTTTCAAAGATCCAGGAAAGAACAACTGGTTATTCTATCGATAAATTACAAGACAGGGGAACATTCTTTGTTGATCCGGGTGAAGAGGTTTATGCAGGACAGATCGTTGCGGAAAATATTAAGCCGGGTGATCTTGTGGTGAATGTTACAGAAGGGAAAAAACTTACCAACCACCGTGCCAGCGGAAGTGATGATGCAACCAGGATCGCTCCTAAAACTTTAATGACGCTGGAAGAATGTATGGAATATATTCAGCAGGATGAATGCATTGAAGTAACGCCAAACTTTATTCGCATGCGAAAAGTGATCCTTGATGAAGATGAGAGAAAGAAACAAAGCAAGCGAATCAGTGTAGAAGCATAATTTAATTTTCTCTACCAATAAAAAGCTGCCCGTTAAAAGGCAGCTTTTCTTTTTGTATTTCAGCATTACAATTTATTTACTTTTTCCTGGAGCTCTGTTACATATTTTGAGTTCAATGACTTTAGCTCATCCACCATTTTCTGTGCCATAGATCTATTGTTCTGGTTGATATACACCAATGTGGCATAATAACGGGCATTTTCGTTTTTAGGATTTAGCGATAAGGCTTTATTTAAACTTTCAATAGCAGAATAGTTACTGCCTGTTTTGTATTGGCTATAACCTAATTCAACATAGGCAGCGGTATAAGTGGGTTCCTGTGTAACCGCTTTTTGCAGGTAAGGAATAGCTTCTGAATATTTCTCGAGACTATTTAAACAATAACCAATACCAAAATTTGCTTTTCGTTCATCTGGATTTATTGCCAGCGATTTCCTGTACCAGGTCATTGCTTCATTCATATCTCTATTAATATCTCTGTACACTTCGCCAATACCATTAAGAGGAACATGACTCTTATCCAGCTCCATTGCTTTTTTATACCAGGCAATGGCTTCATCACCTTGTTTTAAATTTTTGCATGCAAAACCGAGTTCAAGATAAGTGTTGGCGTAATCGGTTTTAAATTCTAATGATCTATTGAGACTGACCCTTGCAGGGTCATATTGTTTAAGTGCATTTTGCATAAATCCTTTACGATACCAGTATAAATAATCAGTTATCGGGTTTTTGGCATTCTCTTCATATTTCAAAAAATTGGTAATGGCCGTTTCGTAGTTTTCTTTTTGATAATAAATATATCCCAGTTGTTTGTATGCTAATGAATAAGTACTATTTAGTTGCAAAGCCTGGTTATATTGGGACATGGCCGAATCAGTGCTGTTTGTTTTATCGAAAGCATAACCAAGCTCGAAATGAATTTTGGCTACTCCGCTCCATAACGATCTTGCTTTTGTCAATGAATTAATTGCACCATAATAATCTTTTGTATCATTTTGGCACCAGCCCATTTCGTACCAGGCCTCTTTATAATCTTTTTGCAGTTTAACTGCCTCTTTGAAAGCAGTCGCGGCATCGGCAGACTTTTTTTCATTTTTCAGAGTGACCCCCTTATTGTACCAATCCAGTGCTGTCGATTGACAATAAAGCAAAGCCGGAAATAAGAAGACCGATGTAAAAAAAGAAAGAATTTTCATTTTTTAAGTTTTAAAAAGTAACGATCCATGATTTATTTCTATCGTATTTTTGCTTTCTTATATGTGGGTTATGAAAAAGACGATCCTTTTATTGATTTTTACTTTTGTTCTTTCGACATTATTTTTCCAGTTTTCAACAGCTCAATGTTCTATTTGTACAAAGACCGCTCAACAACTTGGCGAAAAACCTGCTAAAGGATTAAATGCCGGCATTATTTATCTCGCTTCTGCGCCATTTCTTATCGCGGGGTATGTATTCTATCGCTGGAAAAAAAGTGCTCACACGGATTAAAAGTTGCCTTCTTATTTCATTTTATTTATTTTATCCATCAGTTCCGCAGCAGTATCACTATCTATTTCTTTAAGTTTATAATACATGCTCATTGCTTCGCCTTTTCTTTCGGTAGCAACAAAGCAAAGTCCTTTGTAATAATATCCGAGTTTTGAAGCATCATCTAAGGCAATTGCTTTGTTTAGTTGTGTAAGCGCAAATTCATATTCTTCTTTTTGATAATAAGCATAGCCAAGCTCTTCACGATAACCGGAATCTTCACTATCATACTCAATAGCTTTTAGCAAAATTTTTATTGCATCATCATATCTTTCCTGGTCATTATATAACCAGCCAAGCTTATAATATATAGGCTTTGAATCCTCTTCATCTTCTTTAACAGCTTTTTCAAAATATTCAATAGCGTTGTCATAATCCTCTTCTATTTCATAATAAATATTTCCCAGGCCCCTTAATGCGGTGCCATCATTTGGAGATAAAGCGATCGTATTTTTATATTCTATTATTCCCTCAGTTGCTTTTTGGAGTTTATAATATGAAAACCCCAGCTCATTAAATTTATTTTTTTTATTTTTCTCATCAGAAGGCATATATTTTTTCAAATGATCTATTGCCTCTTCATAATTCTCCAATTCATTACAACACCAACCAGCTTCATAATAAGCTTCATTATAATCAGCTTTTTTTAAAATAGCATTTTTAAAAGCAGTTAGGGCTCCTTCATAATCTTTTTTGCTTTTTAATTCAACTCCTTTGGAGTACCATTCTTTGGCTGTGGATTGTGAGGAAACAATAAAGGGAAATATAAATAACAAGATTGGAAAGAAGATCTTTCTTTTCATGGTTCGATTTTTTTTAAAGTTAATGAAGGATCACAATTTTTTCCGTATAATTATCAACACGTAAAAAATAAATACCGGGATCTAAAGATGGAAGCAAGAGTTCAAGGAGTAACGAACTTGTGTTTGTAATTATTTTCTTTATTTCTCTGCCGGTAATATCTGTAAGCTTTATAACTGTTCCTGCATTTAACTTACCACTTATCATGATCTTATTTCTTGCAGGGTTTGGATAAAAGGAAAAATGATCATTAAATTTCAGGACAACTCTTTTTTGTAAAGAATAAATGAGGCTGTTATTTTTTGCTTTGATGCGCAAGCGATAAATATTTTCCCCTGCCACTGGCGAATTGTCAAGCATTTCATAATGGTGGAGATTTGTTTGCACATCAATTGTAGAAAGGTCGGTCCAATTATTAAATGAATTTATTTTTTCTATTGTAAATGAAGTTGCTTCTTCAGGGTTGGCAATGTCCCATTCTAATTTTACTTTCTTATCAGCATTAAGAATTGCATTGAAATAGATGATCCTGACGGGCAAAACAGCAGCGCAGCCTGAGGATGGAGTAACAGAGGTCCTGTAAGAATAACTGGTAACAACTGATCCATCTGTTCCATCTAAAGCTGGCACAGGAATGCCGCAGCCATTGGAGCTAAGAATTTTTCCGGCAGTTCCGGCTGTATCATATGTGGTGACACCCGCTGGGATAGCGCCTTTAAAATAGGTAACACCACCACTGCCTCCACCTCCTGCACCATAACAGCGATTAAGAATACTTTGATTATTCGTGTTGCCACCATTCCCTCCATTTGCTTCAATTGTAAGTGAACCTGAATAAGAATTTGTCACATTCATAATGATAGTACCTCCGGCACCACCACCTGATGCACCATCTGAACCACCGCTTCCACCAACCTGGCCGTTTGCAGATATTTTATATCCATTGCCAATTATGTTTTTTGCAATAATAATAATTATACCACCACCGTCACCACCACCATGAGTAGTAGGATTGTTATTATAATGGCCAGCGCCACCACCACCACCGGCAAAAATTTTTGTACTGGATGCACTGCTCAGAGATCTTCCTCCAACACCATGATAGTCTCCAGTACATGAACCGGAAACTGTAGTATAATTTCCACCACCATCTCCTCCTGCCACAAGATTAGCACCACCACCACCACCGTTGTTATGATTGTTGCCTCCTCCGCCTCCGTTGGCTGGTGCGCCTCTACCACCACTATTTGCTGCAATAACATCTGTCACTCCTTCTCCTTTAAATGCACCGAGTTGAGGACCCGTGAAATTCGCATTGTAAACGTAGCCACTTGTAATACTATTACAGGTGGAATTACTTATTGAAGAATTTCCCCCGCTATAACCAGTAGAATCAGCAAACAAGGGGGCATTCAAAGTAAGATCTTCTTCCACTTTTAGAGCCAGCACCCCACCTTTTCCTGTGGAATTATTCCAGGTTTGCGCTTTTACCGTATCCGTTACATTGGCCGAATAGTATTCGCCAAACTTTACTAATTGCACTTTGAAATTGACATCGTAAGTATTCAAGATGGTGTTAAAAAAATAAGCCGAATCATTGCTTATGGAACAGATCGTTGCTATTTCATAATTACCCGCGTCGTTCAAAGATGTTACAGTACCAAACGTAGAATTATTAGTTGTGCTTATCGTCGCTCCTTTCATTTGTATCAGTAAAACTGTGTTACCATATGACAGTCCTGAAACATTATCAAGCTTTACAGCATTTTTTGTGGCATCAACTCCCAGTACATTATAATAATTGTTTCTGACACCGCTGATATTAGTTGTTTGTGAAAAAGAAAATGATGTTGCGAATAAAAAAAAGACAAGGGACCACGATCTTGAAAAGGTAGTTAATAAGGATGGTCTCCGCAGATAGCAGTTCACTGGTTTCATAAGATTGAATTCTCTTGCAGCAAAAGCTAAAATACGGCGTGGGTAATAGGATTAAAAGGGGGTAAATACTCTTTTTTTCTTTGTTTATATTGAATTGATAATCCTTATCATTGTACAGGGTTTATCGTATTTATACCATAACAAAAACTTTATATTATAACTTCAATTTGTAAATTAACTGCTATGCGAAAAATCATTTTATCCCTATTATTTGTGCCACTTTTTGCTTCATCACAAAAGATTTCAACTATTGAAGAGAAAACAAAAGACCTAAAAAAATTTGAAGGTTTTTTTAATTTCTATTGGGATGAGAATACAGGTAAGATATGGCTCGAAGTAGATACTCTTGATACAGAGATCCTTTATACTATTTCTTTACCGGCAGGTTTGGGATCAAATGATATTGGTCTTGATCGTGGTTTATCAGGCGGTGGACGAATTGTAAAATTTTCAAAGACCGGAAGAAAAATATTAATGATACAACCTAACTATGACTATCGTGCTGTAACAAAAGATGCTGCAGAAAAAAGAGCCGTTGAACAATCATTTGCACAATCAACACTTTGGGGATTTACAGTTGAAGCAGAAAGCAATAATCACTATCTCGTTGATGCAACTGATTTTTTATTGCGTGATGCAATGCAAGTCACTAATCGTATAAAAAGCAACCAGCAGGGAAATTATTCATTGGATAAAACACGTTCTGCTATCTATTTACCACGCACCAAAAATTTTCCACTAAATACAGATTTTGAAACAACAATAACTTTTGTAAACAATGATGGTATTACGGGCAATTTTGTAAACTCGGTAACGCCTTCTCCTGAAGCTATCACATTGCGAATGCATCATTCTTTTGTGCAATTACCAGATAACGATTACAAGCCCAGAGTGTTTGATCCGCGAAGCAGCTATATTCCTGTTTCTTATTATGATTATAGTACGCCAGTGACAGAGCCGATAGAGGAATTTTATATTATGCGCCATCGCCTGAAGAAAAAAGATCCATCTGCAGCGAAAAGCGAAGCCGTAAAACCGATCATTTATTATTTAGACAATGGAACTCCTGAACCAATTCGTAGTGCATTGCTAGAGGGTGCAAGCTGGTGGAACCAGGCGTTTGAAGCAGCAGGCTATATCAATGCTTTCCAGGTAAAAGTTTTACCAGAAGATGCTGACCCAATGGATATACGTTACAATATGATTAATTGGGTGCATCGCAGTACAAGAGGCTGGAGCTATGGCGCATCTGTTATTGATCCACGTACCGGTGAAATAATAAAAGGACAAGTATCACTTGGTTCATTGCGTGTAAGACAAGATTATTTAATTGCCACTGGTTTATTAGCGCCATTTGAAAATGGAATGCCGGCAGATAATAAAATGTTGAGAATGGCATTGGAAAGATTAAAACAATTATCAGCACATGAAGTTGGTCACACACTTGGCTTGATGCACAACTATGCTGCAAGTGTAAGCGATCGTGCAAGTGTGATGGATTATCCGCATCCAACAATAAGCTTAGATATTGCAGGTGAAATTGATCTGCGAAATGCGTATGATAATAAGATCGGCGAATGGGATAAAGCGGCGATCACTTTCGGCTATAGTGATTTCCCTTCCGGCACAAACGAAGCAGTTGCATTAAGTAAGATCTTGTCTGATGCGGAAAGAAAAGGGTTGCAATTTATTTCTGATCGTGATGCCCGTGCACCCGGCGGTCTGCATCCACAGGCACATCTTTGGGACAATGGAATTGATGCAGTAACGGAATTAAAAAATGTAATGAAGATCCGCAACAAAGCGTTAGCTGATTTTGGTGAAAAAAATATCAGGACTGGTATGCCGATGGCAATGCTTGAAGATGTATTGGTGCCGGTTTATTTTTATCATCGTTACCAGGTAGAGGCTGCAACAAAAGTTGTGGGTGGCATGTTTTATAATTATTCATTACGTGGTGATGGACAAATAATAACAAAGTCTTTATCAAAAGAAGATCAATTAACTGCATTGAATGCGATCATTGATTGTATTGACCCAAAGTTTCTAAGATTGCCAGATCGGATTGCTCAATTAATTCCGCCACTTCCTGCGGGTTATGGGTTTTCAAGAGAGTTGTTTCGTAAAAGAACAGGACTTGCATTTGATGTCTTATCTCCTGCAGAAACTTCCGCCGATCTTCCTTTATCATTTTTATTTAATTCCGAAAGGCTGAACAGGATGGTTCAATATGAAGCAATGAACAAAGGACTGGGAGTTGCTGAAATGATCAACCTGCTTGTTTCTAAAACCTGGAAAGCGTCAAGATTGACTGGTATAGATGGATTGATCCAAATACAAACGGAAGAAGTTTTACTGACTTATTTATTGGCTGCAAGCATTAATGATAATAATTCTTTTGTTGTAAGATCAGTATTACAAAATGCGTTGAAAGATCTGAAAACTTTTATTGATGCTAAGTTGAAAACAACTACCGATGCAACTTACAAGGGCCATTTGTTACTTGCACTAGAAAGAATGAAAGAACCGGAAAAAGCAAAACCAACGATCCATAAGGAAATTCCACCTGGTGCGCCGATCGGATGTGAAGAAGATGACTAAGTAGTATTAATTTTTCTTTTCAATACTTACGAGCAATTCATTTCGGTATGTGGCGCCGATAGGAATGCTTTTATCAGCAACTTGTACAAAGTTTCCTTCAATGAAGCGAATCTTGCTTCGGGAAATGATAAAACTTTTATGTACACGGATAAAAAGACTTGCCGGTAATTCTTCCTGCATTTTTTTCATCGTTTCATTTACGATCAGTTGACCATTATCAGTGATCACTTTCATGTAATCTCCGATAGCTTCGATATAGTGAATGGTTTCAAGATCAACTTTGTGATTTTTTTTATCTGCCTTAAGAAAAATAAATGAATTACTCCCTGTAATATTATTTTGAGTAGTCGTATTAAATTTTTCAATTACTTTATTTACGGCCTTCAGAAAACGTTCAAACGAAAATGGTTTTAATAAATAATCAACAGCATTTAATTCAAATCCTTCCACTGCAAACTCGGGATAAGCCGTTGTAAATATTACTAGAGGTGGATGAATAAGTGTTTTGATAAAATTGATACCTGACAGTTTTGGTAGGTTAATATCAAGGAAAAGTAATTGGATATTTTGCTGTGTTAGTATTGTCTGCGCTTCCAAAGCATCGGAGCATATTGCAACCAGCTCCAGTGAAGGATGATCAGCAATATATTTTTTAAGAATATTCTGTGCCAACGGCTCATCTTCTATTATTATGCATTTATAGCGGCTCATAAACTTAATTGTAATGCGACAACAAAACGATCTTGTTGATCTTTTATATTCAGTAAATGTTTACCCGGGTATAATAACTCTAGCTGGCGTTTTACGTTTTCAAGCCCGAGGCCATTATGATCACCTGTATTTACTTCATCAATGAGGCCTTTATTATTTTCTATTATAAAATTCAGTTTATTCTTCTCCACTTTTATATCAAGCTTTATAAATGTATTTCCTGAACTTCCCTTTGCTCCATGCTTAAAAGTATTTTCAAGAAAGGTAATAAGCAACAGTGGAGCAATCTTCTGACCATTCACTTCGCCTTGTTTATTTATTTCAATGCTTAATTGTTCTCCGGACCGGATCTTTTGCAAAGCAATATAATTATCTGCTACAGCCAGTTCTTTTTCTAATGGCACAAAATTATCTTTTGATTCATAAAGAAAATACCGCATCAGGTCCGACAGTTGCAATATGGTGCCGGGTAATCGTTCATCCTTATCGAGCGCCATGGAATAAATACTGTTCAATGTATTAAAAAAGAAATGCGGGTTGATCTGAGCTTTCAGCGCTTTCAGTTCCACTTCCGTTTTTTGCTTTTCCTTTTCCAGCAATTCTTTTTGTAATCCACTTACCAGGAACCATGATTTGGATAATTTCAAAAGCGAAGCAACAATGATATAAATCGTAAAAAAGAATATGATCTCTTTAAAAGTGAAGTAAGAAATAAAAAAATATTCGGGCAAAAGTTTCGCTGACCATTCGGCAAAAAATTTATAATTGATCCATGAGAATAAGATGATAATTATGACGAGGGAAAATATGTATAACAGTATATTTTTTCTCTTTCCCCATTTTGGTAATAGCAATTCAAGATTAATATAAACAGCCGGCAACAAACTTATCTGGAATAAAGCGGTATAGACGTAATCAACTTTTTCAGGTCTGATACCTGTTTTAAAAAGATTGAGAAACACAAAGAATGAAAGCACCCAGAAAGCCAGGTGCTGTAAAATTCTTAATATAGGATGATTCAATTCCCAATACTTTCTCTTCATTCTCTCAGCTTTTGCGGTTTAAGGTAACAGTATTTTCCTTGTTAAAGAAACGACTGTCGTTACCATATTTTTCAAGGAACTGTTGCAGCTCAATAGTGGAAGCTGTGATCAAAAAAGTATCATAGAGTTCATCAGTCTCATTTTTTATTTTCATATGTCCGGCTTTTATCTGATCATGCAAGTAACCGCCATCAATAAAATCGAGCTTCATTATATTGGAATTTGTGAATTGTACACGAGCAATTGTATGTGAGTTGATCCGGTCTGAGAGATTGATCTCGACTTCTGCATTACTGGTATCTATTTCTGTCATGTCAACAGGTGTAAAATTCATAAATAGGTGACCGTTTAGTTTGATCATGTTACCAAATAATAAATACTGTATGCCATCTTTTGAATATTTTATTATATAGGATTTAGAAAAAAGAACGGAATCTTTTTTATCTTTTTCCGATAACTGACCATTATTTTCTTTGCGACTCTTTTCGAGATCTTTTTGATTCTTCTTGTAAAAGTCACTGTTGAAAACTTTCTGAACTACATATTTCTCTCCATCTTGTTCCCATACACCCTCAAGCCTGTTATCAGCAATTGCGGTATCATAGGTGACGAGTGGTTGTAAAGAGGTGACGCAGGAAGAAGCAGTAACCAGTATCGCGATCGAAATGATGAAGATTGTCTTTTTCATTTTCTAAAAATTTATGTTTAGATACAATAGATTATTTTTTAAAAGTTGTTTTTTCGCTTCTGTAAGCAGAAGGCTCATCGCCATATTTGAGAAGATATTGCTGGAGCTCTTTAGTAGAAGCCGTTATTACTGTATTGTCATCAGCATCTGTTTCATGACTGATCCGTATCTTTTTTTCATCGATCAGGCTTTTCACATACGATCCATCTAATTGACTTAATTCAAAACTTCCGTCTTTTAAAATTTCGACACGATAAGATGTATGCATTCTTACAAAATGTACCCCAAAGAATTCATCGAGCTTCCGGTCTTCCTTTTTATCAGCAGGGAAATAATCAAAATAAAGATGCTTTCCGATGCGGGCAAGAAAAGCGATATACTGATCAGAGACTTTACCATTTTCATCCTGGTAAATGATAAAATAACCTTTCTGTTTAATGGCGGAAATATTTCCAGGAAGTTCAACTGAATTTTCTGTTGCGAGATTGTTGATTGTCACCTTGCCCTTTTTCCCCTCGTTTTCTGTATTCCATACACCAATAAGTTTTGGATCGTAAGCCAGGTTTTTTTCAGTAAAAATGGGATGGAGTGTGGTAAGGCAACTACTTAAAAAAATAAGCAGAAAAGCAAAAGCTGTCGTTAAAATGATCTTTTTCATATCTCTTTTTAATTTTCATGTCAAAACTATCCCGGGCCGCGGCTGCGGAGAAATTGTTTCGATGAACGATATGAAAATGACGATGAACCTGGACGACCGCGAGGATTTATTTCTTGATCGTTAAATGAGTATCATCACAAAACGGAGGCGTTTTTGTTTTTTTACATTGGCAGAAATAAACTTCTTCTTCTTTGTCAAACATGACTTTTATGCTTCGATAAGGTTCATCCTGTATATTTCTGTGTGCACTATCGCAAAATGGTTGGGTGACGCTTAAACCGCAAGTACACCATGAATATACTTTTCCCGGTTGCACTTTTACAATTGCCGGTTCACATTCAGCCATCTTTGGCAAATTTTCATTGGGGATGATTTCCATGTTACAAATAGTTTTTTATAAATGAGTATAATTGAAATGAATTCTTGTTCGAAAGTTCTTTAATTTCTTCTTTGAGTTTTTCTTTATCAATATCACTCATCTTCTTTCGTTGAATAAGCTGGTAAGCTCTTTCTGCCAGCAACCAGTATTTTTTTTCTTTTGAATGATGATGTTTTAGTAAATGCTCTATTTCTTTCAGCAGTTCGCCTACTCCTTCGTTTTGCGAAGCCACTGTTTTTATTACAGGAACTTCATCATACCTGTTATGAAATGCGGGTGCAAGCATCAATCGTAAGTTTTTTACAAATTGATCAGCGTCTGGTCTGTCGGCTTTGTTTACAACAAATATATCAGCGATCTCCATCAAGCCGGCTTTCATAGTTTGTACTTCATCACCTGCTTCCGGAACAACAACAACCACCGTGACATCAGCTAAACCCGCAATTTCAACTTCGCTTTGACCTACGCCAACCGTTTCCACAATAATAAGATCAAAAGTCGCAGCTTTCATTAGCTCCGTTATCTCAATGATCTTCGGATGCAACCCGCCTAACGAACCTCTTGTTGCCAATGAACGGATGAACACATTCGGATTGTCATACCATTTGCTCATTCTAATACGATCGCCAAGTAAAGAACCTAGATTAAATGGTGAAGATGGATCAACACAAAGCACCCCGATCTTTTTTCCATTACTCACAAATAAACCGATCAGCGAATCAACTAATGTACTCTTGCCTGCTCCCGGCGGACCGGTAATACCAATAACAGGTTTATTCGGGACATGAGGTAATGATCGCAATAATCCTTCATAGCCATCGGCTTCATTTTCTACCAATGAAATGCTTCTTGCCAATGCTTTTGCATCGCCCTGTTGCAATTTTGATAATAGTTCCTGTATCATTCGGCTTGGCCAAAAATACTCTTTATAATAAAGACAAATGAATGAGTTTAATAATTTTATTTTGCAGCATGCAAAGGCTTTCGGTTGTTATTGTTTGTAAAAATGGAGCAAAGGTTATTGGCGAAACCATAAAAAGTTTTTCCGGTCTTACTGATGATATCCTGATCTATGATAATGGTAGCACAGATGGTACACAAGAGATAGTAAAAAAAACCAACGCAAGATTGGTTGAAGGAAGCTGGGAAGGTTTTGGTAAAACAAAAAATAAAGCCAATGCATTGGCTTTATATGATTGGATACTTAGTCTTGATGCAGATGAAGCCATAGATGAAGAGTTGAAAGAAAATTTATTGAAGCAAGACCTCGCTGATGAGACAAAAGTGTTTGAATTCAAATTCAAAAATTTTTTGGGCGACAAATGGCTTCGTTACGGGGAGTGGGGAGATGATAAACATATTCGACTTTTTAACCGAACGAAAATAAAGTGGAATGATGCCGATGTTCATGAGTCTTTACTATTACCGAGCGATGTAAAAATTATTTCAATTCCGGGTTATGTGTTACATAAAACAGCACCTGATATTGCAACGTATGAGATGAAGATGGAAAACTATGCAGCACTGAATGCGGAAAAATATTTTAAGCAACAAAAAAGATCAGGATCATTTAAAATGTTTTTTTCTGCGGCCTTTTCTTTTATCAAAAACTACTTTTTAAAACTTGGCTTTCTCGATGGCGCAACAGGATATCATTGTGCAAGAATAAATGCCCGCTACACTTTTTTGAAATATAAAAAGCTAAATGAGCGATGGAATAAAAGATAGTGTCTCAGTTTGGTAAATATTAAAGAACCACAAAGTCACAAAGTCACAAAGGCTCTAAGTATCACTAAGAATTTACTTTGTGCAGCTTGGTGTCTTGGTGACTTTGTGGTTCAAATCCAAATAGAGACACTACCGAATAAAAAACAGTAAGCAGGCTTTCCTAATAATCTATAAATTTACAGTCCTGAAAAATCTATGACCAATTTCATTCCGATATTTCCGCTTGGCATCGTGGTGTATCCCGGTGAAAATGTAAACCTTCACATTTTTGAACCGAGATATAAGCAACTTGTTAAAGAATGTCATGATAATAAAAAACCATTTGGCATACCAGCTGTGGTTGACAAGAAATTACAGGAGAACGGCACCCTGGTAAATGTTGTAGAACTAAGTAAAATGTATGACAACGGCGAAATGGATATTAAAACAAAAGGCGAAAAAGTTTTTCGAATGCTGGAAGTGATCAAAGAGATCCCCGATAAACTTTATAGCGGCGCTATTGTAAATTATCCTGATAATAAAGAACAGGGTGATATTGAGCTGATGCGAAGAGTGATGAAGGGTATTCGTGAATTGCATAAATTACTGAACGTAACAAAGGATTTTAAAAAACCTGATGAAGAGTTAAATACTTACGAAGTGGCTCATCATGTTGGCCTTACCTTGCAGGAAGAATATGAGTTGCTTGGTTTGATGAATGAGCTGCAGCGACAGGAATACATAAAACGTCATTTAACCAAGGTATTACCGATGGTAGCAGAGATGGAAGGGTTAAAAGAAAAAATAAAGCTAAACGGGCATTTTCAAAATTTATCTGGTTTCCAGTTTGAATTGTAATCAAGCAACTAATGAACACACTATGCTTTGACTTTGGCAACACAAGATTAAAAGCTGCTTTTTTTCAAAATGCAAAACTTGCAGAAGTGATCGTTATTGAAAACGATGGGATCGCAACTATCACATCAATACTTGAAAAGTTTGATGCACAAAAAACAATTCTTTCATCTGTTATCAATCATAATCCTGAGATCGAGACACTGCTTGCACAAAAAACAAAATTTCACAAGCTTAGTCATCTTTCAAAACTTCCGTTCACCACACCTGTTGGAAAACCTGAAACGATCGGCGCCGATCGGTTGGCGTTATGTGCTGCCGTAGTTTATTTTTTTCCCAAGCAACATAATCTTGTTATTGGCATGGGTAGCTGTATTACTTACAATTTTATTAATGCAGATCATGAATTTTTGGGCGGTGGTATATCACCTGGTATGGAAATGCGAATGAGATCGTTAAATCAATTCACTGCTAAGCTGCCAATAGTAAAACCAGATGGTAATGTACCGCTCGTTGGATACGATACTGTTACAAATATTTTAAGCGGAGTGGTGTTGGGAATGGCTAAAGAGATCGATGGATTCATTGATGTATACAGAGAAAGATATGGGAACTTTAACGTCCATTTAACCGGGGGTGATTTAGTCTATTTGGCTCCCCATCTTAAAAACCAGATATTTGCAGACCCCGAACTGATCTTCAAAGGGCTTTATGCCATTAGCGAAGTGAATAACCAGTAAGATAAACAGGGAGTTAGGGGATTTTTTCCGGGACTAAATGCTCAATTTTTCATGTTCAATCTTCAACGAAAACTGTTCAGTTTTAAATCGTCATCAAGGGTTTTTAAATATACATTAATGGCTTTTAGTTTTCTGCTATTAGCCAATGTCTTTGTTAATGCCCAGGATAATTCTCCTTATTCACGTTATGGTCTTGGTGACCTTCAGCCAAGCTCACATATTTATAACCGCGGAATGGGCGGAATATCTGCAGGTTTTTCTGAACCGCCAAGTTCTGGTCTTTCAGATCCACGAAATGGTAAATCCTATTCTAATATAAATTTTTCAAATCCTGCATCGTATTCCCGTTTTTTTGCCGTCAAGGAATTAAGTTCAAAAAAACTACAATACGGAAGAATGTTGCTTGATGTGGGAGTTAACCTCACCAGCCATAGGTTACATGAACCAAATAGTACA
>DATHDP010000085.1:0-55050 GCA_035318985.1 Chitinophagaceae bacterium
TAATATTTCCTTTTTCATCTGAGAAACTATCGGTAACCACAAGCTTTCTTTCCGGGATTAATTCTTTGACCTCTCCTGTTGACCAGAATTCTTTTCCGTCAGGCCCACGCATGCAACTCAAATATTTACCACCAACTCTTGCTTCCATTTTACTTGAAGGACAAGTAAAGCCTCTCGGACCCCACCATTTTTTAAAGTATTCCGCATCTGTCCATGCAAGCCATACTACACTTACGGGCAAATTGAAAACACGATTTATCACAATTTCATTTTGCAAAGCAGATCCTTGCTGCTTTACGTCCTGTTTTGTTTTTGTTTCCATTTGATTTTAAATTTTGAAAGTAAAAAAATATATCACTGTTTAACCTTGTAAAAGGAGAAACCGAGTGGACATTATATTCCCCAAACTTTATGCCTCGTCGTTGTTCTCAATGTAATAAAATTGGCGTTTTCCTCTGGCACAGTTTTTACCCCTTATATAGTGTATCTATTATTTAATTAAAAACATGCATTATGGATAAAATGGAAGTAAAAGGTTTTTTAAACCAATGGAAAGGAAAACTTAAAGAAAAATATGGTCAATTAACGGATGATGATCTTAGATATGAAGAGGGTAAAGACGATCAATTCTGGGGAAGGATACAGCAAAAAACAGGCAAGGCGAAAGATGATCTCGTTAAATGGTTGAGAGACCAAGGTTAAGTTTTTCTATACTTTTATATAAGTAATAGTCATGATGTACTAATATATCATGACTATTTTTTTAAATTATTACCGAGTCCATTACATGCAACACGCCATTCAGAATTTTTGCATCACGGGGTTGAATAGGAATATCGCTGATACGGACACTACCATTATTTACCTGCACGTTTAATTCACGACCATTTACAGTAATAAGTTTTTCGCCATCTTTTAATTCTTTATAACCTATTTTCCCTTTTACAATATGGTTGCTTAAAAGATCTGCAAGCCGGCCACGGTTTTGTGGTTCGAATAATTTTTCCAGCATTCCTTTTTCTAATTTTTGAAAAGCAAAATCAGAAGGAGCAAAAAAAGTAAAAGGACCGGTACTACTTAATAGTTGATCAATATCGGATGCATGCACAGTTTTTTTTAGTGTTTTCAGATGCTTGTCCACATTCACTACCTGGGTAAGATTTGACATTTCGATTGATTTACTTTCTGATTTCATAATATAAAGAGGGCCGAAAGATAATCTTTAAAGGCCAGAGCAGCCGTTAAAGTTTCCCTCATTTATAGCGTACGATCGTTATAAATCCCGGTAAAACATTCGGTCATTGGCCCAATAAACGGCAGCTTTTAAATCATTATCTTTCCTGTAAATCAATTTATAAATGGACAATTCAAAGGATCTCCGGCTTGCCGTTCTGATTGATGCCGATAATGTGCCGCATCGCCTTATAAATGGAATATTGCAAGAAATAGCCAAGTATGGTGTGCCTACCTTTAAACGTATTTATGCAGATTGGACAAAGCCACATGTTACAGGCTGGAAAGCAGTCTTGCTGGATCATGCTATTACGCCGGTTCAACAATATAGTTATACAACCGGGAAGAATTCTTCTGATTCTGCACTTATCATAGATGCGATGGATATATTATATACTGGCCGTGTGGATGGTTTTTGCGTAGTGAGCAGCGATAGCGATTTTACAAAATTGGCTACCCGGTTACGTGAAGCAGGAATGAAAGTATTTGGAATGGGCGAACAAAAAACACCTTCAGCGTTTCGTGCTGCCTGCGATAAATTTATTTATATAGAAATATTGGATCAACCAGAGCCAAGCACAAAGCAAATAAAGCTGAGTGACCTGAGAAAGAAAGAAAAAGTGATCAGCAAAGCGGATAAGAATTTAGTGAATCTTGTCACTTCAAGCATTAACGATATTGCTGATGAGAACGGTTGGGCTTTTTTGGGTGATCTTGGTAATATGTTGTTGAAGAAGCGTCCTGATTTTGATCCCCGCAATTATGGTTTTGAAAAATTATTACAACTGATCAGGAGTCTCGGGCTTTTTGAAATAGATGAAAGAGAATCGGGAAGAAGGAATATAAAGCTTGTGTATATACGAGTGCCGCCTTCGAAGAATTGATTTTATGAACTAAGCCGTATTGCTACTATTTAACTTCTGTTGCGTCGCACTCTTGTACTGCAACAATTCTACTGAACTTTTTTCCACCCCCTCTCCAACTTTTCCTTTGATTGAATATCCAACCCCCGCCAGCGGGGGATAATATACACCCTGTTTTCTGAAATATAATTAATACACTTTATAAACTATGTCTTACGCAAGAATAAAATCATGCTGATCATTGTCCCCCGCTGGCGGGGGAAGTACTTCGGTTATGATATAATTTCAAATTGGGGTGGACAAAAGCTGATTAGAATTACAGAACCCAGAAGTGAGTGACACAACAAAAGTTTAATAGAATTACTATCCCTTGTAAAATAAAAAAGCTCACGAATAAATCATGAGCTTCAAGATGATCTTATTTCTTATTCAAATTGAAGACTCCGGATAATGGAAGAGATAATAAAGCAAAACCATTTGATACAACCCTGCACTTCAAATCATTTTTATTTTTAAAAATCAGTTTCATCTGCGCTTGGGCCATAGCTCCCGGGAATTGGGATATTCAACAATCTTAAATACACACCCAGCTGTGCGCGGTGATGTATTTGCTGACTCATCGACATCCTCAACACATCGATCTTTGGATTGGTTGCATAGATAGTTTCACCATTTCTTAATGTCCAGGGATCATTCAACACTTTTTCGTTTTCCGCAACAAGAGCCGATAATCCATCATTATATCTTTTTTCAAAATAAGCCAGCAACTCTTTGTTGTTATTGATATCGGGTTGCTCGTATGCTTTTTGAAAATCGAGCTCGTCTGTGGTCAATGTAAAATGTATCCAACCGGGCAGGTCAGCAAGATGACTGACCAGGCTTTTCATTACCATCGATCTTTCATGCGGTTTGAAATTATACTGGTTGTCGGGCACACGGCTTAGCATTTTGCGTGTTGTGGCTGCTTCTTCAATAAACTGCTTTTTAAAGAATTCAATAAATGTCATAGTGTGTTGTTTAGAACTCAAAGAAACAACCCACTTGTGACAGCCCTATGTCAGTAGGAATTTGAAAGGATAAAGAATTTTCGAAGGGGATGCTAGATACTGGATTCTGGATATTGATTTCCAGCGGCAAGCAGCTAGCATCCAGAATCAAGAATCACATTGCTATTTGGGCTTCTTCTACTTTTTTAAGGATATTTTCTGCGATTTCAGCCACCATATCATTTAATTCGAGTGGTTCCACAATTTTTGCATGATCGCCATAGAGCATGAACCAACGGGAAAAACCCATCAAAGACCCGGATAAAAAAGTCATGCGAACATAATTTCCGGCTCTTTCTTCTTTTACAAAGCCATTGTAATATTTCTGCTCACCCAGGAATTTTGCAATTTCCGGTTCCACATCTATTACAACTTTTGTTACTTCTTTGTCAGCAGACATCTTTGTGATAAAACTTTGCAGGGGCGGATGCTTCTTTGAGTTTGTTTCGTTTGTGGTCATTAATTGCTTGATCTTATCAGTGCGGAAATTCCTGTAATCTTTTCTCATTTGGCAAAAGGCGATCAAATACCAATGACTACCAAGATAATAAATACCTACCGGTTCTATTTTGCGCCGGGTAGTTTCATTTTTTTCAAGCGAAGTATAGTTTATTTCTATAACAGAAGAACTACCGATAGCTTTTAATATTGATTGTAAATGCAATTCGGTTGTTGGCTGATAGACAATAGAAGGATGAGTCATCACCGCGATATGCTCATCAATTTCTTCGATATGATCTTTTTCTGAATGTCTTAATATGGCTCTTATTTTATCAAGTGCAGCAGTATAATGTTTGGAAATACCAGCATCTGTTTTTGATTGCACCAGTTTGGATGCAGTTAATAATGCAGTCGCTTCGTCCATGTTGAACATAACAGGAGGAAGTTTATAACCTTCCATAAGACGATAACCTGTGCCTGCCTCACCGATCACCGGTACTCCTGCTTCTTCCAAAGCCTTTACATCACGGTAAACAGTGCGAAGACTAATAGAGAATTTAGTAGCAATATCCTGCGCTTTTACAAGGGGTCGTGATTGAAGTTGAATGAGAATTGCTGCCAGGCGATCGATACGATTCATAGAAGATAAAGTTAGGAAGAATTATAAGGCTTGAATTTGCCCAAACGGTACATTGTTTGCGGAGTATAGAAAAAATCAACAATGAGAACAAAATTTTTACTGGGGTCAATAGTAACAGGGTTGTTTGTAATTATGTCCTGTACCAGTGCTCCCGAAAGCGATGAGGCTAAAACTACCGAAGCAAAAAAAGTAAATGATGATAAAAGCGGCGAAGTTTGGAAACTGAATGTGTCAGATAGTAAGGTTGAATGGGTGGCAACAAAAGTTACTGGATACCATGTAGGCAATGTGCCGCTAAAAAGTGGTAATATCAATGTAAAGAATGGGGAAGTAACAGGTGGTAAGTTTATCCTGGATCTTGCAAATATGCGGGTCGAGGGACCAAAGGGATCTGATACTGCCATGAATAAAAAATTACTAGGCCATTTAAAGTCAGCAGACTTCTTTGACGTAGAGAAAAACCCAGAAGGCATTTTTGAACTAACTGATGTGAGGCCTTATACGGGGAATGCTATAAAAGATACGGTTGATCCAAGACAGGAAGAGATCAATAAATATAAAGTAACTGATCCTACACATTTGGTAAGCGGAAATCTTACTTTAAAAGGGGTGACAAAAAATATAGAGTTTCCTGCACGCATCACTGTTTCAGGGAATACAGCAGAAGCAATTGCTAAATTTAATATTGATCGTAAAGATTGGGGGATAGTTTATCCTGGTAAACCGGATGATTTGATAAGGGATGCTATTCATCTCGGAATTTCTATTAAAGCAGCAAATTAGATCAATTAAAAAAGCTTTATTGTTCACAACAATAAAGCTTTTTATAACAGCTACTAATCGTTATTACATATTTTCTTCTCTTTTCTTATCCGCTTCTTCTTTTGAAACCTTATCGTCCTTATTTGCTTCTTTTTTGATGCCTTGCATTGTTGAAGAAACAGGCCCTTTCATATGTTCTTGCGGATCTGTTGTATGCAATGTTTCAGGATCAGGTTCTAAACCCTGATGCTTTTTATCTTTTTCTTCTTTTTTATTTTTAACTGTATTTGCCATGATTAAAAGTTTAGTTACTAGTATAACATCAAATTTCAGACCGCATATGTGTGTATTTTTTACCCCATACAGTTCGTATTTTTAGTTTTCAGGGAAGTTGACTTTTGTATGATAGGATCATTAGGTGATGTAATTGATCAGCTCTATAATTGAAAAGAAAATTTAAAGCTTACTGCAATAGAAAAATAAAACACTAGAGTTAGTTTTTAAAATGTCAATTATCAATCTACTTATTCAGAAATATAATTTAGAACCACATCCAGAAGGTGGTTGGTATAAACAAACTTATAAAAGCAATGAACAAATTGCTGCGGGGTCTTTGCCAGAAAGATTTGGGGCAGGCAGAGTTTTTTCTACAGCAATTTATTTTTTATTGGAGAAAGGAAATTTTTCTGCCTTTCACCGTATTAAAAGCGATGAATGCTGGCATTTTTATGCAGGAGACCCATTACTTATTTACGTAATTGAACAAACCGGGGAATTAAAAATTATTTGTTTAGGGAATGATCATGAAAAAGGACAATCATTTCAGTATGTAGTTCCGGCCAATTGTTGGTTTGCAAGCCGTCCCGCTCCTGGAAGTGAATATTGTTTTGTTGGGTGTACGGTATCTCCCGGTTTTGAATTTGAAGATTTTGAATTGGCTGATGTAACAGCGTTATCGGCAATTTATCCGAAACATAAACCCATTATTATAGAATTGTGCAGGTAATTTTAAAATCTTTCCAATTTGTTCCGGGATTATCAAAACTATTCTTCTTACATTTAGATAGACACTTCTGTCATAAAAGAACAGCATGGCTGCTCACGAAATAGAAATAATTTTGAATCGCCAGTTGGCAGATTGTCTTTCAATCCCTGTTTTTATTACAGATACACTTGGTAACCTGATTTTTTATAATGAACCGGCAGAAGGGGTGTTGGGCAAAAGATTTGAAGATACCGGTGAAATGCCGGTTGAAGAATGGTCAACTATTTTTAAGCCCTTAGATAAAAATGGTGATCCACTGGCCCCGCAAGAATTACCATTGGTAAAAACCTTATCAAAGCAACGCCCATACCATAAGAGTTTTCAGATACTAAGCCTGAAAGGGGAAAAGCAAACTATATCAGTTACTTCTTACCCGATCATTAGTCGTTCCGGAAATTTTATAGGAGCAGTTGCCATTTTTTGGAAACAAAAATTAATATGAAAGTAAAATTGTGGGGAGTTCGTGGTTCTATACCAACGACCGGACCCGAAACGGAAAAATATGGCGGTAATACGTCCTGCGCTTCGGTGGTGTATGATGATCATTTGCTTGTGCTTGATGGAGGAACCGGGATTCGGAAATGCGGAGGTGCATATCCTGCCAGCAAGCGAATAGATATATTGCTCTCACATCTTCATTTAGATCATATACAAGGGTTAGGTTTTTTTAGCCCATTGTTTGATCCTTCTAAAGAAATTCATATTTGGGGGCCGGCGAGTAGTTCGCAATCGCTTTTTTCACGCATCAGCCGTTATCTTTCGCCACCATTATTCCCGGTGCTTCTTCGTGATGTTCCCTGCAAATTAGAATTGCATGAGGTTAGTAACAGCGTATTTGATATTGGTCCGTTTCGCATTCAATCATCTTATATAATTCATCCGGGTCCAACAGTTGGTTACAGAATAATGCGTGAAAATTTTGTGTTTACATACATTCCCGATCATGAACCAGCACTGGGAAGTCATGGAATGATACAAAATCCAAAATGGGTTTCTGGTTATGACCTGGCTGAAGGAGCTGATATATTATTGCACGATGCACAATACACAAAGGAAGAATATCCAACGCGAAGAGGCTGGGGACATTCTTCGATCGATGATGCGGGATTATTTGCTTCCATTACATCCGCTAAACATACTTTGTTTGCTCATCATGATCCATCACATTCAGATGCATTTCTTGAAGAAATGCTTGCTTCATTCAAATTAACTTCAGATGTATCCGTAGGATTGGCGACGGAAGGTTTTGAGATAGAATTGACTTAAATAAAAAACCGTCCCGCTTTAAGCGGGACGGTTATCCATTAAAGAAAGTTTAGTTGATCACTATTTCTTTCTTTTCATTTTCTTTACCGGCAATTATTGGCAAACTAATTTGCAACACACCATCTGTGTATTTAGCTGCAATGTTTGCCGTGTCGATACTTTCATTGAGTGTAAAAGTTCTTACAAATCCGCCCCGACTGTATTCTCTCAAAACCCAATTTGGTCTTTGAAAACCTTCCGGTGGTGTGTAAGAAACAGTAAGCTCGTTTCCTTTTACATCAATATGAAAATTTTCTTTGATGCGGCCGGGTGCAAACACTAGCATTTCATAACTGTTGTCAGTTTTGAAAATGTTTACAGCGGCTCGCTGCATAGATCGGATAAACTGGCCTTGCCGGTTTCCGTAATTGTTGCCTTTTGCGGCACATGACTGATTGTAGTACATGTTTTTCCTTTTTTAGTTAAATAAATTGATAACATGAATCAATGCATAAAAATGATGCCGGCACAATTAGGCTGCAATTGTGGCACAAATCAGCGATTTGAAGTTTAAATAAGTGGCTGACAGAATTGTAAGCCGGAAAGAAAAGGATTGTTCAATCCTTTTTGTTGAATGAGCACTTTGAATTTTTTTCCCATTGACATCAGGAGAGTATGAAGCATCATTAAATTTTTTCTTATTTCAAAACTATCCTTTTCTTTTTCTTCTAATTTTCTCAAATGTTCAGTCAGTCCAAGTCCTAAAAGAAATTGTGATTGATTGGTGAATCCGCAATTATCTAATCCATGTTTTGCTCCCCAAAATTTCAACGCTGAAAAATTTACGTGTGCAGTTATATCTTGCTGCCCAATATTATTATAGGGAAGATCATTTACCGTGTGTTTATTATAACAAACTACTGTTCCAAACCGGTGATAGGATTGATATAATTCAGATGATGGATAGCCATAATCAATTGTAAGAACAAAGCCTTTTTCTAAAGTAGAAGAAATTCGTTTTATCCATTCAATGGCTTCCAGGTTTATTTCAGCAGAAAAGTTATTGGGTAATTCAATACCCAAGTCAATAAAATATTCTTTCAAATCATCCTGAGCTGGTTTCAATACTTCAATAAACCCTTCATCATAATCGACAAAAATTTCTTTAAGCAGGTTTTCTTTCATAATTACTTTATGAACAGAAAAATTGTCAAGAACTTCGTTTGCTAAAACACAGCCGGTAAAAGGTGGAATTTTTTCAATTGAATCATACCAGGCAATTTTATCATTTATCAGATCATGACTGATGATCTTTTTTTCTTTCTGACACATTGCTTCACTTTTTTCAATGATGCAATATTTAAGGTTCCCATATAATTCTTTATTCTGTTTAAGTTGGTTGAGAATATCGTTACATAGCGACCCCATTCCCGCACCATATTCAACAATACTAAAATCTTTCTTGCCTGTAAGGATCCACATCTCTTCTAATTGTTTGGCTATTACATTTCCAAAAATATTTGTGAGGTAAGGGCTGGTATAATAATCCCCCTGTTTTCCAATTTTATCAGGTGCAGAAGTATAGTATCCTAATTCCGGATAATACAAAGCCATTTCCATAAAATCATGAAAGGATACCGGTCCTTCTTCGCGGATCTTATTTTTAATTATTTCTGAGAGAGTGGTTTCCATCGGGACCTGAATTTGGTATTATATTGATACTTCCGATGAATTATTGGTAAAAAGTATTACGGAATCCATCATTGCTTCAATGGAATGATCAACTAATTGATGAAATGCCATTATTTGATTAGGCTGCATATCAACATCGCCATCGGGAGTTTTAACTCTTACGATGCCTTCCAATACATGCACGGTAAAGATGCCATCCACCAAATTATTTTTTAAAATTGCTTTGGCATGTAAACAGGTTAATACTGTCGTTACTCTTCCAGTTTTAAAAACCGTAATTCCGTTCCGATCATTTTTTTGCCATGCTTCTTCGCTTTTTAATTGAAGTACAAATTCCGGTATGTTTATAAACACATAAGGTGCATCAAGAACCCGCTCACCTTCAGGGCGACTCAGGGTTGCTTCATTTCTTTTATTTTCCATAATATGTTTATTAATGGTTATACAAAGACCATACTACGATTTAATGTGAAATACATTGGTGAGTGTAACGTAATTCAACGTTGTTTCACCTTCGTTTTTTTAAAATGATGATGTTAAATCTCCGAATAAGCAAAGGAGAGATAATTAGCGGTTTATAAAGAGGCGAAAGAAATTACACACCAAACTGGTTCAGGTGATGATCTAAATGTTTCCAGGTTGCTTTGCTCCAGTTATGTTTGTTGAGTTTGCCGAATACAGGATGTTGTTCACTTTGAATACTTGTTTCGTTGAAAATGTTTACGAGGTGGATTAAGGCTGCTTTTTCTTTTTCAAAATCTTTTTCAGAGCCGGTCATAACAAATGTCGGATCGGTGGGTAAGCTTTGTTTGTACGGTTTTTCATCCCATAATTTGCTTTTAAAAAGTGGACCGATCAATCTCAGCAAAAAACTTCCTTTAGGCCGGTGTGTACCAAATGCGATGCGGATCGGCATTTGCACATGGGCAAGCATCTGCGAAACATTCATCTTGCCCCATTGTCTTTGTGTTTGCGCAGTGAGTTTATTAATTCGATCAATGATCTCTTGTTTTACAGAAGGATCAAATAAATCTTTGACTTCCATTTAATAGTTGATTAAAGTTTCTTCTCGTAATAAGGGATCTCGTCATGACTTGATGACTCTTTCTGATACCAATAAGCCTGTGTGACGATATGTCCATCCTTTGTTCTTAATAATCTTCCAAAAATAGCATTGGTAGGATTAAATGCAAGATTGGTTACGCCAACAGTAAATGTTTCAGGTAGCGGAGGCGCTACAACAACAGGAGCTACTTCACCTTCTACTGGTTTTGGTGGCGGTGCAACTTTAGGAGGGGGAGAAGGAACAACTACAACTTCAAAAAGATTTGTTTCTAAAAGATCTTTTAGAAAAGCGACTCTTTCTTTTGAAGCATTCTTTTCAACGATGGCGCATTTCACTCCACCCAAATCTTCAAACTCATGATTTTTATTTATGGCCATTTTTATTAGCTAAACAATGAATATATATAATTATAAGCTCCACTTACTAATCCTGTAATGATTATACCCGTCACACAAATGATCATTGCAATTCTTGGAGACCAACTTGTTTTCACAACTCCGATCGGATCGTCATTTACATCCATAAAGATCGCTTTGATCACTTTTAAATAATAATATAACGAGATAACCATATTCAACGCGGCAATAGTGATAAGCAAATAATTTCCCTTACCTGCACCAGCGAGTAGCAAAAAGAATTTACCAAAGAAACCTGCAGTTGGAGGTATACCGCCTAATGAAAACAGTGCGATCGCTAATACCCAGCTTAAGCCTCGGTTATTTTTGTAAAACCCTTTATAGTCATTTATATTTTCTCTTCCTGTTACTGCACTAACTAAGTTAATAACTCCGAAAGCTGCGAGATTGGAAAATATATAAATAAGCACGAAGAAAATAACTGATGTACTTCCTTCGGCTGATTGTCCAGTTATTCCAATTAAAATGAAACCAACTTGTGCAATAGAGGAGAATGCAAGGAATCTTTTCATATTCTGTTGACGCAAAGCGAAAAGATTACCAATAATCATTGTCAGCACAGATAGCAGGAACAATATGTTGTACCATATTTTACCCCAAGTAGGTCCGAACACGTTGTACAAAACTGAAACGAACACAAACAAAATAGCACCTTTTGAAATAACAGATAAATAAGATGTAACTGCTACAGGAGAACCTTCATACACATCAGCTGTCCACAAGTGAAAAGGAACGGCTGAGATCTTAAATCCAAATCCGGCAATAAGTAAGATGAATGCAAAAATATTTAGAGGGGTAGGTGGGAAATTACCCATCCCATCGAAATTTTGATAACTGTGTTGTAACTCTGCAAAACTTAAAGTGCCAGTTGAACCATATACCAACGAAATACCAAACAATAATAATCCAGATGAGAAGGCAGATGAAATGATCATCTTAAATGCGGCTTCTGATGAACGTTTTTTCTCCAAGTCAAAATTTGCCAATGCTGCTAAAGGAATAGTTGAAAGTTCTAATGCCAGGTAAAACATCAGCAGGTTGTTACTACTGATCATAAAGAACATACCAAGTAGTGTAGAGAACATGAGTATATAAAACTCGGGCACATGTTTATGATCTTTCAACCAATCATAAGATTGAAGAGAAATAATTAGCGTTCCAAGATTCAATAAGTTTTTTTCAAAAGTTAATAACTCACTAGTATGAAACATATCGCCAAATAGAGTCCCTGACTGTTGAAAAATAAACCCAGAAACAAGATTCAGCGTAAGTAAAATATTTACAAGATTGATCAGTGTTTCATTCGTTGTTTCTTCTTTGCCTAGTTTTATAAATAATAAAACGAAGATGATAAGTGTTATCACCAGCTCTTGTTTCATCAATATGAGAAATTCGTTTACCATGTATTACTTTATTACAGTAGCGATTTTTTCAATGATAATATTTGTTCCGGGATTGATCAGATCTTTTAATAAAAATGGTGCAATACCAATTACAACAATTCCAAGTATCAATAATCCTGCAGCCAATCTTTCATTCCATCCTGCATCACCAAGAGATAAATGTTCATTATTTACCACCGGTCCCATGATCGCTTTACCAGTAGCTCTTAAAATATAAACAGCCGTAACAACGATCGAGGCACAGGCAATGATCGTAGCAATGCGATAAAATGCATCCGCCTTTTGCCATGAACCCATGAACACGGTCATCTCTGCAACAAAACCACTAAAGCCAGGTAAACCCAATGAACACAAACCCGCAATTACAAACACTGTTGAAATAAATGGCATCATTTTCATCAAGCCTCCTAGTTGTGACACCTGTCTAGTATGTGTTCTATCGTATATCATTCCGATAACAGCGAAGAAAAGTGCTGTCATTAATCCGTGAGACACCATTTGCATCACTGCTCCATCGATCGCAGTTTTCGTTAACATACCAATACCCAACAAAACAAATCCGCAATGACTTACTGATGAATAAGCATTGATATATTTAAGATCGGTCTGCATCATGGTAGCGAAAGCACCATATAAAATCGCAATACAGGCCAGTACAATTATAATTGTTGAATATTCATGCGCCGCATCAGGCATTAAATATGTGGCGACCCTTAAACATCCATATCCACCGAGCTTCATGGATATGCCGGCAAGAAACATGGAGGCTGCTGTTGGCGCCGATGAGTGACCATCGGGCACCCATGTATGAAAGGGGAATAAAGCAGTAAAAATTCCAAAGCCTATAAATGCAAATGGGAAAAACAATTTCTGTACTTCGATAGGAATATTCATTCCTGCGATCTGGGTTAGATCAAAACTATGTGCACCATTTATGTTTGTATTGAAATAGATCCCCGCCAATCCTACAAACACCAGTGCAGAACCGCCCATCAACATCAATGCAAGTTTCATAGCACTGTATTCTTTTTTGCCACTGCCCCAGATACCGATCAATAAGAATTTTGGAATGACAGCAACTTCAAGAAAGAAGAATAAGGTGAAAAGGTCGAGAGCAATAAAGAATCCATAAGCACCCAAACTTAAAAATATCAACAGAAAGAAAAACTCTTTGCTCAGCTTTTCCATTTTCCATGAAACCAACACACCTGCGATCACCACGAATGCAGTTAGCAGGATCATGGCAATAGATATTCCATCCGCACCAGTATGAAAATTAATATTCAGTGGTTCATACCAGGTATAATTATTTTCAAATATAAAATTTGCGGTATTGCCACCGGCTCTTTCTTGCCTGTAGAAATAAAACAAAACAAATGCAAGGAGCAATTGAGCAGCAGAACCAAACAGTGCAATAGTTCTTACTTGCTTCAATCCTGTCACAAGCAAAATAGCTACCGCTGTGATCAATGGAATAAGTATCAGTAATGAAAGATTCATATTATGTTATCAACTTAAATAATCTTGCTCATTTTCAAATTTTCAAATCGCACATTATCAAATCATTTTTTATTTCCACAAATACAAAAACACAACTGCCAGGGCAACAATTCCCCCAAAGAAATAAATGGCATAGCTCTGGACTTTACCCGATTGTATACCCTTTATAAAACTCGAAACTGATGAAGTTGCATTTGCAACTCCATTCATCAGTCCATCTACAATATTCTTGTCGATCCACGCTGCCGGACGACCGATGAGATTGAAAATTATTTTCTGAGTGATGAAAAGGTATATTTCATCAATATAAAATTTCTTGTAAACTGCTTTATATAGACCACCTAATGATTGCGATATCTTTTCGGCCTTCAAACTTTCTTTTTTGTACATCCACATTGCGAGTAAAATTCCACTTACTCCGAATGCAACAGGAGCAATAGAAAACATAGGATCAAAATGAGATTCCAATGCTGTTCTATCTGAGGAAACATATTCACCAAAAGGAATAAAGCCTGCAAGAACAGATAAAATGGCAAGGATCACTAAAGGTAATTTCATTGAAATAGGCCCTTCGCCATGATGGGTATGAACTTCAGTTGTTTTATTCCAGAAAATAGAAAAATATAAACGGAACATATAGAAAGCAGTAAGGCCAGAAGTGAACAAGGCAACTCCATAAACTATTTTATTGGAATGATATGCTGCCAATAAAATTTCCTCTTTACTAAAGAAACCTGCAAAAGGAGGAATACCGGCAATTGCCAGGCAAGCAATAAGAAAACTAAGATTAGTGATCGGCAAATATTTTCTTAAGCCGCCCATATCCTTCATTTCATTACTATGAATAAAATGGATCACTACACCGGCACCCAGGAATAACAATGATTTAAAGAATGCATGAGTGAACAAATGGAACATAGAAGCAGTGTAGCCCAGGCCATTTTCCCCAGCATAGCCTGAAACACCCAGAGCAAACATCATATATCCGATCTGCGACATGGTCGAATAAGCAAGCACCCTTTTAATATCCGTTTGCGTACAGGCAATAATTGCTGCAAGAAATGCAGAGACAATTCCAACTACTGTTACGATACTTAATGATACCGGAGAAATTGTGAATAGCGGAAACAATCTTGCAACAAGGTAAACACCAGCAACAACCATTGTTGCGGCGTGGATCAATGCCGAAACAGGGGTGGGGCCTTCCATGGCATCGGGTAACCAGATATGCAAAGGGAACATCGCTGATTTACCAGCACCACCAATAAATATTAATGTTAATCCCCAGGTCAACGCACTAATCCCAACAAATGATGCTGTAGTGATCGCAAGAAATTGAGACGACTGTTGTGATGTTAAATTTTCGATCAGCGTTTTGAAGTCAAGCGTTTCTCCATAAAAAGCAAGTATCAAAATGCCGACAAGAAAACCAAGATCAGCAAAACGTGTAACGATAAATGCTTTTTTGGAAGCAGCAACTGCAGAAGGTTTGTCATAATAATAACCGATCAGTAAGTAAGAGGATACTCCCACCAGCTCCCAAAACATATATATCTGGAAAAGGTTGCTGGAAACAACCAATCCTAACATTGAAAATGTAAACAAACCAAGAAATGCATAATAAGTTGGAAATCTTTCTTCACCTTTCATATAGCCCAGACTGAAAATGTGCACCATCAGCGAAACAAATGTTACCACTACCAGCATCATAACAGAGATCGGATCGAGTATGATACCCATATCAATGCTAACATTTTCGGAAAAGGATAACCAGGTAAATTTTATTGCAGTGATCGTTTGATAAGAGTCTCCAACTTTTCCATCAATAAAAAAATAATTGTAAGCCGTATATAATGATAGCAGTGCTGAAACCAATAACAACCCTGTTCCAATGATGCCGGAAGAATTTTTCAAATACCTCCTTCCAAATATTCCAAGCAATAGAAAGCCAGCAAGCGGCAGAAGAGGGATCAGTGCTATATATGAAGCGTAGTTCATTTTAATATTTCATTTCTTCGGCAGTTTCTACATCAATTGACCGGTGACTGCGGTAAAGATTAATGATAATGGCAATTGCCACTGCTGCTTCCGCCGCCGCGATCGTAATAATAAATATGGTAAAGAAAATGCCGTCGAGTTTGTCCGGATACAAGTACTTGTTAAATACCACAAAGTTTATGTTCACACTGTTTAGTATCAATTCTATTGACATTAGCATCGTGATCATGTTGCGTCGTGTAAACAAACCGTACATGCCGATAAAGAATAAAGCCGTGCTTACAAATAAAAAATGTGATATAGGGATGTCAGTCATAAACCTTCAACTATATTTTTTTCTTTTAAATTTACAATACTGTCCTGCTTTTGTTCTTTTGTTTCTGTTGAAGAAACTCCTGCAGGAACTTTTATAGCGATAACAATACAACCAACCATTGCTGCTAATAATAAAATGCTCACTACCTCAAAAGGTAATGCATAACCATTTTCGCCTGTTGCCAGCATTTGGTTACCGATCTTATTTACACTCCAGTCGAAACTTTTATCGCCAGCTCTAAAATCATTTTTATAAATAAGAAAATAGGTAAATGCAAAACCGAACAGGACTGCTAATGCTGAGGCAATCCCCCTCATCATCGAAGGCCTAAGCATCTCTTTGCCAGATTGCTGAGTGAGAAAGATAGAAAAGATGATGAGCACCACAATACCACCGACATACACGACAATCTGTACGGCAGCTATGAATTCTACTTCCAACCAGAAATATAAACCGGCAATACCGATCAAAGAAAACAACAACCAGATAGCTGAGCGGAAGATCTTAGTGGTGGTAACAGAAAGAATTGCTGTACCTAGTATAAAGGCCGCTAAAATGTAAAAAATTATTTGTGATGCAGTCATTCTGGTTTTGAAATTTCAAAATTTCCTATTCTCACCTTCTCGAATTTATTATTCAACTCCCTCCCGGATCTTCGAATCGGGATTGTTTAAAATCTTTGTCAAATTTGTTCTGTCGAATACACTGTGCTCGAATGTCTGTGCCATTTTTATCGCATTGGTCGGACAAGCTTCAATACACAAATTGCAAAACGTACATAACTCCAGGTGATATACAAATTTGTCAATCGCTTTTTTCTTTTTCCCATCAGGTTGTATATCGAACTTGGTAACAATTTTAATTGTTGCATTAGGGCAGGCTAATTCACAAGCTGTACAACCAGTACAAGCATGTTCATTATGTTCATCATGTATCATTACTACCTCGCCCCGGAAACGTTCTGGTAATACTAAAGTGTCTTTATTATCCGGGTATTGCTGCGTGATCTTTTCTTTTTTATGATGCAAAGCATACCAGCCGGTAAGTTTCATGCCGGTCAGCAAGGATTTAACCCCTTTAAAAACATCTGATATGTATTCTTTTAAAAACATGTTTTATTTAAAAATGCCAACCCATAATTGCCATCAACGTTACCAATAATAAATTGAACATACTTATCGGTAATAAATATTTCCATTCAAGATTTAATAACTGGTCAATACGCAGTCGCGGGAATGTCCAGCGAAACCACATGATGACAAAAATTAAAAAGAATGTTTTTCCAACGAACCACAAACTCGATGGAATATAATCCATGATGTGATTGAACTGCGTACCTGTTCCGAAATGTAATGGTTGCCATCCACCCAAAAACAATGTAGCGCCAAGTGCACAAACCACAAATATGTTTACATACTCCGCAAGAAAGAACAAAGCGAATTTCATTCCTGAATACTCTGTATGAAAACCGGCAGTGAGCTCTGATTCTGCTTCAGCAAGATCAAATGGAGCACGGTTTGTTTCTGCTGTTACTGCTATCATAAATATGACAAATGCGATCCACACAGGAAGATGTCCTTTAAATATCCACCAACCGTTTGCTTGTGAAGCCACGATAGATGAAATTTTCAGATCACCTGTCAGAATTACAATTGCAAGAATGGCGAAACCAGCAGATAATTCATAACTCACGATCTGTGCGCCGCTGCGCATAGCACCAAGCAATGAATATTTATTATTGCTTGCCCAACCTGCCATCAATATGCCTATCACAGATATGGATGATATCGCCGTAAAAAATAAAACACCAATATTAATATCCCATATCTGTAATCCTTTTGCAAACATTAATGGCGCCATCACAACCATTGCGATGATCATTACAATAAATGGCGCCAGATTAAATAGAAATTTATCGGCACCATCAGGCGTCATTCCTTCTTTTACGATAAGCTTCAGTGTATCCGCTGCTGTCTGAAACATTCCAACAGGACCAACACGATTGGGGCCAAGTCTTAATTGCATCCATGCAGAAACTTTCCTTTCCATCATGATCAGCACCAAACCAAGTAATGCAAACAAACTAATGATACATACACCAACAATCACAAACTCAATCAGCATTGGCCATGGCGCTGTGAATTGATTATTCAACCATACGTGAATACTGTTTGCTATGTTTTCTAAACTTGGCATTAAAGAATTTAAGATTTTAGATTTACGATTGCAGATTGGAATAATAAATCTAAAATCTGCAATCGTAAATCCGCAATTATTTTATCTATCAATATCCGGTATCACCAAATCGATCATCGCCATAATAGCAACAAGATCTCCGATCTTTCCACCTCTTGCCATATGATCCAGTGCACTTAGGTTGCTGAAACCCGGCGACCGGAACTTAATTCTGTATGGCGTTGTTCCACCTTCACTAACTATATAAACTCCAAACTCACCTCTTGCTGTTTCCACCTTTGAATAATATTCTCCCTTAGGTAATTTCAAAACTGCTTTTGTCTTTGCCTGAACGTCGCCTTCAGGAATATTATCGATTAGCTGTTCAACAATAGAAAGCGACTGCCTCATCTCTTTCATCCTTACTAAATATCTCGACCAGCAATCACCACCAGTTTCTATTATCTCATCAAACTGCAATTTGCTATACACTTCATACGGAAATAATTTTCTTATATCACAACTTACTCCGCTGCCTCTTGCAGTTGGTCCAGTGCAACCATAAGAAATAGCATCTTCCTTTGAAAGATAACCAACACCCTTTACTCTATTTTGAAAGATCACATTGCCTGTCAGGAGTTCATCATATTCATCGATCTTTTTTTTAAAGTGAGCAATAAATTCTTTTACTCTTCTTTGAAAATTGGGATGAACATCAACCATCACACCACCTGGCACCATATAATTCATGGTTAACCTGGTTCCGCAACTCTCTTCCATTATATCATTGATCATTTCTCTTTCACGAAAAGCATGAAAGAAGGGAGTCAATGCACCGATATCCATCGCTCCTGCACCCCACCATAGCTGATGTGATGCAAGCCGTGTTAATTCATCCATCAACACTCTTATCACTTGTGCTCTTGGAGGAACCTCGATCTGCATTCCTTTCTCAACACATAAACAACAACCATGATTATTAATGTGTGAAGAGAGATAATCCATTTTACTGGTAACATAAATGAACTGGCGAAAACTTAAACTTTCACACATTTTTTCAATGGAACGATGAATATATCCAAGATGCGGATCTACTTTTTTGATCGTTTCTCCATTCAATGTAATCACCAAATGCAACACTCCGTGAGTTGCAGGATGCTGTGGTCCTACATTGATGATCATATCACCAAATACATCCGGTGTACCGAAACCAGGTTGCTTTAATATTTCAGTTTCGCGATACATTACAGCTTTATCATGTTAACAGGGTCTTCAAAATCTTTTCGCAAAGGATTTTTTCCTTCCCATCCATCGGGTAATATCAATAATCGCAGATCAGGATGATTCAAAAAGTTTACACCAAACAATTCATAGATCTCTCTTTCGTGAAATTCTGCTGTTCTCCATATATGCGATACAGTTTCTATTTCCGGTTTGTTTCTGTCTAATTGTATTTTCACTACTACCTGGTGACGATATCTTGTCGACTCTAAATGATAAACCATTGTGAGATGGGTTTTCCAGTCAACGCAGGTCTGGCAAAACAAGTAATCAAAATTCAGTTCAGGTTTGTTTCGAAGAATTTCTGCAGAAGTCAATAGATCGCCAGGTGTGATTATAATATTTAACCATTCACCGCTTTCATCAAAGGTTGCGGTGGGAATTAATTCTGTGAGACTAATTTTTAATTCTTCTTTTGTCATTTATAAAATGCTTCTTGTTCTTTGCCGGTTAGCGGTGTTGGAAGCTTACTTTCTTCTCTTATTTGTTCCCTTGTTAATCCTTTTTTTATTTTTTGTTGAAGCAGCATCAGTGCATTAATTAATGCTTCGGGTCTTGGCGGACAACCCGCTACATAAACATCTACAGGGATCACATGGTCAGCGCCTTTTACTACAGAATAAGTGTTGTAAAAAAAGGGTCCACCACTTGTTGCACAGGCACCCATGGCAATTACATATTTTGGATCACCCATTTGATCATATAATCTTTTTAATACCGGCGCCATTTTATTAACAATCGTGCCTGCAATAATTATTACATCAGCTTGACGTGGAGTAGCTCTTGCTACTTCAAATCCAAACCGGCTCCAATCATATTTTGCAGCGGCAGTACTCATCATTTCTATGGCACAGCAACTGGTACCAAATACCAACGGCCATAATGAATTTGACCTTGCCCAATTGATCACGTCATCCAATTTGCTTACAAGCACTCCACCCGAAGGAGTTTGATGAACTTCTCCCGGAAAAGCAAGTGAGGATTCAGATTGAAATTTGTCCGTCATATAATAACTACTGCCACTTTAGTGCCCCTTTTTTATGTGCATACAGAAAGCCCAGAAACAGAATGAAAAAGAAAATCACAATTTCTATAAGTGCGATCCAACCCACACTTTTAACAACGACAGCCCAGGGGTATAGAAATATCAGCTCAACGTCAAAAATTAAAAAAATCAATGCAAAAAGATAGTATCCTACATTAAACTGTATCCAACTAGGTCCTGTTGTTGGAACACCACACTCATACGGTTCACCTTTTGCCTTATTTTTTGTGGCTTTTAAAACAACTTTGGAGATAAGGATAGCGATGCCTGAGAAAGCAACCGCGGAGATCATCAGAACAATGAGTGAAGATGCACCCATAGGGAATTTCAGATTTTTACGAATATAGCAAGTGTGATTGAAATATGAACATGAGACTTATCAAGATTAAAAGCGACTTTATCCATACAATTCCTGGTGAATTGATTTTTTGTCATAGCCCATTGCAAGAATTCTTTGCTTGGCTTCATCGATCATCACTTTCCATCCGCAAAGAAGAAATAAAGCCGGTTGTTTGTTGGCACATATCTCTTCATAAATAGGATGGACATAACCAGTTCTGCCATCCCATTCTTCACGGGATAGTGTTGGCATATAATGAAACTTTTCCAACTGAAGATTTTTCATTTCTTCGTAATATAAAAGATCGGATTTCTTTCGTGTTCCGAAGATCAGGTAAATATTATTGTGCGGAATGTTATGCAGCTTGATATAAGTAGCCATACTGCGAAACGGAGCGATCCCTGTTCCTGTGCAGATCATGATTATTTCTTTTTGCAAGTCTTCATCATCCAGTGTAAAGACTCCCTGTGGGCCACGCAATGTCAATTCACTTCCAACAACTATATTATTAAAAAGATATGTTATTCCTGACCCGCCTTCGAGCAATACAATTACAAGCTCCAACACATTTGTTCCGTCTGGCCAGCTGGCGATCGAATAACTTCTTATTCTTTTATTGGGTTTTTCGTGAATGGGCAGATCCAGCGTAATGAATTGTCCGGGTATGAAATCAAACTTTTCCAATTCAGGGATCTGTATCCAATAACGCCTGGTATTTGGTGTTTCATTTTCTATGCGGATCACCTTACCGGTTCGCCAGGGTTGAAGCGCCATAATTATAAAATTTATTCAAAATACAAAAACAAAGCAAAAGTATTGCCTGCTGTATATTATTTAAATTATGGGGGGTTGGTAAAAAATAAAGGCGGAGCCTTAGCACCGCCTTTTTGCTTATGGCAAGCAATCGAACTTTTAAAAGTAAAAAAATTTTTGATAGCGACAAATATATTTTATTGACGTATATCAGGATCTAGGTCTTTCAGCCTCTTCATGGTTGAATAATAGATCTTATTTTTCCAAACATAACGACCAACTTGTTTCGTCGATCTTGCTTTCACCAGAAGGATAAACGAGAACTATTTTATTTTTGTGAGCGGCTTTTACTACCTGATAATTTTCTGGACGTGACGATATTTTTTGTTATCGCTGTAAATGCTCAATATATAGGCGCCTTTCGCAAAACCGCTAATATTAAAACTTCCACTTTGATAACCAGTTTCCAGCCTGTAAAGTTCCTGGCCTTGCATATTGAATAACTGAACTGATATCTTTTTTACATCTTGTTTATTACCTACAAGGTATTGAACAGTGCTTTGACTTATTGTGGGATAGACTTTTGTAATAAAATCCTTATCGTTAATTACCGGGTTATTAATTCCTGTAACAAGATTGGGTGTACCCAAAAAAGTATAATAAAGGCCATTGCCATGTGTGCCAATAAGCAATACATTATCATCAGGTCTGTAAGCAAGAGAATTTATTACTGCAAAATTTAATGTTGCTGATCCTTCACGTTGCCAGGTTGGCGAACCGCCACCTATTAAAGTTGTTCCCAAATTTTCTACTGCAAATAAACCAGCTGCTGTTCCTACATAATATTCAGTGATGGGGGTACCAGATCCGTCTTTTTTTACAGTGATCATACAGCTTCGTGCAGAAATATAACCTGAAGTGTTATTCCCAGTAAGATTTCCCTCCGCAACTTTCCAGGTGGGTGAGGCGCTTTTGGCATCATTGGTCCAAAGTATATTAGTTACATTATTAAGATTGGCTCCAACGGTTCTTCCATAATTTGTTACTACTGCAATTATTTCATTATCGTTATTTGGGTTTACTGCAATATCCTGGACATTCAATCCTGACATATCCGTAACAGTGGGTGTTATATTTACAGGAGTCGCTGCAGCCGAAGAATTTCTTGGATCATCTAATCGAAATATTCTTCCATCTGTAGTGCCAAAATACATTGAATGTAATGAACCATAGTTTCCACGACTGAAGGCAATTGCCCTGATAGCAATATTTTTTCCACTAGTTGGATCACTTGGGTTAACTGCACTACTAACACCGGTTAATTCTGTCCAGCCTGAAGAAGAAGATACTGTTGATGCACTTGTGGTACGGAACATGCGATTGAAATTTATATAATACAGGTCTTCCGTATTATCAGGATTGAGTCTAAAATTGGTAACAAACTCTCCGAATTCTGTTGATGATCCTGATTCTGTTAATCCATTAGGACGAATTTCAACCGGGTTAAAAGAAGCTTGTAATTGTCCACGTCTCAAACTGCCTAATTGAACTGTACCGTATAAATATTGTATACCACCATTCCTTTTTGAAATACCTACGGTCCCTCCATCACCACCAATTATCCGACGATGATTATTACTATCAGAAGCTGGCAAGCTAAGAATACCGGTTTTATCTCTGAATTGAGTTCCATTGTCCTGGGCACCTCCTGCAAAATTGTTAGCGCCAACTTCGGGATCAATAGCCACCCTATAATATTGAAGTGTTTGATAATTATTAAGATTTGTCCATACGACGTTAGAACCCGAAGCGGTTATATTTGTCGTCATCTGCATACCGCCATCGTTAGAGCAAATTGCTTCGTTCGGATTTGCTGGATTGAAAACTACATTATGAATATCAGGATGACTGTTTGGATAAAATGTCAGGGATGGCAATGTATTTCCATAACCACCGATCCAGCTTAATGTAGTATTATAATTTGCTGTACTAAATCCATCTGTAGATCTATATAAACTTGTGCCACCGACTAATACAAAATTCGGATCATTTGGTTTTACCGTAATAAAAAGATCATAACCTCCCTGTATAGTAAATGGATCTGTAGCGTCATGATCACCACCGGGAAAATCAGGAAGATTTGAAGATAGATTTGTCCAAACATTTCCTGAAGTCATATTCAACTTAAAAAGGTCTGCTTCTTTATTCCGAGCCGAACTCGTATTGGTTAGTCCATTTTCATAGATTACATAAAATATGTTCTCATTTGAAGGAGCCAATGAAATCAATGTTCTTCTTGGATCATAAAAATTAGAGCCACCAACATCAGTAAAACTATAAGAATTCCCACGCCAACCAGCAACTGAGTCAATACCTAAAGTAGATCCACCGGCTAATCTTGCATAAGAATTTAGATTACCCGTTGTCGATTTCCATATGCCCCTTAACGTAAGATCAGATGCGGCCCCTGTAATTGCAACATATACTATTCCTGTAGGTGAAATAATTACGTCACCTTGCCCACCCGCAGCAAACCCGGAGACCGCACTCCCGAACACTGTTTGAAATGTAGTACCGCCGTTTGATGAACGAACAATTCTTCTATGACAGGCAACATACACATCACCATTTGTCGGATTAACCGAGATCTTATGTACATAATCAAAAGGATGATCAAATCTTTCGGGCACACCAGCTAAAATAGCGGCACCATTGAAGTCTGTCATATTAGTTAATGGCAACCGGGTCCATGTAACGCCATTATCAGTAGATTTTAGTAATCCATAAGCAAGATAACCTGCACCAATTGCATCAGTGGAACTACCAATATATTCTCCGCCGCCTGCATACCATGTATCTTGAAAGCCATCCCTGGGATCCTGGGCAATGCTTGAAACATTATGCACTTCATTTGCCGGGGTCACTCTTGTCCAATTACCCCCACCATCTATTGATCTGAATAACCCCCCGCTTACACCGCCTGCCAGCAAAACTCTGTTATTTGTACCATTATAACGAACATCGTAAGCTATTGCTCTTGTTCTACCGCCATTATTGTTAGGGCCAGCAGGTATATAATTATTTTGATTAGTTAATCTTGCAAGGCCTGAGGGTGTATTTCTTTGAGGGATCGTTCTTGCAAATTCAATTTCCTGATCACGCAATCCAAATAACGCTTCACCAGTTGTAGGATCTTTGATCAAGTCGGCCTCATATTTCCAGCGCAAATATTGATAAGCGGCTTCGTTTTCTTCGTTTTCTTCATTCTCCTTGTAGAGTTCGTTGACAAGCTTTTGATCACCTCTGGATTTATTAAAAAAAACCAGGAACCCTACCACTACCAACAAAATAAAACTAACAGAGACAATAACCTTAATTTTCATTATTTCACTTTTACAAAATTGCAATTTACTAAATATACCCTTCTAAAGACTTTCATGTAAAACTCAAGTACAAATTTTATATTTTTGTTTTTCGGATGAGTGTACAGGCTTTGCTGAATGGTTTCATTAACTCCCCCCGTCTTTTTCAATTGGCGGACAGGCTTTCTTTTGCCCAAACTCAAAAAATATACCTTGAAAACCTGCGGGGAAGCTCACCTGAATTTTTCAGCGCTGCCATATTTGAACATCCTTCCTGCTCACAGTTTAATCACCTTATCGTATTAAATGATGCCGAAGATGCCGCATATTTTCATAACACGTTGGAAAATCTGACGGGGGCGCTGGACATTTTTTATTTCCCGGCTTCGTTTAAACAACGAAAAAATTTCAGTTTGCTGAATAGCAGCCATGTGATGTTGAGAACTGAAGCGTTAACAAAAATAGCTTCGCAATTGAATACAACGGGTACGGTAAATAAAAAAGTGCTTGTTGCCTACCCCGAAGCCTTGTTTGAAAAAGTGGTGGTTTCAAATACGCTTTCTTCTAATATTATTTTTATAAAAAATGGTGATACACTTGATACGGGCTCATTACTATTAAAACTTGCCGATTTCGGTTTTGAAAGGACGGATTTTGTGTATGAGCCAGGTCAGTTCGCCATTCGCGGGGGTATTCTTGATATTTATTCTTTCGGAAATGAAAAACCTTATCGTGTCGAGCTTTTTGGAAATGAGGTTGATTCTATCAGGATCATTGATCCGGAAACGCAATTAAGCGAAAGAAAATTATTGCAGGTAAGTATTATCCCAAATATCGAAACGCAATTTGTTGATAAAGAAAAAATTTCGTTGCTTGATTTTTTGCCGGAAAATACGATCGTCTGGATACGTGATGAAGAACTGGTTTATAAAAAACTGAAAGATTCTGAAGAGGAATTAGAATATTTTTTTGAAAATAAAGGTCAGGATCAAAAGATAAAAGACAATGTTGATCAATCATCACAAGTAAATTTTACCCAGGCAGATTTTATTTCATCCAATGATCTTGAAAAACAAATTGAAAAGCGTTCTTGTGTTTTCTTTGGCGACGAACCGGTCAATCGAACTTCCGTTTTTACTTTGCAATCAAACACTCTTATTCAGCCGGCATTTAATCGTCGGTTTGATCTGCTGATACAAGATCTGAAGAATTGGGAACAAAAAGGATTTGATGTTTACCTGTTTGCAGAAAATCCAAAACAATTAGAAAGATTGCGAATCATTTTTGAAGATCTGAAATCAGATATTGTCTTTAACCCCATTACTGCTTCTATTCATGAAGGATTTATAAACGAAGACCTGAAGGTTGTTTGCTATACGGACCATGAAATATTTCAACGATATCATAAGTACCGGGTAAAACAGGCTTATAATAAAAGCAAAGCATTAACATTAAGAACACTTCGCGAATTGCAACCGGGGGATTTTGTAACACATATTGATCATGGGGTTGGCACTTTTAGCGGCCTGCAGAAAATTGAAGTGAACGGAAGATTGCAGGAAGCAGTAAGAATTATTTACAAAGACAGTGATATTCTTTACGTCAATATCAATTCACTCCATAAGATTGCTAAATACACAGGTAAGGAAGGAACAGTGCCCAAAGTAAATAAGCTTGGAAGTGATGTATGGAACAAGTTAAAAGATAAAACAAAGGCAAAGGTCAAAGAGATCGCATTTGACCTAATTAAACTTTATGCCAGCCGAAAAGCACAACAAGGTTTTCAGCATACACCAGATAATTACCTGCAAACAGAATTGGAGGCTTCCTTTATTTATGAAGACACACCGGACCAAGGTAAAGCAACCGCTGATGTAAAGAAAGACATGGAATCGGCTTCACCAATGGATAGATTGGTTTGCGGCGATGTTGGTTTTGGAAAAACAGAAATTGCTATTCGTGCAGCATTTAAAACTTGTATCGATGGTAAGCAGGCCGCCATATTGGTGCCGACAACTATTCTTGCTTTTCAGCATTATAAGACGTTTAGTGAGCGGTTAAAAGATTTTCCCGTAACCGTTGATTATATCAATCGCTTTAAATCAGCAAAGGAGAAAAAAGAAACACTGAAAAAATTAGAAGAAGGAAAGATCGAAATAATCATCGGCACACATGCATTGCTTGGAAAAGAAGTGAAATATAAGGACCTGGGTTTGCTTGTTATTGATGAAGAACAGAAGTTTGGAGTTGGTCACAAAGAGAAAATAAAAACTATTAAAACTACAGTTGATTGTTTGACATTAACAGCAACGCCAATTCCAAGAACATTGCAGTTTTCATTAATGGGGGCAAGGGATCTGAGCATTATTAATACTCCGCCGCCAAACAGGCAGCCAATCCAAACTGAACTACATGCTTATAATGAAGACCTGATCCGTGATGCGATCTATTATGAAACTGAAAGAGGTGGCCAGATCTTTTTTATTTATAATCGGGTGCAGAGTTTACCGGAAATGGCCAATATCATCCAGGCATTGTGTCCTGATCTAAGTATTGGTATTGCGCATGGTCAAATGGAAGGACATGAACTGGAAAAACATATTCTTGATTTTATTGATAGAAAGTATGATGTACTTGTTTGCACCAATATTGTCGAAAGCGGTGTCGATATTCCAAATGTGAATACAATCATAGTGAACAATGCCCATCAGTTTGGTCTAAGCGATCTGCATCAATTAAGAGGAAGGGTAGGACGTAGTAATAAAAAAGCATTTTGTTATTTGTTGTCGCCGCCCATGAGCACATTGCCTGATGATTCAAGAAAAAGATTGCAAACCTTGGAGCAGCATAGTGAGCTCGGTAGCGGTTTTCAAATTGCAATGCGTGATCTTGATATTCGTGGCGCCGGTAATATGCTTGGTGGTGAGCAAAGTGGTTTTATGGCAGATATTGGTTTTGAAACCTACCAGAAGATCCTGGATGAAGCAATACGTGAATTAAAAAGAACAGAATTCAAAGAATTATTCAAGGAAGAAATTTCAAAACAGGATGATTTTGTGCAGGATTGTACCATTGACACCGATCTTGAGATCTTAATACCCGATGATTATGTGGAAAGCATCACAGAGAGATTATCGTTATACCAACGATTGGATAATTCGGAAACAGAGGAAGAATTGCAATTAATGGCAGAAGAAATGAAAGATCGGTTTGGTGATTTGCCGCAGCCGGTGAACGATCTTTTCGTTACTGTTCGTTGCCGTAAACTGGCAGTTGAACTCGGCTTTGAAAAAATGAGTTTAAAGGATGAAACACTTCGGTGTTATTTTATCAATAGACCCGATTCTCCTTATTTTGAGTCACAAACTTTTCAGCAGATTCTTTCGTTTATACAAACAGGGACCAATAAGGCCAAGTTGAAGCAAAGCGGCAGGTTATTTAGCATGATAGTCAATAATGTAAAATCGATGGAAGAAATGCACCGGTTCCTTGATTCAATGCACCGGTTTTGCCTTTAACGCAAATAGAGGGAAAACTTGAAATGTGATTTACCAACGACAGATTAGTAAATCCTACCCGTTTTATTTACACAAATGTGTTAATTTTAAAAGCATAAATCTGGCTATGAGAATCCATCCAATTCCTTTCACCATCCTACTTTGTCTTTTTTCTATTTTTTCTTTTTCACAGAGAGACACAAGCTATGCATTGCAGCTTCGCAGCGGTAAAATTTTTACTGAAAAAAACATTACACAAGAAAAAGTAAAAACTTTTACTGAGCAATTGCAAAAAATAAACGGAAAGGCGTTTGCTGTTTTACAGTTTGACCAACTGCCTTCAGAAACAAGTAAGCAAGAGCTTGCCGCTTCAGGGATCCAATTGCTTGAATACATTTCCGGAAATGCGTATACAATTTGCATTACAAAAAGTATAGACCATGCAATTTTACAGAAAGAAGGAGCCAGATCAATTTTTGAATTGTCGCCTGTTCAAAAGATGCATCCAGCAATGGCAAAAGGAATTTTTCCATCATGGGCAATAAAAACACCTGGTATGGTTGATGTATGGATCAGTTTTCCGAAATCAATTTCTTTCGACGAAATAAAAGGTTTGCTTAGACAAAATAATATTGAGATCACTTCAACTCAATACAGTCGGTATCATGTTATTGGGTTAAGAATAATTCGTAACCGGCTTAATGAAATTGCTTCATTTCCTTTTATCGAATACATTGAACCTGCACCACATGGCGATCAAAAATTGAATTATATCGCAAAGCAAAATTCAAGAGGAAGTCTTTTAAACAGCGCAATAGGAGTTGGTGGATATAATTTAAAAGGCGATGGGATTGTAATAGGTATTGATGATGATTCGGATCCGCAATACCATGTTGATTTTACCGGCAGAATTATTGATTTTGGACCAGCGGGTTATTTCTATCATGGCACACACGTACATGGCACTATTGGCGGTGGCGGTATTGTTGGTGAACAATATGCGGGCTATGCGCCAAAATCAACTTTAATTACACAAAACCTTTCGGGTATCATCAGCAATGCATCAACTTATGTTACAGATCATGGAATGGTTCTTACGAATAATTCCTATGGTGATGTAACTGGCGATTGTGATTACATGGGTTATTATGACTTGCAAAGTCGCGTACTTGATCAGATGGCAATTGATCTTCCAAATCTTGAGAATGTTTTTGCTTCAGGTAATGATGGTGGCTTATCCTGTTTGAATTACCCTTCTGCTTTTCGCACAGTGTTGAGCGGTTATCAATCTGCAAAAAATGTTTTGACTATTGGCGCTACAGACAGGACAGGAGTTGTTACTTCTTTTTCAAGTCGAGGCCCGGTTAAAGATGGACGAACAAAACCAGAGTTAATGGCAGATGGTTTTTTTACTATATCGACAGTAAATACCCCAGATGATGGTTATGGACCGCAACAAGGAACAAGTATGTCTGCTCCCGCAGTTACTGGCGGTCTTGCTTTGCTTTATGAAAAATACCGTTTGCAGCATAGCGGTGCTAACCCGAAAAATGGTTTAATGAAGGCATTGATTTGTAATGGAGGCACTGATCTTGGGAATCCCGGTCCTGATTATACTTATGGTTTTGGATGGATGAATTTGTTGCGTTCAGTTGATATGTTGAGCAACAACCGTTATTATATTTCAACGATAAATAATGGCGGCAACAATCCGCATTCAATTTCAATACCTGCTAATACGGCCCAACTTAAAGTAACATTGTATTGGAATGATCCTGCCGCTGTAGTGTTTGCATCACAAGCATTGGTAAATGATCTTGATCTTGAAATTACCTTGCCGTCAATTGCTTTGCCCTATAAATTAGACACGATACCTGCCAATGTAAATAACAATGCAACAAAAGCAGCAGACCATATCAATAATATTGAACAGATAGTAATTGATAATCCTACAAATACAACTTATACCGTTAATATAAGAGGAACCGCAGTTGCTTCAGGCATTCAAGAATATTTTTTAGTGTATGATGTTCTACCAATTGAAACCAAAATTGTTTATCCGATCGGAAATGAAACACTAGTGCCTGGTGAAACAGAAACTATTCAATGGGAGTCTTACGGTGGTTCTTCAAATACTTTTTTGGTTGAATATTTTGATGGAAGCAGTTGGAATACTATCAATGCAGCGGTTGCTGCAAATGTTCGCCGGCTTGATTGGGTGGTACCGGCAATACCGACATCACAGGCATTTATAAGGATTACAAAAAATACAACGGCGCAGGTTAGCACCAGTGGAGTATTCACGATTCTTGGAATACCGACTTTATCATTGTCATCAACTCAATGCGAAGGATATTTTGCATTTGACTGGACGGCAGTCGCAGGGGCAATTGATTACGAAGTTTTCCAGTTACAGGGAACTGAAATGATTTCAATAGGAACAACTGCATCGACAAACTACACATTAAGTGGTTTGTCGTCCTCCGCTGAATATTGGGTTACTGTTTGTGCAAGATTAGGTGGACAACGCGGAAGAAAAGCATTTGCAATAAAACGTATTCCAAATTCGGGAACATGCGCCGGGGCTATTTCTAATAATGATCTAAAAATTGATTCGATCATTGCGCCGGTCTATGGAAGGTTAAATACTTCCACAGCATTAACAGCTGCCACTACAGTTTCTGCGAGAATTAAAAATTTGGATGATGCAAATGTTACAAGTTTGAAAATGCGTTATTATGTCGGCGGAACATTAATAGTAGAAGACCTGATATCAACAACAATAACCCCAGGAAATACATATTCACATAATTTTTCTTTGCCTTATAATTTTTCATCCGTAGGTAATTATATTTTAAAAGTTGAAGTTGAGAATATTACCGGTGTTGATCCTGTAAATGCTAATAATTCAATTACTGATACAGTACGCCAGTTGAATAATGATCCAATTACATTTCCATTTATTGATAAACTTGAAACAGCCACTTCCCATCAATATTATAAAAATCGGTTTGGTGTAGATGGTATTGATCGTTATGATTTTACCAATACAGATCCATTTGGAAGATTGAGCACTTTTCTAAGCAGTGGCATGGCATACTCAGGTTCCAAGTCACTTATTATGGATTTTAATGGATGGAACGGCGGAGTAGGCAGCAACAATTTTGTTTACGGTACTTATAATTTAAATGGAGTAAATGCTGCAGTCAAAGATATGCGATTGGATTTCCAATTTAAATCACATGGCGATAGTGTTGTAAATGCAAACAATAAAATTTGGATACGGGGCGATGATACAAAACCATGGGTAGAGGCGTTCACACTTTCTTCAAATGGAAATATTCCCGGTGTATTTAAGCGTTCTCAAAGTATTGAGTTATCTGACTTGTTAATTGCTGCCTCTCAGAATTTCAGCAGCAGCTTCCAGGTTCGTTTTGGCCAATTTGGAATTGTTCGTATCAATGACAATAATGGTTTCCAGGGTCATAATTTTGATGATATAAGAATTTATGAAGCTATTGATGATATACAACTCAAAACAATTGATGAACCATTAACCAATAAGTGTGGTTTATCGAATGCAGAAACAGTAAAGGTTACGATCAGAAATGCTTCATCAAATACAATTAGCAATATTCCAATAAGAATGGTAGTGGACGGCGGCACACCTGTTATTGAAACGCTTACTGTTCCACTTGGTCCAGATGCAAGTACACAATATACATTTACAGCAAAGGCGGATCTATCAGCTTTAGGAGATCATACTATTGTGATCAATGTACAATACGGGACCGACAATTTTAGGGATAATGATACATTAACCTTACACATTTTTAATGCGCCGCTGATCACCACATTCCCTTACATAGAAAACTTTGAAATAAATAATGGCTATTGGCGCAGCTCAGGAATTAATAACTCATGGGAATATGGAATACCTGCTGCTGCTAAAATAAATAAGGCTGCTAGTGGTAGTAAGGTCTGGAAGACAAACCTTACGGGTAATTATAAAAGCAACGAGAAATCTTATCTCTATTCCCCTTGTTACAATATTGCGGGAATGACAAATCCTACACTGAGTTTGAATATTGCGCTTGATCTCGAAGATTGCGGCGGCACTTTATGCGACGGAGTCTATATAGAATACTCCGGAGATGGTAATACATGGTCTCGTTTAGGTACCGTAGGAACAGGAACAAATTGGTATAATAGAGCTTATGGAGGCGGAGGCGTTAATAAACTTTGGAGTGTGCAGGATTATACAAGATGGCATGTTGCAACAACACCGTTACCAACGGGAGTTCCAACTATTCGATTCAGAATTGTACTTGTATCGGATCCATTTGTAAATTTTGAAGGAGTTGCAATTGATGATGTGCATGTATATGACAACACTATGGGAGTTTACGATGGCATTACAATGGCCTCTCCAGCTTCTCAAAATATTCCAGGTGGCACTGCGTGGATAAATTTTGTTTCAGGAGGTAAGCTTGTTGCATCTGTTCAGCCGAATAATCAAAACCTTGGTAATACAAATGTGCAAGCCTATATAAAAACAGGCGGAGTACGTAATGATGGCAAACAATATTATCACGATAGAAGTATAACTATTAAGCCAACAAATATCAGCCTCAGTGATTCAGTTAATGTTCGGTTTTATTTTCTTGATACTGAAACTGAAAATTTATTGAAAGCCACAGGATGTGCAAGCTGTGCAAAACCATCGATGGTAACAGAATTAGGGATCACTAAATATTCTGATGCCGATGATAATTTTGAAAACGGAAATCTTGCTGATGATATACAGGGAACTTTTAATTTCTTAAGTGCAGACTGGAACTATAAAATACCTTTTGATAAAGGCTATTATGTACAATTTAAAACAAAAGATTTTTCAGAGTTCTGGTTGAATAATGGCGCAGTGAACAGGCAAACGGCGCTATCGGGGATGATAGTAAGTTTTACTGCGCAAAAGAAAGATAATAATGATGTTTTAGTTGAGTGGAAAACTTTTTCGGAACAAAATATTGATCATTTTGAGATCGAAGTGGCAAAAGGGGATATTAATTTTCAGAATAATATTTTTGAAAAGATCGGACAGGTAATAAGTCCCGGTAATTCAAACTCTGAAAGGTCATATAGCTTTACTGATAACGAAGCAGGGAAATTGGCAATACGATATTACCGATTAAAAATCGTGTATAAGGATAACACATTTATTTTTTCTCCAGTACGCCCTGTTATTTTCGATGGTAACATTCAATGGCAAGTATATCCCAATCCTTCAAATGGAGAGTATAAGTTTCAATATTATTTGGCACAGAATGATAATATGAATGTTAAGATATATGATGTAAACGGCAGACTGATCAAGCAAATGAAACTAATTGGAAACGGGTATGTGGAGCAAACGATCATCGATCTTAGATCAGTAAAATTTCCTTCTGGCATATATCTTCTTTCAGCAGTAGCTGGCGAAAAGAAGTTCAGTATAAAACTGATAAAACATTAATAAAAGAAAGGGGCTGAAAAGCCCCTTTACTATTTTGTTGCTACTAAATTACCATCCTTGTTTTGCAATACCAGCTTTTATGGCCGCCATTGCCTTTTCTTCGTTCACCAAAGTTGTCAGCTTATTTCCTTTGCCATCATGTCCCTGCACCATATAAGCGCCTTTGGCGGTTTTGGTGATCACGGCATCCATAACTGGAACTCCTTTCTCTTTGGTTTTAACATTGTAGGCTGTAAGTTGTACATCGCTCATGGTAAATGGGTTTTTTGATTAGGAATGCCTGAAATTAGGGATTTTACGCCTTTCGGCATAACCAGAAATAAAAAAGTCCTGTGCAAACAGGACTAATCAATTTATTTATAACGACTTAAGATCAAACATCAATTTTCGCATACCGGGCATGACTTTCAATAAATTCCCTTCTGGGACCCACTTCATCGCCCATCAACATACTGAAAACCCGGTCAGCTTCAGCGGCACTTTCGATCGTCACCAGCTTCAAGGTTCTTGTTTCAGGGTTCATTGTAGTATCCCACAATTGTGTTGCATTCATTTCACCCAATCCTTTGTATCGCTGAACATTTACACTGTCGTCTTTTCCACCCCCAATTTTTTCAATTAAGGCTTTCCGCTGTTCTTCATTATATGCGTAGGCTTGTTCTTTAGATTTTTTTACCAAATAAAGAGGAGGTTGGGCGATATAAACGTGACCTTGTTCTACAAGCTCAGTCATATACCGGTAAATAAAGGTTAGGATCAATGTAGCAATATGACTTCCGTCCACATCGGCATCAGTCATAATGATAAGTTTATGATAACGGAGCTTTACAAGATTCAAAGCTTTTGGATCATCAGGAGTTCCAACCGTTACACCCAGCGCAGTGTACATATTCCTGATCTCTTCATTTTCGTAGATCTTGTGTTCCATTGCCTTTTCTACATTCAATATTTTTCCACGTAACGGAAGAATGGCCTGGAAGCTCCTATCGCGGCCTTGCTTGGCTGTGCCACCGGCACTATCACCCTCAACAAGAAAAAGTTCACATTTTGCAGGATCTCTTTCAGAACAATCAGCCAATTTTCCCGGCAAACCGCCGCCGCTTAATACGGATTTTCTTTGAACAAGCTCTCTTGCTTTTTTTGCCGCTGCTCTTGCTTGAGCTGCAAGAATTACTTTATTGATAATATTCTTTGCTTCTCTTGGATTTTCTTCAAGATAAGCTTCGAGGACTTTTGATACAGTAGAATCAACAACACCCATCACATCGCTGTTACCGAGTTTTGTTTTAGTTTGTCCTTCAAACTGTGGCTCGGGAACTTTTACTGATATAATGGAGCTGAGTCCTTCCCGAAAATCATCACCTTCAATTTCAACTTTAGCTTTTTCAAAGAGGCCTTGTTTATCTCCATAGCTTTTAAATACTCTTGTCAGTGCACGGCGAAAACCAGATACATGGGTGCCACCTTCAATAGTATTAATGTTATTTACATAAGAATAAATATGTTCACTATAAGAATCATTATAGATCATCGCCACTTCAACGGCAACATTAGTAGCTTCATCACGACCTTCCACAAAGATCACTTTTGGTAAAAGAGGACTTCTTCCTGCATTGCTGTCAAGCATTTCTACAAACTCAACAATACCCCCTTCGCTGTAAAATGTTTTTGTGTAAGTTCCATTCTCTTCTTCCTTTTCCCGAAAATCATTCAATACGATCCGTATTCCCTTATTTAAAAAAGATAGTTCGCGAAGACGTGCTTCTAAAATATCTTTTTTGTAAACAGTAACAAGAAAGATGCTGTCATCGGGCCAGAATCGAACCGTAGTTCCTGTTTTATTAGTTGTGCCAATTTCACGAACGGGATACTGAGGTACTCCTATCTTATAATCCTGCTCAAACTTTTTTCCTTCACGACAAACCTCTACATGTAAATTTTTACTCAATGCATTTACACAACTTACACCAACGCCATGTAAACCACCGGAAACTTTATAGGAGTTTTTATCAAACTTACCACCTGCATGCAGCACGGTCATAACAACTTCTAATGCACTTCTTTTTTCTTTTGTGTGCATCTCGGTTGGAATACCACGGCCATCATCTTCTACCGATACAGAATTATCTTCATAAATGGTAACAACAATATTTTTACAATAACCTGCTAAGGCTTCATCGATAGAGTTATCGACAACTTCATAAACAAGATGGTGTAAACCTTTCTCACTGATATCGCCGATATACATTGCAGGTCGTTTGCGAACTGCTTCCAATCCTTCCAGGACCTGGATGCTATCAGCATCATAACCATTACTTACAGGGATAGCTTTTGCTTTGATTTCTTCGCTCATAAATTGGTGAATCCTCGCTTAAAAATTGTGTAAATGAAATGCTTGCGAATGTACGGAATTAAGCCCTCTAAAGGGGCATTTAAAAGCCTAATTTTTGGGTATTTTTTAGCACTGGAGTGGATAAAAAATAAGGCTGAAAAAAACAATTTTTCAGCCTTATAAATCATTTGTTTTTGTTGTCAAACATTACGTTTTACTATCTGCGCAACAAGGTCCGCTTCTGTACAAATTTTATTGCCAACATATACAGTTCCTCTCATTTCACATATGCCACGGCGAATGGGCGTAGATAGCTCCATTTTTAAAAGCATTGTATCGCCGGGTTTTACCATTTGCTTGAATTTACAATTATCGATCTTCAGGAAATAAGTATCATATGATCCTTCAGGACTCATGTTCATTGCCAATATGCCACCGCATTGAGCAAGTGCTTCTATTTGTAATACACCCGGCATGATCGGATTTCCGGGAAAATGTCCCTGGAAAAACCATTCATTGAAGGTTACATTTTTTATTCCAACAATATGCGTATCGCTTAATTCAATGATCTTATCCAGTAATAAAAATGGATAACGGTGAGGTAACTTTTTTTCGATATAGACAAGATCAAAAACTGGTGGTCTTGTGGGATCATAAACCGGAACACCACGAGTATGCTTTGTTTTCTTTATGTACTGTTTGATCTTTTTTGCAAATTCAACATTGCTGCTATGTCCGGGCCTGTTTGCAATGATCTTTGCTTTGATAGGGTAACCTACCAATGCAAGATCTCCAACAACATCTAATAATTTATGACGGGCAGGTTCGTTTGGAAAGCGTAATTCAAGATTATTAAGATAACCTTCGCTTTTTACTTCTATCTTATCTTTTTTAAACACTTTTCTTAATCGTTCCAATTCAACTGCACCTACTGGTTTATCCACTACAACAATTGCATTGTTTACATCCCCGCCTTTGATAAGATTATTGTCTATCAACATTTCCAATTCATGCAAAAAACAAAAAGTACGACAAGGAGCGATCTCGGTTTTGAAGTCTGACATATTTTTCAAACCAGCATGCTGCGTTCCAAGAACCGGAGAATTAAAATCTATCAGTGTTGTAACGGAATAATCAGGTGCAGGCATTGCCACCATATCCACTCTTTTATTTTCATCCTGCAGGTAAATATTTTCATCAATGCAATACCATGTCTTTGATGCATCTTGTTCGCTGATACCTGCTTTTTCAATCATGTCAACAAAAGGCTCACTGCTTCCATCCATTATTGGCATCTCTGGTCCGTTCACTTCTACTAAGCAATTGTCAATACCCATTCCGACCAAAGCAGCCAGTACATGTTCTACAGTGCTTACTTTGGCACCGTTAAACTCAAGAGTTGTTCCGCGACTAGTATCGGTTACAAGGTCACAATCGGCTTTTATGATTGGTTTACCTGGAAGATCAATGCGCTGAAACTGGATGCCAAAACCCGGAGTAGCAGGCTTCAAAGTAAGATCAACAAGGACACCGGTATGCAAACCAGTACCTGAAATACTTGCTTCGGAGTTTATAGTATGTTGCTTATCAGGGTTGAAAGGCACAGCCATGTTTTCAGCAAGATAATTTTTATTTTCTATGGGTGAAATCATGCGGACAAAGATACAGTTTGAGAGGGAAAATGGATATTTATGTAACCAGCATTTTGAATTCTTATTAACATTCGTTGCGTCGCACTCTTGTACGTTTTGTAATTCTATTCAGCGATAATAAATCAGGACACTCTTTCACTTATTAGTTGTTTTACTATTGCTTCCAACTCTTTAATTCTCTTTTCCAATTCAGGAAGCTTTCGGCTAATTGCCTGGCTACGCAATGCCGAGGTATAATCATGAGCAGGCGAACCAGTAACTGCCTTGCCTGCCTCCACAGATTTACTTACACCACTTTGGGCATTTATCTTTGCGCCGTCTCCAATGTTAATGTGACCAACAATTCCAACCTGGCCTCCGATCATTACACCTTTACCAACTTTTGTACTTCCGCTAATACCGCTTTGAGCTGCAACAACCGTACTGTTTCCTATTTCTACATTATGTGCGATCTGTATCAGGTTATCAAGCTTGGCACCTGATCTTATGATCGTAGAACCGATCGTCGCCCTGTCAATTGTTGCATTAGCCCCGATCTCTACATTATCTTCAACAATTACATTTCCTATCTGTGGTACTTTTTTAAAACTGCCATCTGCTTGTGGTGCAAAACCAAAACCATCACTGCCAATAACAGTACCGGCATGAATGATCACATTATTTCCGATAACACAATCATGATAAATTTTCACACCTGCATGAATGATTGAGTTATCTCCAATTTTTACGTTATTGCCGAGGTAGGCATTGGGATAAATTTTTGTTCCATTTCCAACTTTTACATTATCGCTGAGATAAGCAAATGCACCAATAAAAACATTTTCGCCATAAGAAGCAGAAGCAGAAATGTAAACCGGTTCTTGTACACCAGTCAATTGTTGCTGCATCATTTGCTGATAGGTGCTTAACAATTTTGCAAAAGCAGTATATGCATCCGATACACGGATCAACGTTGCAGTGACAGGTTGTTTTAATTCTAATGCTTCATTGATAATGATAACTGATGCTTTGGTGCTGTATAAGTATTCTTCGTATTTGGGATTAGCTAAAAAAGCAAGCTGGCCATCTTCTGCCTCTTCAATTTTTCCAAAAGAATTGACAGAAATATTTGCATCGCCTTCTGTTTTACCATTGATAAGTGCTGCGATCTGTAGTGCCGAAAAAGTCATAAGTATGAAACTATCTTAAATAACAAATGTACTGTTTTTTAACCGGGCTGGCGAGATGCTGATGGATCAAAGCATTGTCAACTTTCGAAATATCTTTTACGCTTCCATCTTTGAATAAAATATTTATCCGCTCGTCCTCCGGGTTATAGGTTGTGTTTATTGCTTCACCGGTGAAAACGAAATAATCGGCTTCTTCATTGCTGATACCGAATCTTTGCACCACCTCTTTTTTCTTTTCGTTAACAAGTGAATTGTCAAACGAGTCGGCCTGCAATCTGACTTTATAAAGTTTCCGGTCAACTAATCCTCTGCAAAGAGTCGATAGGATCTTATCCGGATGATCCATCCAGTTCTTTACAGTTGCCATTACATCAAAATCGTCAAGCCTACAGAAAGTATCAAGATGTTCTTGTGTTTTATGATTCCTGGAGGGATTTTGTAAAAAATAATTTAAAGCTGATGTTGCTGCTTCCGTTTTTATTCCTTTTGTAATTAATTCTTTTGCTCTTTGAATAATTTTTACCAGCATCATTTCTGCACTGAGCACAGTTTTATGTAAGTATACCTGCCAATACATCAACCGGCGTGAGACCAAAAATTTTTCAATAGAGTAAATTGCTTTTTCTTCTACCATTAACTGGCCGTTATGAACAGTCAGCATTTTTATAATGCGATCATAGCCGATCACACCTTCCGATACCCCGGTAAAAAAACTGTCACGGGTCAGGTAATCCATTCGGTCAACATCTACTTGCCCGGCGATCAACTGGTATAAAAAATTTTTGTGATACTTATTGGTGAAAATATCGATGGCAGTTTGTAATTGTCCATTGAATTCTTTGTTCAGCACTTGCATTATAAGCAGTGAGATTGCTTCATGGTGAACATCATTGATCAATTCTTTTTCGAGAGTGTGTGAATATGGCCCATGACCAATATCATGTAATAAAATAGCAACCTTTGCGCCGAGTTCTTCTTCATGAGTAATTTCAATGCCTTTATTCTTTAACTCACTTAACGCATTACACATAAGATGATAGGCTCCCAATGAATGATGAAGGCGGGAATGAACAGCACCGGGATAAACAAGATGGGCAAATGCCATTTGGTAAATGCGACGAAGACGTTGATAGTAGGGATGAGCAATAATATCCAATATCAAGGGATGATCGATAGTAATAAAACCATAAACAGGATCGTTGATTATCTTTCTGGTGTTGGACATGTTGCTGTTTTGTTAAGGCAAGGCCGCAAAACTACAATAGCTGAAGTTATTAAACTAAATTTGAACTCTTCCCGTTTTAAACCGGCGAATAGAATTACTGGAAGTTGAAGAGTGCGACGCAACGAAAGTCTAATAGTAGCACGAAAGTTGACTAAATAAAATAAAACCAAACTGAATGGCATTAGCAAAAATTCTCTGGGTGGATGATGAAATAGAAAGTCTGCAATCACAAAAACTTTTTCTTGAAAGCAAAGGATACGAGGTACATACGTTGACCAACGGATTTGATGCTATTGATTACGTAAAAGAAAACCTCGTTGATGTTGTATTGATCGATGAAACGATGCCGGGCATTACCGGGCTGGAAACACTTGCAAAGATCAAAGAAGTGAGCCAGCAAATTCCCATAGTACTGATAACAAAAAATGAAACAGAGAACCTGATGAATGATGCCATCGGTTCACAGATCAGCGACTACCTGATAAAACCGGTGAATCCTAACCAGGTATTGCTGAGCCTCAAAAAAATTCTCGACAATAAAAGATTGGTAGCGGAGAAAACGACAACGGCTTACCAGCAACAGTTTCGAAATCTTTTTATGGCGCTAAACAGTAGTCCTGATCATAATGAATGGATGGATATTTATAAAAAGCTTGTGTACTGGGAACTTGAAATGGAGAAAAGTGATAGCCCCGAAATGCAGGAAGTACTGCAGAGTCAGAAAAGTGAAGCGAATACCGAATTCTTCAAATTCATTTCACGCCATTATGCATCATGGGTGAAACCAAAAAGTGGTGATGGGCCGGTGATGTCACATACCTTGATGCAGTTTAAAGTACTGCCTCATTTGGAAAAAGGAACCCCGCTGTTTTTTATTTTGGTTGATAATCTTCGTTTTGATCAATGGAAAGCAATACAACCGATGTTTGCGGAAAGCTTTCGTATACTTGAAGAGGATAGTTTTTACAGCATTCTTCCAACTGCAACCCAGTATTGCCGTAATGCAATTTTTGCAGGCATGTTACCAGTTGATATTGAAAAACAATTTACGGTTCAATGGAAAAATGATGATGAGCAAGGCGGAAAAAATTTACATGAAGAAGAATTTTTCAGGGCACAATTAAAAAGATTGGGCAAAGGTGATCTGAAAGTTTCTTATACTAAAGTGGTGAATAACCAGGCAGGGCTTGATCTGCAAAATAATATTCATAACCTGCTGGGTAATGACCTGAATGTGATAGTGTATAATTTTGTTGATATGCTCAGCCATGCAAGAACTGAAATGGAAGTGCTGAAAGAACTTGCCAGTGATGAAATGAGTTATCGAAGTCTTACACGCAGTTGGTTTGAACATTCACCGCTACACCAGGCGTTGAAAAAAATAGCTGATAAGAACATTAAAATTGTTTTAGCCACCGATCACGGAAGTGTGAAAGTGAAAACGGCTTACAAAGTGGTAGGAGATAAACAAACAACTACTAACCTCCGCTATAAACATGGCCGCAATTTGAATTATGAACCAAAAGAAGTGCTTGCTTTCCGCGATCCGAGAGAGGCGGGATTGCCGGTGCCGACAGTTAATTCATCGTTCATTTTTGCAAAAGAAGATGGGTTCTTATGTTATCCCAATAATTATAATTACTACGTGAATTATTACCGGAATACTTTTCAACACGGCGGAGTGAGTATGGAAGAAATGATAGTGCCGGTGATAAAGATGCAGAGTAAGTAGACCTAATCCCCTGTCTCCCTAAAGGGAAGACTTAGATTGAAATGTTCTCACATTTGTGGAAAAGAATTAAATCAGAAAGTTGTTTATAATGTAGTTTCGCAATGAAAGACATTACAATAATAAAACTATAAAAGCCCCTTTAGGGGTTTGGGGTTTATGAAATATACTCAGACAACCATTGATAAATTAGAAACTATTGTTGAAGAAGCCGGCTATGTGCTTCGTTATGAAAGAGGCACTTTCCAAAGCGGCTATTGTATATTGGAAGAAAGAAAAGTAGTGGTGCTTAATAAATTTCTCCAACTCGAAGGCCGCATCAATACAATGCTAGATCTGATTCCCCAATTAGGGATCGATATTGACTCACTGAGTGACGAATCAAAAAAATTATACAAGGAAGTATTAGTGAAATCCCAGGCAGAAGCAAAATGATCTTCCATTTCATTTCGATCTGATTCCAACTTTGTTGTTCGTATTTTTGTTTTGTGACTTGTCCGCCACTTAAAATAACTTTCCTCGGTTCCGGTACCAGCGCAGGTGTCCCTATGATAGCATGCGACTGTGAAGTATGCACTTCTCCAGATGAAAAAGATACACGACTCCGGCCGAGTATAATGGTGCAATCACCAACCACATCCATTGTAATTGATACCACACCAGATTTTCGTTACCAGATGTTGCGCCAGAAAGTAAAAAAACTGGATGCTGTTCTTTTCACTCATCCGCATAAGGATCATATTGCTGGACTTGATGATGTAAGGGCTTTTAATTTTTTCTATAAGCCAGTGATGGAAATTTATTCTAACACATTAACCGAAGCGGCGATCAAAAGGGAATTTCCTTATGTTTTTACTGAAGAGAAATATCCCGGTGTTCCCGTGATAAATTTAAATACAATCACCAACGAACCATTTATGATCGGTGATATTCCTGTGCAACCGATCATGGTCTGGCATTTAAAAATGCAGGTGTTTGGTTTTCGTTTTGGAAAGTTTACATATATCACAGATGCTAACCGCATCGAGGAAAGTGAAAAAGAAAAAATAAAAGGAAGTGAAGTTCTTGTGTTAAATGCACTGCGCAAGCAACATCATATTTCTCATTTTACATTGGCCGAAGCAATTGATGTTGTACAGGAATTGAAAATTCCAAAAGCTTATTTTACCCATATTTCTCATCAGCTCGGCAGACATGAAGAAATTGAGGCCGAATTACCAGATGATATTCATCTTGCACATGATGGGCTTGTGTTGGAGTTTTCATGAAGTGGGAAATCTGAACAGAAAAGAAGAAGAAATAATCCAAGTCAATATTCTGACTAAGTCTATTCAGTTAAAGTATTATCCACTATTTTCATTTTTGAATTTTCATAGAATAAGGTTTAATGGTTAAAAGCCCGCAGTTTCCACTGGGGGCTTTTCTTATTATTAGTTTCCCCAATTTTGTATAGGTGCTCAGAATAAATGCTAACAGATGTTAGTTCATCAAAAATTCTACCTACCTTGCAGCGCAAATTATTAGAACAGGTCTTTATAAAAGAAAGGAGCAATAATGGATTTTCAGTCAAGTGAAATAACGCAACACGCCGCACAAACAGCAAGAGACTTTGCGCAGCAATTTATTAAGCCACATGTAATGGAATGGGATGAATCGCAGGAATTCCCTGTTCAATGTTTTAAAGAATTGGGAAAGCTGGGAATGATGGGAGTATTAGTGCCTGAGAAATACGGCGGGGCAGGGCTAAGTTATTTTGAATATAAAATTATCATTGAAGAAATATCAAAAGTTTGTGGCTCTATCGGTTTAAGTCTTGCTGCGCATAATTCACTTTGTACAGGGCATATTTTAAGTTTTGGAAATGAGGAGCAGAAGAAAAAATATTTACCAAAACTTGCGACGGCAGAATGGATAGGCGCCTGGGGATTGACTGAACCCGGTACCGGAAGTGATGCAGGTAATATGAAATGTGCTGCAGTAAAAGATGGAAATGATTGGGTGCTCAATGGAACAAAAAATTGGATCACTCATGGCAAGAGTTGCGATGTAGCGGTTGTAATCTGCAGAACTGGTGAGCCAAGAGCAAAAAATAATGCTACCGCATTTATTGTTGAAAAAGGAACTCCCGGTTTCAGTGGTGGCAAAAAAGAAAACAAACTTGGAATGCGTGCAAGTGAAACTGCAGAAATGATCTTTGATAATTGCAGGATACCGGATGCAAATCGTTTAGGCGAAGTGGGAGATGGTTTTAAACAATCATTAAAAGTATTAGATGGCGGAAGAATTTCAATTGCATCACTTGCATTGGGTATTGCGAAAGGGGCCTATGAAGCTGCATTGAAATATTCGCAGGAACGGTATCAATTCGATCAACCAATCTCAAATTTCCAGGGAGTATCTTTTAAACTGGCAGACATGGCAACTGAAATAGCTGCATCAGAATTGTTGATATTGCATGCATGTGACTTGAAGGAGCGGGGACAACAAATGACAAAGGAATCAGCGATGGCAAAATATTATGCAAGTGAAGTGGCAGTCAAAGTAGCAAATGATGCCGTCCAGATATTCGGTGGTTATGGTTATACCAAAGATTTTCCTGTAGAAAAATATTATCGTGATTCCAAACTCTGCACTATCGGTGAAGGAACTAGTGAGATACAGAAGATCGTTATTGCGAGAGAGGTGTTGAAGTAAAAGTGCTAACGATACTTGTCAGTAATTGTATAACAAATGCGATCAGTGATCTTATAAAACACCTGGTCCTTTATTTTTCGGACCTGTTTTGTACGCCTGTTGTCCAGCAATCTTCCTTTTTCATCAAATGATTGAGCAGTTCTGAAATAGGCCAATGCAATATATTTTGGCGGTGAAAAAATATAGCGAATGGTCACGGGTTTTAGACTTAGAATTATCAATTGTTGCGGTTGGTCATTTACATAATAGTCAAAACTATTGATCCAGGTAACTTTTGATTGCTGCATTTTTCTTATCAAATAATATACGCCGGCAGTATCGTAATTAAATTTGATTAATGTGTCAGTCAGTCTTTTCTCAGTCACATTAAATTCATAGATCCTTGTCAGGGTATCTGTGATCATTTCAAGAGAAACGATGCTAAATTTTGTATCGGTGAAGGCAAGACTAAAATGGTTTGTAGGATTTAATTTTTCATAGCGGCGTTCAATATTGTCAAGATTTTCTTTGTGTTCCTGGTAAATATTAGTTGAAATGATCTTCGTGCTGCATGAAGTAGTCAGCAAAGAGTAGATGATCAAAATAAAAAATAAGTGTCGGATCATTTATCAATAGTTATTATTCCAAATATTATTTTTTTGAGAGTACCGCTGGTGATCTGCATTTCTGTTTCTCCGCCATAATCCCAATAACGAAGTGTGACCATATTACCTTCTTTTCTTATTTGCCGTAGAATGATAAAATGTGTCGGTATCGAGAATTTTATTTTATCATGATTCTTTTTGTGAATGATGCGGTTGTTGATGTAGAGACTAACAGTATTACTGTCTATCCGTTTTGAGAGATAACTATAAGGATCTTTCACCCACGGTTTGATCAGATCGCTGCCTACAGCTTTTACATGAACGCCGCACATTTTATTGACCATACGATCGAACTTGGCTAAGTTGGTAGCAGCCCAAAAAGTATTTTCATCACCTTCATTGAATTTTTTATCAAAGAAGTTAAGATAGCCTTTGAATTTATCTGCCAATACAAGAAACCACATTTGCTCTGCATGACGTATATCCAACACCCCTTTAAATTTTAAAGTGCCTGCAGCTTTCATCACTGCGGTCGAAGGTTCAAAATGATTATTATTAAAGATTGCTTCACCCTTATCGTATAATTCGTTCATGAATTTTACATAACCAAGAGGATCCTTTTCCATTACTAAATACGAGAGAGCCCCGTATGCACAAAAATTGGTACTACGCCCTGGATAAAAGCTCGCTGGCTTTTCCAAATTCAGCTTAAGGTTATCATAAAACAATTTTGGCTTTATGTTTGGCCACAAACTGTTTTCTTTTGATTGATCTATTTTGTCAATAAACTCTAAGGCTTCTTTTTTTGTAGAATTTATTTCCGGAAGTAAATTTCCGGCAATGCCTTTTTCTTTGGATAATAGAAACAGGAATAGAAGTATGACAGGCTTGTAAGACAGATGAAAATTATTTGACTTGATAATACAAATATCAGACCCTTGTTTTATCAATATACTAAGGACTGTTAATAATGTAAACGTAAAATCACGATTTATGGCTAATGATTGAATTGATCTTATCTCACTTCCTGCATCTCCACCAGCTTTTTATAAAATCCATTTTGTGAAAGCAATTGGTCATGTGTGCCACGTTCTACAATTTTTCCTTTTTGCAAAACTATGATCTCGTTTGCGTGACGAATGGTGCTAAGGCGGTGAGCAATTACAATGCTGGTGCGATTCTGCATCATGTTATTTATCGCATCCTGCACTAATCTTTCACTTTCTGTATCTAGAGAAGAAGTGGCTTCATCCAGGATAAGTATTGGCGGATTTTTAATAACGGCCCTTGCGATCGTCAATCTTTGTCTTTCACCGCCACTGAGTTTACTGCCACGGTCGCCGATATTAGTTGCATAACCAATTTCTTTTTGAGAAATAAAATTATGAGCATTGGCAACTTTGGCGGCCTGCATAATTTCATCTTCAGTTGCACCGGGTTTTCCCAAACTTATGTTATTCGCAATTGTATCATTAAAAAGGATCGGCTCCTGTGTTACTATACTCATTAAGCTTCTTACTGAATGCAAAGAATAATCTTTAATATTTATTCCATCGATCAAAACTTCGCCACTTGTCACATCATGAAATCTTGGAACAAGATCAGCTAATGTTGATTTACCTGCGCCGGATGAACCAACCAATGCAATTGTTTTTCCTTTTTCAATTGTTAGATCAATATTATCAAGTATCACCGCATCTTCATATGCAAACCGCACATTCCTGAATTCAATTTTATTATTGAATGATTGAAGTTGTTTGCCATTTACATTGTCATCAACTGTTATAGGAGTATTCAATACTTCTTCGATCCTTGCAATGGCAGCGCTGCCTTTTTGCATATTGCTGAAAGAAGTAGAAAGTGTTTTGGCCGGATTAATGATATTGTAAAACAAGGCTAGGTAAGCCAGGAAAACAGATGGCTCAAGTAATTCTTTTTTTAATACTAATTGTCCGCCAAACCATAATATGCCGCAAAAAATAACCACCCCCATAAATTCAGATAGAGGTGATGCAAGATCTCTTCGATAGCCAATATGATTCTTTGCATTCAATAATTCAGTATTGACAGAAAAGAAACGATTCTTCAATAAAGTTTCAATATTAAAAGCTTTGATAACCCGCAGGCCACTAAGTGTTTCATCAAGTGCTGAAACAGATTCGCCATGTTTGATCGCAACTTCATTGGATTGTTTTTTCAGCGAACGGGTAATTCGGCCCAATACAAAACCAATGATCGGTATACAGAGTAAAATAAAAAAAGTAAGCTGAGGACTAATATAAAAAAGTACTGTAAAATTGATAATGATCGTTAAAGGATCTCTTACCCATCCTTCCAAAGTACTTACCACAGAGGCTTCCACCTCATTTACATCGTTTGTGATACGACTGATAAGGTCACCTTTTCTTTTTTCCGTAAAATAACCAATAGGTAAATGAAGGATCTTGTTATATAAATCCAAACGCAAGCTATTGACAACTTTATTCTTCAGCGGATTAAGAATATAAAATGAGAGGTAGAGAAAAAGATTTTTCAGCAAAATGGAAACAATAATAACAATAACTATTAATCCTAAAATTCCAAGGGAGCCACTGAACATTCCCGTTGAATCCTTTTGATGGATCATCCATTCTTTCAAAGATTGAATAAGAGCATTATCCCCCTGTATTTGTGGTGTACCGTTATCTTGTTTAAAAATAAGATCAAAGAAAGGGGCAAGCATCCCAAGTGAAACAATAGAGAAAACAACAGAAAGAATGATAAAAAGAAAATAAAGAAGAATTTGTCCTTTATACTGCCCTAGATATTTAAAAATCCGTGAATATTTTTTCATTGTATAATAACTACTCCAAAGAAGCAGCAAAAGTAGCTAATTTTACCCCGAACTAAAGAAGGAGGTTGTATGGAAGAAAGTAAAAGGCAAAAGCAAATTGCTGGCTTGTTAAACGAAGAGATGAACACCATTTTTCAAAAGCTTAGCTTGAGTATGATTGATGGTGGCATGGTTTCAATTTCATCTGTTAAAATAACACCGGATCTTCTGGAAGCACGAATTTATTTAAGCTTTTTCCAGGTAAAAGATGTAAAAGCGGCACTGAAAAAAATTGAAGATCGTCATCATGATATAAAAAAAGAGCTGGCAGCAAAAGTGCGGCACCAGTTGCGTAACATACCAGTATTAAAGTTTTACCAGGATGATACGCTTGATCACGTTTTTAAGATGGAGGAACTGTTTAAGCAGATAAAAGATCAACAGCCCTCAGATGACAGTCCAAATGAAAAAGAATAACTTTTAACATTCAACTTTCAACCTTGAACTTTCTATTTGCCTGGCGTTATTTCAAAGCAAAAAAATCTACCAATGCCATTAACATCATCGCGTGGATCAGTATTGTTGCTATGACCTTTGGCACTACGGCGCTGATCCTTGTATTAAGTGTATTCAATGGGTTTGAAGGGATGGTAAAATCCTTGTACACCACTTTTTACACTGATCTGAAAGTTTTTCCGTTAGAAGGCAAGGTGCTTACGTTGACACCTGAACAATTAAAACAAATTCGCGGTGTTAGTGGTGTTACTAATCTTTCATTAATTGCAGAAGAAAAAGGGTTACTTCAAAATTCAGGGATCAATCGTGACAGCACCGAATATAATTTTCAACGGGCAGTAACAATAAAAGGTGTTGATGAAAATTATAAAGAGGTATCAGGCGTGCCGGGCAGCGTGGTGAGAGGAGAGTTTAGTACTGGCAACGATGAAATTCCTTATATGATACTTGGAGTTGGTGTAGAAGATGCGCTGCATGTGGAAGCAGAAAAAAACTTGTTGCCATTAATGGCTTATCTCCCGAAAAGAGATTCATCCATTTCAAATGATCCACTTCAGAATGTAAGCGCTGACCCTGTTAATACTTCAGGTGTGTTTGTTATTCAGCAGGAATTTGATTTTAATTATGCTATCACCAATATTGGATTTGTAAAAAAACTACTTGGCCTTAAAGAGAATGAATATACCAGCGTAGAGATAGCAATAAATAAAGAAAGTAATGCAGATAATGTAAAAGAAAACTTACAACAGCAACTGGGAAAAAATTATTTGGTGCAAACAAGGTATGAGCAGAACCAGGGGTTATATTCAATAATGACAACAGAGAAATGGGTCATGTACGCAGTGCTGGTTCTGATCATGTGTGTATTTTCATTTACGATAGTCAGTTCCCTTACTATGCTTGTTTTGGAGAAACAAAAAGATATCAGCATACTTCATGCACTTGGTGGCAATAATAGTTTTATTCAAAGAATATTTTTAAGCGAAGGTTTGTTGATTGGGATTTTCGGGGGTGTTGCAGGAATAATTCTGGCCTTGGTCATTGCCTGGTTGCAGGTAACTTATAAATTGATACCTCTGCAAGGAGGATCGTTTCTAATTGACTATTATCCTGTAAAGTTGAACTGGCCAGACTTTGTATTAGTGGCCGTAACGGTTTTATTTATTGCATTACTTGCTTCGTGGATACCTGCGAGAAAAGCGGCCAGGCAAGAGTTTTCGTTGAGAAGTGAGTAACCCCCTATCCCCAAAAAGGGAGACTTGGATTTAAATGTTCATTACTTTTTTTTAAACGAAATTTCTTAAGAATAATTCAATAGCTTAATACAAATTGAAAAAAATTGAAAAGCACAGTCTAAGTTCCCCTTTAGGGGGACAGGGGGTTAATAATCCCCCAATGTTTCCGGTAATTGAGCCAATGCTTTTGCAAGTTGTTCGTCATTCGGAGCCACACCATGCCAGTTATGATCGTTTTCCATAAAATCAACTCCTTTACCCATTATCGTATGCATCATAATAGCAATTGGCTTTCCTTTTCCAACTAATGCTTTTGCTTTTTCAAGAGTGGCAACGACTTCGTCTATATCATTCCCATTCATTTCAAGTGTGGTCCAGCCAAACACTTCAAACTTTTGTCTGATATTTCCCAACCACATCACTTTATCAGTTGTTCCATCTATTTGCTGCCCATTCCAATCGATGGTCGAAATGAGATTATCAACTTTATGATGTACCGCAAACATGATCGCTTCCCAATTCTGGCCCTCATCTAATTCGCCATCTCCGTGCAACGAATAAACGATCGTATCCTCTTTATCCAATTTTTTTGTTAGAGCAGCACCAATAGCTACGCTCATGCCTTGGCCCAGCGATCCGGAGGCGATACGAATTCCGGGTAAATGTTCATGAGTGGCTGGATGACCCTGTAACCGTGAATTAATTTTTCTAAAGGTCGCTAACTCAGTCTTATCGAAATAACCGCTTCTTGCAAGAGTACTATAATATACTGGCGAAATGTGCCCGTTCGAAAGTAGAAAAATATCCTCACCCTTTCCTTCCATCGTAAAATCACTGTTATGTTTCATTGTTTTAAAAAACAAAGCAGCAAAAAAATCTGCGCATCCTAATGAACCGCCAGGGTGACCACTATTGGCACCATGAACCATTCTTAATATGTCTCTGCGTATCTGTGTGGCTGTATTTTTTAAATCGTTCATAATAAAATAGTAGGGCTTATTAAACTTGTTTTTAATTGATGCATCCAACGGCCTTTGGCAGGCAAAAAAATCGGGGCAAAAGTGCAATCTTTTTTAATACAAACCCTAAAACATCATTTTAATTTAAAATAAGATGTTTGTTGGTCTGGGAACCCGGCCCAAAGATTGCCAACAAAAAGTTGACTTTAAAATGAAAACATTGAAGATTCAGACTATTTTTGCTGTCCGCATCCGGAAGTACCCTAAGACAACAAGATCAAAAACCTAACTCCTTCTTATGAGTATTTTTCTGGTATCATATTTTTTTATTGCAACAGGCTTATCTCTTGCAATTAATTATCTCCTCCTCAAATTTTCCTTTAATCTAGGCACAAGGAATAATCTTGCCTTTAAGCAGGTTCGTTGGACGGCCCATGTTAAGCCATCTATCGGCGGTATTTCGTTCTTTATTATTTTCCTTTTGTCATGGGGTATCTATGGTTTTATTTCCCAGGAAAAAGGCATCGTTCCTGACAAGCAAATTATCGGGATCGTAGCTGCTACAAGTCTCGGTTTCCTTGCCGGTCTTTATGATGATGCATTTAATACAAACCCTTTGCTCAAATTTATACTTCAGCTTTCCTGTGGTGTCATTCTTCTCAGTTTCAATGTGAAGATCAATATTTCAAATATTGAATTGATTAATATCCTTTTTACGCTGGTATGGGTAATTGGATTGATGAATTCAATAAACATGCTGGATAATATGGATGGGGTGACCGCCTCGATCTCTGCTTTTATCATTGCTGGTATAATAGGAGTGTTGGCAATCACAGGTCATGCAGCTTTTGATTTTTACATGTTAATCCTTATTGGAGTATTGGGAGCTCTGGTTGGTTTTCTGAGATTTAACTGGAGTCCTTCTAAAATATTTATGGGCGATACAGGTAGCCAGTTTCTCGGCGTTTTTCTTGCTTCAACAAGTATGATATTCTTATGGAAGTTCAATGAAGGTAACCAGGGTTTGTTTCAAGTGAAGCCTTTCGTTCTCCCTGCCTTATTTTTTATAATTCCAATTATTGACACTACTACTGTGACTGTAAGAAGGCTATTGCGTGGTCAATCGCCTTTTGTTGGGGGTAAGGATCATATCACTCACCATTTTGCTTATCTGGGATTAAAAGAAAAAAATATTGTCTTTTTACTTTTAGCAACTACACTTTTCTCTTTTCCAATTGCATTAATGCTAATTAAAAACCCATTGGCTTGGAATTTCTATGTTTCTTTTGGAATGCTTGCATATGTAGTGGCTTTGTTTTTCGTGTTCCAGTATTTTTATAAAAAAGGTGAAATGCAACATAAAAAGAAACGTAATGAACAAAGACCAATGCCGAAAATCACAAAAGAATCCCTGGCTGCATTCAATGAGAAAATGCAGGTCAATAATTGATCCCCCTTTTTACGAATTATTTGTGCTTTATAAATGATGTTGTTTTATTAGTTTTGCTTCCGCAAAACACACATTATGAATCCTGATGATATAAAATCCATTCAAAGCCATGCTGAAGATCAGATGACAAAAGCTATTGACCACCTCGAGGTGGAATTAGTAAAGATCCGGGCAGGAAAAGCAAATCCTCAAATGGTAGATGGAATTACTGTTGATTATTATGGATCACCAATGCCGCTGAATCAGGTATCTAACATCAGCGTAATGGATGCCCGTACACTTTCCATTCAACCATGGGAGAAAAATATGTTGCAGCCGATCGAAAAAGCGATCATTGCTGCTAATATTGGCATTCATCCGCAAAATGATGGCAATATCATCCGCTTGTTTTTGCCGCCACTTACTGAAGAAAGAAGAAAGGATCTTGTAAAAAAATGTCACGGAGAAGGAGAACATTCAAAAGTAGCGATCAGAAATATTCGTCGCGATGCAATAGAGCATATTAAGAAACTTCAAAAAAACGGGCTGAGTGAAGATGCCACAAAAGATGCTGAAGCGAACGTACAAGGGTTAACTGATAAATTTATAACCACTGTTGACAAACATCTTTCCCTAAAAGAAAAAGAAATAATGGTGGTTTGATAGTTGATCGACGATAGCAATGATCAGCTTTTACTTTCAAATTCAGAACGAGGAGCTATTTCTTGTTTGCGAGGCATATTTGCAAGATATACTCCAAGTAAAATAATTCCAAGACAACTAACTTGTAGCAGTGTTATTTGTTCTCCGAAAATAAATCCCCAGGCCAGGGCGATAAATGGAATGCCATAAGTAACGAGAGACGCAAAAAGCCCACCTGCCTTTTTTACCAATATATAAAACAATGCGGTAGCAATAGCGGTACCAGCAACTCCAAGCATTACTGAATTGATAACAGCCAACAGCGTCTCGTCATCATTAAAAGGGAGTTGTAAAAAATTTTGTTGCCATAAAACAATTCCCGTTGGGATCATCATGCAAGTGATGGACACAACTGCAAGATGAATGGGGTTAATATCTTTAAGATAATGACCGACAATATTAATATTAAATCCATACAAAATAGTTGCAACAAGTATCCAAATGGTGTATTCAAGATTGTCAAAGCTTATTCCTTTTTTCGCTGCAAGAGTGAGTAATGTTAAACCAGCAAAACCAATGATAACACCGATGATCTTTCTTCCTTCAATCTTTGATCTAAAAAAAAGCACGCCGGTAACAACAACGAAAATCGGCGTTAAAGAGTTTAGAATACCGGCCAGGCTGCTATCAATGTTTTTTGCAATAGCGCCGGCAAAAAGGTAAGCAGGCAACAGGTTGCCGCAGATGGCCGATAGAATAACCAGCGGCATTTTCTTTTTTGGGATCCTGGAAAAATAAAAAAGGGCAAAAGGAAACATAACAAGCCCCGCAGAAAAAATTCGGAGTGAAGCTATCTGTGCCCAGGTCAATTCATCTTTACTGGCTTTCATCAGTATGAAAGAACTACCCCAGATAATGCATAATAAAACAAATATTCCCCAGTTTACGAACCGGTCATTTTTCATAATGATGGGCAAAGTTCAGCAATCAGCTTCAGAACAAACCATTTTTTTTACCCGTGCTATGAAGGTTTATCCGAAGTAGTATATTGTGAGTCATTCAAATTATTGTTATGAGAAAAAACTCATTGAAAGAGATAAGCACAAGGGCGCCAAAAGATCTTGATAAGGACATTACAAAAAAGAAAACCAGTGATATACTGAACAAATTAGATGATCTGCAAAACTTGTTATTTGCAGAAGGAAAACATTCAGTGCTTGTCGTGATACAAGGAATGGATGCAAGTGGTAAAGATGGAGTGATAAGAAATGTTTTAGGAGTTTTAAATCCACAGGGAGTAACTGTAAGATCATTTAAGGCACCCACACCTGAAGAATTATCTCATGATTTTCTTTGGCGTGTGCACAATGCTGCTCCGGCAAAAGGAATGATCCAAATCTTCAATCGCAGTCATTATGAAGATATTCTTATAACCCGTGTGCACGGCTGGTGTGATGATGAAACCGCAAAAAAAAGGATGAATGCTATCAATGATTTTGAAAAATTATTACAGGATCACAACAATACACATATCCTTAAATTTTATCTTCATATATCCAAAGAAGAACAACAGGAACGACTGACGGAACGATTGAAAGAACCTGGTAAAATGTGGAAATACAATGAAAAGGATTTTGAAGAAGCAAAATTTTGGGACGATTACAAAAAAGTGTACGAAGATTGTTTTGAACATTGCAATAAGATACCATGGACAATAGTTCCCGCTGATCAGAACTGGTATAAAGAATTTATTATTGCATCAGCCATATATGAATTGTTGAAAGGTCTTGATATGAAGTTTCCCGGGTTGAAAAAATAGAACAGAAATTCAGCAGATTTTGCATAGATTACAAGTACATTTTTCACAAAAACCTTTTTTATGGGAATGCTAAAAGAATTCAGAGATTTTGCTTTGAAAGGCAATGTAGTTGACTTAGCTGTTGCTGTTATTATCGGGGGTGCTTTTGGTGCGATCATTTCATCTTTAGTCGATGATGTTATTACTCCTTTACTCCTGCAACCTGCGCTAAAAGCAGCCAATGCACAAGACCTCGACAAGCTTACATGGGGTGCTGTTCGTTATGGAAAATTTATTGCTGCTGTCATTAAGTTTATAATAATTGCATTTATACTCTTTCTTATCGTAAAAGGCATGAATAAGTTAAAGAAAAAAGAAGTGCCGGCAGGACCGCCTCCAACTCCCGAAGATGTTTTGCTATTGCGTGAAATAAGAGACGCATTAAAGAAGTAGAACTGATTCGACGGGCATAAATGTTGTGATAGGATTCCTTTTACAATTTAAAAGTTTGCAATTATTATGAAAAAAATAATACTCCTCATTTTTATAATGAGCTCATTTGTCATTTCACAAGCACAAGACGGGACTATTAAGGAAATAAAAGATGTCGGGTCGAAGCCCGTAGCAAGTCTTGATAGTAACG